>CAJVXS010000003.1 GCA_913009235.1 uncultured Methylophilaceae bacterium | reverse complement strand
TCCACTGGTTTTTTTGTAATTTCCACTGGTTTTTTTGTAATTTCCACTGGTTTTTTTGTAATTTCCACTGGTTTTTTTGTAATTTCCACTGGTTTTTTTGTGATTCCTAGCATGGGATTGCTCTTAATTTGCGGCGGACCTGGCTGTAATGGATTGTTTTGTAAATCATCCATTGAAAAGTCTGATTCAAAGATGTCCATTAGCGGGGGTAGCTCCAACTCTAGCAGAGGGGGATTCTCATTATAAAAATACTCGGAAATTCCCTCTTCATTTTCGTCTGCTAGCGTGCCTGTTGTTGGGTTTACACGCACCGACATTAGCCCTGCTGGAATTTCATATGGATTGTCTGGCTTGCCTTTTAGGGCTGTTTTCATATATTTTATCCAGATAGGTAGTGCCGCCCGCCCGCCAGTCTCTACTCGACCAAGCGAATGTGGGTTATCGTAGCCCATCCAAGAGATGGCTACTTCATGTGGTGAATAGCCTGCAAACCATGCGTCGATAGTGTCATTTGTTGTACCTGTTTTCCCAGCCAAGTCTTTTCGGCCAAGTGTTCTAGCCCTCTGTGCTGTGCCTATTTGCACCACATCTTGTAGCATAGAGGACATGATGAATGCATTGCGCTCATCAATCACACGTTCTGCTGTTTTGTTGGCGATAGGGAACTCGCCTTCTTCAAGAACATCGCCTGCACTATCAGTGATTTTGTTAATCAAATGTGGTTGAATGCTATAGCCCCCATTTGCAAAAATAGCATAAGCATTTGCTAACTCTAAAGGGGTTGCTTCACCAGCACCTAGTGCCATTGTTAAGTAAGGTGGGTGATGTTCAGGTAGAAAACCAAATTTAGTTGCGTAGTCTTGGGCATAGCGCGGCCCAATACTGTCTAAAATACGGATAGAGACGATGTTTTTAGACTTAGCTAAAGCCACTCGCATCCGCATTGGGCCTGAGTATTTACCATCGTAATTTTTTGGTGTCCATGGCTCATCATCATCAGCTTTGCCGGCAATCATCGTAATAGGTTCAATTTCACCGTCAATCATCGTAATAGGTTCAATTTTACCGTCAATCATCGTAATAGGTTCATCCTCAACAATGCTAGCTGGTGTGAAGCCTTTTTCTAAAGCGGCTGAATAAACAAATGGTTTGAAGCTTGAGCCTGCTTGACGGTAGGCCTGGGTTACATGGTTGAATTCGTTTTTGTGGAAATCAAAACCACCTACTAGTGCTTTTATTGCGCCATTTTTTGGGTCTAAGGCAATGAGCGCAGATTGCACTTCTGGAAGTTGTACAATTTTCCAGCCCTCTTTGATTTTAATAATCCGCACGACAGAGCCAGGTTTGATTTTATGTTTTTTGGTATTTTTGAGTGCTAAATTTCTTTTTAATAAGCGCAAGCCTTTGCCAGTGATGGTCAGCGTCTCGCCTTTTTTGCTAAATACCTCGACAGATTTAGACGAGGCTTTGATAACGATGGCGGGTATAAAACCGTTGTATGAATGAATACGGGAAAGCGCTCCTTCCATTTCCTCTTTCAGCTTGCTTGCATCGGCCGCTGAAAAATCAATCCATTGTTCCGCCTTTTTATAACCTTGACGCTGCTGGTATTCCAAAATTCCATCGACAACAGCCTTGTTAGCCGCTTCTTGATTTGCTTTTAATATCGTTGTGTAGACTTTGAATCCACTGTTGTATATATCATTTTTGTAACGCTTGTATAGCTGTTGACGTACTAATTCAGCAACATAATCAGCACCCAATGAGCTTTTGCTTTTCCTCGCCCTTATAAACACAAGCTTTTGTGCCATAGCCTCATCAAGCTGTGCTTTATCAATAAACCCATAACGTTGCATATCACGCAGTACTTCATGTTGCCTTCTAATGGCTTTTTTAGGTCGGACATAAGGGTTGTAGCCAGAAGGGGCTTTCGGCAGGCCTGCTAACAATGCGGTTTCTGCTAGTGATAGTTCATCTAGCGTTTTTGCGAAGTACACCTGAGAGGCTGCTGCAAAACCATATGAGCGTTGACCTAAATAAATTTGATTTAAATACAGCTCAAGAATCTGGTCTTTTGTTAATATTTTTTCAATTTTAATAGCCAGTAACGATTCTTTGATTTTTGTAATAACGTTGCGTTTTCTGCTAGGCCCGCTGAAAAAGTTTTTGGCTACTTGCATGGTAATCGTGCTGGCGCCTTCATGACTTATGCCTAAGAGGTTATTTTTGATTGCACGTAAGATACCCTTGAAATCAACTCCACCATGCGTATAAAAACGTCTATCTTCAATCGCCAAAACAGCAGCCTGCATTTGCTCCGGTATGTCTTCTATTTTAGTAAAGGCGCGTCTTTCCTCACCAAACTCACCGATTAAATAACCATCTGCTGAATAAATTCTTAAGGGTTGTACTGGTTTGTAGTCCGTTATTATTTCTA
Source organism: uncultured Methylophilaceae bacterium (assembly GCA_913009235.1). GTDB lineage: Bacteria > Pseudomonadota > Gammaproteobacteria > Burkholderiales > Methylophilaceae. Next base: position 169,415 of record CAJVXS010000003.1, on the reverse strand, counting down.
ACGAAGGCAATGTTGGATAGATTAGCGTGATAGAAAGTGCACCTAGTGCAGCGGCAGCCATACCGCACACCAGCCCAAACAGAACGAGAAAGTGCCACCATTTTTTAGGAGTCATAACTTGATCACTTCAATGAAACGAATGTAAAGTCACAGTATATAAGCTTATGGAGATTAACCAAAACCATTAAAGCAGATAATTAGACTGGGAATATTGTCTCGTAAATAGCACAAGTTTAAAAGTGTGTGTTTAGTCCGCTTAAGTCTAGAAACCTCTTCACACCGTGGAGGAGTGTTGCTAGGATTTAGGTGTGTGGAAAGAAAAGGTGGGGTTATTTTTAACAACGTGTTTTCAATTGGAATGCAGGTGTTGGATGCTAATGGTGATTGCTGTGTTCAATAAGTCGACCTGACAAAATGGTGACTTTGCCTTAAAATGCCTAACATTCAATTGGTGGGCATTTTTATTGTGTCAAAGCAAAACAACATATTTCTAATAGGGCTGATGGGCTCAGGGAAAACAACCATCGGTAAGCAGCTTTCCAAGCGATTAGGAAAAACTTTTTATGATACAGATCATGAAATTGAGAAGCGTACGGGTGTGAAAGTCTCCGTTATTTTTGAGTTAGAGGGTGAGGCAGGCTTCAGAAAACGTGAAGCTAGTGTGATTAAAGATCTGGCACTATTGGATGATATTGTATTGGCTACAGGAGGTGGTGCTGTGCTATCAGAGGCCAATAGGCAAGTTTTACAAAACAATGGACATGTGATTTATTTACGCGCAACAGTGGATGACCTATGGAAAAGAGTGCGCCGGGACAAACAGCGTCCACTATTACAAAGCGTCGATATACGAGCTACATTAGAAGCGCTGTATACGGAGCGGCATCCGCTCTACACAGAAACTGCCAATTTAATCGTTGATACTGGTGGGCAACTAGCAGCGAGACTGATTAATCAAATTAAGAAAGCCTATTTAAAGCGATGAAACAAACATTAAGTGTTGCGTTAGCAGAACGTTCTTACCCTATTCATATCGGTGCAGGCTTGCTGGATCAAACAACGCTGTTACTAGCGCACATAAAACATAAGCGTGTGGCGATTGTGAGCAACACGACGGTGGCGCCCTTATATATGGAAAGTGTGGCTAAACCGCTACGTGAAGCTGGGGTTGATGTTGTCGAGATTATATTGCCAGATGGGGAGCGGTATAAAAACAGCAAAACACTCAACACCATTTACGATGCACTCATTCAGGCGCGCTGTGAGCGGAGTACTACTTTAATTGCATTAGGTGGAGGTGTGATTGGTGACTTAACGGGTTATGCTGCTGCCACGTATTTGCGTGGTGTGCCTTTTATTCAAATACCAACGACACTATTGTCACAAGTGGATTCCAGTGTCGGTGGAAAAACAGGCATCAATCACCCGCAAGGTAAAAATATGATTGGGGCTTTCTATCAGCCCCAACTTGTTTTGATTGACACCAACACCCTGAAAACACTACCGCAGCGCGAGCTGTCTGCAGGTGTTGCTGAAGTTATTAAGTATGGGCTAATTCGGGATGTTGACTTTTTTGAGTGGTTAGAAAAAAATATGGGAAATTTGATGGCGCTAGATGAAGCTACTGTCTTAGAGGCTGTTTATCGCTCATGTCAAAATAAAGCAGAGGTTGTCGCAGCTGATGAGAAGGAAGCGGGTGAGCGAGCACTATTAAACTTAGGGCATACATTTGGGCACGCGATTGAAAACGCCATGGGTTATGGTGTTTGGTTACATGGTGAAGCTGTTGCGGCTGGCACCATGTTGGCAGCAGACCTTTCATTGCGAATGGGCTGGTTGCAAGATAAAGACGTGCAACGGATTAAGGCGATATTCCATGCGGCGAAATTAGATCAAAAACCACCTTCACTCGGTGTGGAACAATATCTAGCGTTAATGGGTCTGGATAAAAAAGTGCAAGATGGGGAAATTCGATTTATTTTGCAACAAGCAATTGGCCAATCAATCATTACCAGTGACTACGATGCCGCTGCACTAAAAGAAACGTTAACATTCTGAGATAAACTTAACGCAACATACATCAAACGCTGAGGCAACGCTTGGTAGCCGATACGACAAGCCACCTCAGCACGGTGAATCGGCAGGTAAATAGCTAGAGTAAGTCACCAATACACTGCAATAGTGTTGTAAAAGTACAACAGGTACAAAAAACCCTAAGCTATAAACACAGTTTTACTTGCTAGCCGGTGTTTTTCTTTGGCATACTCATTTGTGACGTTCTTAGCTTAATAAATGTTAATTCAATTAGCAGCTATAAAATTAAGGGTGTGCAGCACAAAAATAGTAAAAAACTTTTAAGTAACAACTTTAGGAGAATTACATGAATAAAACATTAAAATTAGCAGTTGCAGCAGCGCTATTAGCTGGTGCTTCAAGCGCTAATGCTGGTATCTCAATCCCAGCTGGCGATTGGACACTAGACATCGGCGGTATTGTAAACGCTTACTATACACACACAAGCTTCAGCGGCGATGACGCTACTGCAGGTGAATTCGGTGATGGCAGCTCTGTTGCTAACATTACTACTGGTCTTTTACCAAACTATATCGTCGTATCTGGTAAAACACGCCAAAATGACTTAGATGTTGGTTTTACAGTCAGCATTAACCCAGGTGCATCAACAACAGATGCAGGTCATCAGGGTTCACAACAAGAAAATCGTCAAGCATTCTTAACATTTGGTGATGCTTCATGGGGTTCTATCAAAGTTGGTAAAGACTTAGGTATCTACGCTTCTGATGCTATTCTTAACGACCAAACATTATTAGGTGTTGGTTGGGGTGCTGGCGCGCTAGCTGGTAACACAACTACATTAGGTCGTATCGGTCGCGGCTTTATCTATGCTGACTGGAAATCACAAATTGCATACTCATCACCAAGCTTCAACGGTCTTAACTTTACTGTTGGTTTAACACAAGCTTTTGGTTCTGCTAACGATCGTGGTGGTAGTCAAACAGCATACGAAGCTAAAGCTTCATACTCTTGGACTGGCGACATCGCTGGTAAAGTTTGGGTTTCAGGTATTTCACAAAACGTAGAAGCTCAAAACGACCGTGCTAGTGCTTTTGATATCGGTACTTCACTTTCTGCTGGTGCTTTCGGCCTAGTTGGTTACTACAACTCAGGTGAAGGTGTTGGTACAACAGTTCAAGGTTTCGGTGCTTATGAGGCTGGTGATGCTGTTGATTCAGAAGACTGGTACGTTCAAGCTTCTTACACAATCCCTGCAGGTACTAAGCTAGCTGCTTCATTCGGTGAATCAACACTTGAAGCTGCTGCTGGTGATACTGTTGCTGATATGTTTACAATTGGTGCATACCACCCACTTACAAAACATTTAAACCTAGTTGCTGAGTACTCAATTGCTGAGGATGATGATGAAGCAGCAGGCGGCGCTAATGTTGAAGCAAAAACTATTTCACTTGGTGCGATCATGTTCTTCTAGAACTAAGTTAGCACTTATACAGGTAGTTTCTGTATAGAAATATTAAAAAACGGCAACTTAGGTTGCCGTTTTTTTATGCCCTAGAAATAGTTTATTATTGAGCGATAGCAATCGCCTTCAATATCTACCTTGTTTCATTCTTCAATAAAGGCATGCTCAACGCTGGAGAAAAAAGGCCAAGCTGCGCTCAAAATAGTAATTGGCTATTACCTGGTAGAACATTCCACGTTGGCAAACGCAAAGAATGGATAAGTGTGATGTGTGTATATAAGGAAGGTATACACCTCAGCGCATATGATTGAAAGACATTATGCATCACGCCAAATGATGAAATGAACATACGCTGATTACATAGCAAGCGTATTAGAAGTGCGCTAAACTTTAATAGACTTCACGCGACTCAAAGGAAACACACTTTGTTTTTTTGCATCAATACTGGTAATAAAGAAAACTTGGGTAAGTCGGGAGTCTTCCACCTTTGAGCCGAAAAAATCATTAGCAGAATGATAATGACGTCCTTCATATAGAATTAGGGTGTTATACACGTTATTAACGCGAACAATTTCTTCAAACATATCGTGATGTGTTGTCTGCATCACAACCTTGCCTTCTCTAAACTCTCTATCATTTAGTGCCAATGCATCTTTATATTTCTTCTCATCAAATGATGAGGCTTTGCGATATAAGGATGTACCCGATTCAAGAGGCGCATTAGGTGACAAATACAGCACCCCAGCAAAAATAGTATTATGGTCTGTATGAATTACGCCTTCTTTATACTCCTCAGTTACACTTTGAAAGTTAGTAGAAATGCCCCAACGCATGACGTCATGCTCAGTATTATGAAAAACTGATATCAGCTTCTCAAGAATTTTTGCCTGCAATGTTGGGTCAAGATCAAAAATATCCTTTGTTCGACTACCGGGGTAAACATAGTCAACATTTTCTCGCTCATGACAAAATGTATATTCTTGTTTTAGTGCAAATTCACGTATTTCATTAGGGTTTTCATAAAAGTTTTCGATAATGGCAACTGGATATAAATTCATATGTTTTAAAAAATCAAGTGATTAACATGTTTATATAGTATAACAATATGTCTAAATTAAGCACAGCTTACTGGCTAGCCGATGTTATTCTTTGACATACTAAATGCACCTTTATACCTCTCTTCATCAAATGATGGTGCTTTGCGATATTAAGGGTGTACCCGATTCAAGAGGCATATTGTCTAGCATATCCTGTAGCAATGGCAGAATAAGTGGTAGAAACCACTTCTATTCTGCTTGATGAAACAGAAGGTGATAAAATATGCGCTTAACTTTTTAAGTTTGTCAGCCCATTATGTTTAAAACATGCTTGACCATTTTAATGCTCATTATTTATACGCTGCTTATCGGTTGTGGTAGGACTGGGCCTTTATATATTCCTGAGCAGCGCTATCCATTACCGCCGGAAAAAGAAGTGCAAAACGCACCTACAACAGCAACTGACAATCAACCGACTGAAGAATTAAAGAAAGATTAAAGATAACCTGTGAATTTTTTTGAATTGAACAATGGCGTATTACACGCTGAAAATGTGGCCTTAACTGATATTGCTGAGCAATATGGAACACCTTGCTATGTGTACTCAAAGCAAGCGCTTACTCAGGCGTTTAATGATTTTCAAGCTGGGCTTGCCAACACTGACCACTTAATCTGCTTCGCAGTTAAAGCCAATCCGAATCTTGCAGTGCTTAATGTCTTTGCACAGTTAGGCGCAGGGTTCGATATTGTTTCTGGCGGTGAGTTGGCACGGGTATTAGCCGCTGGCGGCGACCCTAAAAAAGTAGTGTTTTCTGGCGTCGGTAAAACAGCAGATGAAATGCATGCTGCATTGGATGCCGGCATTCTTTGCTTTAACGTAGAATCCGCTAGCGAACTAGTTCGCTTAAACAAGGTCGCTGGCGGCATGGGCAAGGTGGCACCGGTTTCTTTACGTGTAAATCCTAATGTAGATGCAAAAACACACCCTTACATCTCCACAGGCTTAAAAAACAACAAGTTTGGCGTAGCCATTGAGAATGCGATCACGGTTTATCAAGAAGCCGAAGCAATGCCTAATATTGCAATTCATGGGGTTGATTGCCATATTGGTTCTCAGATCACGGAAATTGCTCCGTTTATTGATGCATTAGATCGCGTACTAGGTTTAGTCGATGCGTTAGAAAGCCACGACATTCATATTGATCATATTGATGTTGGTGGTGGCATTGGCATTACTTATGATGGTGAAACACCCCCTGCCTTTAAAGCATATACACAGGCTATTTTAACTAAACTCAATCAGAAACAAGTCAAACTGCTATTTGAACCAGGTCGTGCTCTCGTTGGTAATGCAGGCGTACTGCTAACCAAAGTGGAATATCTAAAGCCAACTGAGAGCAAGGACTTTGCGATTGTTGACGCGGCAATGAATGATTTAATGCGCCCCGCTTTATATGATGCCTATCACGACATTGTTCCAGCACAACCACGTGACGGCGGTAAAACCACGTATGAAATTGTTGGTCCAGTATGTGAAACAGGTGACTTTTTAGGTCATGACCGACCCCTCAACTTACAAGAAAATGATGTGTTGGTAGTTAAATCAGCAGGCGCCTATGCCATGAGTATGGCGAGCAACTACAACACCCGTGCTAGAGGAGCAGAAATCATGGTTGATGGCGACAAATGCCACGTAGTCAGAAAGCGTGAGGAAATTGCTGATTTATTTGCATTAGAAAGTACACTCCCATAAAAACTGCTAGTAGTTGCATCATTTGCTGCTTACCGTTAAATTTGGGAAGACAATAATAAAAAGGCGAAGTTTAACTTAGCCTTTTTGCATTTATTACTTTGTAATTCAAGAGCGGCTAGTCAAACACAACCGTTTTATTTGCGTAAGTTAATACTCGGTTATCAATATGCCAGCGTACTGCTCTTGACAGTACTATGCGCTCTAAATCTCGCCCCTTTTGTAACAAATCTTCCACTTGATCTCGGTGCGACACTCTAGCAATATCTTGCTCAATAATCGGCCCCTCATCTAAATCTTCCGTCACATAATGTGCAGTTGCACCGATCAACTTAACCCCTCGTTCAAATGCGCGGTGATAAGGTTTAGCCCCAATAAATGCAGGCAGGAATGAGTGGTGAATATTGATAATCATTTTCGGATATTGTGCAACAAAGTTAGATGACAGTATCTGCATATAGCGCGCTAATACAATCAAATCAATGTTGTAACTATCAAACAATGCGAATTGTTCATTTTCAGCTCCAATTTTTGTGTCTTTTGTCACAGACACATGATGGAAATCGATGCCATAAAAATCAGCCAATACTTTTGCATCCAAGTGATTACTAATAATCAGTGGGATTTCACACGCCAGCTCACCTTGTTGATGACGATGTAACAAGTCAGCCAAACAGTGGTCATACTGAGAAACCATGAGCGCTAAACGCGGTTTATTCGTAGAGAGCTTAAGCTGCCATTGCATGCTAAATTGCGCCGCAATCGTTTCAAAATCTTGTCCAAAAGCAGTTTCATCCAAACCAAATTGATCTAAATCCCATTCAACGCGCATTAAAAACAGATTGTTTTCTGCATCTTGATGTTGGTCTGCGTGTAAAATATTCGCATCGTGTTGATGCAAGAAATTGGCAACCGTCGCAACGATGCCTTTTGCATCCGGACAAGTAATCAGTAATGTGGCAGTTTTTGTCATACTATCTTTTGTAATCTTTTAAACGGGTTTGATTATACCTGAACCCACCTAAATTACGGAAAGACAGTAGTGATAATCCTGCCTTTAATCAGGTATGATAGTTTAACTATGGCGCAACTAGAAAACAACATTCAAGCTGATATCGTATTGGCTAACCCCCGCGGCTTCTGTGCTGGCGTGGATCGAGCAATTATTATCGTGGAGCAAGCTTTAGAAAAGTTTGGAGCCCCAATTTACGTCCGTAATGAAGTAGTTCATAACAAATTTGTTGTTGATGAGTTACGTAAAAAAGGTGCTATTTTCATTGAAGATTTAGATGCCATCCCGAAAGGCAGTACGGTGATTTTTAGCGCACATGGCGTTTCTAAAGCGATTCGTGCCGAAGCCGATGTGCGCGGGCTTATAACATATGATGCCACCTGCCCACTCGTCACCAAGGTCCATATTGAAGTCGCTAAAATGCATAAGAATGAGATGGAAATCGTCATGATAGGACATAAAGGGCACCCAGAAGTAGAAGGAACGATGGGGCAATCTGAAGGGGGCATGTATTTAGTTGAAACCCCTGAGGATGCTGAAAAACTTCAAGTAAAAGATGCCAACAAGCTGGCCTATGTTACCCAGACAACCCTTTCCATGGATGATGCGGCGCAAGTCATTCAAGCGCTAAAGCAGAAATTTCCTGCCATCCAAGGCCCAAAAAGTGATGACATTTGTTACGCTACGCAAAACCGTCAAGATGCTGTCAAAATCATGGCAAAAGATTGTGATTTGGTAATTATTGTCGGCTCTACTAACAGCTCTAACTCTAATCGCTTGCGTGAAGTAGCAGAAAATCAGGGCGTGGAAGCATATATGGTCGATAATGCGAGCTTATTAAAATCAGAATGGTTAACCAATAAAAAGAAAGTGGGCATTTCTGCAGGTGCATCAGCACCTGAAGTATTAGTGAAGGAAGTGATTGCTACCTTGCAAGCACTGGGCGCAGAAAACATACGCGAACTGCAAGGCGTTGTAGAGAACGTTATTTTTAAATTACCAAAGGATTTAACCTCTGCCACGAAAACATAAAACGCCAATTTCTGCGCTCATTCTTATTCACACAGCTGATTTACAGGTGCTGATGATGGAACGCGCAGACAAAACTGGCTTTTGGCAGTCTGTCACCGGCAGTATTGAAGATGGTGAATCAGCTTATCAGGCGGCCATTCGAGAGGTGCGTGAGGAAACGGGCTTAAATGCGCTTGAATATGACTTTCAAGACTGGAAAACTGCTAACACCTATGAAATATACCCACATTGGCGACATCGCTATGCAGAAGGTGTAACTGAAAATGTAGAGCATTTATTTGGGCTCGCCTTACCATCCCCGCTGAATATTACACTAGCTCCTAATGAACATGTACGCTATGAATGGGTGGATTGGCGCGAAGCGGCTCAGCGCGTCTTTTCATGGACTAATGTTGATGCGCTGAAAAAATTAGGTGAAAAGCACCAATTAATCCTTTAGTAATTTCCATTGTCAATCGCATCGTTATAAAATAAACCTTTACAGAAACAAGCCTTAAACACATTATGCAAGCACAAGCGGTCCCAATTAAATTCGACAGTTTTCAATCTAAAAAAGATGATGATTGCCAAGCTCGAATTCTAGCTGCTCGCGAGAAACTAGGTAAACGCTTGGTGATTTTGGGGCACCATTATCAACATGAGAGTGTGTACCGCCATGCTGATTTCTCAGGTGACTCACTAAAGCTAGCTAAATATTGTGATGATTTGGACGCTGAATTTATTGTATTTTTGGGCGTGCATTTCATGGCTGAAGTCGCCGATATTTTAAGCCGTCCTGAGCAAGCCGTTATTTTGCCCGACTTAGCTGCTGGCTGCTCAATGGCGGATATGGCCAATTTAGCAAAAGTAGAACGTAGCTACCGCGAAATAAACAAAGTACTAGATTTTGACGAAACCATCACGCCTATCACTTACATTAACTCTGCTGCCGATTTGAAAGCTTTTTGTGGGGAGCATGGCGGTATTGTCTGTACCAGTACAAACGCACCAAAAATCTTAGACTGGGGCTTTAAGCAACGTGAAAAAGTGTTGTTCTTCCCAGATCAAAACCTAGGCAGATGGACCGGTCATAAAATGGGTATCCCACTAGAAGAAATGCCTATTTGGGATCCCGACTTACCTATGGGTGGCTTAACCGAAGAACAAATCAAAAATGCGAAAGTATTATTGTGGAAAGGCCATTGTGCTGTACACCAAATGTTCCGCCTACAAAGCATTGAGCAGTTTAGAAAAGAGCACCCAGGTGGCAATGTCATCTCTCACCCAGAATCACCATTTGATGTCTGCTTAAACTCTGATTTTGTAGGCTCTACCGAATACATCCTCAACACAATTAAAGCAGCTGAGCCTGGCTCCAAATGGCTAGTGGGTACAGAGCTTAACCTGGTTACCCGGTTGGCTGAGGAAATGAAACCTAAAAATAAACACGTGCAATTTATGAGCCATGTTGTATGTGAATGCTCAACTATGGCACGGATTGATCCACAGCATTTGGCTTGGTGTTTAGAGAGCCTAGTGCAGGGTAATATTGTTAACCAAATTACCGTGCCAGCTGACGAAGCAGCCTTAGCGAAGCTAACCTTAGACCGGATGTTGGCAGCTTCTTAAATGGCTGAATCAGAAAGCTGCGCACTGTGTCAAACCAGTACACACCTTATTTTATGGCAAGATGATTTTTGTCGTGTGGTACTGTTGAATGATGCAAACTATCCTGCTTATTGCCGTGTAGAGTTGAAAGCACACGTCAAAGAAATGACTGACTTAGTGCTAATTGACCGAGCACGCATGATGAAAGTCGTGTTTGCGACTGAAACAACGCTAAAGGAAGTGATCGAACCAGACAAAATCAACTTAGCTAGTTTAGGTAACAAAACACCACATATCCACTGGCATGTTATTCCTCGCTTTGAAAGTGACAAACACTTTCCGAATAGCCATTGGGGACAAGCGACACAAGCCAGCAACCCCCCCCCACTTACACTAGCTGCCTTAGCACTACTCAAAACACAAATGACTGAACGTATTAGTTGCGCATTAGCTGAATAATTTAATCGACAAGCAATCGTTCGACGACTTTATCATTGATAAGGTGGCTCTCAATAATCTCATCAATATCGTCACTATCACCAAAGGTGTACCAAACCGCTTCTGGGTAAACCACTAGCAATGGCCCCTTACCACAACGGTCAAGGCACCCAGAACGATTAATCCTTGTCTTTCCTTCACCTCTTAGACCCAGCTTTTTAACTTGTGCCTTCATATGGTCAAATGCCGCTTCTGCGCCTTTATCCATGCAACAAGATCTACCATCTTGACGTTGGTTTAAGCAAAAAAATACATGGTGTTTATAGTGATTAGTCATTGTAAGTTTTAATTATTCCAATGCCCTCTTAATTTAAGTTAGCTTCAAATCATCATAATCAAGACAGCAAGGCGAAGCAACGCCGAGCATGATTATTTTCAATCCAACAGCTATTTGGTGTAGAGGGCATCTTCATTGGTGAAAGTCCAAGTCCTCGTAATTCCCAAAATATCCGTTGTCTTTCTCATTTGTGGCGAGAACTTCGAATAAGGTGAGGCGAGCCTCACAATATTAATCGCCGCATTGTCTAAGACTTTAGACCCTGAGCTTTTGTCAATCGTAATGCCCTCTATTGATCCGTCGGAACGAATCGACACTGTTAATTGTAACTTTCCATATAGCTTTTGATTTCTAGCCGCTTGGGGATAATTCATATTGCCAATACGTTCCACTTTTTGACGCCAAGCTTCTAAATAGAGTGCATCATCTGCCGCCTTAGCATGCGCGCCCAAAGAACGCCTTTTGGGGCGTTTTTGATACGCCTCTTGTTGCTTAGCAATTTGCGCCTCTAAACGATCAATTTCTAACCCAGCTGCTAGCAGTTCTTCTAGATAAAGCTTTCTAGAAAAAATATTCTCTTTTGCCACGTCTTCTTCCACCACCCTCGTGGTTGCTTTTTGGACGGGGTCAGCAACTATTTCGCTACCCGCTTTAAGTTGCGTCATTAAATCCCCAGCTTGCCTTTCTAATTCAGCAACCCGCTTTTCCTTTTGCTCTTTTTTGGACTTTACCTTCACTGACTTAGCTGCTGCGTCGGCTTCTTTCTTTTCTTGTAGTTCTACATCTTCTGCTTGCTTAAGCGGGGTAGGTAGAACGGTTTTCATTTCTCGATCTTCATCCGTATTACCGCCTCGATCAAGGTTAGCTTGTGCAATCAACTCTGCATTATTAGGTGCTTTTTCTGTTTTTGCATTAACTAACACCACTTCAAGCGGAACCAAGCGTTTTGCCATGGCTTTCAGTTCTGGCTCAAACTGAATGGCCAATAGCACAGCGTGTGCCCCCACAGAAAACCAAATAGCAATGACAAAAGGCGTTAAGCTGTTAAAGTATTTTGCCACCCGGCTCATTTGCTCACGCCAATGCATTAAGTAACTTTTGGTGAATACCACCAAAGCCACCATTACTCATGACTAATATATGATCATTCGGCTGGGCTATTTTCACAATCTCATCGATCAACACATCCAAATCCATCAATACCTGTGATTTTTTTTGTATCGGACGCAACGCTTCCGCAATATCCCAATCCACATTGCCACCATAACAAAGTACAAAGTCAGCTTCGACTAAGCTGGTCGGCAATGCTGATTTCATCATGCCCAACTTCATGGTGTTGGAGCGTGGTTCCAACACGGCAATAATGCGTGCTTGTCCAACGCTAGCTCGCAGCCCTGATACCGTTGTCGCAATAGCAGTCGGGTGATGGGCAAAATCATCATAGACACTGATATTGCTGACCACACCACTTAACTCCATGCGACGTTTCACATTCTTAAATGTATTTAAAGCTTCAATACTTTGGACAACAGGTACGCCTACATGTCGCGCAGCTGCAATACTGGCCAAAGCATTCATCTGATTGTGACGTCCAATAATATCCCAAGCCAAATGCCCTTGGTATTCGCTGCCAAACATCACGTCAAAGCTACCATCACCTTTCGCATTCTTCGCATGCCACTTATCTTCGCTGCCGAAGGTTTCTACTGGCGTCCAACAGCCTTTATCAATCACACGTTGAAGGCTTTCTTCTATATTGCTCACAACCAATCCATTTTGTGGAATGGTTCTAACTAGATGATGAAATTGTTTTTCAATCGCCGCTAAGTCTTCAAAAATATCAGCATGATCAAACTCTAAATTATTGAGCACCGCAGTGCGTGGATGATAATGCACAAACTTGGATCGTTTATCAAAAAAGGCGGTGTCGTACTCGTCAGCCTCAATCACAAAAAAAGGAGAGGTGCTTTTTTCATCTTGCTTAGGCCTACCCGGCAAACGCGCGGAGACTGAGAAATTTTCCGGCACTCCACCAATTAAAAATCCTGGGGCCAACCCTGCATACTCTAATATCCAAGCCATCATAGATGCTGTCGTTGTTTTGCCATGTGTGCCAGCAACAGCTAGCACCCACTGGCCTTGCAATACATTCTCAGCAAGCCATTGCGGCCCAGAAATATAAGGTAAGCCTTGATTCAGTATGGCTTCCATCAATGGGTTACCACGGCTGACCGCATTGCCAATCACATAAACATCTGGGTTGAGTTTAGTTTGTTCGGGTGTGTAGCCTTCAATCAGCTCAATACCTTGCGCTCCTAACTGCGTGCTCATTGGCGGATAAACGTTGGCATCACATCCCGTCACCTTAAAACCAGACTGTTTTGCAAGAGCAGCGATACCGCCCATGAATGTGCCACAGATACCTAATATATGAATATGCATTTAATGTTTTATCTTTAATTTACTACAAAAATTACTATACAATTTAATAAAAAATAACAGCGGCCAGACATTTGGGTTGCTACTTAACCTTTATCTCTCAGTTATTGATACAAATGATTAAAGCTCACCGCAAACTTGTCGTTATACATATGAAAGCTTATTACATAATAACAAGCTAAATGTTTTAATCCAGGTTAGGTGCCAACCAGCGCTCTAGATATTCTTTTGGCAAGTTTCTACGTTTTGCCATGTCTTCTAGCTGATCTGCTCCTATTTTATCCACACTGAAATACTTGCTTTTAGCATGTGAAAAATAGAAGCCGCTCACCGATGCAGCTGGCTGCATGGCAAAGCTTTCCGTCAACTGCATATTAATTTCATTGCACTGTAACAAGTTAAACATATCGCTTTTGACCGTATGATCAGGGCAGGCGGGGTAACCAGGCGCAGGCCGAATCCCTTGGTACTTCTCTTTAATTAAGGCATCAGGATTCAGTTTTTCACCTGGGGCATAGCCCCATAAATCCGTACGAATGCGTTCATGCATATATTCAGCAAAAGCTTCAGCTAAACGGTCTGCCAGTGATTGGAACATAATGCCACTGTAATCATCATGATGTTCCGTAAAACGTTTTGCGATTTTCTCTGCGCCTAAACCACCCGTTACGGCAAACAGGCCAATGTAGTCTTCTGCTACACCCTTCGGGGCAATAAAGTCGGCTAAGCATTGGTTTGGGCGCGGCGCCCCATCAATCACAGGCTTCTGCGTTTGTTGCCTCATGCCATAATAAGTAAATACAACCTCGTTACGGCTATCATCGGTATAGATTTCAATATCATCTTCATTCACTGCATTAGCTGGCATGAGTGCAATCACACCACTGGCCACTAACCAACGGCCATCAATGAGTTTTTTAAGCATGTCTTGCGCTTCTGCAAAGACTTTTGTGGCAGCTTCACCCACTACTTTATCTTCTAAAATGGCTGGATATGGTCCAGCTAAATCCCAGGTTTGAAAGAAAGGGCCCCAGTCGATATATTGTGCAATTAAGCTTAAATCAATATTTTTGAATACACGACGGCCAATAAACTTCGGCTTTACTGGCGCATGGTTATCGGTAAAACTTAACTTTGCTTTATTGGCACGCGCATCTTCAAGCTTCAGCATTGGCACACCTTTTTTATTGGCATGCTGTAACCTTGCCTTCTGATAATCGGCTTGAATCTCAGCCAAGTAAGCACCACGTGCATCGGTACTCAGCAAGTTCTGCATCACGGAGACAGATCGTGAAGCATCAGGCACGTAGATTACTGGGCCTTCATAATGTGGCGCAATTTTAACTGCCGTATGCGCACGTGAAGTCGTTGCACCTCCGATTAATAATGGTGTTTTCTGCTCACTAAAATGTTCATCACGTTGCATTTCTTTGGCGATATAAGTCATTTCTTCCAGTGAAGGTGTAATCAAGCCACTTAAGCCAATAATGTCCGCGCCTTCTACTTTCGCCATGGCTAAAATCTCTGCCGCTGGCACCATCACGCCCATGTTCACCACTTCAAAGTTGTTACATTGCAACACCACGCTCACAATATTTTTACCAATATCGTGCACATCGCCTTTTACTGTCGCCATCACCACTTTACCTTTTGGTTTCGCTACTTTTCCAGTGCGCGCTTCTTCCACTGCTTTTTCGGCTTCAATGAACGGAATCAAATGCGCCACAGCAGATTTCATCACACGAGCTGATTTCACCACCTGCGGTAAAAACATTTTTCCTTGACCAAACAAGTCGCCGACAACATTCATACCATCCATCAATGGACCTTCAATCACATGAATCGGACGACCACCATTGGCTTCAGCCGCGGCACGCGCTTCTTCAGTATCGTCTACAATAAATTCAGTAATGCCATGCACCATGGCATGGCTAAGGCGCTTCTCGACTGGAACTGGATTTTCTTCCGTACCGCGCCACTCTAAAATAGTACTTTCTTTTTTATTACTCACCACCAACGCACCTGCGATCTCAACCATACGCTCTGTTGGCGCTAATAGATTAGCTGAATCTGTTACACGGTTTAGCACAACATCTTCTACACATTCGCGTAATTCAGGTGTCAAATCATCATAAACGCCCATCATGCCTGCGTTTACAATCCCCATCGTCATACCTGCTTGAATGGCATGATAGAGGAATACGGTATGAATGGCCTCACGCGCGGGATTGTTTCCACGGAAACTAAAGCTGACGTTAGACACGCCACCCGAAATTTTAGCATGTGGTAAGTTTTGTTTAATCCAACGTGTGGCTTCAATAAAGTCGACTGCGTAGTTATTGTGCTCTTCAATACCCGTGGCAATAGCAAAAATATTCGGGTCAAAAATAATGTCTTCTGGTGGGAAGCCGGTGCTGACTAACAAATCATAAGCCCGTTTACAAATTTCTATTTTGCGTTCAAAGGTGTCAGCTTGGCCTTTTTCATCAAAGGCCATCACAATCACTGCTGCACCATAACGGCGACAAAGTTTCGCTTGGCGTAAAAACTCTTCTTCGCCCCCTTTCATCGAAATCGAGTTAACAATCGCTTTACCCTGCACACATTTGAGGCCAGCCTCAATCACAGTCCATTTGGATGAGTCAATCATGATTGGCACGCGTGAAATATCAGGCTCTGAAGCGACAAGATTCAGAAAATAGGTCATCGCATGAACGGCATCCAACATACCTTCATCCATATTAATATCGATGATTTGAGCACCATTTTCCACCTGTTGGCGTGCTACACTCAAAGCTTCTTCATACTGCTCATTAATAATCAGGCGCGCGAATGCTTTGGAACCTGTCACGTTAGTACGCTCTCCCACATTCACATATAAGGACTCTTCATTAATAATAAAGGGTTCCAGCCCTGCAAGCTTAGTTACCAGCTCTTGTTCAGGTACTTCACGTGGCGGGCAGCCTTTAATGGCGTTATAAATCGCATTAATATGCGCCGGCGTCGTGCCACAGCACCCTCCCGCTATATTAATAAAACCACTATCAGCAAATTCTTTCACTAAGCTTGAAGTCACATCTGGCGTCTCATCAAAGCCGGTATCACTCATGGGGTTAGGCAAGCCAGCATTTGGATAGATACAGATAAAGGTATCTGCTATGCTTGAGATCTCTTCTACATATGGGCGCATCAACGCTGCGCCTAATGCACAGTTTAAGCCTATGGTAAGTGGTTTTGCATGGCGAACTGAGTGCCAAAATGCAGTCACGGTTTGGCCTGATAGGATCCGACCTGATGCGTCCGTTACCGTACCAGAAATCATCAGCGGTATTTTGTAACCAACTTCTTCAAAAAAGGCATCAACAGCAAACAAGGCAGCTTTACAATTCAAAGTATCAAAAATAGTTTCTACCATTAAGATGTCTGCGCCACCTTCTACTAAGGCGCGTGCTTGGTCTAAGTAGGCGGCGACCAACTGATCAAACGTTACATTACGTGCCGCAGGGTCATTCACATCTGGAGAGATACTCGCTGTTTTTGGCGTCGGGCCTAAGGTTCCAGCCACAAAACGTGGCTTATCTAGTGTGCTGTATTTTTTACACGCGGCTTTAGCCAGCCTAGCTGACGCCACATTCATTTCATAAACAAGCTCCGCCATATGGTAATCATCTTGTGCAACCGTCGTTGCACCAAATGTATTAGTTTCAATAACATCAGCGCCAGCTTCAAGGTATTTCTCGTGTACTTCTTGAATAATGTGTGGCTGTGTTAATGACAGCAGCTCATTATTGCCCTTAACAAACAGCTCTCGTTCCCCCGCTGGCGCTTTAAAATCCACAAAGCGCTCGCCCCGGTAGTCCGCCTCAGTCAATTTATATTGCTGAATCATAGTGCCCATCGCGCCATCTAAAATCAGAATGCGCTCTTTGAGCATGGTGCGCAATTGCGCTTCTATTGGTGAGGGATCGTTTTGGCTCATAACAAACACTAAAATGAATAATCCGACATTTTATCACGCATAGCCTTATCTCTTAACCATCCCCACGTCGATACTGCAAGGCTATATAAAACAACTAAATGCATTATTCTTCTTAGAAGTTATTTCTAAGTTGTTATTTTAGTTTTATTCGGTCAATTGTTACATTACTCTACTACTTACATTTTACTTATTTTTAGCTTATTTGTTTTTTTAACAACAACTCTAACTTAGCTAGCTTTTCTTCGCATAACGTTAATTGTTCACGAGCACCACGTAACACTTCTGACTGCACATCAAACTCCTCACGCGAAACAAGCTCCATTTTAGTGAATGCGCCCCGTAATAGGGCGTAAATATTTTTTTCTGCATCCCCTAACGGAGATGATGCAACTACCTCCTTGATCTTTATAGACAAATCGCTCAGTACTATCGCCTTTAGCATAGCATGCTCCTTCATATGGCCAACATTTTAGTTAGCCAATCCTAAAAATGAATCCAAACAATATCCTATGCCATTATTTTTAACACATTTTTTTGGCATGACAATTGCTTACATATTTTAAGTGTAGCAGGGAATTTCATAAAATAAAATTTTTTAAAGGAGTACGCAATGCAGAAACAATCAATATCTATTGCCATTTTGATGGCACTGGCTTTACCTACCGCTGCTTTTTCTACAGAAGAAGCATCTGACTGGGCATTCAGCGCAAACACCGCATTAACTTCCGATTACTATGTCCGTGGTCTTTCACAAACCTACCATAAAACTGCTATCCAAGGTGGTTTTGACGCCGAGCACAGCTCAGGATTTTCTGCTGGTGTTTGGGCTTCTAACATATCATCTGATACTTTCCCAGATGCAAACATGGAGCTTGATATCTATGCTGGTTACGGTGGTGAAATCGGTGATTCAGGCGTTGGCTATTCAGTGGGCGTTATTGGCTACACATACCCAGGCGGTCGATGGGCTGATTGTACAGCTTGTACAAAAGCGGATCTTACAACACCCGTATCTGATAATGATTGGAATACATACGAAGCTAACTTCGGCCTTTCATATGGCTATGTCAGCGGCCAAGTATCAACAACTCTAGGTAACTGGTTTGGTCTTGAGGAAGATACTGGCTACACTGATGACACCAGATTCTCAACTTATGTTGAATTAAATGCTGAGTTTCCATTAGGTGATGGCTGGTCTATTAGTGGTCATGTTGGTCATTTAAACGTAAAAGCGAAACTTGCAGCTTCTATTGCTGCTACAACGCCAAACGGTGAAGATAATCTTGACTATACAGATTATAAACTTGCTCTTGCTAAATCATTCTCTTTAGCTGGCTCCGAAGGCTGGGGTGCTGAACTTGCTTATGTCGGGGCTAGTGACAGCGGCTACTGGTCTGAGAAAGGCTGGGGTGGTTCAAGCTTTAACGGTAGAGCAGAAGTTGCGGACTTGGCTGATGACCGTTTCACTTTCACAGTAAGTCGCGCATTCTAAATTATCCTACCACCGCTAGCAGTGGTAGGATAACTACAAGGCACTAAACCTAAGGAGAATATAATGAAATTAATTTCAGCAATAATTAAGCCTTTCAAGCTTGATGAAGTGCGTGATGCATTGTCAGCCATTGGTGTACAAGGCATCACCGTTACAGAAGTAAAAGGATTCGGTCGCCAAAAAGGCCATACGGAGCTTTATCGTGGGGCAGAGTATGTAGTTGATTTTTTGCCTAAGGTAAAAATTGAAATTGCCATTCCTGATGCAATTCTAGATCAGGTAGTGGATGCAATTGAAAAATCGGCTGCGACTGGCAAGATTGGTGACGGCAAGGTATTTATTTTAAATTTAGAGCAAGTTTACCGTATCCGTACTGGTGAATCTGGCGCAGACGCACTATAAGGGGCAATAAAATGAAAAAATTATTATCGATATTATCACTTGTCACCTTGATGGGTGCAGGTGCATTAACAAGTAGCATTAGTTATGCTGAAGTAGCACCAGCTGAAGTAATCCAATTAGCTGCTGCTGAAATGGATACGCCAGTTGAAGCGATTGCTGCAGAAGCTGAAGCTGCGCCAACAGTTGATAAAGGTGATACTGCGTGGATGATGGTAGCTACTTTGCTGGTTATCTTAATGACAGTGCCTGGCTTAGCATTATTCTACGGTGGTTTAGTTCGTAGCAAAAATATGCTTTCTATCTTAATGCAAGTATTAGTTGTCTTCTCACTGATTTCAGTGGCTTGGGCAGTCTATGGTTATAGCTTGGCATTTGGTAGTGGTGAGGGTCTTATCTATGGTGACCTAGGTAAATTATTCTTATCTGGCGTGACAATGGATTCACTAGCGGCAACCTTTACTGACGGCGTGATGATTCCAGAAATGATTTTCATCGCATTCCAATGTACATTTGCTGGTATTACTTGCGCACTAATTGTTGGTTCATATGCAGAGCGCATGAAGTTCAGCGCGGTGTTGTTGTTCTCTCTCATCTGGTTCACATTCAGCTACATCCCTATCGCACATATGGTTTGGGGCACTGGTGGCTATCTATTGGACAAAGGTGCATTGGACTTCGCTGGCGGTACTGTTGTACACATAAACGCTGGTGTTGCTGGTTTAGTTGGTGCTTACATGGTCGGCAAACGTCTCGGTTACGGTAAAGAAGCATTCACACCACACTCATTAACAATGACAATGGTTGGTGCATCATTACTATGGGTAGGCTGGTTCGGCTTTAATGCTGGCTCTAACTTAGAAGCAACTGGTGGTGCTGGCTTAGCTTTCATCAATACATTATTAGCGACTGCTGCTGCTGTATTAGCATGGACAATGGCTGAAGCAATGACTCGCGGTAAAGCTTCTATGCTTGGTGCTGCAAGTGGCGCTGTTTCTGGTTTAGTTGCCATTACACCGGCTTGTGGTTCAGTTGGCCCTATGGGCGCAATCATTATCGGTTTCGCTGGTGGTTTCTTATGTCTATGGGGTGTTACTGGCCTTAAGAAAATTCTTGGTGCTGATGACTCACTAGATGTATTTGGTGTTCACGGTATTGGCGGTATTGTTGGTGCATTACTAACGGGTGTGTTTACTCATGCTAGCTTAGGTGGCATTGGCATGGATACTACGATTATTGAGCAAGTCATGATTCAAGGCGAAGGCGTCTTAATCACAATTGTATGGTCTGGTGTAGTTGCATTCATCGCATACAAATTGGTTGATATCGTTATCGGTCTGCGCGTTTCAGAAGATGAAGAGCGTACAGGTCTTGATACGGCTTACCATGGTGAGCGTGCATACTCAAACTAACTGAGTAAGTACTTTCAAGTAAGTAATGTAATTAAAACGGCTCGCTTTGCGGGCCGTTTTTACATCCACTTTTAAAAAAAGTATTTTGGTGTGATCTCGGCTTTTGTACGGTAAATCAGCAAGTTCGGAGATTATTACGATAATTTATCTGCTGCTGATAAGCTGGGGTTTTAGATGTCTTTCCTCAAGAGGAAGTCAAACCCAACCAAACAATGCTTGATGCACTGAATACACTTTGCACTTGGTCTATACATACAACCAATTAGCGGTTGACTTTAACTTATAGAAAGGTGGCAGAATTGCTATCATGAGCAGATCAGTCACTGAAAAACCTAACAACATGTTTTTGATCTTTCTACTCATTAAATTAATAACCACTGGCTGCCACTCATGAGCAATCAATTTCAACTATTAAAAGAACAACGTTTCCGCCCACTGTTTTTTACACAGTTTTTAGGTGCCTTTAACGATAATGTATTTAAGACGGCACTCATTACTTTGGTTGCTTTTCGTACTAGCCAGCTAACAACTATTGATGGTGCTACCATGGCCACTTTATTGCCCGGATTGTTTATCCTGCCATTTTTTCTATTCTCGGCTACGGCTGGTCAAATTGCGGATAAGTTTGAAAAATCAAAACTCATCCGCGTGATTAAAGCATTTGAGATTCTCATTATGCTATTTGCTAGCACGGGCTTCTTGTTGCAAAACATACTTTTATTATCGACCGCTCTCTTTCTGATGGGCACTCACTCAACTATATTTGGTCCAGTTAAATACTCTTACCTACCGAATAATTTAACTTATGCAGAGCTGGTAGGCGGTAATGGCATGTTAGAAATGGGTAGTTTTATTGCCATTCTACTTGGACAAATATTAGGCGCCTGGTTAGCCATGCAAAGCAATAGTGCGATTATGACTAGCATTTGTATTATTGCACTCTCTATAATGGGCTACTGGACGAGTCGTGGCATTCCAAATACGCCAGCTGGTGCACCGCTATTAACAATCAACTGGAATCCAATCACAGAGACGCTACGTAACCTCACATTTATTTGGCAACATCAACCCTTATGGCTAGCTGTGATTGGCATTTCTTGGTTTTGGTTTCTAGGTGCAACCTTACTAGCCCAGCTACCTAACCTCGCTAAAGTAACATTGCTTGGTGATGAAAGTGTCTTTATCTTATTGCTATCCACTTTTTCATTGGGTATCGGTGTGGGCTCATTACTATGTGAAAAACTTTCAAAACACAAAGTGGAGCTTGGCTTAGTCATGCTAGGTGGTATTGGCTTAACACTATTTACAGCTGACTTGTATGTTACTAGCAGCAGCATTCATATTGCACCTCCTCAAGCCACCTTGATTATGGGTTATACCGATTTCTTCGGCAGCGCTTCTCACCATCACTTATTAAGTGATGTGCTACTCATTGGGCTTTTTGGTGGCTTTTATATCGTTCCTTTATATGCCTTCATCCAGACTAATGCCGCTAAAAGCCACCAATCCCGCGTGATTGCAGGCAACAACATCATGAATGCACTGTTCATGGTGGCATCTGCCGCACTCTCTCTTTGGGCATTTAGCTTAGGTTTTGATGTTCCACAGCTCTTTTTAATCACCGCCCTGCTTAGCGCTCTGATCATGATGTACTTATGTGTTCGTCAGCCTGAATACTACAAAGCTTTCGCAAAGTGGGTAAAACGTTAACTGCTTATCGCTTTGATAAGTAATACACCCTTAAGAAAAACAACGCAGTGAACAAACTAATAACAAATAAGCTTTATAATCATGACTTACACTTTCGACATGGTTAGCTCCCAATTAAAATACCGCCTTAATGACCAAACAATTCTCTTCCACATCCGCCAAGCAACTTATAACTAACAGTTTTAAGTACATATTAACAGGTGGCTTACGTATTAAAGACGGGCACCTCCCCACGCAAAATCATGCGGTTCCTGAAAATTTCTTTGGGGTGTGCGTTGCTTCCAATAAAAATATTGAACTAGACCACTACATTATTGGGCAATTAGAAGCGCTTGGTATTAATAATGTCCGTATAGATTTTACTTACAATGACGTTGACAACTTCAATGCACGCTTTTTACAAACGCTCATTACAAAAGGGTTTAATGTCACTTTACGCCTGTTTCCGCCTGCGGAGATAGCGGCACATATGAATGACCCTGCTGAACAAGCAGGTTGGCGTGTCTTTTTAGCGGCGACACTCGATCGTTATGGTGAGGCAGTCGCACAGGTTGAGATTGGCAACACCATTAACCGCAAGCGCTGGGCTGGTTATACCTTGCACACTTTCCTAACTACATGGAAAATTGCGCATGAAGAAGTGAAATCCCGTGGCATTAAGTTGCTTGGGCCAAATATTCAAGATTTTGAACCGATTTATACCATTGGTATTTTCAAGATATTAGCAACTGAGAGCTTATTACCAGACACACAGACTGACAACCTTTTTGTTGAAAGAATAAGTGAGCCTGAACGCTTTGATCACAGAATACTCAAGTACAAATGGTCGGCATTATTTAAATATAACCTAATCAAGAAAGCGCGAATATTACAAAAAATTGGCCTAGATTACGGTGTAGCCCAAACTAGCTCTTCTTCCTCATTTTGGGCCATCTATCGTATAGGCCGTATGTTAACCAATAGCAAACAAAAACAAGCGGATTACTTAACACGCTACTTTACCTTGCTGGCTGCCTCAGGGGCTTTACAACAAGCGAATTGGGGCGCCCTTATCTGCAACCGTGAAGGCCTTATTGACGATGGTCTAACAGATGCAGAATATCCCTCACTAGAACGTGTTGCTCATTATCAATCAGCTGATGGCGTGCCAAATGAATATAAGCGCTACCCAAGCTTTTATGCCATGCAGTCGCTACTTAAGCATTTAAGCGGCGCACAGTATATTAAGACGGTTGCTAGTGCAGACGGCCTAGAAGTACACCACTTTAATAACAAACGGCAGCAAGTACATCTCGCCTGGACAGTTAATGGCAAGGTTGCCTACCTTTCTGATATATACGCAGAAAGCACATTAAATAACGCTAAAATCACCAACCGTGATGGTGCACTATTAGAAAAGAATGCTGGACTTGTATATGAAACACCTATCTACTTATGTTGGCATAGGGACTGGAACATTGAACTATTCCCAACGCCGACCTTAGCAAAAAATCTAGCAATTTATGCACATATTGAAAATGTACAATATTTTAAATTTAATCAAAATGGTTGGTCAGGCTTGCTGTTGGCCAAAAATAAAACTGAAGCAAACCAATTGATGTTGGCACTTCACCCGGACAGCTTGATAGCGCCACAAAAAGACCAGTCATTACGGCATGCAAGAAATGTCATTTGGGCCATAGAAGATCCAAGAGATACAGCGGCTCAACTCGCGATTAAGCAGCCGGCTAAAATGTACCCACATAAAGCCTTTCTAGACCGCTTCAAGCCAAGTAAAGCCAAACGTAGCTGGAATGGGGCAATGGAGTTGTTACGACGCGGGGTAGGCACAGCGCAACCAATTGCTTACTTCGAGAAAGCTGGTGACACATCATTAAAGCAAAACTTTTATATTTGTGAGCGCGTAGCAGCTGATTACACGATCGGTGAATTATTCTCTGCCTTTGCACGTGGCGAATCATCTTATAAAGGACTCACACCTGAAGGATTGTATCGTCAATTTGCACAGTTCTCGCACAATATGCATAAGCGCGGCATTTACTTCAGAGACTACTCTGGCGGTAATATTTTAATCAATACTCACGCAAATAATATGCTTGAATTTTCTCTGATTGATACTGCTCGCATTCACAGCTTTAATCATTCCATTCCATTCAAACTCAGAATCGCCGACTTAACCCGCGCTTGCCATAAGTTACATGGCGAAGGCCGCCAACGCTTTATGCAAATGTATTTAGCACTGAGTGGGCGGCAGCTCAACCTTCCCATTAAGCTGAGGTTTTGGCTATATGATGGAAAAGTAAAACTAAAACGGACCATCGGCCGAAAAGGCATGAAAAAGCTCATCAAGCGCATCCATCAGATTTAAGCTGCAATCTAATGAAAATCATGAGCCAATTTTAAGTGGATTGGCCACTAGTTTTCTTTGCCCCCCCCAGTAAACTGTTTAGCACGTAATGCATAAGCTTTACGAATATAAACAAAAGGAGAACTACTATGTGGACAACACCAGCAGCTACTGAAATGCGCTTCGGTTTTGAAGTTACAATGTACGTAATGAACAAATAATTGTTCTTATTGCATTTAAAAAGGCGCTTATAGCGCCTTTTTAAATGCCTATAATTCTTATCCGCTAGTAACAAAACTTTCGAATACCATTGGCTGCTGTCTTGATATCATCCACTCATTTATAAATCTCAGCATAGCCAATCATTGAGGCAGCATAAATCCTTTCGGCAGCAAAACCCAAACCTCTCCTTGCTGCTTCATCGACCCAGCCTTTGCACCTGCCTTGTCCCCAGCACCCCAGAATAAATCCGCTCTTACGCCACCTTTAATGGCCCCGCCTGTATCTTGCGCCAACATTAAGCGCCTGAGTGGATTTGTGCTATTTGGCTCTGTTGTCGACAAGAAGATTGGCGCACCTAGTGGGATAAATTTTCGGTCAACTGCGATACTACGTTCCGCCTTAATCGGCACACCTAGCGCACCAATTGGCCCAGACAATCCTGTTGGCAGCTCTCTAAAGAATACATAACTAGGATTGCTATTGAGTAATGGCTGTAATTTATCTGGGTTATTCAGCGCCCAGTTTTTAATTCCTTTCATCGAGGCTTTCTCCAAGGTGAGCGCACCCTGTTCAACAAGCAAACGTCCAATCGAATGATAAGGGCGGCCATTGTGATTGGCATAACCAACTTGCACTTGCTCACCATTTTCTAACTGCACTACACCTGAGCCTTGTATCTGTAAAAAGAAGACATCAATATTATTGTCTATCCAAAAAATTTCATTCCCTGCTAACGGCGATGGATTTACATCAATTTCTGCACGGGTGCGATAAGGAATGAGTTTCTTACCTGTTAAGCGTCCTCTTACCCGCTTATATTTAAGTTGCGGATACGCATCTGCCAGTTCCACGGTAATTAAATCAGCTGGCACGCCGTATAAAGGATGTGGATACTGTTTTGATTGCTTTCGACTGCCTTTTAACAAAGGTTGATAGTAGCCAGTTACCATTCCCGTCGTAGAGCCATCTTGATTCTGAGCATGAAACACATCAAAGTGATTGGATAAATAATCAATAATCCGCGCGCTATTGGGTTGATTCATTGCACTTGCAGCATCACAGGCTGTTTTCCATGCTTCTTTCTCACCCAAGCGCGTACAGCTTTGCAGCCAAGCCGGCCATGCCTCCACAACATCATCTTCTAATAAACCTTCCAAATCTTGCCAACTCGCTGGTTTTAATAACGAATAAGGTGAAATGTCTACTGGCGGCTTTTCTGTTGACTTCTTAACGGCTGATGGACAATTGCATGCCACAAGTTCTGGGTTAATAGCTGACTTTGAACAAGCCGTTGCTATATAGATGATACCTATAAAGAATATAATTCTTTTCATGGCTGAATAGAGCGCTCTGAATGAAGCCCTCAATGTAGCACTCTAGGTGCAGCAAGAGTAAATGGTGGAATCTCAGCTTCAAATGAGGTGCCATCGACGGCAACAATATGATAACGCCCGTGCATCTGGCCAACAGCAGTATTCAGCGCTGTGCCACTGGTATAGGTAAAGTGCTCACCGGGTTCTAGTAAAGGTTGCTCTCCAATGACCCCCAGCCCCTTCACCTCACTCGCTTGATTATCTGCATCCGTAATCACCCAGTGACGACTAATCAATTGCGCAGCAATGTTACCAGTATTCGTGATGGTAACTGTGTAAGAAAATGTATAGCGCTCATCCTCTTCGCTAGATTGGTCTGCTAAATATGCCGTTTCCACATGTACGGAAAACAAATACGTTTCAGTCATTCGCTTATCTATCCATTGTCAATTTCAAACATTCTATTCCAAGTCACCTATCATTCATATAGCTTAACTATCATAACCGTATTCAAGCACACTTAGTTGCGAACATTAGAAAGAAAATAACCAGTGGTTGCTAGCTCCTTGCACCTGTTCCGCAACAGATTGAAGTACAAAACCATCAAATCTAATCATCTTACTAGCTTCTCCAAAGTTTTTATTCGCACCTATGAACTATCTTGTTAAATTTCACTCAATATAAACATGAACCTATGTCAATGGAACAAAATTTCAGTGCATTTAACTCCCAAAAGGAAACATCGTGAAAGAAGCTGTTAACAAAGCAGAGCTAGCCAAAACACCCTCAGTTGAGGTAGCCACTAAAACAAAAGCGCAACAAACAAACGAAACAGAAACAAGTCGCTTTCTCAAACTAAAAAAAATCAATCAATTCCATCGGTTTTTAGAAGCAAGCTGCGATTGCGTTTAGCGCAAAACTTTAGAAACAAGCGATAAAAAAGCACTAAACAATAGTCAAAAAAAGAGGATGACAGCTGTCACCCTCTCTACTTAACTTTACTTCAAAAAACCATTAATTATTCAATAGCAATTTGAGGGCGGCCTGGCTCTGGCCAGTCTAGGTGGAAGTACTCACCACGTGGCTTATCTTTACGCTCATAAGTATGTGCGCCAAAGTAATCACGTTGTCCTTGTAACAAGTTAGCTGGTAAATCAGCGCTTCTATACCCATCATAGTAAGCTAACGCAGCAGCAAAGCCTTGCACAGGAACACCATTCGTCACGGCTAAAGCAATCACTTTGCGCCAGCCGTCTTGACCCTGATTCATTTCTTCAGTGAAGTATGGATCTAACATCAAGTTTTTCAAGCGTGAGTTCAATTGGTAAGCATCTGTAATCTTCTGTAAAAAGCGTGCGCGAATGATACAACCACCACGCCAGATTTGAGAAATCTCACCAAAGTTCAATTTCCAGTTATAAGCCACTTGTGCTTTATCAATCAGCTGGAAGCCTTGTGCATAAGCACAGATTTTAGAGCAATAAAGTGCGTCTTTAATTGAATCAATCACTACCGCTTTATCTTCATCTAACACAGGTGTGGCCTTAGGGCCTTTAAGAATCTTGCTTGCCTCAACACGCTCTTCTTTAACGCTAGAAAGCCCGCGCGCGTAAACCGCAGCAGCAATCGCATTTGCTGGCGCACCTAGCTCCAGCGCATTCGCAGCTGTCCATTGGCCAGTACCTTTCTGTTCTGCAGCATCTAAAATCATGTCCACCAAGAACTCTTTAGACATTGGATCTTTTTGTTGCAGAATGTCAGCTGTAATCTCAATTAAGAAACTAGATAATTCACTTTTGTTCCACTCTTCAAAGACTTTACCAATCTCATCAGATTTCATATCTAACGTTGTTTTCATCAACCAGTAGGCTTCACAAATCAATTGCATGTCAATGTATTCAATACCATTGTGCACCATTTTTACATAGTGCCCAGCACCGTCAGGGCCGATGTATTCAGCACATGAGAATCCACCTTCTACAGGCTTTCCTGGTTCGCCTCCTTCTAATGGTTGGCCTGTAATAGGATCTACTTTAGCTGCAATGTCAGTCCAGATAGGCTCAAGTGAAGCCCAAGCTTGACGCGTACCTGAAGGCATTAATGAAGGGCCAAAACGTGCGCCAGTTTCACCGCCTGAAACACCAGAGCCGATAAACTCAATGTCTTTTGCTTTTAATTCTTTTTCACGGCGAATAGTGTCTGTCCATAATGCATTACCACCATCAATGATAATGTCACCTTTTTCTAAGAAAGGCAGAATGGCATTGATGGTTAAGTCAGTAGCGCTCCCGGCTTTAACCAGTAAAACAATTTTACGTGGCCGCTTAATGCTCAGTACAAATGCGGCTAAATCTTCATGGCCAACCACCCGCTCGCGTGAAGGCTCGTTCTCTTTACACTCAACTAAAAAGTCTCGTGTTTTTGAGGGGCTTCTATTGTAGACTGAAACGGTATAGCCGTGGTCAGCCATGTTAAGGACAAGGTTTTGCCCCATCACTGCTAGGCCGATTAAGCCAATATCGGAATTTTTTACGCTCATCTTTTCAATGCTCTTTCTTTAAATTGATAATTTAAATGGTTAAATAAGCTATCGCTTTTAGCTTAAGCTCTTTGTTGTTACTACTTTTTAAGACTACTTCAGTGTATTACTAAACATTTGTGTTGCTAACTGGTATCCAGTCATTGCTAGCTGTGGATCGTAACGATCGCCTTCATCACGCATAAATGCATGTTGGCCGTTAAATTCATACCATGTAAAAGTCACATTCGCTTCAGTTAGTTTCTGATAAACCAGCATACGGCCAGCAGTATCAATATGGGTATCTTGCTTGCCCCATAACATCATCAACTCACCGTTTATATCGGCCAGCTTCTCCATGCTATGTTGCTCAGGTTTATTTGGAATCGTATTCGTATGCAAGTCAGTCGCATAGAAGCAAGCGGTAGCTTTCACCTCTGGCTGCAATGCTGCACGGAAAGCCAAGTGACCGCCGATGCAGAAGCCCATCGCACCGAGGTTTCCGTCATACCAATCTTGCGTCACTAAATACTCAATCATGGCGCGGTTGTCAGTATCGTAACCTTGCACATCTTTAGCTGCTTTATCTGCATTGCCTTTGTCGCGGCCCGCATCATCATAGCCCAAGACTGTGCCAATAGGGTTTAGCTCATGAAAAACCTCAGAGACAAGCACCGCATACCCTTGCCCTGCCATCAGTTTGGCAGCGCGCTCAATCGGGCCTGTTTGATGAAAAATTTCTGAATAAAACAAAATCGCAGGTACTTTTTTGCCATGTGCCGGGCGATGGATATAAGTGCGCATCGTTCCGCTAGGTGTGTTTAAATCAACAACTTCAGACTTTATAATCATGCGACTATCTTAAGGTTTTTATTTGGCCCTATATTGTACAGTAATTTAATGTCGCACCCTATTTAAATTGCAAGTCATAACAATTACTATTGTTCTATAATAAATGTCACTTTACTCCTGCATGGCTTGCTTAATCTTATGGCTCCAAGTCTACTTTAATTACGAGACAACCACGATACGATGCGTTTATTGACCGCTTTTTTAGTATCAATCTTCATCCATAGCAACTTATTGGCGGAGACACGTAACGAGCTTAGCTTCAGACTCAAAGCTTCCGTCGTCAAAGTCCATGTTGGCACTAAAAAAGGCGGTCATGGCGTGGGTACTGGTGTCGCCATTAGCAAGGATTTAGTCGCCACCAACTGCCATGTATTAGCCAACAGCACAGGCGTCAGTATTACCAAATATGGTGACAATTACACACCCATTGCACTGAAAGCCGACTGGGAGCATGACCTCTGTATTTTACGGTTCCAGTATGCGGACTTAACACCAGTAGAGTTTGGCGACTTTGAAAATCTAACTTACGAGCAAAACATTTTTTCAATTGGCTTTCCTGGTGGCCCGCCAAAACCACAATACTCGGAAGGTAAAATCAAAGCGCTTTATCCGCTTGATAACAGCGCCATTATTAGAACAAGTGCATCCTTCACAATGGGTGCTAGCGGCAGCCCTGTCTTTGATGTTGATGGAAAGTTGCTGGCAATCAGCACATTTAAAAGCCCTGGTAAACAAGCTTATTATTACAACGTCTCCGCGAAGTGGATTAAGGCACTATTAAAACAGCCTGACATCACATCGATGGAAACCAATGTTTTACCATTTTGGGATGCGCCTGAAGAGAAGCGTCCTTTTTTCATGCGCGTCGTACAGCCATTTAAAAATGAACAGTGGAATGAGTTGAGCCGCATCGCTCAACTATGGGTGAAAGCAGAACCCAAGTCTGCCGAAGCCTATTATTACGCGGGCATTGCTGAGGGTAAAGAAGGGGGGTTGAGTAAAGCCAAGCAGTATTTTGAACAAGCCTTGTCGTTGCACCCTGACCACCCTGCCGCCACAGCAGGGCTAGAATGTGCTGAAGAAACCAAACCTGCTTGTAGTAGTAACTTTTAATAATCGCTACTACGGCCCGTGGAATAATCTTGTGGCACATCACTTTGCCACTCGCCACATGCACTACAGAGATGATCGTGCATGGTAGGGCATAATGCCAACTCATTGCTCCCACAAAACTTACATTCTGTCGGGTGCACCACGACATCTTCATGATTTCCGTCGTGTTTAACCTGTGCTACTTTGGCACTGCCTAAACCGTACTTATTATCCATTTCAACTCCACGCTTCGCTACTGAATACTAACAAAATTACTCGCTTTTGTCGTTGATGACAAGTGATTTTTAGTTAAGTTTATATGATGCGCGCGTCAACCGGTCATGAATGGCTAGCCATTCTGGCTGCTGTGGCGGCGCTTCTATCAGTAAGGTAGCCACTGCTAGGGCATCCATCTGATGCAAGGTGCCATACAACTGCTCCGCAAAGCCAACAGGATCATTGGGTAAATTAAATGTCTTGCCATTAGCAGCCTGCCCCTCTCCCAATAACAGTACGGCACAATCTGATTTTTCTGAGGCTTGTAATAAGGTCGCTCTCGATGTGAATAATTGCGCCGGTGTTTTTGGTGAGTAATGTAGCAAATTCTGGCCTGGCGCTTTGGGCAACGATTTATCATCTTGTAAGGTTGGCAGTGCTGCCTGAACCCCAACTACTGAAGCTATCTGCGCTTCATCAATCATCCCTAAACGTAACAGTCGCCATTGGCCTTCATCAACGGCAACAATAGTCGACTCTATCCCCACTTCACATGTACCCCCCTCCAATACGGGCACTACATTTCCTAGGCCATTAGCCACATGTTGCGCTGTCGTTGGGCTGAGCTGGGTGTATTTGTTAGCCGATGGCGCGGCCAAACCTAAGCCTGTTTGTTGCAACACTTGCTGTGCTATTGGGTGTGCTGGCACACGTAAGGCAACAGTCGGCTCACCGGCTCGCACAATACTTGAAACCGCATCTTTTGCTGGCAATACGACAGTCAATGGCCCCGGCCAGAAGGCGGCGGCTAGCTTTTGTGCCAATGGTGAAAATTCTGCCGCCCAATCCAACACGTGCTCACGACTCGCTAAATGGACAATTAATGGGTTGTTGGCAGGGCGCTGTTTAATGGCATAGATTTGTTTGAGCGCATCTTCATTACGTGCATCCGCAGCTAGCCCATAAACCGTCTCGGTCGGGATGGCGACGACTTCGCCACGTTTAATTAAGGCAATGGCCTGCGCCAAATCAACTTGCATGGGCGTAACAACTGAAAAATAAAGTCACATTTTACCTGCTTTACGAAAAGTTAAGCCTACTGTCACTGACTAACCCAAGCTAGCCGAATATTTTCAGCTTTAGCAATAGCTTCCATTTCTGGAATGGCTTTTTCTAAACGCACCAAAAAATCTGCCGCGGTCTCTTGATGAAAGCCGAGCACCATCACTGGTTTATTCGCGGCAATCAACCGTTTAAACAAAGTCACTATTTGCTTAGTGCTAGTGTAATCAGCCAATGCTGCATTATTAGGGAATTCCATTAGCTTTTTCCCCAACAAATAAGGCTGGTCTAGCGGTGTGCTATTCGCATGTAATTGGCGCAGCGTAGTCACCATGCCACTGTCCTCATGCCAACGGGTGGTGAGCAGGTGAGCATCAATTTGGGAGCTGTCCCAAACAAAGCCGTTAGCTTCTAACGCTGCAATCAATTTAGAGCCTAACTGCCAGCCACCCGCACGAAAGTGCACCGACTTGTTAAAACCATTATCGACTAACACTTGATCACTACAGGCAATGAGCTTGGTTAACGCTTGTTGTGAGTAAGCAAGTTCTAAACTAACGGTATAGCCACAATCGCCTGTTTGGCAGTTTTCAGCCACATCAGCAAATGAATGACTGTGCTGATATTCAACGCCGCAATAATCCGTTAAGGATTTCCATGCATGTACATGCAAACCTTGTGTGTCTATGGGTAAAAATGTGGATTGAATCGTCTGCGTTAAACGCGCTGGATAGGCATGGTCGCGCACAAAGTAAGCAGGGTTGAGTAACTGCAACATAGGAATACGTGGAAACTGCAGCCGAAAAGATTGCATGGCCTCAATGTCTTCTTCATCTAGTGACCGACCTTCCCAATCGACAGTGACAGTCACCTCAATAGATTGAAGCTTTTCATCTTGTTTGAAGGTGGTCATGGCAATGAGCACCGCTAAGCTGGCGGCAATAATACTGAACATCATTCTGTAATTAAAAAATCGCAATACTATTCATTCCAACTGGCTAATAAGGTGTTAGCACGCCTAATCTATATCAGCAGAGTCACACAGGTCAACGACATATTATACAAAAGGATCATATTTTATATTAGTCAATGAGTTATATGCATCTATAAAAAATAAAATACCACACGTTTAGTCACACATTAAACTATACAATTTTAATCACTATACACATAGTAGGCAATGATGTGAGCATAGTGATGTGAAGCTTAAAAAGCATTATTCTAAACCTATCCAAATGCATGTAAAATGTATTTCATCTTTGATTACAAAAAAAGAGTTATCTATGAGGCCTGCTCACCCAGCACGTAGTCAATATGGCGGCGGTCTTGGGCCTGATTCTTCTAGATATTTAAATAATGTTAAGTATTTAATAGAATAAAAATTCTCTCGGTTATAGTGTGCGTCAATTACAAATTATCTAACCCCTAATATTAGAAAGTTATTCCATGAATGTCAGCTTCAAAGCTCTTCCACTTTTAATAGTTTTAGCCACTACAGATGCATTTGCAACGGATGGATATTTTGCTCATGGTTATGGCATGAAATCTTTAGGGATGGGAGGTGTAGCAATTGCACTGCCACAAGATGCACTTGCCTCTGCATCGAATCCTGCTGGTATGGGTTTAATTGGAGATCGTCTTGATTTCGGCTTGACTTGGTTTAAACCAACTCGTGAGTCTGAAATTGTTGGCAACGGCGGCCCTGGTAATGATGGCAAATATAAAGGCAACGAGACTAAAAGCTTTATCATCCCGGAATTTGGTTATAACCATACAATTAACAATGAGTTATCTGTAGGGGTGAGTGTTTACGGTAATGGCGGAATGAATACTGACTACAATAAGGCCATTCCGTTGTTTGATGGAACAAATGCAAATAGAGCCGGCATTGACCTCATTCAAGTTTTTATTGCTCCTACTGTGGCTTGGAAAATATCGCCAGCTAACACTATTGGTGTAGCTGTTAATTTAGCATATCAAAGTTTTGAGGCGAAGGGATTGCAAAACTTTGACAATGGTAGTTTCACCTCATCTGTTGGGAATGTGACAAATAATGGGCATGACCATTCATATGGCGCAGGCCTTCATGTGGGATGGATTGGCCAACTAACTGACGTTGTCACTCTAGGGGCAACATACAAAACCAGAACTTATATGTCTAAGCTCGACAAATATAAAGGGCTATTTGCAGAGCAAGGTAGCTTTGATATCCCATCCAGCTACGGATTAGGCCTTTCCGTTAAAGCAACGCCAAAATTAACCCTAGCTGCTGACATAACAAAAATAAACTACAGTGAGGTAGATTCTGTAGGCAACTCAATCTCGAACTTGTTTTTAAGCGGTAATCCGCTAGGTAGTAACAAAGGTTCTGGCTTTGGTTGGAAAGATGTAACAACAATCAAGGTTGGCACTAGTTATTCATACGATAAAAACTTAACACTACGTGCAGGCTATAACCACTCTAGCTAGCCTATTCGAAAGGCAGAAACACTGTTTAACGTTCTTGCTCCTGGTGTAGTGCAAGATCACCTGACGCTGGGTGCTACCTTCTCACTTTCTGACAAATCTGAGCTATCTTTTTCTTATTGCCATGCATTTGAAAACAAGGTGAGCGGCAAAAATTCAATCCCTTCTATTTTTGGCGGAGGCAATGCCAATCTAAATATGTATCAAGATTCACTAGGTGTTGCTTATGGCTGGAAGCTTTAGACTAAAATCAAGAAACCTTATCAATAAGCTACACTCCATCGAACTCCGTGCAGCATCACTGTTCTTCTAGGCTAATTGGGTGGCTAATTAGAGAGCCTCTCAAGGATACTACGGCAACTCCAATAATTAGACCCCCAGCAATGAGTTGTTAGCACGCCTAATCTATATCAGCAGAGTCACACTAGGTCAACGACGGCTCATCCATATGCGTAAGCGCATACTTACTGCTTTATTCACTGTGCTAACACGCACCATTGTACACAAACAACAAATAGTTACAGTTTTCAGCATGGTTTAAGTTTATATGATGTGAATCTACGCAAATTAAATTTATAATGCGCGCATGCCCCTTTCTATTAATCAGCTTTTTACCAGTCAGCGATTTGCGTTTTCCAAGTTATTGGCTTTTCGCGTCCAAATGCTATTGGCCTACCAGATTATGGCAGTGGTAGCAGGTTGGCATATTTATGAGTTAACGCATGACCCACTCGCCCTAGGCTTAATCGGCCTGGCTGAAGTAATTCCATACTTTTCTAGCGCGCTATTTGCAGGTCACGCAGTTGATCATTATTACTCACGGCGGTTCTTTGCCATCTTATCCTCTACTGCCTTGTGCCTAAGCGCCCTAGCGCTCACCGCGATTGCCATGGGCATGGTGGCCGGTGATACGGTTCTTTGGATATACGCGGCCATCACGCTAACTGGGTTTGCACGCGCCTTTATTTTACCCAGCTACAACACACTATTTGCCATCATTGTCCCTCGCGCCACATTTGCCCGCGGTGCCAGCCTTGGTAATTCCTTCTTCCAAATTGGTGCCGTTGTCGGCCCAGCCACTGGTGGCTTATTGGTTGGCTTTGCCAGTAAAGCCGCAGCTTATGCCTTAGCCAGCGCCTTGTGTGCAGGTGCTGTCATTGCGATTCTACGATTAACAATACAAGAACCAGCAGCAAAAGAAAGCGCACCTGTATTTAAAAGTATTGCCGAAGGCTTACGCTTTGTATGGAGCAACCAAGTCCTCTTTAGTGCACAAATGTTAGACATGTTTGCTGTATTGTTTGGTGGCGCCATTGCCTTGTTACCTGCTTTTGTACAAGACGTATATCAAGTCGGGCCTGAAGGGTTGGGCATACTGCGCGCGACACCTGCACTAGGCGCAATTTTGACAGGCTTATGGATTACTAGGCATCCTATTAACTTACGTGCTGGCCGATGGCTCCTCTCTGCAGTCGCAGGATTCGGCCTCTGTATTGTCGCCTTTGCATTAAGCACCTCCTTCTGGCTTTCTGCGGTTATTTTAATGGCTGCGGGTGCATTTGATGGGGTTTCCGTTATCCTCAGATCAACCATCATGCAATTGGCGACACCAGATGGCATGCGCGGTAGAGTGTCTGCGATCAACGGCATATTCATTGGCTCATCCAATGAGATTGGTGCATTTGAATCTGGCGTGATGGCACGCTTAGTGGGGTTGGTTCCCTCTGTAATATTTGGCGGCCTCATGACCTTAGGTGTTGTGGGTATTACCGCAAAAAAAGCACCGAAGCTACGCGAACTTGAGTTACAGCAGCTGAATTAAATGCGCTAGAATCACCTTCTTTACATCAAAAAAGATTTGACTGAAGCCAGCCTTGTCTTTTAGGAGTATTCCAATGGCTAACATGTATGAAATCAGCATTCCACCGCTAATCCTTACCTTAAACAACTGTCTACACATCATCAAAAAGGGGCGTCGATTTTCTAAAGCGCGCAACATCGAACAGTCGGTATTGCTGAATGCCAGATTATCACCTGATATGTACCCACTCAGCAGGCAAGTGCAAATTGCAACGGATATGAGCAAAGGTGCGGGTGCGCGTTTAGCAGGCTTAGAAGTACCTAGCTATAAAGATAATGAAACCACGTTTGAAGCACTTGAAGAGCGACTTCTAAAAGCCATCGACTTTTTAAGTGGTATCAAACCTGAGCAGCTAGAGGGTGCAGAGACACGCCATATTGAAATGATGGTGCGTAACTCTAAAAGAGAATTTGTCGGCTTAAACTACTTATTGCGCTGGGTGCAACCAAATGTCTATTTTCACGTTACTACAACTTACAATTTGTTACGTCACAATGGTGTAGCGCTGGGTAAACGTGATTTCTTAGGTCCGAAATAGAGTTACACACGGGATTAAATACTAACGAAACCGACTGCTAAGACTAAAAAACTCCTGCACAACAAATGATTTTACTTGTTGTGCAAACACCTCCTCCTTTCGTCAACCAGCCTCTAAATTGGTAAATATTGTTAACTTTAGATTTATGTAATAATGGTGAAAATCATTTATTAAAAAGATTATATGTACGAGTTTTCATTCGCGTCAATATCCACCCAAGTGCTCTACTTATCCATTGTTTTTATTTTGCTGGTTTTCCCTAGAGCATTACAGAAATACAATATACCTGCCCCGCTAACCTGCTTTGCTTTAGGTATGATTACCGTTTTTGGTGTTGCCGATTATAGTCACGATACCACCTTGAGCTTTTTAGCCGCCCTCGGCATCTCATCCTTATTTTTATTTGCCGGCTTAGAGGTTGATTTACAAGAGCTTAAAAAAGGGTTTTGGCCACTATTAAATCACTTGTTGAGTCGCTGCTTAGCTATTGCAGCCTTCACATGGGCAGGGATGAATTACTGTGATTTTCCCATGCAAATTTCTGGTTTAATTGCCCTCGCACTACTCACGCCTTCAACGGGGTTTATTCTCGAATCGCTATCAGGCCTTAACCTTGATGAGAACGAAAAGTTTTGGATCAAAAGTAAATCTATTACCGGGGAGCTACTGGCATTGTTACTGCTCTTTATATTCTTAAAATCTAGCTCACCAAGTGATTTAGGCATTTCTTCAGCAGCACTCCTAGCCATTGCCTTTGGCTTGCCATTGCTGTTTATATTTTTAGGGAGAATCGTCATCCCATTTGCCCCAGGCTCTGAATTCTCGCTACTCATCATGGTTGGTCTTATCGCAGCCTACCTCACTAAACAACTCGGTGTTTACTATCTTGTTGGCGCGTTCTTTACCGGCTTAGCCGCAAGGCAGTTACACAAAAGAATGCCCACACTGGCCTCCGATGACAATTTGCATGCCGTGCAATTATTTGCCTCTTTCTTTGTGCCGTTTTACTTCTTTTATGGAGGCATGAAAGTACCTGTGGGAGCATTGCAATGGGAGTCTCTGTGGATAGGGCTAGGGATGGCGACTATTTTATTGCCATTTAGAATTGGCACCGTCGCCGCACACAGAATTTATATCAATAAAGACACCAAAAAAAGTAGTTTTGTTATTGCCGCCGCCCTCACTCCAACACTGATTTTCACACTAGTGATTGCCGGAATTTTGCACGAAAAATTTGGCATTAGTGACGCCTTATTCGGCGGCTTGCTCGTGTATGCGGCAATCACCACTATTTTGCCATCATTCGTGTTGAAAAAGCCGCTCAGCTTAGATGTAGACAACCCACCTGTACATTAAATGACCATGACATAACCTACCGTAACGGCTTCAACAAGTCAGACAAACCGTTATGGTCTATCTCTTGCATTAACTGCAGCAAACGCCCTAATTCGCTCTTAGGAAATCCTTTACGTGCAAACCAATTCAAGTAATTTCCTGGCAGGTCTGCCAAGACCCTACCCTGATGTTTTCCATAAGGCATCTCCATTGTTACTAGCTTTTGTAAATCGTCTGGATTCATATTCGCAATCTTTCACGCCATGCATTTACCGACTTAAGGTTATTTAAAATAATCATATCCCCTCTCGGTTTACAAGTGCCCTTAAAGTATCGATAGACATGAAAAAGGGTTATAACCGCTAGGTTATAACCCTTTTTTAATGCTGGCGGAGCGGACGGGACTCGAACCCGCGACCCCCGGCGTGACAGGCCGGTATTCTAACCAACTGAACTACCGCTCCTAAACATCACTGCTAAAAAGCAATCATGATTTATCTTGTTATTGAAATGGTGGGTGCTAACGGGGTCGAACCGCTGACATTCGCCTTGTAAGGGCGACGCTCTACCAACTGAGCTAAGCACCCAAATCACTAACAAGCCGCGCATGATACCGTTTTTTTTTAAAAACTCCAAGTACTAAATCATCATAAAATGTGATTTAGTGCTTATTGGTAGAAGCTACTCGATTCGAGTCCAAATAAAAAAACCAATATAACCACTAACACCTAATTCACCACCCATTTCATTTGGCGTCATTAAGGGATATTATCAACCTACAAAGTTATATTAATATCTAAATTAGCGAGAAAGAATTAATCATGACTCAATCAACTACAGCAACCCAAATGAATGCCTCTGACTTATTTGTTAAAGCCTTAGAAAATGAAGGTGTCGAAAGAATTTACGGCATCCCAGGCGAAGAGAATCTGAATTTTCTAGAGGCCATACGTAAATCGAATATTGAATTGGTTTTGACACGCCATGAACAAGGGGCGGCATTTATGGCTGCAACTTATGGCCGCCTGACAGGCAAACCAGGCGTTTGTATGGCAACATTAGGTCCCGGTGCAACCAACTTAGTAACGGGAGGTGCTTATGCCCAGTTGGGTGGTTTTCCGCTAGTGATGATTGCTGGGCAAAAACCGATTAAGCACAGCAAACAAGGTCAATTTCAAATTATTGATATTGTAAGCATGATGAAACCCATCACCAAGTACGCCAAGCAAATCGTGAATATTGATATGATTCCTTCTATGGTGCGCGAGGCCTTCCGTGTTGCGGTTGAAGAGCGTCCTGGTGCGGTGTTTTTGGAATTACCCGAAGATATTGCTGCTGAAGCAGTAAATGATAAAACCACCCCTGTGTTTACGGCAAGTAAATGCCGTTATCCGCATGCGGATCGCAATATTTTAGAGATCGCCACCAAAATGATTAAGGAGGCCAAGCACCCCTTGCTCATGGTCGCTGCTGGGGCAAACCGTGCGCGTATTTGGCAAGCATTATCAGACTTTGTTGCGCGTACAGGCATCCCATATGTGAACACGCAAATGGGCAAAGGCGTGATTGGTGGTCATCCCGAGATATTTCTTGGCACTGCTGCTTTATCTGATGGCGACTATGTGCATTGTGCGATTAATAGTGCTGATTTAATTATTAATGTCGGACATGATGTCGTGGAAAAACCGCCATTTTTTATGGTGCATGACGGTGCAAAAGTCATTCACGTAAACTTCAAATCAGCGCAAGTCGACAATGTCTACTTTCCGCAGTTAGAAGTAGTAGGCGATATTGCCACCTCTATCCAGCGCATGGCCAATCGCGTAGAAAACACTGAAAGCCATGATTTTTCTTACTTCATGAAAGTGCGTGACCATGTTCAGGAGCATATTGAAGAAGGTAAAGACGATTCCAGCTTTCCAATGAAGCCGCAACGGTTTGTCTCTGATGTTAGAAAATCCATGCCGGAAGATGGCATTATCGCGCTAGATAATGGCATTTATAAAGTATGGTTTGCGCGTAATTACCATGCCTGCCAGCCCAACACCGTATTACTTGATAATGCACTAGCAACCATGGGTGCAGGCCTGCCTTCTGCTATGGAAGCGGCTCGCTTAAACCCTGGCCGTAAAGTCATGGCGATTTGTGGTGATGGAGGCTTCATGATGAACAGTCAAGAGATGGAAACAGCAGTCCGTCTAAAGTTAAATTTAGTCGTGCTCGTGCTTAATGATAATTCTTTTGGCATGATTCGCTGTAAACAATACAGCATGGGCTATCAAGATTATGGACTAGAATTTAATAATCCTGATTTTGTGATGTATGCCAATAGTTATGGTGCAACTGGTCACCGGGTTGAAAATGCTGATGGTTTTATCCCGCTGATTAACCAATGTTATGAGCGGGGTGGTGTCCACCTGATTGAGTTGCCAGTCGATTATTCTGAAAACAATAAAGTGTTGATTGACGAGCTAAAAGAAAGGAGCTGCATCTTATGAGCAATACCAAACAGCGTAAACTGTTAGATGTTTTCTCCCCTTTTGACGGTGAGAAAATTAATGCCCTGCCAATGCAGGGTGTGGATGATGCTAATGCCATGCTTGCATCAGCAACGGCATTATTTAAAAACAAAGCTGGCTGGTTAGCCCATCATGAACGTGCAGGTATTTTGAAAAATCTTGCTGGTCTAGTCGAGTCCGAAGCAGAACAGTTTGCACTGCTCATTGCACAAGAAGGTGGAAAGCCGATTACTGATGCGCGGGTTGAAGTAGCACGTGCGATTGATGGCATTCTATTAGCGGCCAAAGAGCTGAGCCATGTCATGCGCGGTGAAGAAATACCCATGGGGCATACAGCCGCCTCTATCGGCAGAACAGCTCACACTAGCTACGAGCCTATTGGCGTGGTCATAGCAGTCAGTGCATTTAATCACCCCTTGAATCTCATTGTGCACCAAGTCGCACCAGCCATTGCAGTTGGCTGCCCTGTTATTGTGAAGCCTTCACACATCACACCGCTTAACTGCCATCGTTTTGTTGAGCTCGTACACAAAGCTGGCCTACCAAAAGCATGGTGTCAAATTTGCGTCTGTGATAATGAGGTTGCGGAAGTCTTAGTCACCAGTCCTGATATTGGCTTTTTTAGCTTTATTGGTTCTGCAAAAGTTGGCTGGTGGTTAAAAAGCAAATTGGCCCCCGGCGTGCGGTGCGCCTTAGAACATGGCGGCGTTGCACCAGCCATTGTTGATGGTACCGCAGACTTAAGCAAAACAATTCCCTCGCTACTTAAAGGTGGCTTTTACCATGCAGGGCAAGTCTGTGTTTCCATACAGCGCATTTTTGTCCATGCCTCACTCATCGAATCCGTTGTAAAACAGTTGGCCGCAGGTGCAGAAAAGTTGATTGTAGGTGACCCGACAAAAGATAATACAGAGGTCGGTCCATTAATCCTGCCAAAAGAAGTAGACCGTATTGAAGCGTGGTTGGAGGAGGCCATCAACGCAGGTGCAACACTGCTCACAGGCGGTAAAAGATTAACGAATACCATCTATGCGCCCACTGTGCTATTAGACCCTCCAGCAGACGCAAAAGTGTCATCAATGGAGGTGTTTGGGCCTGTCATCTGCCTCTACGAATACACAGACATATCGGATGCGATTGCTGCAGCGAATAGCTTAGACTTTGCATTCCAAGCTGCTGTCTACACAGGCGATTTGCGAGTGGCGAACGATTGTATCAAACAGCTAGATGCAACTGCTGTCATG
Organism: uncultured Methylophilaceae bacterium; assembly: GCA_913009235.1. GTDB lineage: Bacteria > Pseudomonadota > Gammaproteobacteria > Burkholderiales > Methylophilaceae. Next base: position 127,710 of record CAJVXS010000003.1, on the reverse strand, counting down.
GTAAATGACCACACCGCATTCCGAGTAGACTGGATGCCATTTGCAGGTCGTAAACATTCAGGTTATGGCGTTGGTGGGATTGGCTATACCATGCAAGACATGGTACAAATCAAAATGGCCGTTATTAATGATTTAGCCTAGTCTTGATTGCAGAATCGAAGCTTAGCGCATAAACTAGTGCCAACTTTGTAATCGATTCATCTGAGCACGTTTATGTTTAAATCATTTTTCCCAGGTTCACGCTGGTTTTGGCTTTCTGTAGTCGCTTGGCCAGCACTATCTATTTTTGTTTGGTATTCATTTAACACGCAACTAGGCGCACTACTAAGCCTAGATTTGTCCAACACCGAACCAGTCATTGGTGTTGGTCATTTCTTTACCGATTCGTTTACTTTATTTTATCTTTATTACGTCATTAGTCTCACGCTATTTGCGCTATTTTGGTTTCAGTTCAAGCCGAGCCGTTGGCTCGGATGGTCTATTTTCGGCTCTGGCCTTATCCTGTTTTCTACGTACTTTTCAGTACAAGTCTCAGTCGCGATTAACAACTGGCGCAGACCATTTTTTGATGCCGTGCAAAACGCACTCACAGCAGAGTCAACCATCACCTCAAGCCAGCTTTACAGCCTCATTATTAAATTTGCAGAAGTTGCGTTTATCGCAATTGTCCTCTTTGTGCTCACACGATTTTTTGTCAGCCACTTTATTTTCCGCTGGCGTACTGCCATGAATGACTTCTATGTATCAAAATGGGCAAAAGTTCGCAGTATAGAAGGCGCATCACAGCGGGTGCAAGAAGACACCATGCGCTTTGCTTCTATTATGGAAGAGCTAGGTGTTTCTATGGTTGAAGCTGTCATGACACTATTTGCCTTTTTACCCGTATTGTGGGAGCTGTCAAAATATGTATCTGAGCTACCCATCGTGGGCCAAATTGCCTCGCCACTCTTTTATGCTTCCATTGTTTGGTCCATCTTCGGCACAATATTACTAGCAATCGTCGGCATCAAATTGCCGGGCTTAGAGTTTAAAAACCAGCGTGTAGAAGCCGCTTACCGCAAAGAGCTTGTTTATGGCGAGGATAATGCAGCGCGTGCACAACCACCCTCACTAAAAGAACTCTTTACCAATGTGCGTAAAAACTACTTTAAATTGTATTTTCACTATATGTACTTTAACGTGGCGCGTTCCATGTATATCCAAGCGGATAATATCTTTGTCTACGTGTTGCTAGTACCAACCATCGTTGCAGGTAAAATCACGTTCGGTATTTTGCAACAAATCCTGACCGCATTCTCACAGGTTAGTGACTCATTCCAATACCTAGTCAAGTCGTGGTACAAAATTGTCGAATTGCTATCAGTCTACAAACGCCTCGAGGCATTCGAAGCGGCTATTCACAACGAAGCATTGCCAGAGCTAGAGCAGCAATCCTAGTTGATTGCTTTAAGGAGCTGATTAATACAGATGTTGAGTTAAGAAATGCTGCTACTGGCAACGCATGGCGCAAAGTCGACTCATTAGACATAATAGACATAAACCCACGGGTGATTGGTATCGCGGCATCGGCAAGCGGTTTAACTAATGGGGTCGTTTGGCTTCCCTCAGCATTTTCAGATAAACCCCTTCAACTCGCTCCCTCGCCCAAGGAGTTTTGCGCAAAAAAGTTAAGCTCGACTTAATACTAGGGTCACGGCTAAAACAATTGATGGGAATAGCCTTTTCTAAATCCTCCCACCCATAATGCGTCACCAACTCAGTCACGATGGTCTTGAGTGTGATGCCATGTAATGGATTGTTAGGTTGTTCAGGGGGTGAGTTGGTCATGTATGAATGATAGCTGAAATGCCGCTAAGCAGTTAGCGAGGCTGGATACTCATTGATTGCTTTTTTAATCGTGTGCGCTATTTCCTTAGCTAGCCTCTCATCATTCACCGCACGTGCTAGCGTCACGCCACCAAGTAGCCCGGCTTTTAACAGGTCCCCTGTTACGAGCAAATTTCTTTACCACTTAAAAACTAACCACACTTACTTTCCCCACAATTCAAACAAGTCAAACACCCATCCATCACGATGCTCGCTTTGGTATTACATTTATGACAAAGCTGCGCGCCCTTAGGGAAGCCTTCACCATTCATTTTTTCGCCTGCTTGGGCATGATTTTCTAAATACTCTGCTTTTTTCTCATCAACCAATTTTTGTTGATGCTCATCTAAGCCTGCTTTTTCTAACATGCCGATGTTTTGTAGATGCTTCTCTAACACTTCACCAATTTCAGCCACTAGACTTGGCACAAACTTGCCACCTTTTTTAAAGTAACCGCCACTTGGCTCAAATACGCTTTTAAGCTCTTCTACCAAGAAAGTGACATCGCCACCTTTCCGAAACACTGCAGACATGACCCTCGTTAGCGCAACAATCCATTGAAAGTGCTCCATGTTTTTGGAGTTAATAAACACTTCAAACGGACGGCGATGCTCTCGATCAGTACCTACGTTCATCACGATGTCGTTAATGGTGATGTAAAGCGCATGCTCTGTCACAGGTGTTTTAATTTTGTAGGTATTCCCCACTAAGTCTTCTGGGCGGCTTAACGGCTCACCCATCTGCACCACGTTACTCGCCGCGGCTTCTGCCTTGGGTTTTTCTTCTTCAGTCTCTGGCATGACTAAATTATATGCAGTGATTTTCTTTTCAATTTTAATTGCCATTTTTATCTCCTAGTGAGCTATCTCACATTCCCTTATGGGTTGATTTTGCTATTTAATTTAACTATCTGTTTACTCTTTTATGCATCTAAAATGCTAGGACTTAAAGCACATTCCCAACTACGCCCTCAAGGGGCAATAGCTTAAAACTAGAATTTTCCGTAATAGCCCTCTTTTAGAGCATCGTATAGATTCGCGGCTGAGTGTGTCTCCCCATCATACTCAATATCTTCATTACCCTTGGCTTCAACTTCGGTACCATCATCCAACGTAAATTTATAGGTGGTGCTTTCCAGATCTTTCTCTGTCACCAATACACCTTGGAATGCCTCTGGATTGAAGCGGAATGTGGTACATCCTTTCAGGCCCTTATCGTATGCGTATAGATAGATGCTTTTGAAGTCTTCAAAGTCATATTCTGTTGGCACGTTAATGGTTTTTGAAATCGAACTATCAATCCATTTTTGTGCGGCTGCTTGAATATCCACATGCGCTTTGGCTTTAATGGTTGAAGAGTCCATGAAGTAGTCTGGTAGCTTTTCTTCTTCCGACTCACCAAAAGGCATGGCATGTGAATTAATCAATTCACGGTAAGCGAGTAGCTCGAATGAATATACGTCGACCTTCTCTTTCGATTTTTTACCTTCACGAATGACGTTACGTGCATAGTGATGGGCAAAGCTAGGCTCAATACCGTTACTGGCGTTATTGGCTAATGATAGAGAAATAGTACCTGTTGGGGCAATTGAGCTATGATGCGTAAAGCGTATGCCTTTATCTGCGATTTGATCACGCAACCCAACTGGGAACTGCTGCATATAGCGGCTATATTTACCGAGCAAGACTTTACCAGCAATCTTATTCCCTACTTTAATGCCATCGGCTGCCATCTCTGGGCGTTTCGCTAGCATGTCGGCTGTCACTATGAATTTCTCATTCATGATTGGCGCCGGGCCTTTTTCATCAGCGAGCTGCACGCCTGTTTCCCAGCCTATTTCCGCCATGACACGAGTCACTTCTTCTGTGAATTTCAATGAATCTTCATCACCGTATTTTTGCTGCATCATGGTCATGGTTGAACCAAGACCTAAATAGCCCATGCCATGACGGCGTTTACGGGCAATTTCTTCACGTTGCTTCTCTAGTGGCAATCCGTTGATTTCGACGACGTTATCAAGCATACGCGTAAAGATAGACACCACTTCACGGTATTTAGCCCAGTCGAATTCCGCTTCCGGTGTGAATGGGTTCGTCACAAACTTAGTTAGGTTCACTGAGCCAAGTAAGCAAGAGCCGTATGGTGGCAATGGTTGCTCGCCACATGGGTTGGTTGCACGGATATTTTCGCAGAACCAGTTATTGTTCATTTCGTTAACACGATCAATCAGGATAAATCCTGGCTCTGCAAAGTCGTATGTGCTGGACATAATCACATCCCACAAGCGCTGTGCTTTAATCGTTTTATAAATGCGGCAAGCCACTTTACCAGCATCTACTCCTTTTTCTTTAGTCAGGTACTTATCCTTAACTGGCCACTCGCGCCATACCACTCGGTCTTGATTGTTGGTATCTAATCCGTCTACAATGGCTTCTTTTTCTGTCACTGGAAAGGCTAGCTTCCAATCCGCATCCGCTTTTACGGCCTCCATGAACTCTTTAGTAATGAGGCATGAAAGGTTGAATTGACGTAAACGGCCATCTTCACGTTTTGCCTTGATGAAATCTGTGACATCGGGATGGCTAATATCGAATGTCGCCATTTGCGCACCACGACGGCCACCAGCTGATGAAACGGTGAAACACATCTTGTCGTAGATATCCATGAATGATAGCGGGCCAGAAGTGACCGCACCAGCACCCGCAACGAATGCGCCTTTTGGACGTAGCGTAGAGAACTCGTAACCAATACCACAACCCGCTTTTAGTGTTAAGCCAGCTTCGTGTACTTTATTTAACACGTCGTCCATGCTATCTTCAACCACACCTGATACGGTACAGTTAATGGTGGATGTGGCTGGCTTATGCTCTAGCGCTCCCGCATTAGAAGTAATACGGCCAGCGGGGATGGCACCATGGCGTAATGCCCACAGGAACTTCTCGTTCCATTCTGCGCGCTTTTCATCAGATTCTTCTACGTCTGCAAGTGCTTTTGCTACACGGGCATAAGAGTCTTCAATGTTTTTATCAACCTGTTCGCCACTTTTAGTTTTAAGACAGTACTTTTTATCCCAAATATCTAATGAAACATCCTGCATTGGAATTTCTTGTGTATCTACTACACCTGATGCTGCATCTGACTTTCTGGCTGACTCTACTGCTTTTAGCATTTTTATCCCCGCTTTTATTTTTAATAATACTGCAGCCTCTACAGCATGCCGCCTAAGGTTCTGATTTATATAAACATCCACTATTTACATCAATCAAAACACCTCCCCACAACACAATATGTTGTGTCCCAAGTGATAATTTAAGCCTTTATAATGTGTTTTGCAACATTCTTTTTACGGCTGTATTCTTCACCATAATTGGGCATAAATGACTAGATTGCGCTATTAGTAGGATGCCGCCAATGTGAGTGATTACCAACCTCAAAAAACAACACAAAAAAATAATTAAATGGGCCGAGAGGTTATATCTGCATAACAACTTTTGGGCTAGGTGTTGCAAATGGCTATTGACTGAGAAAGTTCTATGAGAAAATGCGGTATGCCAAGATTCTTATATACGCTCTTACTTTATGCGGCTTTGCCATTTGTGCCACTTAAACTCTTGTGGCGCGGAATGAAGCAGTGTGAATATCTGCAACACTGGGGCGAGCGTTTTGGAAGCTATGGTCAAATGAAGCCTTTAGAGCCAGTGATTTGGTTACATTGTGTTTCTGTTGGCGAAACGCATGCCGCAGCGCCTTTAATTAAATCGCTACAACAGCAGCACCCGAAACACCAGGTACTGCTCACCCACACCACACCAACTGGCCGTGCCGCTAGCGAGCAGCTGTTTGGCGACACCGTGCAGCGCGTATATTTACCTTACGATGTGCCATTTGCTGTACAGCGCTTTTTGAAGCACTTTACGCCATCTCTCGGCCTACTGATGGAAACGGAGATTTGGTTTAACTTGATTGCCGGCTGTAAACAAAACAAGGTTCCATTGCTATTGCTGAACGCAAGGCTATCTGAGAGGTCAGCCAAGGGCTATGCGAAGCTTGGAAGTTTGATGACCAATGGCTTGAACGCTTTAACCGCTGTTGCCGCACAAAGCGAAGCGGATGCTGCGCGTTTCATTGCATTAGGCGCGCATGATGTGAGTGTGGCTGGCAACCTGAAATTTGATGTCACACCACCAGCAGATAGTCTCGAAAAAGGCATCGAATTACGTACTACCTTTGGCAAAAAGAGGGCCGTGTTTTTAGCTGCCAGCACACGAGAGGGTGAAGAGGCACTGATATTAGAAGCAGTACGTGGCTTAAAGGTATTAACCGTAATTGTGCCACGCCATCCGCAACGCTTCGATGCCGTCGCGACATTGTTAGCAGAAGAAGGTTTCTCTTTTGTTCGTCGCTCTACCATTGCCACACAGGTCGAGAAGAGCGTACAAGTCGTGTTGGGCGATAGTATGGGAGAAATGTTTAGTTATTATTCGGCGTGTGACTTCACCTTTGTCGGTGGCAGCCTGCTTAACTTTGGTGGGCAGAATTTAATTGAGCCCGCCTCCATGGGCAAGCCCATTTTAATCGGCGAGCATACGTTTAATTTTGCAGAAGCGAGTGCTAATGCGATTGCAAGTGGCGCCGCAATTCAAGTAAGCAATGCCACTGATCTACGTCATCAAATTGTAAGCTTGTTACAAAACCCTGCCCAACGTAACAGCATGCACCAGGCAGCGACTCAGTTTAGCCAAGCATCCGCTGGGGCAACCGCTAGAACGATGGCGCTGATTAACCACTTAGCTTGATAGTGGGCACGCCTACTTCATCAGTTTAGAGATTGCCTTGAATGCTTCCTGACTGGCATTGCCCAACCATTCAAATACAACTGACTCAGTGTTAGTGACGATGCAACCTGCACTGGCTAAACGTGCCAATGCATTGGCTTTGTTTTCAGGCTGGCGGGAAATAATGGCATCAGCAACGACAAAGACTTGTTTGCCTTGTGCGATTAAATCAAGCGCTGTTTGCAAGACACAAATGTGCGCCTCTAAGCCGATCAATACGATTTGTGATTTATCTCGCTGTAACTTTGATTTAAATTTTGGTTCAGCATAGGCTGAGAATGCAGTTTTTGCAATTGGCTTTTTCGCTAGTAAGTATTGTGCGATGTCAGCTAATGTTTCTCCTAAGGCTTGTGGGTATTGCTCGGTAGCAATGACTGGCACTTCTAATAAATTGGCTGTTTGCGCTAAGCGGCTACAGTTCTGAATCACGGCTTGCATCTCTGTCGCTTGCATCACACCACATAACTTGGTTTGCACATCGATAATGGCTAACTGACTGGATGGAGCATGCGAGATAGGGGCATTTAACATTATCACTGTCCTTGTTAGTGACTAACGCAGTCGCTCTTCGCAACCTTTAAGCAAGTCATCCACAATATTTTTATATCAAACCAGAATGATTGACGATTTAAATATTCCATATCTAACGCTACTTTATTAGTAATTGACAGTTCATCTCTTCCATTCACTTGTGCCCAGCCCGTAATACCCGGCAATAGTTTGTCCACACTTTTTTCAGTACGTAGAGCGATTAGATCATCTTGATTAAAGAGGGCAGGACGAGGCCCTACAAAGCTCATATCGCCTTTTAATATTGAAATCAATTGTGGAAGCTCGTCCAAACTAGAACGACGTAAAAATCCGCCAATTGGTGACAAGTAAGAATCTGGATTGCCCAGTAAATGTGTAGCTACAGTTGGAGTACCAATTAACATTGATCTGAACTTTGGCATTCTGAATATTTTATTATTTTTACCAACTCTGTCAGACCAGTATAAAGCAGAACCTTCAGATGTTAAACGAATAGCAATAGCAACGAATAGCATCGGGACTGCCAACAGCGCAACAATCACAATGCCTAGAACTAAATCAAAAATCTGTTTCATTCATACCCTTTAAAGATTTTTTAGCTTGAAATCCAAGTGCCTCTAATTTAGCAGAAGAACAACACTCATCACCCAGTAATTTGTTAATTTTATACCTAATGCGAGGACTTGCCAGGCTAGCAATATCGAAGAAGGCTTTTGGCACACTCCATTTTGGAATTGGTTTGCCTGTCACATCACACATAGCATTATAAATCTCACGAGAAGAATAAGGCGTGCCATCTGTTGCGATAAAAATTTCCCCATTAGCTCGTTTGTCTTCAGCAACCAGTAAAATCGCTCGCACTAAATCATCTACATGAATCATAGAGCGTCGGCTACCCGTTTCAGGTAAAGGAGGAAACCAGCCTTTCTTAATTCCAGATAGCATCAATTGTAAATTACCCTTAACATCTGGGCCGTAAACCAATGAAGGTCGAATGATTGACACATGCATACCAGATTCGCTACCTATTTTTAATAGCATTAACTCTGCCTCTCGTTTGCTTTTACCATAGACTCCTTCAGGCTCATTCTGATCAAGCTCATTAATACACTTGCCCGAAGCTAAACCCCCTCCAGCCTTAACGCTACTAATAAAAACAAATCGTTTTACACCGCTTTCTACTGCCAATCTAGCCAGCTCAACTGTAGCGTCTACGTTAATTACACGATATAAATCTTCAACTTTACTGGGGTCTTGCATATCATGCGCAAAGCCCGCAAGATGAAAAACGGTATCTACAGATTCGAAAGCACCCTTAGGTATTCTATCTTGCTCCAGATTGCATACCACTGTTTCATAATTATTGACCTCAGATCTAGCAAGCAATCTAACATCGCACTCTATAGTGTTCAACAAGCCTAGTAGTCGATTACCAATAAATCCAGTTGATCCTGTTACTAAATATTTCGTCATTTAATCGTTATAGCCAACCAATTGGTTGGTTAGCATATTGATAATACTATCTTTATTAAAGGTCGTTTCCAGTAGCTTTGTATTATTAATGATAAATTTAGATTTTTCATTCTCAGGCATATCTATACACTTTTTAAAAGCCTCTTTAATAAGGCCCACATTGGATGGATCTGCACAAACCCCTAGGTTATTATCATTCACAATATCTGCCACATCGCCATTAATAATAGCCAATATAGGTTTTTTAGCCGCAATATAGGTTTGAGTTTTAGCAGGAACCGTTACTGAAAATATTGGCTCATTAATTAAAGATACAATTAGAAAATCACTAGCTTTGTAAAATTTAGCCATATCTTCACGCATCTGTTTGCCGTGAAATATTATGTTTGGATTGTTATTCGAAAGTTTTTTTAAATTAATCAGATTAGAGCCATCGCCAATAATATTCAGTTGAGATTTTTTTTGATGTCCATCTGGCAATAAACAAAATGCATTGATAATATTCTCTAGATTTTGCACCTTGCCAACATTTCCCGCAAAAGTAAAATGAATTTTTTGAGTTTTGCTTAGAGCAATAGGGTCCATGTCCATATCTAAATCATCTGCCCAATTTGGAGCGTAATTAAACTTTAAGCCTTTCTTAACATATGGCTCTAATTTTGATTCAAAGCCTTTGCTTGAAATAGCAACGGCAGTAATGTTGTGATGCATGAATTTTACAAACGCATCTAACAAGGTTGAAAGTATCTTGGTTTTTTTAAACTCATATGCATAGACACTATCGGGCCAAACATCCTGCACCCAAAACATAGTTGGCTTCTTATATAACTTGCGAATTACAACTGCTGGCAACATATCTGTTAGTGAGCCCACATTAAACCCGAAAACATAGTCGTATCTTCTGCCAAGAAAAATTGCAGCAATACTGCCAAAAATCATAAAGTTTATATATTTAAAGACCTTTCTAACTGCACTATCTCTATAGCCCGTAACAGCGTGCACTCTAAAAATGTTTATGCCTTGGTATTCATCTTTTTGAAAGAAACCATTTCTATAGCCCAGAAAAACTTTGCCTAATGGGTAGGTTGGGGCTAAAGTCAACACATCAACATCATACCCTTTACCTTTCCACGACAAAGCAACATCATTTATCTTGAACTCTTCAGGGTAAAAGCACTCTGTAACAATTAATATCTTTTTATTCTTTGTCACAAGTCCCGACCTTATACTGAGAGTACAGCGACCTATTATTGGCAATCAAATTAATCATATCGGAAACCATCCGCTCATAGGATGGTATTTTATAATCTATTAATAATCTGGTATCAATAAAGCTTTTATCAACATTTTTCCCATCTAATGGCTTAATACTGATATCTTTTTTTGTATACTTTTGGAACAACCGAAGAAGATCATGCTTGCTAATTGATGAGTTGTTGGTCACATGATATAAGCCAGTTATATGATGATCGATAGACCACTTAACAAACTTTGCAAGCTCTATTGTGGTTACGCCTGACCAAATAGCTTTAGTAAATCCAGAAACGCTATCCGATTGATTCATAAACCAATGAAATAACTCCTCTCCATTGCTTTTTAACTCAGGGCCTACAACCGAGGTTCTTAATGTAAGATGCTTGTCATTAACAACCTCTCCAAGCCCTTTAGTTTTGGCATATACGCCTCTTCCATCCTTCTCATCAGTTTCTACATATGGCTCCTTCTTGTCGCCTGAAAAAACACAATCAGTTGATATATGGATTAATATTGCATTAATCTTATCTGCCAGCCTGGTCAATCTGTGGGGCATATACGAATTGAGAAAGATGGCATTTTCAGGATCTGCATCTGATCCGTTAATCAAAATACCGGCACAGTTAACAATATAATGCGGACTAATGCTTGCTATCTTATCAATGAAATTCTGTTCATCTCTCGCATCCAACAACACTGTATCTGCCTGTAACTTTTTTCTATACGAAAAGTTATATAGATCGTAATCACTATTATTTTTTAAATGATTAAATATCTGATGGCCAATCATCCCTGAGGCCCCCAAGATTAGAACTCGACTCTTCAACTTATCACCTCATTTTGTAAGAAAATAAATGCTTAATAATATCTCTTCTATCTTCTAGGCCCAACTGCTTCCAAGATGCAACTGAGTAGAAAGCGAGTAATATAACGCTTGCTATTATTCCCTCCCATATTGAGTCATAAAACTCTACTATTATTAGGGCAGCAATAATGCTAGGCAGCAGCACTACAAAAAAATGTTTTTTATGCGTACTAAAGTCTAAATTAATAGATGCCACCTTCCTTACATGTATGGGCATATATCGCATTGAAATGAGTAAGCTGGCAGAAGAGAGACCGATTGCTATGCCTGAAACACCAATATAATGTACTAAGATAAAGGAAAGAAAGAAGCCAAATAAACCCTCGACCCATCTTATGGAGTGAATGCTGGACACCTTTCCAAAGCTAGATATTAAAGTAATATAAGAATATATATATCCTACTGTATAAAGAAACAAACCCATAAATACAACAAAATAATTACCTATAAAGAAATGCTCAGAAGATGTCCAAAGGAGTATAGCATGCCTCATAAAAACAATAGTTACAATCCAAATCACGCCCCCGACAAATGGCAATAATAAGATTGAAACATTGAAAACCTTATTAATCACTTGATGGTCATTATTTGCTATGCATTTACCATATAATGGTGCGATAACAGTATTGATAATGGTGAAAGCGTAGAAAATGAACGCATAAACCTTCATTGTTAAGCTATAAGTAGCCACACTTTCCAGCGAGAGGAGATGACTAACAAGAAAAATACCTGCACCCAGAACTATTGCCTGAGTTATATTTAATTGAAAAAAATCAATACCACTACGTAACAGTCTTGTTGCTCTAAAGTTAGCTGAATGCCATGCAGATCTATAAATTTTATATTTGAATAATGCATGCACAAAGGATACAAGGCTTACGAGCAAGTCCGCAATAGCTGCAGACCAGGCAAAAAATATTATATTGTGATTATTCTGAACCACAAACAATACCAATAAAAGATTTACAATTAGGTTTATCGATCTGTAAATTTTTTCCAAATAAACATCATTAAAGCCGACATAAACAGATAGAGATAAATCCAAAGGTATTTTGATAAGCGAAAAAGCGACCAATACATACAGCACTTCCAAGACAATATCTTCTTCTAATTGATAAACACCTCCTAAGATTACCCTCCAATCAGTTATCAGGGTGCCGGTTAGAAGTATAATTGACAGAGCGAGACAAGCAACAATAGTCAAGATTAAAAAACTTTTTTTAATCTGAAACTTACTTAACTCTGTATTGCTTTGCTTGGCAACGAGCATTGCCAACGACTCAGGGAGCCCTAACTTTATATTGTTAATATAAGCAATAATTGCATATATTAGCATTAACAATGAGAAATAATCTCGGCCAAAATGGCCTAATAGAACTGGAGTTACTAATAGGCCTGTAAAAAAATATAGGAACACATGGATGTAACTAAAAGTAGCTCCTGTAATAAATGATTTTCTATACATTTTTATACCAACAACCTAATACTTTCTCTATTATATAGAGTGAAAATATAGTGAATATGATAGCCCCAAAAAGCTTGTAGCTATTTAATGGTGCGTAACCGAAATGAATATATCTATAAGCAATAGTTTGCGCTATTAGCGATGAAAAGATTACATTTCTACTGCTTAAATTGTATGCTAGCCATTCTATAAAAACAGCAATAAAGCCGAATACGAACGTCATCAGAAACACAAAACACATGGATCCAGAATAATAGAAAAACGCTATAAATCCTGGAAGGCTAGAATAATGATTTATATTGTTGTTGCCTTTAATTCGTTCATATAAGCCAGTGTATGGTGAGTCAATAAAATTCTTATCATAAAAACTCATGCTATGTTCATCATATTTTTCATCTAAAGATGCGCTAAATAATTCAAACCCTATCCCTGGATGGCGCGATACTGCCACCACTCCTTCAAGCCCAACTAGTCTATTTAAAACAAGGTTGCTAATAGACTCGGCATGCTCTGTGACTGTAAGACTATTTCCATCTGAAACTTGCAGCCTAAGACTATTAACAACAAGAACAGAGCCAATAAAGGCAACCAAGCCCACAAATGTAATAACGATTAGAAAATTCAATTTAAGTTTTATTTTATTAAGCTGTAGGTGCTTCAAAAAACCAAAGCCCAGGGAGGCTATATTCATTATAAATGCTCTACTTAATAACGAGACATTTGTAAAAAAAGCCTCCACAATCACAAGGAGTGGCGCAAAAAATGTGGTTTTACTTTTTAAATCAAGCTCGTACCTAAGGATTAATGCACCAAATGAAGATAGCCCAAACAATAACAGCAACTTATATACATTAGCTACTGAGGAAACCCCTGGCGGGGTTACAATGCCTTTTTGGTATATATGAAAAATTGAATTAGTAACAGCGATAAAAACAAATAACAATACATAAAAAATTAAAATATATTTTCTATGCTCTTTATATAAAAAAAACATTGCACCGTTGCCTTTGTCATTAACATGATGATTTTTATATAAGATAAACTCTTTAAGGTAACTCGCAATAATTAATGCGAGAAAAGCAACTGAAGAAACCAACAAAGAGTCATCTAGCACTGTTACACTCTCAGAAATACCCGCAATCGAGCTGCCAACCACAGCGATGCCTAAAACTAATTTTAACCAGAAAGCAATCCACAAAAATACGCCGATAAACGTATCGAAAAAGAAAGCCTTCCCCCTGAAGCCAAACAACAATAGGAAATTTGAGGTTGCTGAAAATAATAGAAATATATAAATATCGCCGTTATAAGCATTTGCCGTATACCCAGTAACAAGCAATATAGTTAATATACAAATTGCTAAAAGAGAACGCTTCAAACTAAAAGCCTTGTAGAATGAGGTGGCAGGTAGAAAATAATTGCTTCTTACTTTACCTAGAGAATTATTTGGGCGAGTATACTTCGCTCTTAATGTTTATGCCAAACAGTTCTGTCAACATAATCAACATACGACAAGATGATCCTTAAAATCTTTTTAGAAACATTGTCAGCCTCATAGTCCTTAACGGGCTTTATCACTCTAGCATCTTGTGAATTATGGGCTGTAGCAACTTCAACTGCATGAACAACCCTAGCCTTATTCAATCCGGACATGATTACTGTCGTTTCATCCATGCCTTCTGGTCGTTCGTGTGCCTGACGTATTGTGACAGCAGGTAAATTCAGTATTGACCCCTCTTCAGCAATAGTGCCACTATCTGAGATCACGCAAAATGCATTCATTTGCAGGTTGTTATATTCATGAAAACCATAAGGTTTTGAGAATCTAATTAAAGGGTTTTCGTTTTTGTGGCCAATATCTTCCAATTTCTTTCTTGTTCTTGGATGTGTAGAAATAATAATTGGCATATTGTATTTCTTAGCTAACTCATCAATCGATTCTAATAAATCACTGAAGTTTTTGGGCGAGTCAACATTTTCTTCCCTGTGAATACTCATAACAATATATGCTTTTGGCTTCAGCCCTTCTCTTTCTAGAATATCGCAAGATTTGATCTTTCCCATATTCGCAGTTAAGACTTCTGTCATCGGTGAACCAGTTTTAATAATTGTTTCAGGCTTGATGCCTTCTGCAATCAGATAATCCCTAGCTTGTTCTGAAAGAGGTAGGTTGATATCACTCAAATGATCTACAATTTTTCTATTAACTTCTTCTGGAACTCTTTGGTCAAAGCATCGATTACCCGCCTCCATATGAAAGATTGGTATCTTTCTCTTCTTTGCGGGAATAACACTTAAGCAGCTGTTAGTATCGCCATAGATCAATAAAGCATCCGGCTGCAGTTCATCGAAGACCTTGTCAGCCTTTGCGATAATATCTCCAATAGTTTCTGATGGTGTACCTTTAACGGCTTCCAAGAAGATATCAGGTCTTCTAATGTCTAACTGTTCAAAAAATAATTCATTCAATTCATAATCATAATTCTGGCCAGTATGGACAATTGTGTGATCTACGTGTCGATCTAACTCTTTCATCACTTGGCTTAGCTTGATGATCTCTGGCCTAGTGCCTACAATAGTCATTACCTTCAACTTATCCATTTTTCTGAAACTCCTTTAAATCATCCTGAATCTCTCTAAGGCTCAACAGCAACTCTGTTAACTCCTCTGCATTTAATCTATGGGTATTATGAGAATGATATTCACCCGCCTCTGTAATGACTTCCTCCCCCTCTTCGAAAAACTGATTGTAATTAAGGTCTCGTGTATCGGCAGGAATTCGGTAATATTCACCCATATCAATAGCCTTTACCATCTCCTCTTTCGTCAGCAAAGTTTCATACAACTTTTCGCCATGCCTTGTGCCAATAGTTTTTACTTCATGCCCAGGTACGCCTAAAATATTTTTCATCGTACTAGCAAGTAGCTCTACTGTTGCGGCAGGGGCCTTCTGCACAAAAACATCGCCACTCTGTCCATTTTCAAATGCAAATAACACCAAATCTACCGCCTGGTCTAGACTCATCATAAATCGGGTCATATTTGGATCTGTAATAGTTATAGGATTGCCATTCCTAACTTGATCAATAAATAATGGAATAACCGAACCACGGCTAGCCATCACATTGCCATATCTAGTACAAGCAATCATAGTGTCTTTGACATTTCTGCCCTTACATACAACAACCCTTTCCATCATGGCCTTGCTGATGCCCATTGCATTGATTGGATAAACAGCTTTATCTGTGCTAAGTGCGATGACCTTCTTGACGCCTGCACGAATAGCTGAGTTTAATAGGTTTTCGGTCCCTATAACATTAGTTTTAACCGCCTGCATCGGGTAAAATTCACACGATGGGACTTGTTTAAGGGCCGCCGCATGAAATACATAATCAACGCCCCTAATTGCGTCATCAATTGAATTTTTATCTCTTACATCGCCGATATAAAATTTAAGCTTATCGTTGTTATAACGCTTTCTCATGTCGCCTTGCTTAAGCTCATCTCTTGAGAAAATGCGTATCTCTTTAATATCAGTGGTTAAGAATCTCCTTAACACAGCATTACCAAATGACCCTGTACCACCAGTAATTAATAAAACCTTATTCTTGAACATTTATAACCTCATCGAATACATCTTGAATACTATAAAACTTGCTCATTTCACTCTGCCTTAAATCATCTTGTACGGATAAAATTTTATCACTATAAGGCCCATTGCCATTTATTATAGTCATTACAGTGCTGAACAAAGCATTTGTATTAAATAACTTATATTTAAACAAATTACTTCCATAAACTGTATTAGCGTATTCTTCATCCGGGACAATAGTAATAACGCCATGCTTAATACCTTCTATTACGTGCAATCCCAACGTCTCAATAACAGAAGTGGAAATTAGAATTGTATTATCGCAAAATAATTCCATTATTTTTTCTTGATCACTTATGTAGCCAAGAAAATTTGTTTTCGAATCTAAAGAAGCGTCCCAAACTTTAGAGCTGCTCAACTGTTCATTAGATAATGTAATATTAATTTCAAAGCCAATACCTGCCTCAGCCAAACTCATCATGGCATTTGTGAAATCTTGAAAGTTTTTATGCAAACTCTCAAAATGAGGGCCGACAATATACAAAAACTTTATTTTTTTTGCGAAATCATATTGTCTTGGTGTGTGGAATTCGATGTCAGACACATCAACATCACTCTTTACATAAAAAAATTTATTTCTAGTATTAATAAAATCCGACAAACACCGCTTAACATGCGAAGATTGTATTTCAAAATGAGTGGCAAAACTCAGCATTTGAATGAATATCATTCTTTTTACAAAAATATCTTTAAGCCACCTCAAGAAAAGCTTTTTCTCTTGATAGGAACCATCCAGTTTTTTGGAGTAAAACAAAAGATTTTGAATTTTTATCAGCTGTGGAGTTTTAGTAAAGAATTGTGTAGTTCCAGAAAAATTATATATTAAGTCAATACAATGCTCTTTGACTAACTTCCTAAAGATTAGATTTTCATAAAAAAGCCTGTACATAAAGCCCTTATTTTTAATAATCAACAAATCAAATAAGGAGTTTTCTTTATACTTGCCAAGTAACTGCCTAATATTGAAATTATCATTTGCAATAATAAGATATCTGCGGCCCAAAGGATATTCTAAACATTCACATAAAAATTTATCTAAAACAACAATACCGCCAGAGTCAATTACACCTAAAGCATTAACCAATATCATTACTCACCTTGGCCTTATTAACATCATATGCAATCACCTTATCATCTCAGATAGGATGCTATTAAGAATAATCTTCTTATCTATTTTCTTCATCAGGCCAACATTAGAAAAGTCTAATCTTTTAACGCGTTGATATATATAACGCACCAGCAATGATTTTTCCTCTTCATTTAACACTGATGGCAGGTTCTTTATAATTAGGGCGAGTTGCTGATGATTATCTTTATAAAACTGATGGAGCATGGCTTTTGTTTCTTTAAGTATTGGTGCATTATTCACTTTAGATAAAGACTCACCAAGCATTCTATACTTTAAGACCACTCTATCAACATTACCAAATCTTGCGCCACACTTGTGCATTCTTAGCCACAAATCTAAATCTTCTGCTACTTTGTAAACAGATTGACCATATTCTAAAGAATTTTTATCTAAAAATTGCTTCCGAAGCATAACGCTAGGATGGGAAAAAGGAACCTTAAACAACAATGACAAAGTACACATTTGATGGCTTGTTGGCACAACATTTAATCCATTAATTTTGCCTTCACCATCTATCAATAAGCAATGTCCGCCACAAATATCTAAATTGTGTTTTTCGATATGCTCAATCTGACTTTCTAATCGAAATGGATCGCTCACATCGTCGGCATCCATTCTAGCAATGTATTTACCCTTGGCTTTTAAAAAGCCCTCATTCAAACTATAAACCAAACCCTTATTCTGACGATTGATTAATATAATTCGGCTATCTTGAATGGCATATTTTTCTAAAATTTCTAAACTTTCATCTGTAGATCCGTCATTAATAACAATAAGCTCAAAATTATCATGCGTTTGTTTTAATATACTGACAATCGCTTCATCAAGGTATGGTGCGCCGTTATACACCGGCAAAATAACAGAGATTAAAATATCTTTCATTTCTTTACCATTAGTCCATACAAAAACTTTAGAGTGGAATGTAGCCCAACAAGCCTTAAAAACTTGATGAGCGACACCCTTGTCTTTATTTTTTGATAATAGAAAAATTGCCTAAATTTGTTCAACATTGCCTTGGTTTTGTTGTTTTCCAATAATGCTTCCATCATTTTGCAATCAGCAATATCCTTAGTCTCATTTCTATTTTTTTTCATTTTATAAACTTGCTCGAACGACACAAACTTTATATCGTTAAAATAAAAATAATATTGAGGATTATGGATAAGCGATAATTTCTCTATATCGTGATATTTCAGCTCGCTGTCATGACACTCGAACGCGTCATTTTGAATGTCAACCTTGCTATTGTCATTCGCAAAATAATCGATATCATTCGCCTCCCTTACCCCGTAAGCAGATAACACCATCGACCCATCGAGTAGTACATCGTCATGACGAACATCACGGTTACTTATAAATACTTTAAAAGCAGCGACCTTATTATGCGTTGAGACAAATTTATTGGGCCTTGCATGATTTAAAAAATGAATGCTATTGTCATTAAATACTGTTCTTGCAACCCTATCCGCTTCATCTTTAGTGTCTGTGATATGAACTGAATGTTTATCGATGTTAAAAATTTTACGTATTTCATCTTTAATTTTGGCAACATAATTCAAACTATCCGCATGAAAAGCGATAACCCTAACTGGCCTGTCATTTTTAAAACACTCAACAAGCTTCCCTTCTGCACCCTTGAAATTATCCTCAACACTGCCCAACCACTCTTCACCAAAATAAATTTGAGACAGTAAATTATGTGCGCCATTTTTACTTAACTGTACGCTCTTTCGATACACAATATTAGGGATAAGGCTCTCCACCTCTTTATCATGTCCAACGGCTGAAGGCCATATGAAAGCAATGTGCGTATTAGTTGAATATGAAATAAACTTAGTTGCCACAACATCCAGCACATTGCTTGACATGCCTCTTTCTTGAAAAAAACGATAATCATAAATATGATTATCAGTATCAATTTTTACGGATTTGACATCCTTATCAAGAAATATGGCACTTGCCACTCTATGAGAACCATTTGCTATTGAGCCATTTTTTGAAAGAGGGATTAAGGTTCTTTGTTCATCAAAGCCATTTGTCTGAATATTCTCGAAGGTTTTGTCAAACTCCTTTATAAAATTTTCTATGCTATTTTTTTTTTCATTACCGGGTTCAGTAAATTTTCCTAGACTTAGTGCGCCTATATGTTTCTGATAAAACTCTTTTGAAAACCCTACGCCCTTACCTTTCATTTCAAGATAAAGTAATTTAAATGCCAAATCAAACCTATTGGAAGTAAGCAACCAATTTGACTTTATACGATTTACAGCATAGCCTTCATCTTTTAAATCAGAGAAAAAATGCGGTTCGATTAATTCCTCTAATCTTCTCTTATTTATCATAGAGAAATTTACTCAATTCTTTTTCTATCGATTTAATTTCATTTTGATAATTGTGTTCGCTTTCCCATAATTTTGTATTTTTTATAGAAATTTTTGGATCAAAATATTTCTTCTTATAAGTTTGCTCTTGAATGTTTATATTTAAGAAATCACATATCTTTATCACTGTGTCTTCATACTCATAAATCAACTCCTCGAAGTTTATAGTTATGATATTTTCATTATTTAAATCTTCATGATTTCTATGCATTCTTAGTGATTTATACCAACTTATGTACTCATTAACATCTGATGTATCACAAATGTAACTGGCACCTTTCCAATGTAGTTGATTTAATAAATATAAATCCCTTGGGTCTCTATCGACTACAATAACTTTCAGATTGTCCACATAATTAAAATATCTTTTGATATTGGTTGTTGGTACAAGTTGATCAAGTATTAGGTTTTGATGCTTATTATTTTTATCTAAATGCGCAAATAGTTTGCCTGTATATTTCTTTGTCACCTTGGAGAATTTATTAAGTGTTAGGTAGGTATAAGTTTTCTCCACTACTGGCACCCAAGGGGAAAATTCAAAAGTACTTTGAAAAGTAACTTTCTTAAATATTATTTGCAACAATGGCGACAACTGAAAAAAGAAAAACCTTTTAAAACTGCTTGTTTCTTCTGCGTAACTACATGCTTTTCTAAATTTTGAGTCAATAAGCTCTTCTAAAAATTCATTGCTGTACAATAAAAACCCATCACCAAAGAACTTGCTGTAGAACTTATTATTATTGAGAATGTAATTTCTATACTTTTGTATTGCCAAACTGACTTTAGAGCGATGATTGCCATCTACCAAAGCATATTCTAAATCACTTACGCCATCATAATCTTGCAAAAACCAAAACTCGACATTTCCTATCGATAGACAACTATCGAATTCTTTTAACAAATCTGTAATTGCACTACTTCCAGTGCCACCATATCCTGCGCATGATACAACTTGTTTACTCACCTAGTTCTTTCACCATATAATCTTCAATTCTAATAAACTTTATCTCTTTAAATAATTCTTCCAATAATCGATTATCAGCTATAGATATTGGGATTTCGCTTTTATTTACATTGTTAGTATCAATTCTAATGCCTTTGCTACTTTCTAAGAAGTCCAATATAGACCTAATAGATTTCTTTGCGCCTGTTCCTATATTAATAATCTTTGTATCTTTTACTTCTAAAATGTTAATCACAGCCCTTACCACATCATCAATATGTATAAAATCTCTTATTCCGCTGCCGTTATTAATTAACTCCAACCTTCCACTCTCTTTATGTGCATTTATTATCTTATGAATTACTGAGAACTTGTCCTCACCCCCATACATATTAAAAACTCTTGCAATCGTATAATTTATATCTCTACTTAAACAAAACATGGAGATCAGCTCTTCATTGGCGACTTTTAATGAAGCATGCAAGCTTCCTGGATGTAGCCTATCCCCTTCATTACAAAGCTTATTATTTCCGTATACAGAGCTGCTGCTTATATAAACAATTTTATTTATATTGTAATTCCGGATCAATTCTAAGATGACGGACGTGGAATATATTGATTGCTCTATATAGCTCTTTGGGGATGACAAGTCATTTAATTTGGTCGATGTTTGAAAGTTATTAAAAATTAAATTTATTTTAGTTTTGTTATATTTTTCTAATATTGCATCTCCACTTACAATTTCTCTTGTTGAAAAAGATACACTATTCTCTAATTTTGACAATATGCGCCTAGAGAGATTGCTGTCCTTGCCAAAAATTAGTGTTGTCATATATAAATTAAACTTACGAAAATTAGATTATGACAGTAGGTCATTCCATATAGGAAATATATTTTCTATATGGAATTGCTGTGCCATTTCCTTCGATTTACAACCCATTTCTTGTCGCATCTCTTTATCATTCATCAATGCTTCCATGTTAGATGATAATGCTTCAGTATTTCCAATATCGCATACAAGCCCATTTTCTTTATCTTTAACC
Organism: uncultured Methylophilaceae bacterium; assembly: GCA_913009235.1. Classification (GTDB taxonomy): domain Bacteria; phylum Pseudomonadota; class Gammaproteobacteria; order Burkholderiales; family Methylophilaceae. The sequence goes on along the minus strand of CAJVXS010000003.1, from coordinate 106,273 downwards.
AAATAACTTGCACCAATATTATTGAAAGCAACAACAGGCAAACCACACTCCATTGCTTCTATCACAGCCATTGGCAGTCCCTCTTCCCTCGAAGACATAGCGTAAATTGATGAAGACAACAATAAGGATTTAACATCATCCGACGAAGGAATCATCTCAACAACGTTATTTAAAGACAATTGATCTATTTGATTTATTAAATCTTGCGCCCTCTCTCCACCACCAACAATTCTTAATTTCCAGCCAGGATAGTCCGGAGCAATTGCACTCCAACTATCTATCAATAAGTCAAAACCTTTAATATAGTCCAGCCTACCAACTGCAATAACAACCTTATTGTCATATGTTGGTGTTTTATTTGATCTAAATGTTGCTGGGTTTAATAGGCAAGTGACTTTAGGTTTAAGTTCATCAAAACAATCCCCCATCAAACTATCTATAATTTTTCGTTTAAAGGATTTGCTAACAGTTTTTTTGTATTTATGATAATCATCATAGTTAACCACAATGTTATCAAATACTTTTAAAATCATATACTTGGTCAAGTTGTTGTAAATGATTTTAAAATCACTTGTTCCACCATGTATCACATAAACTAGTCGCAAACTATCGTCAATCAATCCAATCTTTTTTAAGACAAAAAGATAGCCTATATATAGTCCTTTACTAAAGACTAGGGCCTCATTTTTTCTATTTTTTAGAAAAATGAACATTTTATAGAGAGTTTTAACTTTGCATTTTTGTTGAAATTTATCAATGCCTAAAATAGAGTATTTTATACTGCCATCAAAATGATAAAACAAAGGGACATCAATGTTTGATACAACTTCAACTTCGTAGCCGTTATCAACAAAATAATTGCTCCATAAATTTATCACTCTTGCAGGGCCGCCCATTTGCATTGTGGAGTTAAAAAATACTATTTTTTGCATCACCTTCTTTTTATCACCAATGATATAAACTCAACAATATTTTTAATAATCACTCTTGGTGATTTAATTACTATCTTTCCGTCCGCCACCTCTATACCCTTGCAAATATTCAATGTATGAAAAGCTATATATCCACTAGGTGGGAACAACTCTTTAAAAAGATGCTCCTCATATTTATTTTGTGTAAGCTTATCGACTAGCATTAAGTTTATTTTGTACCCATACCTTATTGTGCAATCTTGCGCCACTCTGAATAACTTATTGTTTTTCACAAAAAAACTTCCTCCCATTCGAGCATAAACAGGGTTTGTTGTCACAGGGTTCTGATGCAACTCTTTAAAATCATTTTTCAACAAATCATCAGAGACAAATATAGATAAATTTTCACTATGTAAACAATCCTTATGGGTATATTTATTTGTAAAAAGATAGCATAAGTTGTCTTTTTGTAAGAACACGCTATCTACAGCATTAACGTTACTAATTAGATCCCTAGTTTTTTTGAGTTTATATGGGAAATCTACAAACTCATATAGTTCAATACTATTATTTTCATGACTTTCTGGAATCATGTAATATTTATCTTGGTATTTAAATACATTGGGAAAGGAAAGATGGTATTTTTTTTCTAGAACCACTCTAACATTGTCTAAACTTTGTTTTGTTTTGTTTAACTCACCTACACATAAATAACCATGGCGTTCTTCAATCTTAAATTCTTCAAAAAATATATATACTTTTCCATTTTCCATTACCACAAATGCATCTGCACGACTTACATCAATTGGCTGTTTGAGTCTAATCCACTTGCCATCACCATTATCTCTATACAAAATAAACCATTGGTGCGTTGAAAAAACATTCCAATATATTTTTTTAAAAAAACTAAACATTTTTTACTTTTTTCGCAAACAATATTGTATCTATATATAATTCATTATCTTTTTTCATAAATTTTAAAAAAAGACTGCCAATTAGATTAAAGAAAGGGGTGACTAGTAAAATTTCTAGTAATCTTAATATTTTTCTTACGGGGCTAAATGATATTTTCGATATTTTATATTCTATATATTTACTTGTCAGCAAACACAATGCTGACATATTAGAATTTGTCTGTTCAACTTTTATAGTTTCAAATCCAAATTGTTTAAATTTTGTTTTTACATATTCTTGAGAAAATCGTCTGTGCATATTGCTGCCACCATCAAACCAAATAAATGGAACGGATACTAAAAGCTTTCCATTTTCTTTTAGTACTCTATTCATCTCTTTTAAAATATCATCTAGATTTGGTATTTGGTATATCACTTGAAAACTTACCACGCCATCAAACTCTTTATTTTTAAATGGGAATTTAAAACCATCGTAAAAATAATCTGCGTCACCCCCCCCTCCATTTACTTCAAGCCCTTTATAACTATCACAATCAAATAGATGTTGGTACGGTTTAGCTCCACAACCTAAGTCTAAAATATCTCCAGAGAAACCTTTGGAAATATTTTCAATATTGTCATACAACTCTTTTCGCTCTAAATAACTTGGACTAAAAAAGAATTCTCTTAATTTGGGGTTAAATTCATTCTTCTTAATCATTATTTTCCTTAACCAGCTTCTGTGTGGCATTAAGAGTAACCTGAAGCCACCTATCTAAAGAAAATTCTTGCGCTTTTTCACTATTTAAAAAACTATTAATATTTTTTAAATATTCTAAATATGTGTCTTTACTCATGTTGCGAAGGAAATAAAACAAATCTTCAATGCTTTTAAAAGCTCTATAATCAATAAAACACTCTTTAGGAATTTTGTTTGTTATATTTGGCGCACCCATATATATGGGAACATTTTTCGCTAAGAGAGAATCAAAAATTTTTTCGGATACATAGTCACTCTCCGTTTTCACATTTTCAAAACATATTGAAAAATTGTACTTACTAAGAGTCCTACACTTATCTTCAGCTATACCTTTATATAGCGGATGAATAAGCATTCTAGGCTTCTGTAAACTAAGTAATGTTCTATTGAAGAAAGTAAATGCTAGCTTATCCCAACCATACCCCCATAAGTCGAAATCCTCTTTGTGATTTTTATAGAACCAATCGACAACTCTTCTTCTCTCGGAATACAGCTCACCATGAACTTTTGATGATAAATTACTATTAATAAGTACGCATAATTTCCTATTATTGATGTCAACATTGTCCAACTGTTTGAAGCTCGACAACCTCGTAGCCGGATAACTAAGAAACCTTTTATTATCAACTAGCCTGGATTTCCAAGTAAGTATCAGATCAAACTCTTGCTGTCTTTCCTTCTTAAAATTATCCGGACAATTTAACTCTGCCTCTCTTAACAAAACAATTGTTTTTGTTCTGTTATCTACCAAAGTGCTTACCTTAACTGGCGGTGTATCAAGGAATATACATACCATAGGATATTGATTATTCCTTTTACACACATCCAGACTGTGTAATTCAAATCCAGATTCCTCCATTTTTTTTGCAAGCACAACATATTCATTTGAATTTGGGAAACTTAAAAAACCGTCATTTTCAACTCTTTTATCGTACGGGGCATAAATAGCGATTAAATTATTTCCCTTTTTCATAGCTTGAATGGATTTAAAGCATTAATTTTCAGATAGTAAAATCTTCTAAGGTCTTTATCCAACAAGTCATATATATAATTCACACTAAATAACGTAACAATTGTGGCAATTGCCGCGCCATAAACGCCATACATGAGTATTAAATAATAATTTAATACTATGTTCATAACTACTCCAAATAAATTTTTGAACAGATATTTTTTCTCATAAGACTCTACATAAAGTATTTTGACAAATACGGCGCTAACAGAAGCAAAAATCAACCCCCATGACAAAATGGCCAATATGCCGCTTGCCTGAGTATATTGGCCACCATATAAAATGCTTGCTATCAGATCACTGAAGAGAAATATGCTGATTGCAATAGGAATGGCAATCCACATCGTTAGTCTATACATTTTTTCTAAGAGGCCAAGGTAGTCACCCTTGTCTTTTTTCAATGCCACCAGCTTGGGGAATAGCGACGTCACGATAATCCCTGGTATAAAATAGAACAATTCACTAACTTTAATTGCTGCTGCATAATTCCCCACTGCTTCGTTACCAAGCATGTGTTTTATCATTATTTGATCAATACGTGTGTATACAAATGCTGAAATAGCTACCAACGTTAAAGGTATAGCAACTTTTAAGAATAGCTTCGCAGCAACTAAATTAAACTCCCATTGAATAAAAGACAGACCTTGTTTTTTATAGATATAGGCAAGTCCAACCAATAGGAAAGCGCTATCAAAAAGTAAGGCGTAAGCAAAAAATACCAGCTCCATATTAAAATAGATTAGTGTGATTTTTAGTGCAGATGATGTGAAAAAAACAGTGGTACCGCAGTAAGCAACGTATTTAAATAAAACTTTGTATTGAAAATAATCAATTATTATCATATTAATATTTTGAAAAATAATCGAAAAAGATATAATCAAGATTAGGATATTCACCTGACCGTCTGGTAAAAAATTCACCACCCCTAAAATAATGCTGATCGTTATAATAGAAGAAAAAAGCGTTAAATAAAACACCGTTCCTAGCAACATATCTCTCTTAACAGGGCTATTAACCAATTCCCTTACTAAGGGGCCGCCATTTGCCAACCCCAAGGTAGATAATGCCAAGAAAATACTAACAACACTCTCAGCATACGAGAGCATTCCAAACCTATCTGGTCCTAAATACCTTGTCAGATAAACTATCACAAAAAAACCGACAGCCATCTTAAGCGCCTTATCCAGAAACATCCAAGAAGTGTTGTGAAAATATTTCAAGGCTTCATTACTTAACTGTAATTTTTTTATTTTGGAAATCATTATGCAGTTTTCTTAATATATTCCTTAACTATGACTTTCTAAAAACACCTCTAATAACTTTATAAAAGTTTTCATGTCATTACAGTCAATATTGCCAATATTGGCAATCCTAAAAGTATTAAAAGCATCAACCTTCCCCGGATAAATTGTGAATCCTAAATCATAAAAATAATCATGCATATGATTAAAATCAACGCCATCAGGAATAAATATAGAGGTAATTATTCTGGAATGATACTCATCATCAACCAAATACTTTAAATTCATTTCCTTTAAAGAATTTGTCAGCACTTCCCAAGACTCTGAATATCTTTGGTATCGGTTTTCAACACCTTCTTCATTTACTTCTAGTATCGCCTGTCGTAAAGAATAGAGGGTTTGCACTGGCGGGGTAAATCTCATTTGATGAAAACTTAAAAAGTTCTCATATTGAGCATACAAATCCAAATAAAAACTTCGTGGTTTTATATTCTTTATACTATTAAGTGAGTTTTTATTTGCTATAACAAACCCAACTCCGGCCATTCCTTGTATATTTTTGTTTGAGCTTGCAATTAAATAAGAAATATTTTGCCTCTCCATATCAATAGGAATTGCAGCATACGAACTCATTGCATCAACTATCAACTCTAAATTATGCTCTTTTGCTAATTCGCCCAAATCATCCAAATTATTTAAAAGACCTGTTGTTGTTTCGTTATGAATAATTGCCAGATGTGAAATATTTTTATTGTTTAAAATAACATCTTTAAGATTCTTAAGATCAATAGGCTCTATTAAGGGGCTTGGATATTCTATATAGCTCATATTGTAAACTGATGCAATTTGGCACATTCTTTCCCCATAAGCGCCATTATTTACAATTAACACTGTTTTACCATTCGGAACAACAGAGCATAAAACTGACTCAACTGATGCTGTCCCACTACCACCGAACAGCACTGCTGCGTAATCATTTTCATTGGCCACAATTTTCGTAAGTTCACTTGAAATATATTGCATTAGATCGCCAAATTCACTCTCCCTTGGGCAAATATCTGGCACCACTTGTGCCATCTTTACGCTATACGTGGTGCTTGCGGGTCCTGGGTTTAAAAGTATATTTCTACTTGATTTCTGGGAAATTGCTTTTAATACTCGTTGTCTGATGTCTGCGCTACTAACACCTTCCGTTCTTGGAAAAATTAGTAGTTTATTTTCATCAATATTATTGGAATTGTCATCACCATGCACAAGCAAATCAATATTGTATTTTTCTAAGACTTCCTCATCTAATAGCCAAGGCACAGGAACAACTTCACTTACATACCTAACAGATTCCATTATTTCTTTTCTATATTCAAAGTCCAATTCTGGCTGATAACCTTTTTTACTAATGATTTCATCATCAGTAGTTAACCCTACAATGACTTTTCCATATTCAGACGCTTTTTTTAACAAGCGCACATGTCCGTGATGAATCAAGGTTGCAGACATGTCTACCATTATTCTTTTAGTCATAATTTTTAATTACCACATTAAATCCATCTGCTTTATTAAACTTTCAAGGATAATTTGATCGACCCTATCATCCTTATTCCATATTTTTTTACGACTATCCATTGTTAAAACTCCTTTACTCTAACAATGTCTAACGGTGGTCTTGGTGTTTCATCATCAAGTCCACATTTAACCCAAACAAACTTCAAACCATAAATATCTTTAACTATTGACTCAAAATCATCAAGTGCTTTAATTGAATGATCAACGACATCAAAACCAGAGCTTTTTGCAACATTTATATAATCCAAATGTGCTTGATAAGTGTTCTGTCCTCCTGTTGATTTATTTTGTTCGTTATCAAAGAGAATGTAAGTTAAATCGACCTCATCCGCATATCTACCAGCAGTAGTTAAGCCACCCATATGCATGACAAATTCAGCGTCACCACCGCAAACAATCACTTTTTTTCCTGCTTTTGCAGCACCTAAGCCAACGCTCAATGCGCCTCCCATATTGCCTGCCATATAAAAATTGTTAGTACCTGGCATAAAACTATACATTTCTCTTGCTGCGTTACCTGTTGTGCCGATAAATAAGACATCCTTGTCCTTAAACTGCTCATTTAATGAGACTAGGAACTCGCTCCTAGGTGTGTAGGTAGATAAATCAAGTGTGTGTCTGGTTTTCAGCTCAACTCTATCAAAGCTGTCTTGTTTAATAACGCAAATTGTATGATTTTCATTACAATCATTGATTTGAGAAATGGCATTATCCAGATCTTGATTATCAAGAATATTATGCTGATACCCATAAGCACTAATCAATTTTGGTAATTCAGTCGCCAAATGCTGGTGTTGTATCTCACTATCGCCCTCTTTATAAGTGCGCCAACTTGTGAGAATTGGAAAAGTGACGCCATACGGCTTTAAAAGACTAGTAATACAACTTGCCATGTTGGTAAGGCCAGATGATTGCACAATCACAATAGGGTTTTTACCCGCCATTTTAAGGCCGGCAGCAACAGAACAAGCAACGGCCTCACTGGCTGCTGGTAAGTATTCTATACTTTTATTATTGATTGCCTCATTAATGACATTCTTTGCAAAACTACAAGGAACAACACAAAGATGCGTGTAATTGTTCTCTATTAAGGAATCAACAAAATCTACTGTATTAAGCGCCATTATTTTGTACCAGGAATGAAATTCAGTATCTCTTTAATACTCATACAATCTGGCTCAGCTTCAAGACTTCTACCATTCTCAAGCACAGATTTTGCAACATTTAACATCGCAGGATAAGCAGCTCGCAACATATGGTTTGCTGTTACAACAACATTCACGCCCATTTCAATAAATTCTTCCACTGTTACCGTATTAAAACTCGTTGGTACAACTACGACTGGTGTTGCTGTATCGGTTGCTCTGAACTTTTGCATAAATTCCATAATTTCTGCTGGATCTTTGTGCCGAGAATGAATCATAATTCCATCAGCACCAGCTTTAATATAAGCTTCAGCACGAATTAATGCATCTTCCATACCTGCCTCCAAGATTAAAGACTCAATGCGAGCAACAATCATAAAATCATCACTAAGTTGTACCGCTTTACCACGAGAAATTTTCTCACAGAAGTTTTCAATACTATCTTGAGTTTGTGGAACATCATTACCAAATAAAGAATTCTTTTTGAGTCCTGTTTTATCCTCAATAACAACAGCACTTACGCCTGTTCTTTCTAAACTTTTAACAGTAAACTCAAAGTGTTCCGTTTTACCGCCTGTATCAGCATCGAAAATCATAGGCTTCGTAGTTACTTCAAAAATATCATTAACAGCATTGATGCGAGAAGTAATATCAATTACTTCAATATCAGGCTTGCCTTTTGCGGTTGAGTCCGTCAAAGAACTTGACCAAACACCGTCGAAACTTACATCTTCACCATTTCTTTCAACAACCGTGTTTTCTGCAATCAATGCACTTAATGCATTATGTGCCTCCAAGATGCGAACAATTGGTTTATCCTGAATTAATTGTCTTAATCTACCTAAACGATGAACAGTTATTACACCCAACTTCATTAGTTGATTTTTAAGGTTTTTATCGCTAATATCTGAGCTATATTCAATCTCGATTAATTCACCACCCCACTCACTTAATAAATCAATAACCTCTTGTCGATATTTAGACTGTTTACTATCAAGCCAGTCATCGCCATGCACAACATAATCAGGTTTTATTGTTGTTAGGTTTTTTTTATAGCTTGCGCTTGCTTGTGGAATAACATCTGACACCATTGTCAAATTCTTAACAACATCTGCACGCTGCTGATACTTAAGATATACAGTATCGTTTAATTCATTAATCGCAGTAGATGTCAGCAACCCAACTGTAACCTCTCCATGCTTTGCTGCCTCTGCTAATATATTAATATGACCTGCATGCAATAAATCTGCAATCAGTGACACATATACTTTTTTCATGCTCATTTAATGTCATTCCTTAAATCAGTTTTGTAATTAAATCCAATAAATTTAAGAGGATCTATGACAACAATATTCACTAGAACATCTACTCTTAGTAAAATTATTTTTATTTGCATTCTAGCTATAAAAAATATTAATGGCTAAACAAATGCGATGAATGTCGTCATCAGTCAATTGCCCTGATGACGGCAACCACAACCCTTTTTCACCCACCAAATTTGCAATAGGATGTTCGCCTGGCATTAGGTAAACTTTTTGCTTATTTATGGGTGGATACATTACCCTAGAACCTATATTCTGTTCTTTTAAATGCGCAATCAAATTTTCTCTATCTTCTGCTAGACAGTCAATAAACCAAGGGGTTGTATTTTCTAAATCTTGATTAAAAAACTGTATTTGACTAACCTCTTTTAACAGTTCTTGATAAAGCTTCAAAATTTGTTTTTTTCTATCCACCCTCCAAGGTAATTTTTTCATCTGCTCAATACCAATGCAGGCTTGTAATTCGGTAAATTTAAAGTTAAAGCCTATTTCATCATGAATATCATTACCACCACCACTCCTGCCAAAGTCTTTTAATTTTCGTAATTTATTGGCTACCGTATCGTCGTTAGTGATAATTGCTCCGCCCTGCCCTGTTGATATAATTTTTGGCGCTGAAAATGAAAAACTACCCACCAGGCCGACAGTGCCAATATGCCTGCCATCTGGATAAAAAGAACCCAAAGACTGGGCAGAGTCTTCGATTAAAACCAAGCCTTTTTCTTTGCATAAATCTTCAAATGCTTGTATGCCTGCCTTGGGATAACGGCCATTAGCAGATACCAACATAATGGCCTTGGTTTTTGATGTTATCGCTTGCTTAACTAACGCTACATCCAAACACAGTGTTTCAGATTCTACATCGACAAACACTGGCTTCGCGCCAAACATTTTGACCGAATTTGGCGTGGCAATCATTGTATAGTTGGGCACAATTACCTCGTCACCATGCTCAACACCCACTGCCATTGCCGCCAGTGTTAGACTGATGGTGCCATTATTCACCACTACACAATGCTTGGCACCCGTGTAGTCGGCTAACATTTGTTCAAAATTACCAGTACGTTTGAACTCAGTAATGAAGCCACCTTCGTCCATGTACTCACATAGCGCCTGTTTTTCCTCATCGCCAAACCAAGGACGCATTTGCATTATAAAATCGCTCATATTTTTGTTGCCTCCACATTAAGACTTACCAAAATACCGTTCTCCTTATCCATGTGTGGGAAATATGCTTGAGAGTGATCATCATAATCTTTGTGAATTGTATTTTTCCAGTCATATTTTATAACATCTGAAAAGCCATTTTCATTAAGGATCTTAAATAAGCTATCAAAGTTATAAATCGTTTTGTGATAAAGTTTTGTTTTGCCATCCCGTGTATCTATATCCATTTCTCCATATAAAGGGCCTAGGATATTTTCTATTTGATTAGTCTTTTGATACACTCGAATTAAACTATCAAAATCCGGAACAGCTAGGCGCAAAATTCCTCCTGATTTCAAAACTCTATTCCATTCCATTAAGACTTCAACTGCTTGTTGACGGTTAAAATATTCAAAGCAATGACTTGAATATATTAACGAAACTGATTCATCGTCAAACATAGATAAATCGTCAATACTTGATTTGTAGTCTATATGTTCCATATCGCATAAATCAACATTAACAAAACCAGGTATATTTCTATGCCAACACCCTAAATGTAATTTCACACCTAACCCTTAAACTTCTTTTTATCTTTATCAACAGAAATAAATGGACCATTTTTTGATTCAATAATTTGAGTATCATCTTCTAAAATTTCATAGCCATGTCCACCATAACCAAAAACTGCAAGGTCACCTTGATATAAAATATAATCTTGAAAAAATTCTTCTCTTTCAGTGTAAAGCAACACTTTTACCGAGCCTTGTTTTACGTAAATTGTCTCTTGCGTCCTTGTGGCGTTGCGATCAAACTCTTTATGAATGTGAGAATCCAGCTTTCTACCTTTGTCATACCACCATGACCCTACTTGCACAAAAAGCTCATCTGGCGTTATAAAATTAAGGCCTTTTACCCAATCCTTATCTCTGTAAATAATTGATATTATTTGTCCATTATGTGTGATTTTTTCCACTTACTTTGCGTCCCTGTTTGATAAGAATGGATTATCCGATAGCCAATTAATGCCGATACTGTCATCATTCCAGCTTAGTGAAAACTGTTCATCAGCGTCAATATAGTCGCCCGTGTAGGCGAGCTTGTAATGATAAACTGCGTTCTCACTATTAACATAATAAGCATTACCCATATTTGGTGGAATAAGTATGAGCTGCTGGCTGTTCTGATTGATTATGAAATCTTGCCACTGTTTATATGTTGGCGAACCTTCTCTACAATCTACAACTACTTGCTGGATTTCACCATGTACACAAGTTACCAACTTCCAAGATTTTGTGTCGCCGTGAATGCCTCTTAAAACATTGTGCTTAGAGGTTGAAAACTTGTCATGTTTAAAATATAAATCGCTCGGCAATAGCTCTTCAACTTCATCTTTTAAGAACGAAGTCCAGATATTACCCCTTGCATCTTCAGAAATTGATGGTGTCAAGATATAAACACCGTTGATTACAGCAGACTCCTTAATATCAAACTCTATACTCACTCTTTACCACCAAAATCGTCATTTTCCAAATCGTATTTAATCATCCCTGAAACTAGCTCCCGGAATGATACCTTTCTTTTCCAGCCCAACTCTTTCTCAGCTTTAGTAGGGTCGCCCAACAATAATTCAACTTCTGCTGGTCGGAAATATTTCTCATCCACTTCAACTAAAGTATTTCCTGTGTCTTTGTCTACACCCCTTTCATCCACACCAACGCCTTGCCATTCAATATCTATACCAACCTCTTTAAATGCAACTTCTACAAATTCACGAACGGTATGAGTTTCGCCTGTTGCAATAACATAATCCTGTGGCTTGTCTTGCTGTAGCATTAACCATTGCGCATAGACAAAATCTTTAGCATGCCCCCAATCTCTCTTAGCATCCATATTTCCCAATTTTAATACTTTTTGCCGACCTTGATAAATCCTTGCAGCTGCCTGAGTAATCTTCTTAGTTACAAATGTCTCACCTCTACGTGGCGACTCATGATTAAACAAAATGCCATTGCATGCGAATAAATTATATGATTCACGATAATTTACCGTTACCCAATAGGCATAAAGTTTAGCTGCTCCGTATGGAGATTTAGGATAAAAAGGTGTTGTTTCGCTTTGTGGTTCAGTTCCTGGAAGGCCGCCAAAAAGTTCTGACGTTGAAGCCTGATAATATTTACAATCTGGACCTAAATCACGAACTGCATCCAGCAACCTAATCGCCCCTAAGCCAACTACATCGGCAGTATATTCAGGCACTTCAAAAGATACAGCTACATGTGACTGTGCGCCCAGATTGTATATTTCATCAGGCTTAATCTTCATTAATAATCTATGAAGATTGCTTGAATCTGTCAAATCTCCATGATAAGTAAACATTCTTTCATGTTCAAAAATATGTTCAATTCTTTGTGTTGTAAATACAGACGCACGCCTTAATATCCCATGAACTTCATAACCTTTATCTAATAACAATTCCGCTAAATATGAGCCATCTTGTCCGGTAATTCCCGTTATAAATGCTTTCTTCATTCAATTCTTCCATATATGTCTTCAAATCTTACAATATCATCTTCGCTTAGATAAGCACCACTTTGCACTTCAATTATCTCTAGCTGTTCATTGGTTTTATTTTCTAAACTATGCGTTGTACCAACAGGAATATAAGTTGATTCACCTTCTGTTAGTGTAAGGATGTCTTCTCCATTAATGGCTGTGGCTGTACCACTTACTACCACCCAATGCTCTGCACGTTTATGATGCATTTGCAGTGAAAGCTTTGCCCCTGGGTTAACATTTAGTCTTTTCACTTGAAAATGAGCACCCTCCTCAATAGAATCGTACCATCCCCATGGGCGATAGACCTTGCGGTGACAAAGCTGCTCCCCTCTGCCTTGTTGTTGAAGCCGTTCTATAATCTTTTTAACTTCTTGTGCTTTGTCTTTAGTTGCTATTAATGTGGCATTAGGCGTGTCTACTATCACTAGATCTTGTACGCCGATAGTTGCCACCATATGGTGATTAGCATTAATATAAGTGTTGATTGTATCCTCGGTAAATACATCACCCTGAATAACGTTACCATTAGTATCTTTTGTGCCAATATCATACAGCGCAGACCAAGACCCAATATCATTCCAGCCAGCATCTAGTGGAACAACAACAACATTGTTAGATTTTTCCATCAGAGCGCAATCAATCGAATCACTTGGAGATGATTCAAAGGCTTTTCGATCTAGCCTAATAAAATCAAGATCACGCACTGCACTACTAACAGAGTTATTAACGGCTTTAACAATATCAGGTGATTGAGTGGTTAGTTCATCAATGAGCGTGTCCGCCTTAAACATAAACATACCGCTATTCCAAAGATAGCTGCCCTGCTCTATATATTTCTCAGCAGTTTTAACATCTGGCTTTTCAACAAACTCTTCAACCTTACCTGCGCCATCAATACTTTGTTTCGAAGATTTAATATAGCCATAACCCGTATTTGCATCCGTTGGCACAATGCCGAAAGTTACCAATTTGTCCTCTTGTGCTTGCTGGCTAGCAATATCAACTGCCTGATGAAATACATCAACATCTTGAATAACATGGTCAGCTGATAAAACTAGTAGTACCGCATCATCTGTTTCTTTAAGTGATTGCAGTGCTGCAGCGGCAATAGCAGGGGCGGTGTTTCTACCAATGGGTTCAAGTAATATTATTGGATTTTTAATATCAATTTTCTGACATTGCTCAGCCACTAAAAAACGATGGTCAGCATTACAAATGATAATCGGATCTGCAAGATTATCTAGGCCGTTCAAGCGAAGAATGGTTTCTTGCAGCATGGTGTTATCACCCGCTAAAGGCAAATACTGTTTAGGATATTGCTTACGAGACAAGGGCCAAAGGCGTGTGCCTGAACCTCCTGAGAGAATAACTGGAACTATTTTCATATTAAATTCAAAACCAATAACTCATTCAAGGCAATCTTACATATTATTAAAAACGATAATGGCTATTATAGCGAAGTATAAGCCATAAGTTGCTATTCTAATAAGACCCCTAAGATAGCGCTCTTGAGTTATCCTGTAAAAGCCAAAAAGACGATTGGCTATTGTGCTTTTGCCTAATAAATTTGCAAAAAATCCATCAGACTAACCGGAACGGGAATCAACTAGGTCCTATAATTATTGCTTTTTCCACCCCGGAGATCGCCAGCTGAAATCCTAAGCGCTTTATCAGCTCTTCTCAATAATTGAGTTATAAAATATCTTCACCTAGTTAACCTTGGTTTAAAACCAAACGAGCCTCGCCAAACCTTACCTCGATAACAGCAAATAGCAGCCGCCTTTTTAATTAATGCAAGATGTAAACTTACATATTACTCTGTTAAAATGCACTTCAAATTAGGAACCCATTTTGACCACAATTAAACTAAACAAAAAGCAATCTGACAAACCCACAGCGCGAAAATCACCTGTGCGTCGTGCAGACCCTTCTAAACGCGACCGCAGTAAACCGCCACCGCCTAGACCAACATTTAAGGGTGCTGGTGAACAGTCATCGCGCCAACGTAACCACAAACACGACGGTAGCTTACATGAAAGCAAAGGAGCGCCAGCCGAGGCTGATGGCCCCATTTTAAGAAGTGAGTTTAAAGACCGTTCTTTTGTGGATAACAATAGTGAGCGCGAACAGCGTAAATCGCAGAGGGGAAATAACCGAGTCCCGGATAAGCAGCAGGACGAGGGCGGCAAAGTACAGGCCGACACAACCCGCAACTATGCAGACCGCGAAGGTAATTACCGCAATCCGCCAAGGCGTGGTGGTAAAGCACGTGATGGTTTTGTCGCAAGTGAGTTTGATAATACCCGTGCAAGTAAAACGGCTGCCCATCAAAAAGCAGCCGAAAAGCTGCCAAATACACAAAGCAATACACAGCCAAGGCTCTCTAAACTAATGGCTGAACTTGGACTTTGTTCACGCCGTGAGGCTGATGATTGGATCGTCAATGGCTGGGTAAAAGTAGATGGTGAAATTATTGATGTGTTAGGCTCACGAGTAAGCCCAGATGCAGAAATCATTGTCAGCGGCTATGCCATGGAGTATCAAGCCGAGAGTGTCACCATCTTACTACATAAACCAGTTGGTCATGTGAGCGGCCAAGCTGAAGATGGGTACCAACCTGCGATTGTTTTAGTGCACCCAGATAATGAGTGGGTAGAAGATCCCGACCTTAACGAGGCTAATGAAAAAGAATTCCAACGGGGATTCTTAAAAGGGCTTGCGCCGGCAGGCCGTTTAGATATTGATTCAACGGGTTTGTTAGTGCTTACTCAAGACGGTCGTGTCGCACGTCATTTGATTGGGCAAGACACCAGCGTAGAGAAAGAATATTTGGTTCGTGTCGAAGGAGAGTTAAGCGATACAGACCTTGAACGTTTAAATCACGGCTTAAGCTTAGATGGTGAGCAACTGAAACCAGCTAAAGTCAGCTGGCAAAATGAAGACCAATTACGCTTCGTCTTACGCGAAGGTAAAAAGCGCCAAATCAGACGAATGTGCGAAATGGTCGGCTTGCATGTGGTGGGCCTAAAGCGTGTACGCATTGGAAGTGTAAATTTAGGTAAACTACCACCAGGGATGTGGCGCTACCTGCGCGATAACGAACAGTTTTAGGGCATGCTGAAATAAAAGCTAAAGATTAACAATGGTGCCAATAGCAATATTAGGCGCCATTTGTTTTTTGCCGTCACCTCCTCAGCTACTGAGCTGATAAAATGAACCCTTGTTCAATAACGACTTAAGAAAAGTACCTCATGGATTTATTGTTAATTCTCAAAACCATTATTATGGGCGTCGTAGAAGGTGCTACTGAATTTTTGCCTATTAGCAGCACTGGGCACCTCATTATTGCAGGCGATGTACTTGGCTTTTTGAGCAAAGACAAACGTGATGTTTTTGAAATCATTATTCAGCTAGGCGCGATACTAGCTGTAGTGTGGCAGTACCGTACAAAGGTCATGCATGTCACCACCAATTTACATGAGAAGAAATCACAGCAACTAGTGATTAACTTGTTTATTGCTTTTTTACCACTGGCAATTATCGGCCTAGCCTTTCACCATCAAATTAAAACCTTATTGTTTAATCCAAAATCAGTTGCTATTGCATTGATTATTGGTGGCTTTATTATTTTATGGATAGAGAGGAAGCTACCTAAAGTCACAGTGACTTCAGTAGATAACATGGACTGGAAGCATGCGCTGAAGATAGGCTTTATCCAAGCCATTGCCTTAATTCCTGGAGCATCTAGAGCTGCCTCAACCATTGTCGGTGGCATGGTGTTTGGTTTATCTCGCACTGCGGCAACTGAGTTTTCATTCTTTTTAGCGATTCCTGTAATGTTTGCCGCAACCGCTTATGACTTATTCAAAAGCAAAGATTTGCTGGCTAGTGATGATGTGTGGATATTTTTAATTGGCTTTGTCACCGCATTTATCGCTGCGCTCGTTGTCATTAAAGTATTTATTCGCTATATTGCTAATCACAATTTCACTATATTTGCTTGGTATCGTATTGCATTTGGCGCGCTAGTGCTTTTTTATTACTGGTAAATGCTATTCACCCTCGAAAATAAATGTCTAAATTTTACGCTCAGGTTATTACATGGCAAAAAGACCATGGCAGACACGACTTACCATGGCAAAACACTACAGACCCTTATGCTATTTGGGTATCTGAAATCATGTTGCAACAAACCCAAGTCGCCGCCGTCATTGGCTATTATGCTAATTTCATGGCGCGCTTTCCATCCATTGCAGACCTTGCCAATGCGACACAAGAAGAAGTGCTGCAGTCTTGGAGCGGTTTAGGTTATTACTCGCGTGCGCGCAATTTACATAATGCTGCACGAACCATCATCGATAATTTTAACGGTATCTTTCCAGCTGACTTTGGCGACATTGTCAGCTTGTCAGGTATCGGTCGCTCAACTGCCGCTGCCATCTCAACCTTTGCTTTAGACCGCCCACAACCGATTTTAGATGGCAATGTGAAACGCGTATTTGCAAGACACTTTCTCATCGAAGGTTGGACGGGTAAGCCAGCTATTCAACAACAGCTATGGTCTATTGCCGAACAAGAAAATCCACCTAAGGGCGCCATTGCTTATACGCAAGGCTTGATGGATTTGGGCTCATCCGTCTGCACACGCAGCAAACCAAAATGTACGCTCTGCCCAGTGAGTAAAAGCTGCAAAGCATTAGCTAACGATCAAACGAAAAGCCTACCAACCCCCAAACCGAAAAAAACCATGCCGCACAAAGAAACCACCATGCTAGTCATTCGCATGGGCAATGAGGTGCTACTAGAAAAGCGCCCCCAAAAAGGTATTTGGGCAGGGCTTTGGAGCTTACCTGAAACCAGCATGACTGAGATTGCGAGTGAAGTAGCGCATGAGAAATTTGGTTTAACTGTAGAACCAGACGAACCGTTAGCTATCGTTAATCATGTTTTTACCCACTACAAGCTCGCCATTACGCCGCAGTCCTTACAAGTCACCAGCACACCAGCTCGAAAAGAAAAGGCGGGGTATGTTTGGATGGAGATAGGCGACGCGATTTGTGCCGCATTGCCTACGCCTGTTAGGAACATTCTGCTAAATTTCAAGTAGGAGGAAGCATTGGAAGAAAGTAAAAAAACAGATAAGGCCGCCAACAAGCGGTTTAGTCTTGATCCCAGCTATCTTCCCACATGCAGTGTTTTACTTTTTGACGGTTAGCAATTAATTCATCAATACTAGGCTCGTCATTTAATGCACGTTTAATCGCAAGCTTAGTCGCTTCGTAGTTATTTTTGTACATGTCTTTTTTGTCTAAGTTAGGATCTGTAGCAGCTCCCGGATCAATCCATACCAAGCTGATAATGCAAAGGTCATTCACTTCGTCTTTAGGGATGATGCCTTCAATCACACAATCTAAAATCGCATCAGCTGTTGCTGCCTGTACCAAGCCGCCGAACAAATCAATGTTAGCTGAATCTTTTAAAGTCACTTTTGGTACCGTCATGCAAACTGGACGCACCATTTGGTTCAAGTCACGCACAGCAAACATGGCTGTGTGACCTTTGGTTTGTTGCATTAAGTTAGCGAATGCTTGGCCAACTGGGCCATCAACTGCGCCTATGAGAATTTCCGGCATTGCAGCAGAGGTGTCCTTACCCTCTGTGTATAATGTTGCTTCGCCTGCTTTTAAAATAATTTTTGACATACATGCCCTTCATAATTGAACTAGAAACCAGCTTAAAATCTATGGTGGATTATACAATTTTAATGCGGCGACTTAAAACATAAGCTGCATATCCACATGCGGGATATTGGCATCTAAATACACATCACTAGCGATGGAAAAGCCTGCTTGCTCGTAAAATGATGTGGCATGTGTTTGCGCAGAAAGCGTCACTCTTTTTAGGCGCTGCTGTTTACAGAGTGTGATAGCTGCACTTAATAATACTTTACCGACACCGCACCCGCGCTTTTCTTGCAGCACCGCCATGCGCCCTATGCTGCCACTGCGCAAAATGCGTGCGCAGCCAATTACCACCTCTGGTTGGTTGAAAGCCAGTAAATGCCATGCAGCCACATCATGCTCATCCCACTCCAAAGCGACAGGCACTTGCTGCTCAACAATAAAAACTTGTTCTCGAATCAGCCGTAACTGTGCTTCATGTGTAGCCCAAGTAACTTGTTTAAGATAAAATTCTTGCATCAATTTTGACAACCTAGTTTGTAAAACTTGCAGTCCATAGTGCTTTTAGGCATTATGCATGCATAATTTTAAACTGTGAATTTAAGGATGGAACGATGCAAATGTATCAAACAGCAATAGCGCGAATTTTATTAGCATTGGTTTTTTTAGGCTTAGTGCTTTTACGCCTAAGTGCGATTATGTATACACCTGATGGCTACGTGCAATATCAAGTCACATTGGGTCAATTTGGATTACCCACTATCTTTGCGCCAATATTAATCTTGGTCCAATTAATTGCAGGGACAAGCTTGCTAGTTGGTTTCAAAACGAAATTGTTTGCGCGCCTACTAGCGGGGTTAGCGTTCTTTTTAGCATTAGTGCTAGGAACTAAAATTCCTGAGGTATTCTTCTTATACCTGGGCATTGCTGGCGGCATGTTGTTACTTAGCTGCCACCCACAAACAGTTTTTAGTTTAGATAATCGCAAGTAGTATCTAGCAATTAATAAAAAAGCGGCATTAGCCGCTTTTTTATTCCCACTCTAAAGCGGGATATAAGATGTTCACATTCCGTCGATTCGAAACTTTAAACAGCGCCCACTTATCTTTTTCACTTGCTGCGGCGGTGTCCATTGTTTCCTCTAAGCCAATATCGTTTTCTATCCCTGCACGGATGTCTTTTAGCAATAGCGTTAGATAACGTAGTTCATTATCAATCGCTTGCTTCCACTCGGTTGTTTGTGGCCCATGTCCAGGCACCACTTGTTTCACGTCGGCAGATGTTTTCAGTGTTTCTAACGTTGAGATTAAGCCTTTAATATCGCCCTCAAGCACTGGCGTGCGCTCAATAAATAATAAGTCTCCAGTAAATAATGTTTGTGTTTGGCTGTCAATTACCGTGACATCTGTATTGGTGTGTGCCACAGGGTGCGCTGTTATTGTTAATATCCGGCCGCCCAAATCTAACTCTAAAGACTCTTTCACCGCTAAAGTAGGAATGACAATATCGCTCCCTTTAGCATCCTCTCCTAGATATTTTTCATTCAATTTTGCGTAACCTTCTTCACGCAGCTGCATCGCCTCTGCTAATTTTTCATGTCCTACAAAGGTTGGTTTATCCGCAACAAAAGCCGCATTACCAAAAACATGATCAGGGTGCACATGCGTATTGACTACATATAAAATAGGTAGTTGCGTAATCTCTGCAATCGCAGCCCGTAGCTGTTTGCCTACTGTCAAGCTTCCCGAAGTGTCAATCACACCAACACCCTTACTTCCTACGACGACACTAATATTGCAAATATCACCTTGGTAGCCCGTATCAACATCTAAATGCTCACCATGATGCACATAAATACCATCACCGATATTGTCTAAGAAACCAGTCGACTTACTGTTAGCGCAACTAGACAACATTAACAGTGCTAATAATGGTATTAAAATTCTCATAAGCTGATTATATTCGTTGTTAACGGTTAAAATGCTACCTAACAATAAAGTACTTTATGATTGTCACACAAAATAAAGATTAAAAACGTATTAAAAGGAAAATGCTATGAGTAATCGTTATACCAAGACCGCCGTTCTTTTACATTGGCTGATTGGGTTCGGCATAATCGGCATGCTTGCATTGGGCTGGTTCATGACTGACTTACCTAAAGAGGCACCAAAACAAATGAGCTATGATCTTTTTAACTGGGGGATCTACACTTGGGGCCTAGTGAAAGAAGAGTCTCCTAGAGCCTTTTACTACAACTTGCACAAATCATTTGGCATCACGATTATGGGTTTAATTATGCTGCGTATCTTTTGGCGTATCACGCACAAACCACCAACACTGCTTGCTAGCTATAAAGCTTGGGAGCGCAAACTATCGACCGGTACGCACCATTTGCTTTATGCGCTAATGGTCATTATCCCAGTCAGTGGTTTGATTCAATCAGTTGGCAGCAAGTACGGCGTGAAATGGTTCGGCATTAAACTAATAAATGGTATAGATAGTGAGCCACTAAAAGAAATCTTTCATGAAATACATGAAATTGCTGGCATTATTTTAATCTTTATTATATTGCTGCATATCGCTGGGGCTCTTAAACATAAGTTTATCGATAAAGATGACACCATGAAACGCATGTTGCCATAAATGAAACGCATAAACTAAAAAAGCTCCGAAAGGAGCTTTTTTATTATCTAACGAATAACAACTACCTTTAGTACCGTCTTTTACGAGGTGTAAAGTTATTACTACCTGGTTCGATATGTCTAAATGTAATACGTCCATTATTAATATCGTATGGCGATAATTCTAAAGTGACATTGTCTCCCGCCAAAATACGAATATGGTTCTTTTTCATTTTACCGCCTGCATAGGCGATTAATTTATGGTCATTTTCTAATGTCACACGATAACGTGAATCTGGCAACACTTCTGTTACCACGCCATTCATTTCAATTAATTCTTCTTTAGCCACCTATTTACTCCAAAATCTTCTAAATTGCATACCGTCACAATAACCCACGGAGTATAGGCTTCGATGGACTGTTTAGCAACAAAAACACCAATAAATGCACTTATTTGTGCTTTTTTTGGAAAAAGGTGGCTTTATCCCTTGTCTTTCTGTAACAGAGCGTGTACAAAGCGTACTAAGGCGTTGGATTTTTCAATTTTAAGTCAGTTAGGCATATGATTTTAAAACCCAAGTTTTCAGGGTGCCTCCCTATTTAAAGTATGAAAGATATAAAAACATGGCTACAGGAACAGTAAAATGGTTTAACGACTCAAAAGGTTTTGGGTTCATTACTCCAGACGAAGGTGGTGACGATTTATTCGCTCACTTCTCAGCAATCGTTGATAGCGGTTACAAAAGTTTGAAAGAAAGCGAAAAAGTAACTTTTGACGTTACTGACGGACCAAAAGGTAAACAAGCTTCTAATATTCAGAAAGCTTAAGTTACATAAAACCTGAGGTGTAACAGCCTCGATTGAAATGGCTCTTTTTAATAAAGAGCCATTTTTTTGTCTGCTATATAGGTGCGTTACTGAACATTTATTTTGTTGCTAGGATGGTTGTGATCGCTGATGGTACTGAACACTATGTTTACGAACAGCCTCAAGAAAAGCTGCTGCATTTTCAGGTGATGTCCATTGTGTAATGCCATGCCCTAAATTAAACACATGCCCGTTACCATGACCATAACTCGCTAAAATATTAGCAACCTCTTTATCAATCGCCTCCGGTGTCGACAGCAGCACCACGGGATCTAAATTGCCTTGCAATGCCATTGTGTCACCCACACGTGCTCGTGCTTGTCCTATATCGACAGCCCAATCCAAACCTAAGGCATCTGCGCCAGATTCAGCCTGCGCCTCTAACCAAAGACCACCGCCTTTAGTAAACATCACGCATGGCACTTTACGGCCATCGGCTGTTTTAGTTAAGCCAGCAATAATCTTTTTCATATAATTGAGTGAGAACTCAATGTAAGCGTTATGTGAAAGCGCGCCACCCCATGAATCAAAAATCATCACCGTTTGTGCGCCTGCTTCAATTTGTGCATTCAAATACTGAATCACAGTTTGAGCAGTTGTTTCTAAAATATGGTGCAGCAAATCAGGTCGCGCATACGCCATTTTTTTAATGTTTAAAAAGTCAGTGCCGCCTTTTCCTTCGACCATATAAGTCGCCAGCGTCCAAGGACTGCCAGAGAAGCCAATTAAAGGCACTCGACCATTCAACGCCTTGCGAATACTGGATACGGCGTTAAAGACATACTGCAAGTCGCCCATGTCAGGCACAGCCAGCTTTTTAATATCATCCTCTTGCTGCAAAGTGCGCTCAAATCGTGGGCCTTCACCTGTTTCAAATGACAACCCTAAACCCATCGCATCGGGAATAGTTAAAATATCAGAAAAGAGAATCGCCGCATCCAATAATGGGTAGCGATCTAACGGCTGCAATGTCACGTCCGTTGCAAACTGCGCATTACGGCACAAATCCATAAAGCTGCCCGCATCTTTACGCGTCTCTTTATACTCAGGCAAATAACGCCCAGCTTGACGCATCATCCATACCGGCGTGTAGTCAATAGGCTCGCGCATCAATGCTTTTAAAAAAGTATCATTCTGAAGTGTTTGCATATTCATTACTCTTTTCCAAAAAATTGGGGATACAAGCTTGTATCCCCATTATTTACTACATATAGCTTACTATGACTCTAGTAACTTATCGTGGCAATGCTGATGAACCCATCAGGAATTCATCAACCGCTTTCGCACATTGACGACCTTCACGAATAGCCCATACAACTAATGATTGACCACGACGCATATCACCCGCAGCAAAGATTTTATCTTTACTAGTGAAGTAGCAACCTTCGCCATCTGTCGTTGCCTTTACGTTGCCTCGTCCATCTTTTTCAATGCCAAATGCATCCAGTACTTTTGAGATTGGTGAAACAAAGCCCATCGCTAATAAGACTAGGTCTGCTTTAATCGTAAACTCTGAGCCTGGAACCTCAGTCATTTCTCGGCCTTTCCATTCTAGCCTAATACCTTGTAAGCCAGTGACTTTACCATCTTCACCAACTAATGCTTTTGTTGCCACTGACCAGTCGCGATCTGCCCCTTCTTCATGCGAGCTTGATGTACGCATTTTAAGTGGCCAATTTGGCCATGTTAAGGCGCGGTTCTCTTGCTCAGGTGGTTGTGGCATCAATTCAAACTGCGTGATGCTGGCCGCGCCGTGACGGTTAGAAGTACCAACACAGTCAGAACCCGTATCACCACCACCAATAACAACGACATGTTTATCTGTCGCTTTAATTTGGTCAGCAATCGTATCACCTGCCACCGCTTTATTATTCGGCACTAAAAAGTCCATTGCAAAATGAACGCCATCTAATTCACGTCCGGGCACAGGTAAATCACGAGGGTGCTCTGCACCGCCTGCCAGCACAACAGCATCATACGCTTTTAATATATCATCTGCATTGACATTGTCGCCCACATATTGATTTGTCTTGAACGTGACGCCTTCTGCCTCCATCTGCACCATACGGCGGTCAATGTGCGACTTTTCCATCTTGAAGTCTGGGATGCCGTAGCGTAATAAACCACCGATACGATCATTTTTTTCTAGCAAAGTGACCGCATGACCAGCACGTGCCAACTGTTGTGCTGCGGCTAAACCAGCAGGTCCAGAGCCTACAACAGCAGCTGTTTTTCCTGTTTTATTAGGGTTGATTTGCGGTGTCACCCAATCATTTTCCCAAGCTTTATCAATAATGGCATGCTCAATGGATTTAATGCCAACGGCATCATCATTAATATTCAGCGTACAGGCTGCCTCACATGGTGCAGGGCAAATACGGCCGGTAAACTCTGGGAAGTTATTGGTCGAGTGCAGCACATCAATCGCTTGCTTCCAGTCTTGGTTGTATACCAAGTCATTAAAATCAGGAATGATATTGTTAACAGGACAGCCAGTCGTACAAAATGGAATGCCACAATCCATACAGCGGGCACCCTGCGTTTTTGCATCATCATCGCTTAAATGCAATATAAACTCTTTGTAATTTTGAACGCGCTCTTTAACTGGAAGGTTCCCTTCTGATAGTCGCTCGAACTCTTTAAACCCTGTCGCTTTACCCATTATGCGGCCTCCTTGCTTGCTGCGGCAGCTAACTCAGTTAGTGCACGTTCATATTCAATTGGCATGACTTTTACAAATTTAGTTCTTTCATTATCCCAATCAGCCAAAATAGCTTGTGCGCGCCGGCTATCAGTTAAATCTGCCTGGTTTTGGATTAAGCCTTTTAGCGTCACTTCATCTGGCTGACCTAAGTGCTGAACCTTGCTAACATCAGCATCAGCTGGCTCAACTTTTTTCAATGTCACCATGCTCATGTTGCAGCGCTTAGCAAACTCGCCATCTAGGTCATAGATATAAGCCACACCACCACTCATACCCGCTGCGAAGTTTTGACCAGTAACACCCAATACAACCACTGTACCACCCGTCATATATTCACACCCATGGTTGCCAACACCTTCAACAACGGCTGAGGCGCCTGAGTTACGTACACAGAAGCGCTCGCCAGCAACACCTCCGAAGTAAGTCTCACCGCGTGTTGCACCGTACATTACCGTGTTACCCACAATAATGTTTTCATGTGAAGCGCCGCTAAATGCTGCTGGCGTTTTAATAACAATACGGCCGCCACTTAAGCCCTTACCGACGTAATCATTACCATCGCCTGTTAAGGTGAATGTAATGCCTTTGGCTAAGAATGCTGCGAAACTTTGCCCTGATGTGCCAGTGAAGTTAACTTTGATCGTATCATCGGGCAATCCAGCATCGCCATATTTGCTGGCAATTTGATTCGATAGCATCGTACCAACTGTACGGTTGATATTTAAAATTGACGTCTCAATCACCACTGCCTCACCTGCTTCAATCGCCGGTTTTGCTTTTTCAATTAACACATTATCTAATGCACCGACTAAACCGTGATCTTGGCCTTCTACGTTATAGCGTGCAACGCTTGCTGGCATATCTGGTAAGTGGAAGATTTTACTAAAGTCTAAACCATTAATTTTCCAGTGATCGATACCAGCTTGCATATCAAGCAAGTCTGCACGGCCAATGAGATCGTCAAACTTAGCAATACCAATACTTGCCATTAATTCACGAATTTCTTCTGCCACAAAGAAGAAGTAGTTCACGACATGCTCTGGCTCACCTGTAAATTTCTGACGCAATGCTGGATCTTGTGTTGCGACGCCCACTGGACAAGTATTTAAATGGCACTTGCGCATCATGATGCAACCTTCAACCACCAATGGTGCCGTTGCAAAGCCAAACTCATCGGCACCTAATAATGCACCAATCACAACATCACGGCCTGTTTTCATTTGGCCATCGGCTTGTACAATGACACGGCCGCGTAATTGGTTTAATACCAATGTCTGTTGCGTTTCAGCCAGGCCTAACTCCCAAGGCGTACCTGCATGCATCACTGAAGTGAGTGGGGAGGCACCTGTAC
This sequence comes from uncultured Methylophilaceae bacterium, assembly GCA_913009235.1. Taxonomy (GTDB): domain Bacteria; phylum Pseudomonadota; class Gammaproteobacteria; order Burkholderiales; family Methylophilaceae. Next base: position 80,497 of record CAJVXS010000003.1, on the reverse strand, counting down.
CGCCATCATAGCCTGCGATCACAATGTGATCTGATTTTGCTTTTGTAACACCAGCTGCAACCGTACCAACACCAGTTTCAGAAACGAGTTTTGTTGAAATTGAAGCTTTGGGGTTAGCATTTTTTAAATCGTGAATCAGCTGTGCTAAATCCTCGATTGAGTAAATATCATGATGTGGCGGTGGAGAAATCAAACCAACCCCCGGCACACTAAAGCGCAAAGTAGCAATGTACTGGCTGACTTTATGGCCTGGTAATTGGCCACCTTCACCTGGCTTAGCGCCTTGTGCCATTTTAATTTGAATTTGATCCGCATTCGCTAAGTACTCTGCAGTCACACCAAAACGACCGCTCGCGACTTGCTTAATGCTAGAGCGCATTGAGTCGCCCGCTTTTAACTTAACATCAGCCTCAATGAACTCTTTACCGAACACTTCTGACATCGTCGTATCTGTTGCAATCGGGATAAAGCGCTTCTTATCTTCGCCGCCTTCACCAGTGTTTGATTTGCCCCCGATACGATTCATCGCAACGGCTAATGTCGCATGCGCTTCTGTCGAAATGGACCCCATCGACATGGCCCCAGTTGCAAACCGCTTCACAATTTCTTTAGCTGACTCCACTTGCTCCAATGGAATTGCTGTGCCCGCTGATTTAATCTCAAACAAGCCGCGCAATGTCATGTGACGGCGTGTTTGGTCATTGATTAATTTTGCATACTCTTTATAAGTATCGTATTTATTAGTGCGCGTTGCATTTTGCAGCTTGGCAATGGAGTCTGGCGTCCACATATGCTCTTCACCACGTACACGGTAAGCATAGTCACCGCCCGCCTCTAAAGCATTGCTAAGTACAAGGTCATTACCAAAAGCATTTTGATGCAAGCGAAGTGCCTCTTCAGCGACCTGATCTAAACCAATACCTTCAATTTGGGTTGTTGTGCCTTTAAAATAAGCATCCACAAAATGTGAGTTTAAGCCAATAGCTTCGAAGATATGTGCACCACAGTATGACTGATAAGTAGAAATGCCCATTTTAGACATAACCTTATACAACCCTTTACCAACGGCCTTAATAAAGTTCTCGCTCGCCTCTTCTGGCTTGTCAGTAATGTTAGCAATCGTTTTGTAAGTTAACCATGGGAATACTGCTTCAGCACCGTAACCTGCTAGCAAGGCAAAGTGATGCACTTCACGTGCCGAACCTGTTGAAACAACCAGGCCCGTTTGCGTACGCAAGCCAGCGTCAACCAAATGCATATGCACAGTAGAAGTCGCTAACAAGGCTGGGATAGCAACCATGTCGCTATCCATATTCATATCATTTAAAACAATAATATTAAAACCCTCGACAACTGATTGCTCTGCTTTTGCACATAGCGCGGCTAATGCAGATGCCATCCCCGCTACACCTTCTGCAGCTGGGTAGCACATATCTAATGAAGCCGAATTGTAATCACCATTGGTAATTGACTTGATGCCCATGATTTTAGCAAAGCCTTCTTCACTGAGGACAGGCTGGCTGCCTTCCAAGCGCGCATCCGGCGTTGTTTCATGCAGTTCAAGCAGGTTAGGCTTGGGCCCAACAAAAGTCACTAATGACATCACCAGTTCTTCACGAATTGCATCAATTGGCGGGTTGGTTACCTGCGCAAACAACTGTTTAAAGTAGCTATATAAAACCTTAGGCCTGTTCGACAATACTGGTAGCGCCGCGTCATTGCCCATAGAGCCTGATGCTTCAGCACCATTCTTGACCATTGGCCCTAGTATGAACTTAATATCCTCCTGGGTCATGCCAAAAGCTTGCTGCGTATCTAATAAGCTTTCTTTTAATTCATACTGCGCCTCAACTTTGGGCAAATCGCAAATGTTGTAACGTGTTTCATCAATCCACTGACGATATGGCTTAGCACTCGTTAACGTTCCCTTCACTTCTTCATCGTCAATAATGCGGCCTCTCTCCATGTCGATCATCAACATTTTCCCCGGCTCTAAACGCCATTTTTTCACGATTTTTTCTTCTGGGAATGTCAACACACCCATTTCAGAAGCCATCATTACAACGTCATCATCGGTCACTAAGTAACGTGCTGGGCGCAACCCATTGCGATCCAATGTTGCACCAATAGTTTTACCATCGGTAAATGCGACTGCTGCCGGACCATCCCATGGCTCCATAATCGCTGCATGATACTCATAGAAAGCGCGTCTATCTTCATCCATAATGGCTTTATCATTCCAGGCCTCTGGAATCATCATCATCATGGCATGCGGCACACTGTAACCACCGGCTACTAACAGCTCTAAACAATTATCAAAACAAGCAGAGTCTGAGCGGCCAGCAATAATTAATGGCCATACCTTTTCCAGATCCTCACCCAACAAATCTGAATGCATCGCTGCATGACGTGCTGTCATCCAGTTCACATTGCCTTGCACGGTGTTAATTTCACCATTATGCGCAATCATGCGGAATGGATGTGCTAAATGCCATGATGGGAAGGTATTAGTTGAGAAGCGTTGATGTACCAATGCCAATGCTGACACCACACGCTCATCGACTAGATCTTTGTAATAAACACCGACCTCGTTCGCTAGCAACATGCCTTTATATACAATGGTGCGTGAAGACAATGATGGTACATAGAAATACGCGTTGTCGTGAATTTCCAAATGACGTACCGCATGCTCAATACGTTTACGCATTACATAACATTTACGCTCAAACGCTTCAGGGTCGTCAAAATTGCTGCCGACAAACACCTGGCGCATCATTGGCTCAACATCTTGCGCTGCTTCTGCAATATTACTACTATCTACAGGCACATCGCGCCAGCCAAGCAACACCTGGCCTTCTTCCTGCAAAATATTCTCAATCACACCTTCACATTGAGCTCTATTGCTTAATACTTGTGGTAAAAACAAATTACCAACCGCATACTGACCAATTGGTGGCAGTTCAATATCGAGCTTAGCTGCCTCTTCCCGCATAAATGCATCTGGAATTTGCATGAGCAAACCAGCGCCATCACCAAGCTTAGGGTCATAACCAGTCGCACCTCGATGGGTTAGGTTGGTTAACAACTCTAAACCCTGCTGAACGATTTGATGACTTTTCTTGCCTTTAATGTGCGCCACAAAGCCAACGCCACATGCGTCATGCTCATGATCAGGGCTATACAAGCCTTGTTTTTCTGGCGTTGCTTTTATCGATTTTTCAGCTGATTGGATAATTGTCGACCTAGTCACTTTTGAATCCTGGTCATTAATTGGGTTGTTCATATTCATTACGATATTCTCAAGCATATCTTGCGCATTTAACGGAACCAAGAATGATACCGTTAAATACGCATGCTATCAATCACATAGCGAACAATTTAAAGCTATTTATTGGATAAACTTTCCTGAAAAGCCTTTTCTGCCGCAGCTACTGTTGCCGCAATATCAGCATCTGTGTGGGCTGCAGAAACAAACCCTGCCTCAAAAGCAGATGGGCCAAGGTAAATACCACTCTCCAACATGCTATGGAAAAAGGTATTAAAAACGGTTTTATCTGAAGCCATTACCTCATCAAAAGAGGTTGGGCATGTCTCACTGAAGTACATCCCAAACATGCCGCCTACAGCCTGCGCATTGAATGTAACGCCGACTTTTTTAGCTGCAGCAATTAAACCGTCGACTAGTTTTTGCGTCTGTGCAGCTAGTTTTTTATGAAAACCTGGTGCTTGAATCAACTCTAACGTTTTAAGCCCAGCAGTTACTGCTACCGGATTACCTGAAAGCGTACCCGCTTGATACACTTTACCTAATGGCGCCAAGCCAGACATGATGTCCTTACGCCCGCCAAAAGCGCCGACAGGCAAACCGCCGCCAATCACTTTACCCAGCGTAGTCATGTCCGGCTTAATACCATAAAGTGCCTGTGCTCCACCTAAATGTACGCGGAAGCCAGTCATCACTTCATCAAAAATCAATACTGCGCCATGCTGAGTACACAAATCACGCAATGCTTTTAGAAAGGCTTCGGTCGGCTTGACTAGGTTCATATTGCCGACAACCGGCTCAAGAATGACACAGGCAATCTCATTAGCAGATTGCTTAAATAAGGCCTCTAACTGTTCAACATCATTATAAGGCAGGGTCAATGTATTGGCTGCCACCTCTGCTGGCACCCCTGCTGAGTCTGGCTCACCAAGCGTCAACAATCCTGAACCTGCTTTAACCAGCAGCGAATCAGCATGCCCGTGATAGCAACCCTCAAATTTCACCAGCTTGCTGCGAGCTGTAAAGCCACGCGCCACGCGAATCGCGCTCATCGTCGCTTCAGTACCAGAACTCACTAAACGTATTTGCTCCATACTAGGCACCAGCTTATTAATCATCTCAGCCATTTCCAACTCTAAACCTGTCGGCGTGCCAAACGACAAACTATTGGCAGCAACAGCTTGTACTGCCTCAATCACTTCGGGGTGTGCATGGCCAACAATCATCGGCCCCCAAGAGTTGATATAGTCAATATATTCTTTTCCGTCCACATCCCACAGCTTAGACCCCAGCCCTTTTTTAAAGAAAACTGGCGTGCCGCCCACACTACGAAATGCACGTACTGGTGAGTTAACGCCGCCTGGAATCAGGTGCTGGGATTTTTCGAATAGTATTTGATTTTGTGATGTCATGATTTGAATTGTTTCGTTCTTACGAATAAAGTTTAGTTAAATTGTTAGCTATTATCTGCTATTTTATAGCGACATTGTAATAATCACGCACCAAGGCGACTCCAACCTTGGTATCGCATCTTTTCGTGGCTGTGGATTAAAGAACTAGTGCTGAATGGATGATGGCTTTTCAAAATCTGAAGCTGATGCTTCATTTTCTTCTCGCGCCCAAAAGAATCGATCAGGAATAAATTGCCCCATCCCTGGTCTAAAAGCATTTTTAAGCGTTTGCCACGTATACTCTTGTGCTTCTTGCAGCGCCTCTTCTATGGTCAAGCCATGCGCCAAGCACGCCACAATTGCACTGGTTAGAGTGCAACCTGAGCCATGATAACTACTAGCCAATCGCTCCCAGCGATACTCTTTAATCAGCCCTTCTGCGCCGTACAACCCATTCACCACATCGGTGGTACGCTCATGCGTTCCAGTAATCAGCACATACTCAGGGCCGAGCCCCAATAAGCGCTGCGAAGCTTCCTCTAAGGAAGTATATTTACCCTCTTCATCTTCATTATAAAAAGCTAATCGCCGCGCTTCTATGCTATTCGGTGCAATCAGTGTTGCTTGTGGGAACAGTAGTTCACACATCGCAGCTTGCATTTCCTCGTTACTTAAATCATCACCGCGACTTGAAGTTAAAACGGGGTCAATCAACAAGGGTACATCAGGATAGTCCGCCATGATCTCGGCAATCACCGCCACATTTTCCACACTACCCAACAAGCCCAGCTTAAACGCAGACACTTTGACATCTTCTAATATTACCCGCGCTTGATCGTTAATCCACTCAGCATCTAATGCCATGACATTTTCAACACCTGCGGTATCTTGCACGGTAACACCAGTGGCAACGGACAAGGGATGGCAGCCGATGCTCGCCAAAGTTAAAACATCCGCTTGCAAGCCCGAACCGCTACTGGGGTCAGTTGCTGAAAATGTCATTACGCATGGGGGTGTTTTGGTCATTGCTCTCTATCCGTTCATAAGACTCAATGGAGTCTAGTTCGTTATTACTGATGCTGTCGGTATTTGGCAAAAATATCTTTTGTAATTTTATACGAATTACCTGCAAACAGCTAAAAAATGCTAAACGGCTTACCATGCTTTGCTAGAACTCAATCGGATCTATATCTAGCACCCAGCGTACCTTATTCGCCAATATCTGTGCACGTAATTGCGGCATCCATTGCCTTAAAAACTGATGGAATGCCGTGCGGCTATTGGCTTGCAGCAGTAATTGGCCTCTTTCCATATTGTTTAATCGCTCCAACTGCGGCCTGAGTGGGTCATAGACCATCACCTCATTGGGAATCTGCTGTGCTAATGCAACAGCATCATTTAAAAACGTTAATACTTGGCTATAATAACTTGCTTCAGCTTTCAACAAGGCAAAGTAGCTAGTTGGTGGGAAATCCATGGCAGCACGTTCGTCCAATAAAGCATTGGCATAGGTTTCATAATCTTGTGCGCGTAAGGCATCAAATAATGCATGTTGTGGAAAGGTGGTTTGTATCAACACTTCGCCCGGCTTTTCTGCGCGGCCAGCCCTGCCTGAAACTTGCATGAGTTGAGAAAAAAGCCGCTCACTTGCACGAAAATCTGGACTGAATAGGGCAGTATCGGTATCGATCACACCGACCAAGGTTAAGTGTGGGAAGTCATGGCCTTTTGCCAACATTTGTGTGCCGACCAAAATATCAATTTCTTTCTCTTGCACCTTTTTTAACAAATCAGTCAATGCACCTTTATTGCGTATGCTGTCACGGTCGACTCTGGCAACATTCGCCGCGGGAAATAAATCCACTAGCGCTTGCTCAAGCCTTTGCGTCGCTTGTCCAACAGGGCTTAGATCAGGGTTGCCGCAATCTGGACATTGCACTGGGATACGTTGCTCATGTCCACAATGGTGGCATTTAAGCTGCTTTTGGCCAAGATGCACGACCAAGCGTGCGGAGCAGCGCACACAAGGCGCGACCCATTGGCAAGCGCTGCAATGCAATACGGGCGCATAGCCGCGGCGATTTAAAAATATCAAACTTTGTTCGCCACGGCTTAACCGTTCTCCCATCTCGCGAACCAGAATAGGGGACAGCCCATTTTCTGTCGGTGACTTGCCGATATCAATACAATTAATTTTAGGCAGTTTCGCGCTCTCTACGGCACGCTCCTTTAATCGCAATAATCCATATTGTTGCTTCTTTGCTAAATGCCAAGTTTCTAATGACGGAGTGGCACTACCCATGACAATCGGAATGCCCAACTGCTTGGCCCGCATAATGGCAATGTCTCTGGCGTGATACCGCATACCGTCTTGCTGCTTGTAAGAGCTATCATGCTCCTCATCAATGATGATCATTTTCACATTTGGCATGGCTGAAAATACACCCAGCCGCGTACCGACCACGATTTTTGCTGCCCCTGTACTAGCAGAATACCAAGATTGTAAGCGCTCACTGTCGCTTAAATTGCTGTGCAAAGTGGCCAAAGGGTATTCACTTAGTCGGCTTCTAAAGCGTGCTTCTAATTGCGGCGTTAAATTAATCTCTGGCACCAAAATTAAAGCCTGTGCACCCCTTTCAGCCAGGACTGTTTTTAGGATCTGGATATACACTTCAGTTTTACCACTGCCCGTGATGCCATATAGCAACCACGGCTTAAAGTGATTGGCTTCACCTAAAACGGACTGTATGACTTGCTGCTGTTCAGCGTTTAATGTTGGCTCCACATTGGATGATTGCAGACTAGCTTTCACAGCAACGACTTCTGCTTGCTGTAAACAACCCATTTCTTTTAATGTTGCAATAGCCTTACGCCAACCCGTTGAGATTTCTGCTAATTGGGCCTCGCTTAAGCTGATGTTGGCTTGCAAAGCTTGCACAGTGCGTTTCAATACAACCTGTCGTTTCGGTAAAGATGCAATGTCGACAGTTTGGTTAAGCTGGTAAACATAGCTTTTACGCATCTTAGCTGGGTTAATCTGACGTAAGCGCAATGGCAGAGCCGCAATCATGGCTTGTCCTAGCGGGTAGTGATAATAGTTTGCGCAAAAGTTGAGCAACTTAAACATATTGGCATCAAACACCACACCATCGAACACATGCTGTACAGCTTTTAACTTAACTGCTGGCACAGCAGAAGTGTCCGTTATTTCAACAATCACACCAACCAAATTGCGCCCTGCAAATGAAACAGCAACACGCGCCCCAACTTGTGCGTTAAATCCGTCATTTACATAATCAAATAAGCGGTTTAACGGTACATCAAGTCCAACTCTAAGGATTTGCTTTGGCATGGGCGATAAGAGGCGTATAGATAGTTTTAGTGTAGTGGCTTAATAGGTTAAAATACTGGTTTCGTGCATTTAATGCAATACAACTTTCTAATTTAGCTTTGGCTAACCGATATTTAAGAAGCGACCATTGAAAGAATTCATCTCAAACCTACTCGTGCAAGCAGCCCACACCTTGGTTGAGGACTCGGCTAGTATAAACATTATTTTAGAGCGGCCTAAATCGGCTGCGCATGGCGACTTTTCATGCAACCTTGCCATGATGCTGGCAAAGCCTTTACGTCAAAATCCGCGTGCGATTGCTGAGCAGCTCATTCAAGCATTGCCCCAAAGCGACAAGATAGCAAAAGTAGAAGTAGCTGGTGCTGGTTTTATTAACTTCTATTTAGCAGCAGATACCAAGCATGCCGTGGTTAAATCCATTTTGCAAGCTGGTGATAAGTATGGTCAAAACCAAACAGGCAAGGGCGAAAAAGCACAAGTGGAATTTGTATCAGCAAATCCAACTGGGCCCTTGCATGTAGGCCATGGTCGTGGTGCGGCAGTGGGCGATTGTTTATCGCGTTTATTAGCCGCAAATGGCTGGGATGTAACTCGTGAGTTTTACTACAACGATGCAGGTGCACAAATTGACAACCTGGCGATATCAGTACTAGCTCGTGCGAATGGTGTTTCAACCGATGACTCTAGCTTCCCAGAAAACGGTTATCGCGGTGAATATATTGCCAATATTGCTACTGCTTATTTAGCCAAAGAAACCATTGTCGCTGATGACATTAAAGTCACCGCCAGCGGCGACTTAAAAGATATCGAATCTATTCGCCATTTTAGCGTAGCTTATTTGCGCCATGAGCAAGATTTAGATTTGCGTGCCTTCCAAATCCAATTCGACGTATTTTCATTAGAAAGCGCACTCTATGCATCGGGCAAAGTAGAAGATACTGTACAGTCCTTAATTAAGAGTGGCTATACTTACGAAGAGGGGGGCGCACTTTGGTTGCGCACTACTGACTTCGGCGATGACAAAGACCGCGTGATGCGTAAAAAAGAGGGGGGCTATACTTACTTTGTCCCTGATGTATCTTACCATTTGGAAAAATGGAATCGTGGTTTTACAAAAGTGATTAATGAGCAAGGTGCAGATCACCATAGTACGATTACAAGGGTGAGGGCCGGCTTGCAGGCGTTAGATGTGGCCATTCCAAAGGGCTGGCCTAGTTATGTATTGCACCAAATGGTGACGGTAATGCGTGGCGGTGAAGAAGTAAAGCTGTCTAAACGAGCCGGTAGCTATGTTACATTGCGCGACTTAATTGAAGAGGTGGGTTGTGATGCAACACGTTATTTCTTAGCAGCGCGCAAGTCAGACTCACAATTGGTATTTGATATTGACCTTGCCCGTGCGCAAACCAATGACAACCCTGTGTATTACATTCAGTATGCGCATGCGCGCATTTGCAGCGTATTAACGCAGTGGGGAGGCGACACATCAAGCCTAGCCGCAACTGATTTAAGCGCATTAGCCTCACCGCGTGAGGCCATACTCATGCAAAAGCTGAGTGAGTTTCCTGATGTCGTACAACAGGCAGCGAATGATTTAGCGCCACATATGATTGCCAATTATTTAAAAGAGTGTGCGAGTGAGTTACATAGCTATTACAATGACACAAAGTTCTTAGTAGATGATACGCCAACTAAGCTGGCACGCATGGCGTTAATCACTTCGACAAAGCATGTTTTAAAGAATGGTTTACATTTGCTTGGGGTTAGCGCACCCCTTGAAATGTAAGCTCCCAGTAAATGTAGTAATAAATGGATACAGATAATGAATAGAGATTACAAGCCCCAGTCGAAAAAAATAAGTAGTGGGAGCCCATTCCTATCTGGCCTGATGATCGGCTTCTTACTCGGCGTCTTGGTCACCGCTGGACTGACCGTGTATATCAAAGGCGATACCAGCCCATTCCAAAATCCAAAGTCCAAGCCATCTAAAATCGAACCGCTGACTGATAGTACAAAGGCCGAACAACCGGGCGTTAATACAGAAAATGAAATACCTGAAGACAAGCTTGATTTCTATACCATCTTGCCTAAAATAGAAAGCGCTGTGGCAGTAAAAGAAATTGCGCAAATAAACAAAACCGCTAACATACAAACCAAAAAAGAAAGTTATTTTTTACAGGTGGGCTCGTTTAGAACAGAGGCTGATGCTGATAATCTAAAAGCCAAACTTGCCCTGCAAGGTTTTGAAGCGTTTGTACAAACAGCCATCCCCCCTGGACAAGGTACATGGCACCGCGTACGTGTTGGGCCATTAAAAAATATTGCTTCCATTAGTAAAACTCGTGCTGATTTATTAGCGAATAGCTTTAGTGCTAATTTGATTAAAGTGAAAACTGAGGCAAAATAAGTGAAGCTAACTGAAATTAAGCATCAGCTGTGTTGTCTCTCAATCGGTATACTATATACATCCCATTAATTACGAAATCCAGGATCAATAATGAAAAAATTGTTACTCTCGCTTATTGTCATGTTAAGCACTGTGGGCTTAAGCAACACTGCCTCGGCAGCACCACAACTAGGACAACAGTTTGATACTGTTGCGCAAACACTGCCAACAGAAGACAAAAGAAAAATCGAAGTAATGGAGATTTTTTGGTATGGTTGTTCTCATTGCTACCACATGGAAACACCATTACATACTTGGCTGAAGAGCAAGCCTGCTGATGTTAACTTTAAGCGCATGCCTGGCTTACCTAACCCTAGCTGGACACCGATGGCACAAGCTTATTACACGATGGATGCATTGGGTATTCAAGGAAAGTTGCACAACAAGCTATTTGAAGCGATTCATAAACAGAAAAATTTAAATCCAACAAAGCAAAAAGCTGCTATTGATTGGATAATCAATACCAGTGGTTTGGATCGCAAAAAAGTAGAAGATACGTTTAACTCTTTTACTGTTAATGCCAAGCTTAAACGTGCTGCGCAAGTATTCCGTTCATCAGGTGCAACTGGCGTTCCTAGCTTTGTTATTGATGGTAAGTATATTACTTCCGGTACAATGGCTGGTGGTAATGCACAAGCATTACAAGTAGTTGACTATATTCTGAAAAATATACGTGCATCAAAAAAATAATTAAGGCGGCTGACAGGGTCAAGTTGACTTCTAGGCTCAAGTAACTGTTCACTAAACCCGCCAAGCAATTATGTTAGCGGGTTTTTTATTGTGTACGATAAGTGGAAGCCATATGAAAAAAATATTGATAACAGGTGCCTCCAGCGGTATTGGCTTAGCTTTAGCTCACAAATACGCCATTAATTTTGCACACCAGAATTTGGTACTTGGTTTAGTAGGGCGCAAACTAAATATTTTAAAACAAGTCGCCCAAGAACTTGAGTCTAAATATAATGCAACCTGTGTCATTTATGCGCTTGATGTTAGAGATGGTGCAGCCCTTAATGAGGCTGCACTCGATTTTATAGCGCGCTTTGGTGCCCCCAATATTGTTATTGCCAGCGCCGGTGTAAGCCGTGGCACACTCACGGAACATCAAGAAGATATTGCAGCGTTCCAAGCCATTATGGATATTAACGTAATGGGGATGGTGAAGACGTTTAGTCCATTTGTTACTGCTATGCAAGAAGCGCCACTGACTGAACAAACACAATTAGTGGGTATCGCTAGTGTTGCTGGCGTTCGTGGCTTACCGGGGGCAGGTGCTTATAGTGCAAGTAAGGCTGCTGCTATTACTTATCTTGAAAGCTTACGCGTTGAAATGAGGACTTATGGTATTGATGTAACAACTGTTGCACCTGGCTATATTCGCACACCTATGACGGGCATCAACGAATACAAAATGTCCTTTTTAATGGGTGCTGATGTTTTTGCAAAGAAATGTATTGCAGCCATCGAGAAGAAGCGCCGCTTTATTATTATTCCTTGGCAAATGGGCTGGGTGGCTAGGTTGATGCGCTTCATTCCTCCTGCTTTATGGGATCGCATTATGCGTAAAGCTCCCCATAAAGAAAGAACGGAATGGGATTGGTTGTAGGGCCTGGCTTGCTGCTTTTCGATAAACACCTTATAAGCTTTACTGGGGATGTAATTATCTCAAGTAATATTGAATCACAAATAGCTTAATAGATAGTTTCGATACCCAGCATATTCACTATTCAAAATTATTCTACAGTTACACTCTTCGCCAAATTCCTTGGCTTATCTACATCTGTCCCTTTCAACAAAGCAACATGGTAAGACAGTAACTGCACGGGAATGGCATGCAAGATTGGAGAAAGCACGCCCACATGGCGTGGTGTACGAATCACATGCACGCCTTCTGACCCCACAAAGTGGCTGTCTGCATCAGCAAATACAAATAGCTCCCCACCACGCGCACGGACTTCTTGCATGTTGGATTTCACTTTTTCCAGCAAGGTATCATTTGGTGCAATCACCACAACCGGCATATTACTATCAACTAGCGCTAATGGCCCATGTTTTAGCTCCCCTGCTGGGTAAGCTTCAGCATGAATATAGGAAATTTCTTTGAGCTTTAGTGCGCCTTCCATTGCAATCGGATAATGGACACCGCGCCCTAAAAATAAGGCATGCTCTTTATCTCCAAGTCGTTTAGCCCACTCACTAATTTGCACTTCTAGATTAAGCGCATATTGCACACTGACAGGTAAATGACGTAGTGCACCCAAATAACCATCTTCATCTGCTTTGCTGACACGGCCATGCTGCTTGCCAAGCACTACTGCCAAGGTAAACAGTGCGACTAATTGTGTCGTAAAGGCCTTGGTCGATGCCACGCCAATTTCCGCACCAGCACGTGTATAGAGGACTAGCTCAGAGGCGCGGGGTAGTGCGCTTTCCTGCACATTACAAATCGATAATGTCAGGTCTTGCCCCAAACTTTTTGCATGCTTAAGCGCTTCCATAGTGTCTAGTGTTTCACCAGACTGAGAGATAGTAACGATTAGTTGTTTCGGGTTTGGTACAGAAGTACGGTAACGGTATTCACTCGCAACCTCTACATTAGTCGGCAAGCCTGCAATACTCTCCATCCAATATTTTGCAGTTAAGCCTGCATAATAACTAGTACCTGCAGCCAGGATTAATACGCTATCCACTTGCTGAAAAATAGTTTCAGCACTTTCCCCAAACAGTGCTGGGGAGAAACTTGCATCATCAATCAACGCTTCAATCGTATCTGTCAGCGCACGTGGTTGCTCGTGGATTTCTTTTTGCATAAAATGCGTATATGGGCCCAGCTCCATACTAGCCAAAGACACATCACTCACATGTATTTCACGTTCTACCACGGTATCTATTGCATCCCAAATGGCCACACCGTTTGCTGTTATTTCGGCAACATCCCCATCTTCTAAATAAATGACTTGTCGTGTTTCTGCTAATACCGCTGATACATCAGAAGCAATATAGTTCGCCTCTTCACCCAAGCCAATTAGTAGCGGGCAACCTTGACGTGCGGCTATCATGCTATTGGGTTCTTTAACTGTAACAACACTAATGGCAAAAGCGCCTGCCAACTCTTTAACTGCCATCTTTACTGATGATAGTAAGGACTCACCCTTATCATGAAAGTGATGGATTAAGTGTGCAATGACCTCGGTATCTGTTTGTGATATAAATGTGTAGCCTAGCGCTATTAGACGGTCACGTTGTTCATCATGGTTTTCAATAATGCCATTGTGAACCACTGCAATTTCATCGCGCGAAACATGTGGGTGTGCATTGCGTTCTGTCACCCCCCCATGGGTTGCCCAGCGCGTATGGCCAATTCCAACCAAGCCCGATAGTTGTTCACTCTCTGCTTTCGTTTGCATTGCTGACACACGGCCTACTGCACGGACACGCTTAATATCACCATCTAAAATGGCAATACCAGCAGAATCATAACCACGGTACTCGAGACGACTCAAGCCTTCGACCAGCGTAGAAACTATATTTTTTTTTGCAACCGCACCGATAATACCGCACATACGCTTAGTCTTTCTTTGCCTTGACTGGTCTTTTCCAACCGAGAATTGATTTTTGCTCTCTTGCACGGCACAGGGTTAATGCATCGGCAGGGGTGTCTTTTGTAATGGTTGATCCAGCGGCAATGGTCGCACCTTTACCTATGGTAATAGGCGCTACTAATTGACTATCTGATCCAACAAATACATTGTCCTCTATGACTGTTTTAAACTTATTAGCGCCATCATAGTTACAGGTAATCGTACCCGCGCCAATGTTTACTTTTTTGCCTATGGTCGCATCACCAACGTAACTTAAATGATTAATCTTACTCCCCGTATCTACTTGTGCATTTTTAAGCTCTACAAAGTTACCGACATGCGTTTCACCACCCAAGGCAGTACCCGGGCGCAACCTTGCATATGGCCCTACTTTGCTATTTTCACCAATGGTTGCATCATCGACATGAGTAAACGGTGCAATGGTCGTGCCAGCAGCAATGGTAGCGTTTTTAATAATGCAATAAGCACCAATTTTCACCCCCTCTCCCAGCCGCACTTGACCTTCAAAAATACAACCCACATCGACTGTAACGTCTTTTTCTGTCTCTAGCCGCCCACGGATATCAATGCGTGCCGGATCAAATAAGGTTACGCCTTTTTTGAGCAACACCTCTGCTTGTCGTTGTTGGTAGACGCGCTCGATTAAAGCTAAATCCTGTTTACTGTTAACGCCAGTCACTGACCATTCATCATCAGCGATATCAGCATGGACTTGGATATTATCCTCAACGGCAAACCCAACGATATCTGTTAAGTAATATTCTTGCTGTGCATTGTTATTCGTTAATCGATTTAACCAGCCTTTTAGCTGTTTAGTCGGCATGGCCATAATGCCAGTATTTACTTCATTAATGTCACGTTGTGCTGCTATCGTATCTTTTTCTTCAACTATAGCATGCACTAAACCTTGTTCGTTACGTACCATTCTGCCGTACCCGGTAGGGTTTGACTTGTTGAATGACTGAATCATTAGTTGGCTATCTGCTTGCGCAAGCAAAGCATTGCAAGCTGCGCTACTAATTAATGGCACATCGCCCAACAATATTAGGGTTTTTGAATTTTCGTCTAAATACGGCAATGCCTGTTGCACTGCATGGCCTGTGCCTAGCTGTTCTTTTTGCTCGGCCCAGACTAAATTTTCTTGCTGAAGGGCGGCTTGCACCTTTTCACCACCATAACCATAAACCACAATAATTTTGCTTGGATTTAAACTGTTAGCACAATCTAAAACATGTCCTAAAAGGCTCTTCCCACCAATTTGATGTAGCACTTTTGGCTGGATAGAGTGCATACGTGTGCCCTTGCCAGCCGCCAGGATAATAATGTTTAATTGATTGTTTTTCATATAACGGGTTATTCTACTACGGGTCAGCAGCTTCATGTACGTACTCAGGTAGTTGATAATAAAAAAGCGGCTAAAAGCCGCTTTTTTATTATGTATCTCTTATCTCTTATTGCTTACTTAATCTTTTAATCGCTTGAATTTGTGCCACCGCTTCTGTCAACTCAGCTTGTGCTTTAGCATAGTCCATATCAGAAGCTTTATTTCTCATCGCTTCTTCTGCGGCCTCTTTAGCAGCAATGGCTTTAGTTTCATCTAAATCATGACCGCGTATTGCTGTATCTGCCAATACGGTCACTAAACCTGGTTGCACTTCCAGCATGCCGCCAGAGATAAAGATTAACATTTCCTCTTTAGTATCTGGTAGTTTAATACGTAGTGCGCCTGGTTTAATCATTGTAATCATCGGAGCGTGATGTGGGTAAACACCCACTTCACCCTCTGATGCTGGTGCTACAACAAGCTCAGCCTCGCCAGAAAAGATTTCCTCTTCAGCGCTTACTACGTCAACACGAACTGTATTTGCCATTATTTATTTCTCACAAACTTAGTTTAAAGTGTTTTGGCTTTTTCAACAGCCTCTTCGATACCGCCAACCATGTAGAAAGCTTGCTCTGGTAGGTGATCATACTCGCCAGCTACAATCGCTTTAAAGCCTTTAATGGTTTCTTTTAGTGGTACGTATTTACCAGGAGCACCTGTAAACACCTCAGCAACATGGAAAGGTTGTGATAAGAAACGTTGTATCTTACGCGCACGACCCACCGCTAATTTATCTTCAGGAGCAAGCTCGTCCATACCCAGAATAGCAATAATATCGCGTAGCTCTTTATAACGTTGCAATGTTTGCTGTACCCCTCGTGCTACAGCGTAATGCTCTTCACCAACCACTAACGGGTCTAATTGACGTGAAGACGAATCTAGTGGGTCAACCGCAGGGTAGATGCCAAGAGAAGCAATGTCACGTGAAAGCACAACAGTTGAATCCAAATGCTGGAACGTTGTTGCTGGTGATGGGTCAGTTAAGTCATCCGCAGGTACGTATACCGCTTGGATAGAAGTAATTGAACCCGCTTTAGTAGAGGTAATACGCTCTTGCAGTTTACCCATCTCGTCAGCAAGTGTTGGTTGATAACCCACAGCTGAAGGCATACGACCTAATAACGCAGATACCTCAGTACCAGCCAACGTGTAACGGTAGATATTATCAACGAAGAACAACACGTCGCGGCCTTCATCACGGAATTTCTCAGCCATTGTTAAGCCAGAAAGCGCTACACGTAGACGGTTGCCTGGTGGCTCATTCATTTGACCAAACACCATGGCTACTTTTGACTCTTTCATGTCGTCAAGCTTAATCACGCCAGCTTCTGCCATCTCATGGTAGAAGTCATTGCCTTCACGTGTACGCTCACCAACGCCGGCGAATACAGACAAGCCTGAATGCTGTTTAGCAATATTGTTAATTAGCTCAAGCATGTTAACGGTTTTACCAACACCCGCTCCACCGAACAAACCAACTTTACCGCCCTTAGCAAATGGGCAAACCAAATCAATCACTTTAATCCCTGTTTCTAACAAATCAACAGAAGGTGATAGCTCTTCAAAAGCAGGGGCTTTTTGGTGAATTGAGCGGCGCTCTTTACAGTCAATTGGGCCCACTTCATCAATTGGGCGGCCCAGCACATCCATAATACGGCCCAAAGTACCAGTACCAACTGGTACAGTAATTTGCGAGCCTGTTGTTTTAAATGCGGTACCACGTGCCAATCCATCAGATGAACCCATGGCAATTGTACGGACAATGCCGTCACCTAATTGCTGTTGCACTTCTAATGTTAAGCCTTTTTCTGCTTGTGACTCTTTGTCATCAATAATCAATGCATCATATACCTTTGGCATATTGTCACGTGGGAATTCAACGTCCACAACCGCGCCAATACATTGAACTACTTTACCTGCTACTGCTTGATTTGCTTTTGCCATCTTTTTTCCTAACTCAATATTTAGTCAGATACTTTATAATATAAATAAAATTAACTAGAGATTGCCGCGGCACCGCCGACAATTTCTGAAATCTCTTTTGTAATCGCTGCTTGACGTGCCTTGTTATAAACAAGCTTCAAATCTTCAATCACTGTTTTCGCATTATCAGACGCTGATTTCATTGCAACCATACGAGATGATTGCTCAGAAGCCATATTCTCTGCTACTGCGCTATAGATCATTGATTCAATGTAACGTGTCATGAGCTCATCAATCACTAGCTCCGGCTCAGGCTCATAGATATAAGCCCAGTTACCATCAGGACTACCCAGCTTGTCACCCGACAATGGTAACAATTGCTCAATCACAGGCTCTTGTTTCATGGTATTAATGAACTTGGTGTAACTAATCGATAATTGGTCGATTTCGCCCGCCTCAAAAGCGTCCAACATCACTTTGATAGAGCCAAGAAGCGTCTCTAAATGTGGTGCATCACCCAAACCTGTTACGTTAGATGTAACCTCTGCACCCATACGCGTCATGAAGCTCAGGCCTTTATTACCGAAGGCGCTGACTTTAATGTTTTTGCCTTCTGTCTCCCAGGTTTTCATTTGATTAACAGAAAGGCGTAGCATGTTAGTGTTCAAGCCACCACATAAACCTTTATCAGAACTCACTACAATCAAACCAACATTCTTAACCACATCACGTTTAATTAAAAATGGATGCTTATATTCAGGTTGTGTATAAGATAAGTGAGCCGCAACGTTACGAATTTTGTCTGCATATGGACGTGATGCGCGCATTCTATCCTGCGCCTTGCGCATCTTAGAAGCAGCAACCATCTCCATTGCTTTCGTGATCTTGCGGGTATTTTCTACCGACTTGATCTTGGTTCTAATCTCTTTACTACCAGCCATTTTATTGTCCTAATTTTCTAGAGATTAATATGCGCTTGATGATTTAAAATCTTTGATCGCATCGACTACTGCTTTTTCGTCATCGGCACTCAAGGCTTTGTTTTTCTCAACTGCATTCATCAGTTTTTTGTATTTAGATTTCATGTGGCCGTGTAAGCCAGCTTCGAAAGCTAATACTTTTTCTGTTGGTACGTCATCGAAGAACCCTTTATTGGCCGCTAGCAGAGTAACCGCCATGTTAGATACGCTTAATGGTGAGTACTGTGCTTGTTTCATTAGCTCAGTAAACATACGTCCACGATCTAACTGTTGACGTGTAGCTTCATCCAAATCAGAAGCGAACTGCGCGAAAGCAGCCAATTCACGATATTGAGCTAGCGCCAAACGTACACCACCACCTAACTTCTTAATTACTTTGGTTTGCGCAGCACCACCAACACGAGACACTGAAATACCAGCGTTAATCGCAGGGCGAATACCAGCATTAAACAAGTCGGTTTCTAAGAAAATCTGGCCATCGGTAATGGAAATCACGTTCGTTGGTACGAATGCAGAAACATCACCAGCAGCTGTTTCAATCACTGGCAATGCAGTCAATGAGCCTGTTTTTCCTTTAACTTTACCTTTAGTGAACTTCTCAACATACGCTTCGTTCACACGCGCTGATCGCTCAAGCAAACGTGAGTGAATGTAGAAAACATCACCTGGATAAGCTTCACGGCCTGGTGGGCGGCGAAGAAGTAGTGAAATTTGACGATAAGCAATCGCTTGTTTAGTCAAATCATCATAAACGATCAATGAATCTTCCCCGCGATCACGGAAATACTCACCCATGGTACAGCCAGCATATGGCGCCAAGAATTGAAGTGCAGCTGAATCAGAAGCTGTTGCAGCAACAACGATGGTATATTCCATCGCGCCGTTTTCTTCTAATTTACGTACCACATTAGCAATAGTTGAAGCTTTTTGACCAATCGCCACGTAAACGCAGGTCATATTCTCGCCTTTTTGGTTGATGATCGCATCAACCGCTACTGCAGTTTTACCTGTTTGTCGATCTCCAATAATCAACTCACGTTGACCACGGCCGACTGGCACCATAGAGTCAACTGATTTCAAGCCGGTTTGTACCGGTTGTGAAACTGATTTACGATCAATCACCCCTGGCGCAACTTTTTCAATTTTGTCTGTTAATTTTGTTTTAATTGGGCCTTTGCCATCAATTGGCTGACCCAATGCATTGACCACACGGCCAATCAACTCTGGACCGACTGGCACCTCTAAAATACGCCCTGTACATTTACAGATATCGCCTTCAGTAATATGCTCGTAGTCGCCTAAAACCACCGCACCAACTGAATCACGCTCAAGGTTAAGCGCCAAGCCATATGTATTGCCTGGAAACTCAATCATTTCGCCAGACATGACGTTTGAAAGGCCGTGAATACGTACAATACCGTCAGTTACTGAAATAACAGTTCCTTGAGTACGCGCTTCATTGCTGACCTCAAAGTCTTCTAATCTGCTTTTAATCAGTTCGCTGATTTCTGATGTAGATAATTGCATTACTAAACTCCTAAAGTTTTTATCGCTTGCTTATGCTGTTAGCGAATAAGCTAAATTTTGTAACTGACCTTTAATGGTCGCATCAATCACTGTGTCGCCCACAATAATTTTCATGCCGCCAATAATCCCTGGGTCAATTTCCACTTCTGCGGTTACCTTCTTACCAAACTTAGCTTCTAATTTTTTCACTAAGTCTTTTATCACTGCTACAGTTGGTTTGACTGCCGTAACAATGCGCGCCTCAATCGAGCCTTCATCTTCCGCCTTCAAATCCTCAAAAGCACGACTAATCACAGGCAAAATAGATAAGCGCTTATATTCAGCCAACGTTTTAATCAGGTTCTGGCCATTTTCGTCCAGCTCTCCGCCACACACTTTTAAAAAAGCATCTTGCAAAACTTGACCGTCTACTTTTGGATCTTGAATCGCTGCGTGCAATGTTTCATCACTACTAACAACACTCGCTAAAGACAGCATGTCTGACCATTTGGCCAGCGCATTCTTTTCTTTAGCGAACTTAAAAGCAGCAACCGCATATGGTCTTGCAATGGTTGAAATTTCAGCCATGAGTTATAGCTCCGCTGCTAATTGAGTAAGAATCGTTGTATGTGCTTTTGCATCAATTTCTTTACGCAAGATCTTTTCAGCACCAGAAATAGCCAGCACAGATACTTGCGCACGCAACCCTTCTTTTGCACGGTTCACCTCTTGCTCAATCTCTGATTTAGCGGTTTCTTTAATGCGGCCCGCCTCTGTTTTCGCAGTGCCTTTGGCTTCTTCAACGATTTCGTTAGCACGCTTTTCTGCTTGCCCAACGATTTCGCTCGCCTTTTGCTTAGCTTCATTCAGCGTTACTTCTGATTTTTTCGCTGCATTCTCTAAAGAGCTTTTGCCTTCTTGAGCTGCTGCCAAGCCATCTGCAATTTCTTTTTGACGCGCCTCAATTGCATTCAAAAGCGGCGGCCAAACGTATTTTACGATGACCAAAATCAACACCGCGAACGTAACTGCTTGCGCAATGAGCGTTAAATTAAAGTTCATGTTTGCTCCAAGTTTAAAACTTAATCATTTGGATTGGCTCATTGACCAATCCAATCATGCTAAGCAATCGTAAAAGTTACGCCACAGCGCTTAATAGCGGGTTTGCGAAAGCAAACAATAATGCCACACCAACTGCAATAATGAATGACGCATCAATCAAACCTAACAACAAGAATACCTTACCTTGTAATTCAGGAATCATTTCTGGTTGGCGAGCTGCACCGTCCAAGAAGCTAGAACACATATTACCAATACCGATACATGCGCCTGCAGCACCAATGCCTACCATAAGGCCAATGCCAATCGCCGTATATGCTTGAATCATTTCCATTTTGTTACCCTCTCTTGTTAAAGACTACTAATTAAATTAAAACTACTTCCAAGCTGGATTTTAGTGATGTTCATGTGCCATTGATAAATAAACAATGGTCATCATCATGAAAATAAATGCCTGTAGTGGCACCACTAAAATATGGAATATTGCCCAGACCGCGCCTAAAATCACCGCGCCGAACATACCAAAAAGGCCTGTTGCTGCTAATAAACCAATCAGCAAGAAAATCACTTCACTCGCGTACAAGTTACCGAACAGACGCATAGAGTGTGATAGTGGTTTTGAAATATACTCAATCATGTTGAACATGAAGTTCGCTAGCAACAATAAAGGGCTGGCAATTAAGCCGATGAAGCCCATAAAGCTTTTCGGCTTGAATAGCTTAGGCATACCAAATGGCGCACCAAAGATTTCATGAATCAATCCTCCAAAGCCTTTAGCCTTTATGGAGAAGAAAATCATTAAGGCCCAAACTGATAATGCTAATGCGAATGTCGTATTCACATCTGAAGTTGGTAGTGGGCGGAAGGGCGCATGCGCATCACCGAACAGGCCTGTGAACTTAGCAAACCAATCGATAGGCACTAAGTCCATCAAGTTCATCGCTAGAACCCATAAAAATATGGTTAATGCAGTTGGTGCAATAAATGTATGGCGATCACCATGAAACATACCCTTTACCTGGCCGTCGACAAAGTCAAAAATTAACTCAACAAATGCTTGTGTTTTGCTTGGCACACCTGCGTGGGCTTTACGTGCGACCAGCCAAATAGCACTAGCGACTATCGCCCCCAATACCAATGAAATAAGAAACATATCAAAGTGAATCACATTCCAGAAGCTACTAGCACCGTCACCAACAGGCTGTGCATTAAATTGCAAATGGTGATTAATATAATCACTTGCTGTCGTCATTTCACCCGAGTGCCCAGCTACTCGCTCTGTTGCATGCTCTGTCGTCATAATATCTTATATCTTCAAATGGTTACTACGTTTACTAATGGCCGAGCCGGAAATAATTGCCGCCGCAGCTAACCCTATAATTAACGCCCAAGGCACTAGCGCCTCAAACTCTCTAATCGTGATGTACAAAAACAAAACAACCAATACAATCTTGATCAGCTCTGCTTTCAACATGCTTCCTAATACTGACGCTGCGTCTTTACGCTTGCTGATCGCCACTTTAGCCGCAATAAATGCGGCTAGCGTAACCGCCAACCCACCTGCTATTGCAGACAAACATGCGTTCATTCCAGAGACTACAAAGGCAACTATCGCCACGACTGTTGTTGCAAGCAACTGTGAACGTATCATCGCCCCGAAAGTGTTGTCTTCTGTTAAGTCTGTATTGTTATCGCTCATATTTTCAACCAACTAAAACCGGTTAAATTTAAAAAATGGCTTTTAGCTTTTAGCAGAGCCGCGCATTTTGAATTAATCCACCCCTTTAGTCAAGCATTATTGCGTGAAAGCACTTAATGTGTAATTTTCTTAATAAACCCTTCAAGCTCATCCAAATTACTATAATTAATTTTTAGCGTTCCCGTACCGTTTACCTTGGCTGTAATCGTCACACCTGTGCCGAGCTTTTCACTCAACATATTTTGCAAAGACAGAACATCCTGATCCGCACCTGCTTGAGCTGGCTTAGGTTCTGCCGCTTTATCTGCTTGCCTAACCAACTTCTCCACTTCACGCACAGACAAATTATCTTGCATTATTTTATTGGCCAACATAACTTGTTGCGCACGATCTAACCCAATCAAAGCACGCGCATGCCCCATACCAAGCTTACTTTCCATTAATAGGGTTTGTACGCCGCCCGCTAACGTGAGCAGGCGCAACAAGTTAGAAACTGCAACGCGCGATCGCCCCACGGCTTTCGCTGCTTTTTCATGTGTCATGGCAAACTCATCAATTAAACGCTTAATACCCAACGCCTCCTCTAAGGGGTTTAGGTCTTCACGTTGTATATTTTCGATCAAGGCCATTTCTAACGCCGCTTCGTCTTCAATTTCACGAACCAGCACTGGCACCTCTTCTAAACCAGCAATTTGACTCGCCCTCCAGCGCCGCTCACCTGCAATAATTTCATGTTGCTCTGGTGCAACCTCTCTCACTAAAATAGGCTGCATAATGCCATTGGCTTTAATCGAATCCGCTAATGTTTGCAAAGCCGCTTCATCCATTTTGGTGCGCGGCTGATATTGTCCAGCTTGCATTTGGCTCACACGCAACATACGTAAACCATCGTTGGTCGTCGTAGCCGCGTCATCTACATCACCCACGAACAGCGCATCTAAGCCTCGTCCCAACCCCTTTTTCCTCACCATAAACCCGCCCCTTAAATCCTAACCCATTGATTTTATTGTGTTATTTATAAATTATTTCTTTCGCCAATGCCAAGTAGGCATTTGCTCCTTTTGAAGATTGATCATAAATCAACACCGGAACGCCATAACTAGGCGCTTCAGCCAAGCGAATGTTACGCGGGATGACTGTTTTATAAACCTTATCTCCAAAATGACTTTCCAGCTGTGCTGACACTTGCCTCGCCAACATATTGCGTGTGTCAAACATCGTGCGCAACAAACCTTCTATCTCTAAAGTAGCATTCAGGTGTGCGCGTACCTTTTTAATGGTGTTCACCAAGTCAGACAAGCCCTCTAATGCGTAGTATTCGCATTGCATTGGAATCATGACTGAGTTAGCTGCGGTTAACGCATTCACTGTGACCAGGCTGAGAGCGGGGGGGCAGTCGAACAACACATAGTCATAACCACTAATAGTCGCAATCGCCTGCTTTAAGCGCGTCTCTCGTGCGATTTCATTAACCAGCTCAACTTCCGCGCCCGCCAAATCTCTATTCGAAGGCGCCACATCAAAAGCGCCTTTTTCACTTCTCACCACAACTTCGCTTAACTTTTTCTGCGCAATCAGCACATCGTAAATACTATGTTCCAGGCCCGACTTATCAATACCACAGCCTGTTGTTGCATTGCCCTGAGGATCCAAATCAACCAACAACACTTTTTTCTTATGCGCAGCCAAGCTCGCCGCTAAGTTTACACAGGTTGTAGTTTTACCTACGCCTCCTTTTTGATTTGCAATTGCTAATATTCTCATCATTTATTTTTCAACCGACCTTCTAAACATTTTCAATAATGGCCAAATGGCGCTCTGCTACCAAACCTGCCACCGACAATGGGCAAACCTTGCTTTTTACCTTAAGCGCCTCCAAAGCCTGTTGTGGCGAAACACCCTTCATTGCCAACCAGTGACCATCCTCAGCCAACAAATGCTGTGTCAACGCCATAAATAAGTCGAGATCAGAAAAAGCGCGAGATATAATCATATCAAACGGCTCTGCCTCATACGACTCCACGCGCGCATTCACCACCTGCAAGTTATCCAACCCTAGCTCCCCCTTGACTTGCCGCATAAAAATCGCTTTTTTCTGCACGGCATCAATCGTGGTTACTTGCAACCCTGGCAAACAAATAGCCAAAACAACACCTGGCAGCCCGCCCCCACTACCCACATCCAACAAACTTTCACCCTCGACATAAGGCAACACACTCAAGCTATCCAACAAGTGCAGCGTTACCATTTCCAACGGATTGCGCACCGCCGTTAAGTTATAGACATTATTCCACTTGGCCAATAAAGCCAAATAGTCCAACAAACCTTGTTGTTTTTCCGGGGCAACTTGCAAGCCCATTTCTGCAATACCTATTGCTAATTTTTCAGCCACGTCTCTCATATTGCCTCGCCGCCTTGGCTCGCACCCCTTTTATACTTACGCTTCATATAAATCATAAGGATAGAAATGGTCGCCGGGGTAATCCCCGAAACTCTGCCTGCCTGCCCAATGGTCTCCGGCCTATGTTCTACTAGTTTTTGGCGGGCCTCCATGCTTAAGCCATGCACCTGATCATAATCAATCGCATCACCCAACTTCATATGCTCACTGTCTTTTTGCTTAGCAATCTCTTCTTTTTGTCGATCAATATACCCTTGATATTTCGCCGAGATCTCTACCTGCTCTTTCACATCATCCGACAGCTCCTCATCAACAGGGATCAAGTCAAGCAAACCCTGGTAACGCACCTCCGGCCTGCGCAACAACTCAAACAAACTATACTCATGGTCCAACACCTTACCCAAAACATCCTGTTGTGTTTCACGTGAAACATTTGCTGGCTGAACAAAGGTTTTTCTTAGTCGCCGCTGCTCTTGAGCGACAGCCGCTTGCTTATGACCAAAGGCTTCCCAGCGCACATCACCAACCAACCCCAGCTTACGGCCCACCTCCGTCAAACGCATATCGGCGTTATCTTCACGTAGCTGCAAACGATACTCAGCGCGGCTCGTAAACATCCGGTATGGCTCTGTCACCCCCGTAGTAACCAAATCATCCACCAACACACCCAAGTAAGCCTCATCACGGGCAGGACACCAGCCCTCCTTGCCTTGCACATATAGCGCTGCATTAGCCCCGGCCAACAACCCTTGTGCGGCGGCCTCTTCATATCCCGTTGTCCCGTTAATTTGTCCAGCAAAGAACAAGCCTTGCACAGCCTTCGTCTCCAATGAGCTCTTAAGCCCGCGGGGGTCGTAATAGTCATATTCAATGGCGTAGCCGGGTCGAAGTATGTGTGCATTCTCCAGCCCCTTTATTGTTCGCACCAACCCCAACTGCACATCAAACGGCAAGCTAGTAGAAATGCCATTAGGATAAACTTCGTGCGTATCCAAACCTTCAGGCTCTAAAAATAACTGGTGCGAGTCTTTGTCGGCAAAGCGATGTATCTTGTCTTCTATGCTTGGGCAATAACGTGGGCCAACCCCCTCTATTTTGCCGGTATACATAGGCGAACGGGGCAGGCCATTACGAATCACTTCGTGTGTTGCTTCATTTGTGTGGGTAATCCAGCATGAAACTTGGGCCGGGTGCTGCGCTTGATTGCCCATGAAAGAAAACACCGGCAACGGGCTATCGCCTGGCTGCTCCGTCATCACGCTATAATCAATCGTGCGACCGTCAATGCGAGGCGGCGTACCAGTTTTCAAACGCGCAGCCGGTAAGCCCATCTCGCGCAGCCTTGCTGCAAGCGAAATGGCAGGGGGGTCGCCAGCACGACCAGCACTATAGTTTTTCATTCCCACATGGATCAACCCCCCCAAGAAGGTTCCCGCTGTTAAGACCACCGACTTAGAAGGAAAACGCAACCCAATTTGCGTTACAACGCCGGCCGCCTTATCCCCCTCCAAAATAATATCATCTGCCGCCTGCTGAAAAAGCCACAGATTAGGCTGCTTCTCTAGGCGGCGGCGAATAGCCGCCTTATACAACACGCGGTCAGCTTGCGCACGCGTTGCTCGCACTGCCGGGCCCTTGCTAGCATTAAGAATGCGGAACTGAATGCCACTTTCATCAGCTGCCTGTGCCATCGCGCCTCCTAACGCATCAACCTCTTTAACTAAATGGCCCTTGCCGATGCCCCCAATGGACGGGTTGCATGACATCTGGCCCAGCGTTTCTATGTTGTGTGTCAGCAATAAGGTTTTTTGTCCCATGCGCGCAGCAGCCAACGCTGCCTCGGTGCCCGCATGGCCGCCACCTACAACAACCACATCAAATTTATCTGGGAACTGCATGCTTTAATCGCGACATCCGTGGAGAATGGGAGAGTGGGATTTTAACGTAAAACAGCCATCGCCGTTACTTTATCTTGGTTGTTTCACGTGAAACAACCAAGATAAAGTCGAAAATAATGGGGCATTATAACGCGTCTATTGCGTTGCTTCACGTGAAGCGCTTGCAATAAAATATCAATATAAACATAAGCTTACATTGGTTACTCATGGCCTGGCGTTAGTGCCAACAGTTGATGGCGGCTCTATTTCACCGCTTATTTCCCGACACAAAACCTAGAAAAAATCTCACCCAATAAATCATCCGGGGTAAACTCGCCGGTAATCGTACTTAATGATTCTTGTGCTAACCGCAGCTCTTCCGCCACCAACTCAGCCATGTTGATTTGCTCGCCCGCACTACGCAGATGCTGGCGAACCTTATTAAGCGCACCAATATGTCTTGCCCGCGCCATAAAAACCCCCTCTGAATTTTGTTGGTAGCCGGCTAACGCCAGCAAGTGGCTTTTTAAAATCCCCAAACCATCGCCCGTTTTAGCAGAAAGGAAAATATGGGCTTCCTTATCCTTTTCGAGTACTTGTGGCTTTTCAGCAGACACATCGATTTTATTGTGCACCCAAACCTTCGTGATTTTAGGCGGCAGGCGCTCTAAAATCAACATTTCCTCCTCATCAATGCCATGGGTTGCATCTAGTAATAATAATGCGATGTGCGCCGTTTCTATGGCTTGATATGTGCGAGCAATGCCGATTTTTTCCACTTCATCCTCGGTCTCACGCAAGCCCGCCGTATCAATTACGTGTAGTGGCACACCTTTAATTTGGATGGCGCTTTTAATGACGTCGCGCGTTGTGCCAGCAACGGCAGTCACAATCGCAACCTCTTCGCCAGAAAGCGCATTCATTAGGCTCGACTTTCCAACATTGGGCTGCCCAATTAAAACAACATTAATGCCGTCTCTTAATAAAACACCTTGTTGTGCTTTGTTAAAAATCACTTCTAAAGCTTCTTGGTTAAGGGTGATTTTTTCAGCGACGCGGCCTTGCGTAATAAAATCAATCTCCTCTTCAGGGAAGTCTAAACAGGCTTCCACATATAAACGCAAATTAACCAGCTCACCCAACAGTTGATTGACCGACTTAGAAAACTCACCCGAAAGAGAACGCACAGCACTTTTAGCCGCCTCCTCTGTGGCTGCGTTAACCACATCAGCCACGGCCTCAGCTTGAGCCAAGTCTAGCTTATCATTGAGATAGGCGCGACGGGTAAACTCGCCTGGGGTCGCTTGGCGTGCGCCCAGCCCAATACAGCGCGCCAAAAGAATCTGCATCAACGCGGTGCCTCCGTGGCCCTGCAGCTCTAAAACATCCTCACCGGTATACGAGTGTGGCGCGTTGTAATAAATCGCGATACCTCTGTCAATTAGCTCGCCATCTACTTGTTTGAAGTCTAAGTAAGCTGCGTATCGAGGGGCCGGGCAATGCCCTAGAATATCAGTTGCAATCTGCTCGCTTAGCGGACCAGAAACACGAACAATGCCAATTCCACCTGCACCACTTGCGGTGGCGATGGCGGCTATTGTGTCTTGTGGGCTAGCGGCTTGCACTGCCTTTTTTAGCGAGCGCTGCTGCATGAATGGTTTTATTGATATACCACTGCTGGGCAATCGATAGAACGTTATTCACTAGCCAGTATAGAACCAACCCAGAAGGGAAGAAGAAGAAGAATATACTAAACACTACCGGCATAATCTTCATTAGTTTCGCTTGGATAGGATCTGTTGGTGGCGGGTTTAAGTAGGTCTGGATAATCATTGATGCCCCCATCAACACAGGCAAGATATAGTATGGGTCTTTCGCTGAAAGGTCAGTAATCCAACCAAAGAATGGTGCGTGGCGCAGCTCAACCGAGCCTAACAGCACCCAATAAAGTGCAATAAAAACAGGTATTTGCACCAAGATGGGCAAACAACCACTTAATGGGTTAATCTTCTCTTTACGATACAGCTCCATCATTTCTTTTTGCAGCGCTTGCTTATTATCAGCATGCTTCTCTTTCATCCTTTGCATGCGTGGCGCCATCTCTCGCATGTGCGCCATACTGCGATAGCTCGTTGCTGAAAGCTTAAAGAAAAGGGCCTTGAGGAAGACGGTTAACAGAATAATCGCCACACCCCAGTTGCCAATCGCGCTATAGATTTTTGATAACAGCCAAAACAATGGTTTAGCAATCACAGTTAGCCAACCATAATCAACCGCATACTCTAAACCCGTTGCTGCCGCATTCAGATCTTTCTCTGTTTGTGGGCCTGAAAAGAGCGTTGCTCTCACGTCAACTTCACTGCCTGCTGCAATGTTACCAATCGGGTTAACAACACCAACTGCGAACATGTTCTCTGTTAACTGTTTCGTATAGAACTCGTTAGCAGTTGCTGTTTTTGGGATCCAGGTGCTGGCAAAATAATGCTGAATAATACCAATCCAGCCGTCTTTGCTTTTAAGTGACAGGTTAGATGAAGCCATATCATCAAAGCCTATTTTTTGAAACTTATCTACATCTGTGTAATAAGCGCCGCCGGTAAAGGTTGGCATAAACGCAGAGCCTTGATTAGACTCGCTATCATGCGTAATTTGATAATAAACAGAGGGTGTAATATCAGCATCGCTTGCATTAGCAACATGGTAATCCACGTCAATTTGATAGCTGCCTCGGTGGAAGGTATAAACCTTATCAACGGCAATACCATTGCCGTCCCAAGCAAGCTTCACTACTAAATTATCAGTAGTATCCTCCATCGCATAACTGTTGGTTGTCGTTGAGAATAGTGTTTTATGGTTAGGCAGGTCTGCCCCTATTAAGCCTGTTTGCGCTACATACAGCATGGGGTTAGCAGCCCCATCATCCATCAATACAAAGCTACCAGGGCTTTCGCCATCCGCAAGGTGCTTATTCAATACTAAGCGGCGCAAATCTCCACCAACTGTACTAATTTCAGCTTGATACAAGTCCGTACTGACTTTGATCCGCTCGCCGGCTTCTAGTTTGAATTGGCCGCCCCCAACCTGGGCAATACTCGCCGCTTCTGCGGCTTCTGGGATGCTCGCATCTGATGCAGTGGCTGCGCCCGCTAAGCCCGCTGCTGCCACCTCTGCTTGAGGCAACCCCTTAACCTGCCACGCCTCCCACAACATCATGACTGAAAAGGAAAAAATAACAAATATAACTAAACGCTTAATGTCCATACAACTCTTTATAAATTAAAAAATATTTCTTGTTAAAAGAAAGGTTAAGGCACCGGGTCATGGCCACCATCACACCAAGGCTGACACCGGCCTAATCGTAACACCATTAAATAGCCACCCCTGATTGCGCCATGCTTTTTTATCGCCTCAATCGCATAATGAGAACAGGTTGGCTCAAACCGACACCCCTTTCCAAAAAAGGGGCTTAAGCACCACTGATACACCTTAATCACCCCGATGAGTAGCTTAGCCATCATCTTTCCGGTGTTACTCTATGCCACACTTTATCAAACAACATAACAAGCTCTTGTTTCACCAATAAGAATTGGTGGCTACCAAATGGCTTCTTTGCTTGAATCACCACATCTACACCCGTTAATAAGTGCAAATCTTGGCGACACAGCTCACGCAAGACACGACGCATATAGTTTCTATCTACAGCTCGCTTAGCTACCTTTTTAGCAACAACAAAGCCAACCCTTACCACTGCTTCCTTATTTGGCTTGTAATGGACAACCAGATTGCATGTAGAAAATCGCTTTCTAAAACTAAAAACGGATGAAAATTCATCCGTTTTTCTAATCATTATTAGCTTAGTTAATGCTGGTTTTGACATTGCTAATCATCATTCGGTGCTTAATAAATTCAACACGATATGCGTGTTTCTTTACTGGCTAATTACAACCCGATGCGCTTACGGCCTTTTGCGCGACGCGCTGCAAGAATTTTACGGCCGCCTTTTGTTTTTGAGCGTACTAAAAATCCATGCGTTCTTGCGCGGCGTGTTTTAGACGGTTGATAGGTGCGTTTCATTTACTTCTCCAAAATGCGAATGCTACAAAGCCGAACATTAAAACCCATAACAGGTGTGGTTGTCAATAGTATTTTTATACTAACAATTTGTCATTGCCTGTGGATAAGCCCAACCAAAAAGGTTAGAATTAACAGTCTAGTAGGTGCTCGCTATTGAGGAATAAAAGAAACCGTTCATTTCTTAAGTAGTGTTTGTTACTTTAATTCTTAACCCGGAGTGCTTGGTAAACTAATGGAAAAGTTCTGGCCTGCCTGCCTTAGCCGTTTTGAGCAAGAGCTCTCTGCGCAACAATTTAACACCTGGATA
The DNA here is from genome assembly GCA_913009235.1 of uncultured Methylophilaceae bacterium. Taxonomy (GTDB): domain Bacteria; phylum Pseudomonadota; class Gammaproteobacteria; order Burkholderiales; family Methylophilaceae. The sequence goes on along the minus strand of CAJVXS010000003.1, from coordinate 49,231 downwards.
AAACCGCTCTACGCTGAAATTGTGGATAATAACATCCGTGTGGTGGCGCCAAATAAATTCGTACAACAATGGGTTAAAGGTCGCTTTTTAGGTAAGTTAGAAACCATTGCTGAAGAGTTGTTTTCTCATTCTGTATTAATTGAAATCGCCGTTAGTAAAAAACCGCTCTCGGCCCGTCGTGGGAACCCCCCCGTTGAGAAGGCTTCTGTTCAAAGTGGGCCGACTAAACCCGCAGACAACTCCGGCAACAAAAAACAAAACCTGCGCCCCGGTAAGCGCGCCACTAAAACCCCCGGGGGGCCTTCTGGTCTCAACCCGTCTTTTAACTTTGATAACTATGTCACTGGTCGTGCCAATCAATTAGCGCGCGCGGCAGCGGTTCAGGTGGCGGATAAAACTGGACATGCTTATAACCCACTCTTTATATATGGTGGTGTTGGTTTGGGTAAAACACATTTATTACAAGCCATCGGCAACCGGCTCAAACAACAAAACCCCGATGCTAACATTCGTTATTTACATGCTGAACGTTATGTTTCCGACGTGGTTAAAGCTTATGAAAACAAAGCTTTTGATGTATTTAAAAAGGAATATCACTCTTTAGATTTGTTGCTCATTGATGATATTCAATTCTTTGGTAAAAAAACCCGCACCCAAGAAGAGTTCTTTTACGCCTTCAACTCTTTGGTTGAAGAACAGAAACAGATTGTTATTACCTGTGACACTTACCCAAAAGAAATAACGGATGTTGATGAACGCCTTCGAACTCGGTTTAGTTGGGGGTTAACGGTTGCTATTGAACCACCAGAGCTGGAAATGCGCGTTGCTATTTTGCTTAAAAAAGCAGAACAATCTAACATCGATCTTGGCAAGGACGTCGCTTTTTTTGTTGCAGAACAAATACGCTCTAGTGTGCGTGAATTAGAAGGTGCGCTTAACCGCATTATTGCCATGGCCAAGTTTACTGGCCTTGCTATCGATATACATTTAGCAAAAGACGCTCTGCGTGATTTAATTGCCGTTAGGGGCCGTCAAGTAACCATAGATAATATACAGAAAACTGTTGCGGATTACTTTAAATTAAAGGTCACTGAAATGCACAGCAAAAAAAGGTCGCGTACTTTTTCTCGCCCTAGACAAATTGCCATGTTCTTAGCTAGGGACCTAACGAGTCGTAGCTTCCCCGAGATTGGCGAGGCATTTGGAAACCGGCATCACTCTACTGTGATGCACGCTTGCAAAGAGATTGAGGAGCTTAGGTTAAATGATCAAAATATTGCTAAAGATATTGGCTTTTTAATTCAAGTAATTCAGCATTAAAAATTAAAGCTGCGGATAAAGATGTGGGAATGTTGAGGGTAAAAAATGTGTTAATCAGTCTTTTAAATTAAAGTGGAATAGGTACACATATTATCCACACACAAAAAATAGGTTTTAAACAAAGTTAAATCGATAGTACGAAGTTGATTTAATTAAAAAATTTAGAGTAATCCACAGAAAAAGGTGTTATTACTATTATTATTAGTTTTATATATATATTAAATAAATAATTAAGCACAACAAAATAGGTATAGCTATGCAAATAAAAATAAACAGAGATGTTTTATTAAAACCGTTAATTAAGGTGACAGGTATAGTCGAGCGACGTCATACCTTACCGATTCTTTCTAATTTATTGTTAGAAGCGAAAAATAATAATATCCGGCTCACAGCAACCGATTTAGAAATGCAAATCTCTCTAAATATTGCTACGGAATTAAAGGAAGATCTTTCCACAACAATATCAGCAAAAAAAATCCTGGATATTTGCCGCTCATTACCAGGGGACGCAGATATTGATTTGGAGATCAAAGACAGTCGAGTGATAGTTAAAGCAGGAAAAAGCCGCTTTAACTTACAAACGCTGCCGGCAGTAGACTACCCCGTTATGACAAAGGAAGAAGGGAAAGTAACTAAAATTACAATTAGCCAAGGTGAATTTAAAGGCCTATTAAAACAAGTAGAATTCGCCATGGCGCAGCAAGATATTCGCTACTACCTGAATGGTTTATTACTGGAAGTGAAAGAAAGCAAATTAAATCTCGTAGGGACAGACGGTCATCGCTTAAGCTTTACCTCCACAACGCTGAACCAAAACTATGAAAAGCAAGATGTTATTTTGCCGCGTAAAACAATTATAGAGTTAATTAAACTATTGGAAGACAGTCGTGAAGAAGTCACAATAGAATTAGCAGAAGGACAAGTTAACTTTTCATTTGGCGGGATTAGTTTGATTTCTAAAGTAATAGATGGGAGCTTCCCAGATTACCACCGGGTAATTCCAAAGGCACATGGCAACACCTTTACGGTCAATCGAGTAACGATGCTAACCGCAATGCAACGAGCATCGATTTTATCAAATGAAAAATATCGTGGAATACGGATGGTGGTAAATGAAAATAATCTCAAATTAATCAGTACGAATACAGAGCAGGAAGAAGCAGAGGAGGAATTAGAAATTACTTACGACCAAGAAGCGCTAGATATTGGTTTTAATGTGACCTACTTGATCGACGTGTTGAATAATATGCAGCAAGAAAACATTAACTTCTCATTTTTAGATGCGAATAGTAGCTGCCTTATCACCGTGCCAGAAGATGATGATTACAAGTATGTAGTTATGCCAATGCGTATATAAAAACCCGATAATGCAGTAAAATGATAAGAGTTAACGAAAATGAAAAAATTATGGCCCAACAAGAAAATTACGATTCATCCAGCATTAAGATTTTAGAAGGGTTAGATGCCGTTCGAAAAAGACCCGGCATGTACATAGGCGATACTTCTGATGGTTCGGGCCTACACCACATGGTGTTTGAGGTGTTGGATAACGCCATAGATGAGGCGCTAGCCGGGCACTGTGATGATATTAAAGTCACCATTCACCCAGACAACTCGATTAGTGTGAGGGATAACGGACGAGGAATTCCAACCGGCATCAAACTAGAGGATAAAAACGAACCTAAACGATCAGCTGCAGAAATAGTGATGACAGAACTACACGCAGGCGGAAAGTTTGATCAAAACTCGTATAAAGTTTCAGGCGGTTTGCACGGGGTAGGCGTTTCAGTGGTAAATGCACTATCCGACTGGCTACGCTTGAAAATCCACAGAGGAGGAAAAGCGCATCAAATAGAGTTCAGGCGAGGCGTTCCACAGACCCCATTAAAAGAGACGGGAAAAACAACAAAAACAGGCACAGAGCTGCACTTCTTAGCTTCAGCAGAAACCTTCACTTTGGTAGAGTTCCATTTTGAAATTTTAGCTAAACGCATTCGTGAGCTATCGTTTCTTAATAACGGAGTGAAGATAGAGTTAATTGATCAACGCCCTAATGGTAAAACCGAAAACTTTGCTTATTCAGGGGGTATCAAAGGGTTTGTGGAATACATGAACCGAAACAAATCAGTACTACACCCAAAAGTGTTTTATGCTGAGAGTGAAAAAGATGGTATGACGGTAGAAGTTGCCATTCAATGGAACGACTCTTATTCAGAAGCCGTACAATGTTTTACGAATAACATTCCCCAGCGCGATGGCGGCACTCACTTAACGGGCTTGCGCACTGCGATGACGCGGACGTTAAATCAGTATATAGACCAAACGGAAACGGCAAAAAAAGCCAAAGTAAGCACAACGGGAGACGATATGCGCGAAGGTATTACCTGCGTGCTGTCCATCAAAGTCCCAGACCCAAAATTCTCATCACAAACTAAAGATAAGTTAGTTTCAAGTGAGGTGCAACCGGTTGTTTCAGAGGCGGTTGGTGAAAAGCTAACCGAATATTTAGCAGAAAACCCAGCAGACGCAAAACTCATCTGTAGCAAAATCATTGACTCAGCACGAGCAAGAGAAGCAGCTAGAAAAGCCAGAGAAATTACCCGCCGTAAAGGCGTGATGGATACGATGGGTTTGCCGGGTAAGCTGGCTGATTGCCAAGAAAAAGACCCAAGCGTATGTGAAATATACTTAGTGGAGGGTGACTCTGCGGGTGGTTCAGCCAAACAAGGACGCGACCGTAAGAATCAAGCGATTTTACCGCTAAAAGGTAAAATATTGAACGTAGAAAAAGCACGCTTCGACAAACTACTGAGCTCGCAAGAAATCGCTACGATGATTACTGCGCTGGGCACCAATATAGGTAAAGCCGACTTCGATGTCGAAAAATTACGCTATCACCGCATCATCATCATGACAGATGCCGATGTCGATGGATCACACATCCGCACACTATTACTCACATTCTTCTACCGTCAAATGACGGAGCTAGTAGAGCGGGGGCACATCTACATTGCACAACCACCACTGTATAAGATCAAGCAGGGCAGGGAAGAGCGCTATCTAAAAGATGACCAAGAGCTAGATGAATATTTGTTAACATCAAGCCTTAAAGAGGCAGAGTTGTTGACTAAAACAGATGGCGCAACATTGAAAGAAGAAGTGTTAAGTAGCATTGCTAAACAAATGGTCTTAACAGAAGCGGTTATTCGTCGTATAGCAAGGCTGTATGACGAAAGTGTTTTGCGAGCTATTCAAGAAGCTGGAGATGTTGACTTAAGCACCGAAGCGAGCGCTAACGAGGCGGCAGAAAAATTACGCTCCATCTTGGGGGCGGGCGGTGCAGAAGTGATAGTTGCTTTTAGTGAAGAAGAAAGCACCTACCGCTTAGAAGTAAATAAGTTTGTACATGGCAACTTACAAAGCTGCGTAATTGATGATGAGTTTGTAGGTAGTGGAGATTATCGCCAAATTAATAATATGTACAAAATGTTAGAGGGTTTGATTGGCCCAGGGGCCACCATAAAGCGCGGGGAAAAAGAACAGATCGTAAGCAGCTTTAAAGAAGCCTTAGATTGGTTGCTAGGAGAGGCTAGACACAACCTAAATGTACAGCGCTATAAAGGTCTGGGCGAGATGAACCCAGAACAGCTTTGGGAAACGACTATGGACCCCAAGGCGCGCCGCCTACTTAAAGTACAAATTGATGATGTAATTGCGGCCGATGAAATATTCAGTACACTAATGGGCGATAATGTAGAACCAAGACGTGCATTTATTGAAAATAATGCGTTGAATGTGGGTTCTTTAGATGTTTAGTTTTGGATGCGGGCTATAGTTGGTGCAAATAGAGACAGAGAAATAAAAAACAAAAAAGCGGACTTAAAAAATCCGCTTTTTCAATTTTAAATTATTAGAAACTAATTTAGGTTGCTATATGATCCCTACGACTTTATTAGGCGCGGCTAACATCCCCGATAACGGCGGAGTGCTGGGGTTAACGCAGCGCGGGAATGAGTTTGTAATTGGGCTAAAAGGGGTGTCTGGCGAGTTAATGACTAGCCGTGTGCATTCTTCAGAGCAGGGGCTAGCGGAGTTGGGTTGTGCGCATATACGGGGGGTTGAGAGCGCGAAGGTGTTGGTTGGCGGCATGGGGGCTCACTCTAGCGGCCGCTCTTAAGGCCATAACACAGAGCTCTGTGGTGTGTGTTGCTGAATTAGTGCCCGAAATTATTGAGTGGAATAAGGGCCCGCTTGGTGAGTGTGCAGGCAGGCCTCTGGATGATGGCCGGGTTCGGATACAGATGGGCGATGTTTCCGCGTTGTTTAAAACCAAGCAAGCTACTTACGATGCTATTTTATTAGATGTTGATAATGGGCCAGAGGCCTTTACGCATAAGGATAATGGCAACCTATACGCCATTGAGAGCTTGCTCGCCATACACCAAACACTACGACCAAAGGGAAAGCTCGCCGTATGGTCAGCCTGGCATGAACCAAGCTTTATCAAAAATTTGAAGAAAGCACATTTTAATAATGTCGGCCTTCAAACCGTCAGGGCGCATAAAGGTAAGGGCAGCAAACACACGATTTATTTAGCTCAAAAATAAGAAGTAGCTATTTTTTTGGTTGGTGCCACTCGGCATTGAGCAAGCGGTCATGCCGTTCGTTTTCTAGCCGCTTAATAAAGCTACAGCTTTGAAGATGGACCGTCACGCCGCGGTCACGCGTGACATAGGCCATAATGGCATTTGGGAAAACGGGCTTACAGCATTTGGCTATGTTGGTTTGTAGGTTGCCGACACCATCTAGTATGACTTCGGTGGGCACAGCACGGGGTGTTGTTTTGTGTGTAATATGGTGCCGTAATTTTTCAATCGGTTCTGGGATTGCCACCACCTGGCTTGTGCGCCTAGAGGGGGATTGATCTCCTGATGCTTGACGTTTAAACCAGCGCCGCACTTTTGCATGGGCACTAGTGCTTTTTAGGTAGCCAAGCGTTGCGCGAACCCAATCACGGCTAGGCGAACCAGTTTTATTGGTGAGAATTTCAACATGCTGTGCATTACGTAATTGGTAATTGAGCGGCACGATATGACCATCTACTTTAGCGCCACGGGTGCGATGGCCTAAATCAGTATGTAGCGCGTAGGCAAAATCAATCGGCGTAGCACCTTTTGGTAAAGCAATCACCTTGCCTTGCGGAGTAAACACATAGACATTTTCTTGAAATAGCTCAGTGTTAAATTGTTCAAGCAGGCCGGCGCTATCTTTTGGCCCTGCTTTCCATGTTAATATTTGACGCAATAAAGCAATTTTCTCATCAAGTGCAGCATCGTCTTTGCCACCTTCTTTGTAACGCCAATGTGCAGCCACCCCCAGTTCAGAATAAGCATGCATTTCATGGGTGCGAATTTGCACCTCTAGTGCTAATCCTTCGGGACCACTAACGGCGGTATGTAATGAGCGGTAGTTGTTGCTTTTGGGTTTGGCGATGTAATCATCAAACTCACTAGCGATGGGCGGCCATAGGGTTTGTACGACACTAAGGGCGGAATAACAATCGTCTACGCTATCGACTAGGATGCGCACTGCATGGAGGTCGAATAATTGTTCAAATGTCAGGTGTTTACGTCGCATTTTGTTGATAATGCTATAAATATGTTTAGGGCGGCCAGCGACCGCGGCTTTAACATTGGCCGCGGCAAGCCCTTCTTTCAGTGCTTGCTCTACTTGCTGAATATATTGCTCTCGATCTAATCGGCGCGCATCTAATGACTTGGCTACGCTTTTATAAAGCCGAGGCTCTAGATAGCGCAAAGAAAGGTCTTCCATTTCCCATTTTAGCTGCCAAACCCCAAGCCGATTGGCCAGTGGCGCATAGACGCCTTGTACCTCTCTAGCGACTTGTTGTTGCAGTCGGGTATTTATTGCGGAAAGGCTACGTAGCGCCTGCGTGCGCTCAGCAAGTTTAATCAGAACCACGCGTATATCTTGCACCATGGCTAACAGCATTTTGCGCAGGCTTTCGATTTGCTTACTGTGGTTCCTGCTATCTTTATCTTGCTGGTTTAGTCCCTCAAAACTGCTAAAGGCTTGTACTTGTTCTATCTGCATTAACCCGGCAACCAGGTTGCGAATATTGTTACCGAAGCGTACCTTAAGTGTTTCTTGCCAGTTGTCGATAGTGCGTGGCGTGGCATACAAAATAGCAGCGGCGACCGCCTCAGCATCAAGATGTAGGCTAACGAGAATAGCAGCAGCCCCTGTCACATGCTGCATCAGCGGAAGCCCCGTTGATTCTATTTGCGCGTCATAAGCCAAGCTTGCGAGTTGGCAAGCCTGGTTAATCATTTCAACTTCCGATGAGGAAAAAGTGTTTGATAAGGACGTAATCCATGCTTGTGTATCCTGATCGGATAACGCGGGGATTTGTAATGCACTAGAGCCGTGAATCATGCGCAATTAATCTTCTATTCTAAAGCCTAATTTAATGGTTACTTGGTAGTGTGCAATTTTGCCATCGACAATATGACCACGGGTTTCTAATACCTCAAACCAATCTATATGCTTAATGCTGGTTGCTGCTTTAGCAACTGCCTTTTGAATGGCATCATCAGTGCCAATGGGTGAGCTGCCAACGAGTTCGATCTTTTTATATATGTGTGATGTCGCCATGCTTTTCTCCAAACGTAGTTAATGTGTCAATAAAGGTGATGATTACAATCATCACCTTTTTAGTTGGCGTTGGCTAGTAGAGTTTCCACTAGTTCATGTTTATATGATATCAACAGCTTAGACTCTCATGCTATGCTTCTGTCACCAATTATTAAACCACTCACCATAGAGTTCACAACATGACCAATACAACAAACGAAACCTTTATTACCAGTAAAGATGCCTCATTAGAGTCTTCTATTAGCACCTTGCAATGCAAGTTAGTAGAGCTCGGCATCCATGTCGAAGAAAAGTCATGGCTCAATGAGGTCGAGGGTATTTGGTCGGTTCATGTAACGAATCGTGATTGCCCACGTTTGTTTACGAATGGTAAGGGCGCATCAGAGTTGGCAGCACGCGCCAGTGCGTTGGGAGAGTATTTTGAACGGTTAGGCACTAATTATTTATGGACGGATTTCTATCTGGGTGAAACAATCGCCAATGCTGATTTTGTGCATTATCCAAATGAGCAATGGTTTCCGTTACAAGGCGATGCGTGGCCTAGTGGGCTTCTGACGCCGGAATTACAACAATTCTATAACCCAGAAGGCACAGTGGCAGCAAGCCGGCTGATTGATTTAAACTCGGGCAATACAGAACGCGGCATTTGTGCGATTCCTTACACATGTTTACGCAATGATGAAACAGTCTTGTTTCCTGTGAACTTGATAGGGAACCTCTATGTCAGCAATGGCATGAGCGCGGGTAATACCATGATGGAGGCACGCACCCAAGCGTTGGCGGAAGTCTTCGAGCGAAATATTAAGAATAGAATTATTGCTGAAGGTATCTGTTTGCCAGATGTGCCAGAAGAAGTGATTGCTCGCTATCCGAATATTGCAGCAGGAATCAATGGTTTGCGTGATGCAGGTTATGGCATCTTGATTAAAGATGCGTCGCTAGGGGGTGAATATCCAGTGATGAATGTGACGTTATTACACCCAGAAGACCAAGGCTGCTTTGCGAGCTTTGGTGCACACCCGCGATTTGAAGTGGCGTTAGAGCGTTCACTGACCGAGTTGATTCAAGGCCGCGCTTTGGATAGCTTAACTGGCTTTGTTAAGCCCGGGTTTGATATGGATGAAATTGCTGACCCTCAAAATTTAGAAATTCATTTTGTTGATTCTAGTGGTGTGGTCAGCTGGGAATTTTTACGCAGTACGCCAGACTATGAATTTGTCGACTGGAACTTTGGCGCGACAACAGAAGAAGATTACAACTGGAGTGTGAATAAAATTCAAGAGAGCGGCTATGACTTGTATGTTGCTGATTTTAAGCATCTAGATGTGTATTCGTGTCGTATTTTCGTCCCAGGCATGAGTGAGGTTTATCCAGTAGAGGAGTTAGAGTGGCAAAACAATACCGTCGGGAATCAAATACGTCCTTATGCGCAACGCTTGCAAGCATTGGCGGGCGAAGAGTCTGCCGAGTTATTAGAACTTTTGTTGGGTTTAAATTTTCAAGATGACTTGCATGCCTACATTTTGATCGGTTTATGTGCGGATGCCAATACACCGTGGCTAGATTTACGCATTGGTGAATTAAAAACCTTAGCGGCGATAGCTGCTGGCGATAAGGATGAAATCTTAGATGGTTGTGAGTGGGTTGCGCAAATTAATGACTTACCAACCGCGCGCTTGAAGGTATACAGCTGTATCGCAGAGTTGGTGCAAATTGCAGAAGGCTTGGAAGGTGACATTACGCTGTATCAAGAGAACCTGGCATTGATGTACGGCGAAGAGACGCTGCAACAGGCCTGGAGCTTATTTAATCAGGAAACCCAGTATTTCGGGCTCAATGACTTGGGTGCTAACTATGAAGGCAGCCAGATGCATCAACAACTATTAGCTGCTTATGACAAAGTGAGAGCGCCACAACTAGGGTAAAAAGAGCAGCCCTTTTGGTGCGCCATGAGTTGGTGGACGACCCAGTCGCCAGCTTGCGCATGTGCCAACCATTAGCGAGTCCAACGCAGCTGATATAGATAAAGCGATTAAAACCAGCTTTCAATATAAGGTAAATAGAAGTCACTTGTTTCTGGAGTAGCGCCTCTAGAGGTGCAAATAGCCGATGCGAATGCGTTAGCCCGCGTCAATATTGCTTGCATAGGCCAATGGTGTAGCAAGCCTATCATACAAGCAGCTGAAAAAGCATCGCCCGCACCGACAGTATCGACCAATGAGGAGGTTAAGGCTTGGCCCGTTACTTTTGCTTCTCCACCGTCATTGGATAATACCCAGGCACCACCTCCGCCACAGGTGATAAATAAGTGTTGAAGGTTAAACTTTTTTATTAACAATAAAGCGCGATCCTTGTCATTACCATAGACAGGGCCAAACAGGCTGCAGATAAGACTTAACTCTTCCTCGTTGGTTTTAACGACATCCGCCCGAAAAAGTGAGCGTTGAATAATGTCTTTGTTGTACCAAGGCGCACGTAAGTTGAGGTCTAAAAACTTTGGACACGTGGTCTTGTTTAAAAAAGCATCTAAAGCCAGGCCTGACTCGGGACCACGCTGCGCCAAAGTACCAAAGTATGCTAGGTTTGGCTGTGTCGTTAAAACGCTGGTATGAATGTGGTCATAGGCTTGGTCTGGCTTAATCTCAAAACGATGCGCACCATTTTTCATGTGCACGGTGACCTGGCCTGTTGGGTAGGTGCTGTCTAGTTGAATGTATGATGCATCAATATCGAATTTTTTCAGTTCACTAAAGAGCGTTTCTTTCAGTGGGTCATTACCGACTCTAGAAATGAGGAGTGGGTGTTGTTGGAGTGCTCGTAAATGTCTAGCTACATTATAAGGCGCACCGCCTAGTACCGTAACATTTGGGAAAACATCTGCTAATACCTCTCCAAAAATTGCGATGGAAAATTGAGCGCGGCTTGAATTGTTAGACATGTAGGTTGGTTTTTTTAAATGATTTAACGTTGTTGCCAATTGAAGCTATTAGAGCACAACCATATCAAGCGCCGCTTTCGATACGCCGCATTTGGGGCATGGTCAATCAGCAGGCACATCTCACCACTGAAAGGAATAGTGTATTTTAAAATAAATATCACTATTAGTTGTTTTAAGTTTAGAAACATGACAAAAAATCTCCTCAGCGAGGGATTAAATAGAGGGGTTACATTAACTACGGAGCCATATTAATGTTTGGGCATGACGATAATTTGACTGGTTGGCTTAGTTGATTAATAAAACTAATCAATATATGATTTATTCAAATAATGAATGGAGCGAGGCGTGACTTTAAATGAACTTAAGTTTGTCGTAGCCATTGCTCAAGAACGCAATTTTAGACGTGCAGCAGAAAAGTGTTTTGTGACACAGCCAGCCTTAAGTTTAGGCATTAAAAAGCTAGAGCAAGAGTTGGGCGTGATTATCTTTGAGCGTAGCCGAAGTGAAGTGAAGCCCACTAAAGTTGGTGAGCAGCTTATTCAGCAGGCGAACATCATATTAGAGCAGTCAGGCCGTTTAAAAGAAATGGCCAAGCTTGGCACTAATCCGCTGCAAGGCTTGTTTAAGCTTGGCATGATTCATTCGGTAGGGCCATATTTATTACCAGAGATTATTCCGATTTTACGAAAGAGTGTTTCAGAAATGCCATTAGAAGTAGAGGAGAATCTAACGGAGAGCTTGGAGACCCAGCTTAAAAATGGCGTGATTGATGCTGCGATTATCGCGCTGCCGTTTGATTTTCCTGGAATTGAAGTGCAGGCCTTATATGACGAACCATTTTCTGTAGTGGTGCCAGCGAGTCATCATTGGGCAAAGAGAAAGACGATTCAACCTGAGGAATTGTCTGAAGAAAAGGTGCTGCTGCTCAATAATGGACATTGCTTTAGCAATCAAGTGACACAAGCATGCCCAGAATTGTCACGCAAAGGAGAGGTCTTGCAAGGAAATTCATTAGAAACAATCCGCAATATGGTTGCTTCTAATTTAGGGATCACCGTACTGCCATCAACAGCGACAAGAGTAAAATATAAAAATCCTTTATTGGCGGTGATTCCATTTACCAAGCCAGTACCAACGAGAAGAATTGCGATTGCTTGGCGTAAGAGTTTTGTGCGGACCCAGGCGATTGAGAAATTGGTAGAAGCAATTAAGGCTGCAAACCATGCGGTGTTCGAAAAAGCTTAAGTAGGCCCGACTAGAGAACGCGGAGAAGAAAAAGCTTAGTACAATAAGAATAGACGGTAGCTCGCCACACTAGCCTCATCGACGAGAAGTGCTATTTTAATATTAGCAACTTCATGGGGAGCTAGCCCTTGTGTAAATTTTTTCTCAGAGGCTAAATATTCTTTTGGCGTCATTAATTTCTTAATCACAGGGACACCATCACTATCGGTTAATGTGAGCGCAATATTGGGATAAGCTTGCGGGTATGTTGCCTTGTTCTGTAGTGAGCTAGAGAAATTAATTACGGACTGAAAGTCCCTATCTTCTTGCATGGCTGAATCACCAATGCTGATGAGGTGTAGATTGTGCGGTAAACCAATCGCACATTTGAGCTTCTTACAAACGCGCTCAAAGGAGGGTTTTAACTGTGGGTACTCTGATGCAATCGCCCCACGAAAAAAATAGACGGCTTGGAGAATAAGAGCAAGCAAAAGAAGCAAGCCAATGAGCATGGATTGGAAAGAGTGCAGGCCTGGCTCTTTATGGCTTTTCTTAACCCTATCAAGGTTAAGTGTTACTTCAGGGCCCCCTTCTTTTACTTTGGTGGCCATAACAGCACCCGAGCTAATAGCCGCCGTGCTTTCTTGAAGTGTGCTTTCTACAGAGGTCTGATGCTCGCCAGCACTGGTGATGTCATCGCCAACTTCAGTGAGCCTGTCTGAGGCATTAAATATATGTTCGCAGCAGCCACATTGCACCTTCCCGCCACAAGCTGCTATCAGTTCATCATTGAGTAAAAAGTGCGTGTCACACTGTGGGCAGGAGGTAGTGCATTTCATTTTTTAACGCCAGTTAGCAGAACCCATGCATCTTTCTGAGTCGGAGCCTCCATTGTAAACCATTCAGAGTAACGAGCAATCAGCGCTCCGATTTGTTCTTCTAGTATCCCGGACAAGGCTATTTTACCGCCAGGTTTGCAATATTTTGCTAGTGCTGGCGCCAGCACCATTAATGCGCTAGATAAAATGTTCGCAACAACGATATCAAATGTTTGTTTACCAAAGTCACGTGCATCGTAAAAGTCGATGTCAGTCGTTTTATTTTGCTCAGCATTAAAGCAGCTTGAAATAACCGCCTGTCTATCAATATCAACCCCAACGGTTTTTTTTGAACCCAGTTTTTTTGCCGCAATGGCTAAGATGCCAGATCCGCAGCCATAATCAAGCACATCTGCTCCATGTAAATTATTTTGCTGCGTTAACCACTCTAAACATAAATGCGTGGTTGGGTGGCTGCCTGTTCCAAAAGCCAGCCCTGGATCTAAAATGATATTAATTGCAGCTTCGTTTGGGCTCGTGTGCCAGGTAGGTACAATCCACAGCTTGTCAGTGATGTGGATAGGGTCAAACTGAGATTGTGTGTCACGCACCCAATCTTGCTCTTCTATGGTTTCAGTCACATAGTTAAACTGCGGGATTTTGGTTTCTGTTTGTAGTGCTCGCAATAATTGTGCGACATCTACAGATTCATCTAGCATGGCAGTCACGATATTTTTCTGCCAAATACCAGGTGGCGGATCGCCAGGCTCCCCAAATATGGCTTGCTCAGATTGAGTTTCTGCATGCGCGTCTTCAATGCTTGCAGAAAGCGCGCCCAGCTCTATTAGCGCGTCACTAATGGACCCCGCATTTTCACTATTCGCTTGGATTCTAAGTAACAGCCAAGCCATGATTATTTTTCTGACAGGCCTAGCTTCTGTTCAAGGTGGTGAATACTAGTACCACCAAGATGGAAAGCAGCATCGGCCATTAAATCTATATGTAGTGCTATGTTAGTTTTAATTCCTTGGACCGACATCTCAGATAAAGCAATGCGCATACGAGCGATGGCTTGCTCACGTGTTGCGCCATAGGTGATTAATTTGCAAATCATTGAATCATAGTGTGGTGAAACGGTATAACCACCATAAGCATGCGTATCAATACGCACGCCTGGCCCACCTGGCATATGGAAACGATGAATCTTGCCGGGTGATGGTACAAACGTATAAGGATCTTCAGCATTAATACGGCACTCAATGGAGTGGCCATTTAATTGCACATCTTTTTGACGTAAGCCTAGCTTTTTGCCAGCAGCAATATTGATTTGTTGGCGTACTAAATCAATGCCAGTAATCATTTCTGTTACTGTATGCTCAACTTGCAAACGCGTATTCATTTCAATAAAGAAGAATTCACCATTTTCATATAAGAACTCAAAAGTACCCGCGCCATGATAGCCAATTTTGCGGCAGGCCTCAGCACAGCGCTCACCAATTTTATTACGTAACTTAGTAGCTAATAACGGAGATGGCGCTTCCTCAACCACCTTTTGATGACGGCGTTGCATAGAGCAGTCACGATCACCTAAGTAAATAGCGTTGCCAAACTTATCAGCGAGCACTTGAATTTCAATATGGCGAGGGTTCCCTAAAAATTTTTCCATGTACACGACAGGGTTACCAAAAAAGTTTTCAGCCTCGGCTTTTGTCATGGCCACTGCGTTAACCAATGCTGCCTCTGTGTGCACAACGCGCATACCACGGCCACCACCACCACCCGCCGCTTTAATAATCACTGGGTAGCCGACTTTTTTAGCAGTCGCCTTCATGATGGCTGGATCATCTGACAACTCACCATCAGAACCTGGCACACAAGGAATGCCTGCTTTTTTCATTGCTTCTTTGGCAGAAACCTTATCGCCCATTAATCGAATCGTTTCAGCTTTAGGGCCGATAAAAGTAAAGCCGCTTTGTTCTACACGTTCCGCAAAGTCAGCATTTTCAGACAAGAAACCATAGCCAGGGTGAATGGCTTGCGCATCAGTCACTTCAGCAGCACTGATGACAGCAGGAATATTTAGATAGCTGAGCGTAGAAGAAGCAGGGCCAATACAAACAGACTCATCTGCAAGCTTGACATATTTAGCTTCTTTATCGGCCTCGGAATGCACCGTAACCGTCTTAATACCCATTTCTCGGCAGGCACGCTGCACGCGAAGCGCAACCTCACCTCTATTGGCAATTAATATCTTTTCAAACATACAATTATCCAATCACAAATAAAGTCTCGCCGTATTCAACTGGCTGACCATTTTCAATTAATATCTTCTTCACTACGCCCGCTTTATCACTCTCGATTTCATTGAGCAGCTTCATGGCCTCAATAATACAAAGCGTTTCACCAACCTCAACAGTATCGCCGACTTGCACAAAAGCACCTGCTTCTGGCGAAGATGATCGGTAGAAAGTACCAACCATCGGCGACTCTACCATATGGCCTTGCATCGGCTCAGGCGCAGCCTCAGCAGTCGGGGTCGCTAATGGAGCAGGCGGGGTCGCTAATGGAGCAGGCGCTGCGGCCACCTGTTGAGTGACTTGAGGAGTAGCTTGTGTCGCACGACTAATACGCACTTTTTCTTCACCTTCAGTCAGCTCTAGCTCAGTAATGCCTGACTCTTCAACTAAATCAATTAATTTTTTTAACTTACGTAAATCCATGGTAACTCCTCAAATAATCCGTTTTATAATTTAGCATTTAGTTGATTAATAGCAAAGCGTAGTGCCGCGGCATAACCATCGGCACCTAAACCGCTGATCACGCCTACTGCTATATCACTAAAGTAAGAGTGGTGCCGAAAGCTCTCACGAGTGAACACATTTGATAAATGTACTTCAATAAAGGGAATGTTAACGGCTGAAATAGCATCGCGAATAGAAACTGATGTATGCGTAAAGGCAGCAGGGTTGATGATAATGAAATCAACTTTTTCTGTTGCTAATGTGTGAATTTTAGCGACGATATCTGCTTCAGCATTGCTTTGGTACGCTTCTAATGCAATGCCAGCTGTTTTTGCTACCGCACTCAAGTTGGTATTGATACTACCTAATGTTGCATGGCCATAATGCTCGGGCTCGCGAGCGCCTAGCAGGTTAAGATTAGGACCATGTATTACTAAAATTGATTTTGCTGCCATTTTTTAATGCCCTGTCACAATGTTTGAATATGTTCATCATGAGCAAGTTTGCCGAAGTTAAGCTATTTTGTCCAGCTTATTTGCAACATTTAAGCGAAGTTTAATGAATATGTTTTATTGGTGGGCGAGCTAAGCAGCTGAATGGACTGGTTAAGTTTTATGGTATTAATTTAACTAGTGTTTCTTCTAGAAGCGCCTTAGAAATGCGGCCAAAATAGGCGTTAGCAACCGTACCATCTGGTTTAATAATCACCGTGTAAGGCAGGACATTTTTATCGTTACCTAGGGTTGCTGCCAATTGGCCGCCAACATTTTCAGCAGAAAATAGTGGGTAGCTAACAAGCATTTCCTCTGCAAATTCTTTGATCGCATCAATTTCATCTAATGCAATACCAAGCACCACCACATTCTTATCTTTGTATTCAGTGTGCAACTCTGATAGTTCTGGGATTTCTTCACGACATGGTCCGCACCAAGTCGCCCAAAAATTTAAAACCACCGCTTTCCCTTGCCACTGATTCAAGGCCTGCGGATCACCATTCTCATCTGGCAGCGTAATAGAAAATAGCTCAGCCGTCGGAGCTTCAATTACGTTTAGTCTCATTTTTTTTTCAGATGAAAAATAGCTAGTTGGAATAGCAATGCAAACGAATAAAAGGATGGCGCCAATGGGGGTGGTAAGTTTATTTAACATGGTATTTAATCGATTAATATTAAAGATGTTGGTATTGAGCTATTGGTGTTGAATTGTTGAAGTTAGCAAGCAAGAAAGGGGTTACATTCATCCGCTTTTAGTGAATTAATACGGTTAATGGAGGCCAAAAATGTAGACACGCCCTCATAACCAATGACACGAGCCAGGTTGATTTCTTGCCCAGCTCGGCTGAAAAAAACAATGGCGGGAGGCCCATATAAATTAAAGCGCTGTAATAAAGCAATGTCTTCAGGGGTGTTGTCAGTGACATCGGCTTGTAATAAAACGGCATCTTTTAGGGCTGCCTGCACGGCTGGGTCGCTAAGCGTTAATAGCTCCATTTCTTTACACGAAGTACACCAGTCAGCATAGAAATCCAGCATCACGATTTTACCGTTCGCTTCGCCGATGCGCGCATCGAGTTCAGCCGCATTTTTAACGCGTATAAAAGGTAAGTGATTTTGGGTTTGTTGATTGTTGGATAGGCTTAAGCCAGAAAACGGCTGTAAGGGGGATTTTGCCCCCGATAATGCGCCTACTAACAAGGCAAAGCCCATGATTAGTAGCATAATGCTGAACCCTCTCCATAAGCGCATCCAAGTTTGCGATCTGCCAGTGGCGCTGTCTAAGGGAGGGCTATTTAAAGTGTGTAAATAGATGGCAGGAATAATCAACAAGGCTGACCATAGACCTAGTTGCACCCCCATTGGAATAATATGAGACACGATGAAAATAGCCACAGCCAACATCAGCAGGCCGAAGGCGTTGCGTACAGCTGTCATCCAGCCACCCGCTTTTGGCAAGATGTGTCCTGCAGAAGCACCGATGAGTAAAAGTGGCACACCCATGCCGATAGATAGTGCAAATAAAGCCACGCCGCCCAAAACAACATCGCGCGTTTGGCTAATATAAATGAGCGCACCAGCTAATGGTGCTGCAACACATGGGCTCACAATAAGTGCTGAAATAACGCCCATCGCAAATACACCAAGGAGCTGGCCACCTTTTAGTTTGTTGGTGGTGTTGACCATGCGTTCCTCTATGGCGCTCGGTAATCTCAGCTCATAAAAGCCAAACATTGAAAACGATAGAACCACAAAAATCAAAGAAGTTGCTGTCAGTACCCATGGGCTTTGTAATGCGCTACTGAGCAGGTGCCCTGACAATCCGGCAGCAATACCTGCGGCGGTGTAGCTGAGAGCAATGCCTAATACATAAGCCAGTGAAAGATTAAAACTGTGCAGACGGCTGGTTTCCGCTTTGTGAGCTTTTTTATCACCGACAATGATGCCAGATAAGATGGGAATCATTGGTAAGACACAAGGCGTAAAAGATAGTAATAAGCCAAAGCCAAAGAATCCCCCAGCAATGAGCCATAACGTTCCGCTTTTTAATAAGGTGGTGGCTTCGTCTTCGTTGCTTGTTGTTACCATTGCGTTGGAGGCCGCCGCACTCGAGACGTTGGCCGAGGTCTGCGCATCAGACATCGCAATATTCAATGCCTTTAATTGCGGAGCATAGCAAAGCCCCTTTTCACTACAGCCTTGATAGCGCGCATGGATAACGACATCTTTTGCGGCGTTTTTAATGGGAAGGCTCACTGCAAAATCATGGTGATAGACTTCTTTCGCCCCAAAATTAGGATCATCCTTCATATCCCCTGCTGGCAATTCAACAGCCTTAATCGACCCTAGTGCAGCGTCTTTAATGGCAAATTGAATGCGGTCTTTATATAGATAGTAACCTGGTGCAATTGTGAATATCGCCTCTAAGGTGCTGTTATCTTTGGCGACGACACCCAGGCTGAATGCTTTATCAGGATGTAGGAATGAATTATCATCTTCATCCGCAAAGGTACTCAAGCCGGCGAAACTATTGGTCACAAGGCTAAGCTGTGCTGTCAGCAATAAAAGGGTGCTGAACAAAGCAGCAGTTTTTGAAAAACGTTTTAACATTGTTGTCTCATAAAGTTTGGTCATTCACCCATTGTAAATAGGGGCCATAGCCACCATGTACACTGAGTACGAGGATGTCAGGAAGTTCGTAGGGGTGCATTTCTACAACCAGGGCCTCTATTTTGGTATAGTAATCTTGGTTGGTTTTGATGTATAGCGGAAACTCAGTTTGCGTTTGCACTTCACTTCCCCACTCATATACTGACTGACAAGCCGCGCCAATACTAACACAGGCGGCTAGCTTGCTCTTAATCAGCGCGTTAGCAATAGCTTGCGCGCAAATTTGGTCTGGCACATGTGTTAACACGACTATAATATTAGTCTCAGGCATATTGTTATCTGACATTGTTTTTAGATACTGGCTTAATTAATTGCTTCATCCATTAAGGAAATTATGCGTTTACTACTTGTCGCTATTTTACTCGCTTTTCCCGTCGCAGAAATCTACCTGCTGTTTCAGCTTGGCGATCGTTACGGCGGGTGGCTGCTATTATACTTGGTCGTGATTACTTACCTCGGTTTGCAGCTCATTAAGGGCGAAAAGCAAATGATGTCCGCCAAAATAATGCAAAGCATACAAGCCGGCGGCAACCCATTTAAAGCGGCCATTGGCGCCGCACGTAATTTATTCGCTGGTGTTTTATTGGTTATCCCTGGCGTGATTACCGATGTGATTGCAGCCATCCTATTGTTGATTCCGATTCAACAACCGAAAATAGATGCCAATGCTGATAGCTACCAAACCTATGGCGGTGGTTTTGAGGGGAGTCGTCGCGATGCGGACTCACAACCCGCCAATGATGACATCATTGAAGGTGAGTGCGAGGAGGTGACCGAGTCAGCATCAGGTGACAACACCATGTTTTTTGATAAAGAAGGCCCTGGCAAGTAGCGCAGAAGAAATCATTTAGAAAAAAGATTTTAGAAATGTGTTTTGGGAGGAGTAGATGGTAAAAGTCACCATACAATCCAGCGGTCAAGTATTTGAGGTTAAACCCAGCCAAACCGTATTAGAAGCCGCGATTGAAAGCGGTATTAATTTGCCCTATGGCTGTCGTACAGGCTCTTGTGGTTCATGTAAAGGTAAAGTTATTGCTGGCAAAGTGATGCATGACGATTACCAAGGCGGCGCCATGACAGATGCGGAGCTGGCTGCGGGCAACGCATTATTTTGCTGTGCGAGACCATTAGAAAGCTTAACTATTGATGCGCGTGAGTCAATAGGGCCTAGCATTATGCCGCGCATCTTATCAGCCCGTGTATCGAAAAAGAAAGTCCTTTCCCCTGATGTGGTGGCGTTACACCTTCAACTGCCGAGCAGTGAGCGCTTGCAATTTTTGCCGGGGCAGTATATAGAATTCATTTTAAAGAACGGCAAGCGCCGTGCCTTTTCAATCGCCAACGCACCGTATTCTGGCTGCGGCTTAGAGCTACACCTGCGCTTAGTCAGGGGCGGAGAGCTTACTGAGGACGTCTTTAATGATCTGCAAGAAACAGCCCCCATACGCATTGAAGCACCATTCGGTTGTTTTTATCTAAGAGATGAATCCAACAAACCGATTATCTTCGCCGCTACAGGCACAGGCTTCGCGCCGATTAAAGGCATTATCGAACATATGCTTTATAACGATATTCAACGCCAAATGATCTTATATTGGGGGGGGCGTAAGCCGGAAGATTTGTATATGGATGATTTATGCAGGCGCTGGGCAGAGCATGTGCCGACGTTTAATTATGTGCCCGTGTTATCTAAACCCGAATCTGATTGGACAGGAAGAACGGGTTATGTGCAGCAGGCCATTACAGCCGACATGTCTGATTTAAGTGGCTATGAAGCTTATGTGTGCGGTTTGCCGAATATGATGGGTGATGCACAGAAAATACTTGCGGCACATGGTTTGCCACAGGATGCATTCTTTAGTGAGGCGTTTACGTTTGCGCCTAAGTGAGGGCAAGGGCCAAACTTCAGGTGTCGTTGACTTGGTCGTCAATACGGAAGAAGAAGTGAAGGCATTCAAGATTGCAGAGGTTGGTGTTCTGCTGAAATCAACACCTTCCGGCTTAGTGTGTTTAACTCAGAAATGGTTAAAAGAATGCCCGTTAAGGTTCGTGTCCCGCGCTAAGCGAAGCCCATTGCTCAAGTAAGATGGCTAACGTAGATAATTAAAAGTGTCCAATTTAAAGCACGCATAAAATGGACCGCGTTACTACAAGATGTTTTTTTGCTAATGCTAAGCGCTAAGTCAGTTGTGAAAAAGCCCTCAAAAGAGGGCTTTTAATTAAGGCTAAAATAACGAGCTATCTTAAGCTATAGCCAGCAACTCAACTTCAAATATCAACACAGCATCAGGACCAATTACGGGGCCAGAACCAGTTGGGCCGTAAGCCAAGTCAGAAGGAATTGTTAGCTCAAATTTATCACCAACATTCATCAGTTGAAGTGCTTCAGTCCAGCCAGAAATTACACTACCCACAGGGAAAGTAGCCGGCTCTCCACGACCGTAGGAGCTATCGAATATGGTGCCATCAGTCAATGTGCCTTTGTAATGTACGGTCACTGAATCACCCGCTTTTGGTGTTTCACCATCGCCAGTAACCAATGATTTATATTGCAGCCCAGTGGCGGTCGTCGTTACACCTTCTTTTTGACTATTTTCTGCTAGGTAAGCAACACCTTCTTCTGCATTTTTTGCAGATTTATCAGCTTGCTCAGCTGATTGTTGCTCTTGGCTTAGCTTTTGAATTTCTTCAACGGTGCTTTTTTTCACTTCTTCAGTTAAACGTGATTTATCGCCAGCCATCACATCGTTTACTGCTAATACTAATGCGTCTGTGTTTAGCTCAAGGCCGTCATTTTTCAACTGAGTTGCCATGTTTTCTCCAACGATATAGCTTAAACGTTGGTTCAAAGTTTCTAATAAATCAATCTCTTTTGTCATTGCGTGGCTTTCTTTTATTGTCTCGTTTGAGGGGTTTGGGGCGGTGCTACTAAATTAGATTGGTCGTATTTTACTTGGAATATGCTAATGTTTCTAGCTTGGGTGGATTGCTGAACAGAGCACGGCTCTTTATTTTATGACACATGATTTTATCAAGCTTAAAAACGATTTGTTACGACAGTATGGAGAGTATAGCCTGGTCGCCGGAGGCATGGGCAATCTGTACTTTTAGCCCCATTGCCAATGGCTGTTCCGCTACACGGGCATGATTAACGCAGATGGTTACTTGTTTCAACCATTCAGTATCGCCTGCCATGCCCAATAAATAGCGCATTGCTTCTGAGCTGGTGACCACAATACGTTGTAATTGTTGTTTGGCAAAAGCTTGCGCTAACACGTCACAATTGCTTTGTGGGTTAGTGCGCTGGTAACATTCTGCAAAGGCCACAGTTGCGCCGCGCTGCGTGAGCGTGCTGGCCAAAACATCACGACCGCCAACGCCACGGACTAGCATGACCTTTTTTCCTTGAAGGTGCTGCATCTCTGGCAAGGAGAGTAAGGACTCACTATCAAACCGCCCCTTTGGCATCAGCACCTTGTCGAAACCAAACCCTTTTAGCGTTTCAGCCGTTGTTGGGCCAATAGCTGCAAACTGCAGGCGTTTTGGGATGCCTTGTTTGATAAGTTTTGGCATGCTGTTTTGTACCGCATTGCTACTGATGAACAATATCCAATCATAGTTATTAATCTCGGCAATGACTTGTTCAAACCGGGTGTAATCATCTAAGGCCGTGATTTCGATGAGTGGAAATGGGATGATGTTGCCACCGGCGGCCTCAATCGATAGTGTGAGCTTCTTAGCCTGATTGGTGGGGCGTGTAATCGCAACACCGATATTAGCCAGTGGCTTAGCGCCTAGCTTGGCCGGCGCAGACATTACTTGGTGCCATCCAATGCAGCTAAGATTTTATTCGCACCGAGGGTCACTAGCTTGCCCGCCAAGGCCTTGCCGAGTAGATCGGCATCCTTAGCATTGCCTGACATGGTTTCACGCAACATTTGTTTGCCATCCACGCTGGCAACAAAGCCGGTGATGCTGATAGTCTTGCCTTTGGTGACTTCGCTTTGAATCTCGTTATCCTTGCTGGTGTTTTTAATTGTCGCGTGTGCACCTAGTGGTACGGTGCAACTACCTGCTAAAGCGCGACTAAAAGCACGTTCTGCTGTGATGCATTGTTCGGTTTCTGCATGGTTAAGTGGTGCCAAAATTCTAATTAAATCAGTTCTATCATCTTTGACCTCAATGCCTAATGCACCCTGTCCGACTGCTGGAATACTATCATCGGATGAGATATAGTTAGTGATTCTATCGTCCAGTTCTAGGCGAATTAAACCAGCGGCAGCCAATATAATTGCTGCATATTGGCCTTCATCTAATTTACGTAAACGGGTTTGCACATTACCGCGTAGCGATTCGATTTTAAGGTGTGGGAAACGCGCTTGAATTTGGCTCTGGCGGCGAAGGCTGGAAGTGCCAACAATACTGCCATGCGGCAAGTCAACAAGTGACTTATAGTCGTTAGATACAAAAGCATCATGCGGGTTTTCACGTTCGCCTGTCGCTACCAGCGCAAAGCCTTCTGGCATGTTCATGGGCACGTCTTTCATACTGTGTACAGCCAAATCGGCTCTGCCATCTAGTAAGGCATTTTCTAGCTCTTTAATGAATAAACCTTTACCCCCGATGCTGGCCAGTGGTTTATCTAAAACCTGATCGCCCGTTGTGGTCATGCCTAAAATTTGAACATCGCAATTGGGATATAAACCCTGTAAGCGCGCTTGAATATGCTTGGCCTGCCACATGGCAAGGGCACTTTCACGGGAGGCAATGACGAGTTTTGTAGGGTTAAGGTTGCTTGCTGTATTGGTCATGTTGGGGATTTTAGCATAGCGACAGGCGGATAAAGTGTTATAAGAAACAGTGATTTTTAGGGTAAGCTTATGAGTAGCTGGCTTATTCGTGAGCGCCAGCCATCTTAACTATAGATAATTTGGGGGGTTGTATGCAAGATCAGGTAGAGGTTTTTCTAAGTTCATTGAATCAGTTTTGGGTGCAGCTGGTTCATTTTGTGCCTAAGTTATTAGCTGTTGTGGTGATCTTGTTTTTGGGCTGGGCCACTGCAAAGTTAGTGCGATCTGCCATAAAGCGTATTTTAGCGTTGATTCAATTTGATAAATTTTCGCAAAAATCTGGTTTAGAAGCGTTTATGAGTAGCGGCAGTGTGAACATCACGCTTAGTGGCATTATTGGCCAAGTGGTTTATTGGTTAGTTATTCTTATGTTTGTGATTACAGGAGCTAACATGCTTGGCTTGAACGAAGTGGCCGAATTGCTACATGCTTTAGCTGCTTATTTGCCGCGTATTATTTTAGCGATTTTAGTCATGATATTTGGTACTTTACTCGCACGCTTTATTAATCGCTTAGTGTTTGCTTGGTTGCATAGCATCAAGTTCGAGCGTGCTTTAGTGGTTAGTACATCCGTTGAGTATGGCATTCAAATCTTGGCGTTATTTGTCGCATTAGAACAATTAGGCATCGGTGTGCAATTGATTAACTCACTGTTCATTATTGTATTTGGTGCGGCTTTCTTAGCGCTGGCGTTGGCATTTGGCTTGGGCGGTAGAGAGTGGGCAGCGAACACAATCAAAGAACTAAGTAATAAAGATAAAAAATAAGTCATTTGATCGACAGCAGCACTTTAGTTCAAATACTTAGGCTTTACGTATTTAAGTGCTGTTGTCGGCATATTGGCTGCAAGGGTTTTTGGTGCGGCTTTTAAGGTGGCATGGGTTGCAGGGTTGCTGAAAGCGCCGCCAAAAAGCCGCATGCCCAGCAAGGTTGTCGCACACACCCAAAATAGGCTCACAATCACTTAATGCGAAGCATAATCCCTAAGACCTGAACAATTAGGCACCCGACTATTTTTACTCATAGTGCGTTCTAAGTTAAAATGCCTATGAGCCTTACTTTTAAGTGGTTTTTTATTAAGCCATTTTTCACCTTTAACTAATATAAAGCCACTCAAAACGTGTCAAAAGATAACCAAAAAACAACCTCATCACTTAACGCTAAATCAGAGGCCTGGTCAGGACGCTTTAATGAGCCTGTCGCCGAGCTGGTTAAACGTTATACTGCTTCCGTAGGTTTTGATCAGCGTTTAGCAGCCTTTGATATTCAGGGCTCATTTGCGCATGCAAAAATGCTTTGCGCACAAAAAATAATTTCAGAAGACGACTTGGCAGCGATTGAAAAAGGGCTAGCCGAAGTTAAGCAAGATATTGAAGCGGGCGCTTTTGAATGGTTGCTCGACCTTGAAGATGTTCATCTGAATATTGAAAAAGCGTTAACGGATAAGATTGGTGATGCAGGCAAGCGCTTACATACAGGCAGAAGCCGCAACGACCAGATAGCCACTGATATCAGACTGTATTTACGTGCTGTTTGTGATGATGCCATTGTTGCTATTGAGAAGTTGCAAATGAGTCTGCTGGACCTGGCTGAGCAACATGCTGACACCATTATGCCTGGCTTTACGCACCTGCAAGTCGCACAACCTGTAACGTTTGGTCACCACTTGTTGGCGTATTATGAAATGTTAAAGCGCGACGCGACGCGTTTTGCTGATTGCAGAAAACGCATGAATCAACTGCCTTTAGGTGCAGCTGCTCTGGCGGGCACTAGCTACCCAATCGACCGAGACATGGTTGCAAAACTATTGGACTTCGACGGTCTTTGTGAAAACTCACTAGATGCGGTTTCTGATCGTGATTTTGCCATTGAATTTACAGCCGCTAGCGCGTTGTTGATGACGCATTTATCACGCTTTTCAGAGGAGCTGATTTTGTGGTGTTCACCACGATTTGGTTTTATTGAGATTGCGGATCGCTTTTGCACAGGCTCTAGCATCATGCCGCAAAAGAAAAATCCAGACGTACCAGAGTTGGTGCGTGGGAAAACAGGTCGTGTGAATGGCCATTTAGTGTCTTTACTAACGCTCATGAAGGGGCAGCCACTGGCCTATAACAAAGACAACCAAGAAGATAAGGAGCCATTATTTGATACGGCAGATACGCTATTAGTCACCTTGGAAATCTATGCAGATATGATGCGTGGTGTTACGGTCCATATAGATAATATGCGTCAAGCGGCATTTGAAGGCTATGCAACAGCGACGGACTTAGCCGATTACTTAGTGAAAAAAGGCATGCCGTTTAGGGATGCACATGAAGTGGTAGCTCTAGTAGTGAGGTATGCAGTGGATAAAGGTTGCGACTTGTCTGAGTTGAGTTTGGATGAGCTACTAACATTTAGTGATGCGATTACAGAAGATATCTTTTCTGTGCTCACTTTAGATGGTTCGGTTGCGAGCCGCGACCATGTTGGCGGTACAGCACCTAAGCAAGTGTTACAAGCCGTTGTTCGCGCGAAACAGAGAATTAATTCTCAATAAGACGCTGATAAAACCTTTAGCTTTTGGCGGGCCTTTAGTCTAAGAAAATCGTGAGTAAGTCGTTTAAAAAGCGCTGACCTAATAAGGTCGGCTTGATGCGCCCTTGGCCTTGCACCAATAAGCCTTTACCCACTGCCTCTGCTAATTGTTTTTTAAGCGTGATTAACGGCAGCCCAGTGCGCTCTTGAAACAAATCAATATCGAAGCCATGGGTTAACCGCAAGGCATTCATCATAAATTCAAAACCAAGGCCCTTTTGCGGAATAGACCACATTTGGTCAACAGCAGATCCTGCTTCTGCATTGCTCATAAAGGCCTTGGGGTGTTTATGCCTCACTTCACGTGTGATTTTGTCGTGATAGCTGAGTTTGCTATGGGCCCCAGCGCCGATGCCCAAATAATCGCCGAATGACCAATAGTTAATATTGTGTTTGGCTTGGCTTTTTGGTTTGCAAAAGGCTGACGTTTCATAATGTTGGTAACCATTTTCTGCCAACAGGGCTTCAATGCGCTCCTGCATTTCACTACTAGCATCATCATCTGGCAGGCTAGGTGGCGTGTGATAGAACGCTGTATTTGGCTCTAGCGTTAAATGATAAAACGATAAATGATCAGAGCCGAATGCTAGCGCCTGCCTAGCATCTAGCAATGCATCGCTTAAGTTTTGCTTAGGCAAGCCATACATCACATCTAAATTAACGCGATCAAAAGTATTCAATGCTAATTCGGCAGCCATGATGGCTTGTTTGCTATCGTGAATTCTGCCTAGTGCGCTTAAATGGCCATTATTAAAGCTTTGTATGCCGAGTGATGCGCGATTCACGCCAGCTTGTTTATAGCCTTCAAAATGCGCTGTATCGACGGTGCCGGGGTTGGCTTCTAGTGTTACTTCAGCATCAAACTCAATGGGTGTTAGCATATTGACTGCATTGAGAATTTCATTGATTGATTCTGGGCTAAACAAACTGGGAGTGCCACCACCAAAAAACACACTTCTTACTTTTCGGCCATACACACGCGGTACCGATTGCTCTAAATCTGTAATGAGCGCTTTTACGTATTGTTGTTCAGGTATGTCAGAATGGCCCTCATGCGAGTTGAAGTCACAATAAGGACATTTTTTGACACACCACGGAATGTGAATATATAAAGAAAGTGGTGGTGAGGTTTTTAAGCCTGCTATGGTTGGGCCGCCTGTAACTGGCGCAGGACTGTTGATGCTTGCTATATCAGCGACGGGGATAATTGGAATCATGTTGCGTATTGTACGTACATTATTCGGCTTCTGCGATAACGGCTAAAAATGCATCGCCATAGCGGCTTAATTTCGCTTCACCCACTCCCGTAATTTGCCCCATGGCAGTTAAGTTTTTTGGTTTTTCCTGCAAAATTTCGATTAAGGTCGCATCGTGAAAAATAACATAAGGCGGTACGCTTTGCTCTTTGGCGAGCTCCATTCGTTTGGCTTTAAGCGATAGCCATAACGGGTCGTCATTTGCACCTTCGAACGCCTCTTTTAGGCGTGAAGAACGTTCTGCCTTACTCGCACGTTTTTCTGGTGCGGCATCACGGCGTAACCATATGGCCCGTTCACCTTTGAGTATGGGCCTTGCGCTTTCTGTCAGCCTCAACCCACCATAGGTCTCAATGTCCGCTACAAGGTAACCAGCAGCAGTTAATTGCCGATAGACGCTATTCCACTTCGCCTGTGCAAACCCTTTTCCGATACCGTAAGTACTCACTTCATTATGTCTAAACCGTTCAATTTGCGCGGTCATTTTACCAGTAAGCACATCAATCAGATGCCCCGCACCAAATCGTTGTCCTGTGCGGAAGACACAAGACAGTGCCATTTGTGCTGCTTCTGTAGCTAACCAAGTGTCAACAGGGCTGAGACAGTTATCGCATTGCCCACAATGACCAGGGTGTGTTTCATCAAAATAGCGCAAGATGTTTTGATGACGACAAGCCGTTGATTCACAAAAGCCAAGCAAGGCGTTGAGCTTGATTTGTTCTAGGCGTTTTCGCTCTTCGGAAGCGTCGCCACTATCTAGCATTTGCCGCATGGAGACGACATCACCCATGCCGTATGTCATCCAAGCGTTAGCAGGTAAACCATCACGGCCAGCACGGCCTGTTTCTTGATAGTAGCCTTCCATGCTTTTAGGTAAATCTAGATGCGCTACAAAACGGACATTTGGTTTATCAATGCCCATTCCAAAGGCAATGGTAGCAACCATAATAATGCCCTCTTCACGTAAGAACCGTCGTTGGTTTTTCTCGCGAGTTTGTGGGGATAAGCCAGCATGATACGGCAGCGCTTCCCAGCCTTTTTCTGCCAAATAGGCTGCTGTTGCTTCTACCTTTTTGCGCGATAAACAGTAGATAATGCCAGCGTCATCAGCGTGCTCTTTTTCTAAGAAAGTCAGTAGCTGTTGGCGTGCATTGTCCTTAATCGTGACGTGATAGCGAATATTGGGGCGGTCGAAACTAGAAATAAACTGTGCAGCATCTTCCAATGCGAGCTGAGATATGATTTCTGCACGCGTTGGTGCATCTGCCGTTGCCGTAAGCGCAATCCGCGGTACATTTGGAAATCGGTCATGCAATATAGTGAGCTCCCGATATTCGGGGCGGAAATCATGGCCCCATTGCGAAACACAGTGTGCTTCATCAATCGCAAACAAAGCCAAGCCAACGTGTGCATTGACTTCATCTAGTAAGCTTAAAAAGCTACCGACAGTTAATCGTTCGGGGGCGACATACAATATTTTAATTTCGCCTGATAAAGCATGGCTAGTGATGCGGGCATTGTCTTCTGCACTTAAGCTCGAGTTTAAAAAGGCTGCGGATACACCGAGCTGTTGCAATGCTTCCACTTGGTCTTGCATCAGCGCAATGAGTGGGGAAACAATAACGGCTAAACCATCTCTCGCTAAGGCTGGAATCTGATAACACAGCGATTTACCGCCACCTGTTGGCATTAGGACTAAAGCATCGTGGCCAGCAATCACATGTTCGACGATAGATTGCTGCTGATCGCGGAAACTACAATAGCCGAATGTGGTTTCTAAAATCTCGATTGCATTAGGCAAAGCGGACCCCTTTTCCAATTAAGTAATTAACCACAAAACAACGAGCCATCTGCTTTGTTATGCAATATGTAATCACTATTGCCTTGCGGATTAAAAACCTTAGAAAAGCTGAAAAAACGATAGTCGAAACTGGCCGCTATTTCTTTATATAAGGGTTCACTAATGAATCAACCAGCTGCTGCAGTGCTTCGCGCATTTGAGTTTCAGAGACTTCCATTAATAAGCCGTCTTCAAATGCATCTTGGGAGATTTGTTGTATCTCCTCAAAGTTTTCTTTCATTACACGGATTTTTTCAGTGCAGGCGACAATACTTTTATCGTCACGTATCCAAGTAGGCAGGATTGTTTTTAACATGATGTAGGTTATATATTAAATAGCTTGGTTAATAAGTGAGGCGTTCAATTAAATGCAACATTTTACGTAAGGCTTGCCCACGATGGCTGATTTTGTTCTTAATATCTGGGCTCAGCTCAGCGGAAGCTTTGCCTGTCATATCATCCAAAAATAGTGGGTCGTAGCCAAAGCCATTGCTGCCACGTGCTTCTTTTAACATGCTCCCGTGCCAAATACCTTCTGCAATTAGTGGTTGAGGATCATCGTGTCGTCGCATGAGGACCAAACAGCAGTAGTAGTAGGCAGCACGATTCTCATGTGAAGCTAAGGTTTGAATTAAGTGCGCATTGTTATCATCATCATTGCTTGGTGTGCCAGCAAAGTAGGCTGATTGCACGCCCGGCTCACCATTTAGCGCTTCTAAGCATAAACCAGAGTCATCTGCTAAAGCGGGTAGCTGGGTAGCAAGGCTAGCGTGACGTGCTTTTGCCAATGCATTCTCGATAAAAGTGCAGTGCGGCTCAGGCGCCTCGGGTACATTGAAGCGTGATTGCGGTACGACTTCAATATTAAGCGGAGATAACATGGCTTGTATCTCTCGCAGCTTGCCTTGATTGCCGCTCGCAATGACGAGTTTTTTAAACATTATACTGACAACCCGAGCACTTGCTTTTGTATGGATAAGAGTTGCGAAATGCCATGTTCAGCCAAGTCTGCCATCGCATTCATGGTGCTACGACTGAATGGCGCGCCTTCAGCCGTGCCTTGAATTTCGACAAAACCACCATTACTGGTCATGACAAAGTTCATGTCGGTATCGCAGTTAGAGTCTTCAATATAGTCTAAGTCTAAAACAGGAGTGCCTTTGTATACACCAACCGAAATGGCCGTGACTGCCTGAGTGAGTGGTGATTCTGCCAGTAGCTTGCTTTCTAATAGGTGAGTAATGGCATCATGCATGGCTACGTATGCACCCGTGATGCTGGCCGTCCGTGTGCCGCCATCTGCTTGAATGACATCACAATCAAAGTGGATGGTGCGCTCGCCTAATTTTTTTAAATCAATTACGGCACGCAAACTACGGCCAATTAGGCGCTGAATTTCTTGCGTGCGACCAGACTGCTTTCCTCTGGCGGCTTCCCTTTGCATGCGGCTTCCAGTTGATCGGGGTAGCATGCCATACTCGGCGGTTACCCAGCCCTGACCTTGTCCTTTTAAGAATCCAGGGATCCTTTCTTCAACGCTGGCTGTGCACAGGACATGCGTATCGCCAAATTTCACCAGCACAGAACCTTCTGCATGTTTGGTGTAGTGGCGAATGATTTCTACATGACGTAACTGGTTGTTTTCACGCCCGCTTGGGCGGTTTGATATGGCTGACATAGAGGGTAAGCTTTTGATAAAAACACTTATTATAAAACATGCAGAAAGACCGTGCTTTTAAATTCCTGCTTTTTGTTTGCTTCTAGTCAATGCGCATGAATTTCTGCAGTATCTTTTCAATATCGCTACCTGAAAATCATCAACATTACTTTTACCTGATGGTTGCTGCGTAGTTGGGTTGATAATTGCGGCTGTTTCACCGAAAGGCATCTGCTGCAGCTTCGCCAGTGTCCATAATAAGATATCAGTTGTTTTAGTGACATCCTGGTGTTTGTTGAGGGCCCTTCTAATTTCTTTACGATTCACCCTGGATTACAGTTATCGCTTTTAAGTGTGCATAGTGCATGGAGAGTGATACAATTTCTCATTAATAGAAATTGGGTTATTGGTCAGGCTTATGCAAGGAAATCTGTTCATCATCACTGCGGCATCAGGCGCGGGAAAAACAAGTTTAGTCAAAGCCCTGCTGGAAAAAGATCAGCATATTAAGCTTTCTATTTCCCATACGACGCGTGCACAACGACCAGGTGAAGACAATGGCGTGCATTACCATTTTGTGAAAGAAGATCGTTTTTTAGCGTTGCTAGAAGCAGGCGACTTTATTGAGAGTGCTTTAGTGCACAGTGCACGCTATGGCACATCGCAATCGAAAGTGAATGCTGCTTTGGCGGCAGGCAGTGATGTGGTGTTAGAGATTGACTGGCAAGGTGCTGAGCAAGTGAAAAAACTCTACCCAGATGCCATTAGTATTTTTATCTTGCCACCTTCTTTAGACGCGTTGGAAGAGCGCTTAAGTACCCGCGGTCAAGATAGTGCTGAGGTGATTGCGAAGCGGATGGCTGTGGCAAATGCGGAAATGCGTCACGTGGTTGCATTTGATTATGTTACAATTAATGATAAATTTGATAATGCTTTGCAAGATTTGATTGCGATTATTCAATCGCAACGTCTTAAAACAAATAGTCAATTGCAGCGCCACAGCACGTTGCTTCAAAAGCTGATTTAATTAAAGGGTATCCACCATGGCACGTATTACAGTAGATGATTGTTTAAGTAACATTCCGAATCGCTTTCAACTAACACTAGTTGCGGCATACCGTGCACGTCAAATTTCAAAGGGCTCAGACCCCTTGGTGAGTCAACAAGGCGCACGTGATAAACCAACGGTGATTGCGTTACGTGAAGTCGCGGCAGGCAAAGTTGGCTTGGAAATGCTGGGTGGAAACTAGGCGACTGATTTAAGTACGATGCCTATCAAGTACGATGCCTAAAACCGCAAAAAAAGTTTCAGCGGAACACTATTTAGCTGCAGGGCTGCCTTGGTTGCCTGCAGATAGCCAAAACTCACCACTCACCACTTTACTAAAAGCGTATTTATCTCAAGATGAAATTGAGCAGGTTTGGGCTGCTTATCGTTTTAGTGATAACGCGCACAAAGGGCAGGTGCGAAAATCTGGTGAAGCTTATATTACGCATCCAGTTGCCGTTGCATGCATTCTAGCCAAATTACATTTAGATGTACCTACTTTATTGGTTGCATTGTTACATGACGTGGTAGAAGACACTGGCATTACGATGGCGGGATTAAGCGATCAGTTTGGCCAGCAAGTTGCTGGCTTGGTCGACGGTCTGACCAAGCTAGACAAAGTCGAACGACGAACGGCGGAACAAACACAAGCAGAAAACGTGCGAAAAATGCTGTTAGCGATGAGTCAAGATGTGCGCGTGATTCTCATCAAGCTAGCGGACCGCCTACACAATATGCAGACGTTAGGTGTGATGACGCCCGCCAAGAAGAGGCGCATCTCACACGAAACACTCGATATTTATGCTCCTATTGCCAACCGTTTAGGGCTGAATGCTATTTATCAAGAGCTTGTAGACTTAAGCTTTAAACATATCTACCCTAATCGTTATAAAGTGCTTACTAAAGCGGTTAAAAAGGCGCGTGGAAATCGTAAGGAAGTTATCTCTAAAACCCTCGGTGCTATGAAAAAGAAGTTAGCCGATGTAGAAATAGAAGCAGAGATAGTGGGGCGAGAAAAGCAGATTTATAGCATATATAAAAAGATGGTTTCAAAGGGATTGAAATTATCGGAGCTTGGTGATATTTATGGTTTTCGCGTGTTGGTGAAGGATGGGCCGGCGTGCTATTTGACCTTAGGCAGCTTGCATAGCTTATATAAGCCGATACCTGGCAAGTTTAAAGACCACATTGCGATTCCTAAAGTTAATGGATATCAGTCGCTACATACGACCCTGTTCGGCCCATTTGGCATGCCAATTGAAGTGCAAATACGGAGTGTTGCGATGCACAATATCGCAGAAGCGGGTGTTGCTGCCCATTGGTTATATAAAACAACCGATACTCATTTGACACAGCTGCAACAACAAACGCATAAGTGGTTACAGCGTCTTGTGGAGATTCAGACTGAGAGTGATGATAGTCATGAATTCCTAGAGCACTTCAAGGTGGATTTATTTCCTGATGAGGTTTATGTCTTTACGCCAAAAGGTAATATTTTGGCATTGCCTAGGGGCTCTACGGCTGTTGATTTTGCTTATGCAGTGCATACCGACGTGGGTAGCTGTTGCATTGCGGCGAAAGTCAACCATGAGCTAGTACCGCTACGGACTGAAATGAAAAATGGTGACCATGTAGAAGCTATCACCGAAGCTACAGCGAAACCCAACCCTGCATGGTTGAGCTATGTCGTGACAGGTAAGGCGCGCTCACATTTGCGACACTACTTAAAGTCAATGAAAGCGCCGGATTCTGCGCGTTTAGGTGAGCAAATGCTGAATGTTGCATTAAGAGCCATGCATGTAGAGCCTGCAAAGATAGGTGATAGCCAGTGGGAAAAAGTTACGCGGTATTACGGTGGCAAGGCTAAAGCTGAAATCTTGGCTGATATTGGCTTGGGTAAGCGAGTGGGCTTAATGGTTGCGCATCAGTTATTAGCTGGCGTGCATGACTATGACGTCGGGGTGGCGAAGGATCAAAAGCCATTCGATAAAATTACCATTCGTGGTACAGAGGGTATGGCAGTGCAATTTGGACAGTGTTGTCGACCAATTCCCGGGGACCCTATTTTAGGCTTTATTGATAAAGATAAAGGCTTGGTAGTTCATGAGCATAATTGTGCGGCGATTAGTAAGTTTAAACTAGACCCTGATAAATGGTTAGATGTAGAGTGGGATAAAGATGATAAGCGTTTATTTAAAGTGAACTTGCGGCTAATGGTTGCCGATGAGCGCGGCATGCTTGCAAAATTGGCGGCGGGTATTTCTAATGCAGGGTCTAATATTGATGATGTGAGGGTGCAAGAGCCAGATGGTAGCAAACATACCACGATTAACTTTACGGTGCAGGTGAATAACCGCGTGCATTTGGCCGGCCTCATTCGTAGTCTACGGAAAATTCCAGAAGTGGCGCGTATTAGCCGTATCACAGGTGGGGGAAAAGTGTAATGGACATGGCTTACTTAATAGGTGATGCTCTTGATTCAAATGGCTAGAAAATTGGAATAGGGAAATTATGGCAAACAAAACAATCATTCAAACACACGAAGCACCTGCCGCTATTGGCACATATTCACAGGCAGTAAAAGTGGGTAAAACTGTTTACTGTTCAGGCCAAATTGGTTTAGACCCAGCGAGGATGGAGTTAGTAGAAGGCATAGAGCCACAGGTTCGCCGCGTATTTGAGAGCCTAGCCGCAGTGGCTAAAGCGGCGGGTGGTTCAATGTCTGATATTGTTAAGCTGAATGTGTATTTAATCGACCTAGCTAACTTCGCTTTAGTTAGTCGCGTGATGGCTGAATACTTCGCGGAGCCTTATCCTGCACGCGCTGCAGTTGGCGTGGCATCGTTGCCAAAAGGGGCTTTGCTTGAGGCGGATGCTGTGATGGAGTTGGATTAAGCGCTTTACCAGCAACATTTATCAATAATGTTAGCGACACTAATGCATACCACCATGCAATATTAATCATGCAATTAAATGATATTAAATCATTTTCTAAGCCGCTAGTTGCCAACTTGGCAAAGCTGGCAGTGCGCCATGCGCAAGACTTGTTGTTGCACTTGCCATTACGCTATATTGATGAAACGCGGATTGTAGCGATACGTGATTTGCGTTTAGGCGAATCAGTACAAGTGCAGGGTGAGATTGTGCATGCAGAGGTCATCTATAAACCGCGTAAAGCATTAATCGCACGTTTGGCTGATGAAAGTGGGCAGCTTACGTTGCGTTTTTTGCACTTCTACCCCAGTCAAATTGATGGATTAAAAGTTGGCAATCAACTACGAGCTTATGGTGAAATACGGCATGGATACTTTGGTTATGAGATGGTGCACCCGCAATGTAAAGCAGCGTGTAATAACACCGCCCTGAGTGAACAATTAACACCGATTTACCCCACCACTGCTGGATTAACACAGCCATCTATTCGTAAAGCGATTAAGACGGTGATGCAAATGGATCTGTGTGTTGAAACCTTGCCGCCATTTGTTTATGAAAAGTTACATTTACCCAGTTTTTCTGACAGCGTTCAGCGCTTACATTATCCGCAGCCAGACGCCGATTTAGTCGCATTAGAAAGTCGTGCAACAGCTGAGTGGCGCCGACTGTCCTATGATGAGCTATTGGCACAGCAGCTGTCGATGCGCAAACATTATGCTAAAAGGCGGAGTATTGATGCGCCTGAAATTGCGCCTTCACAAACCTTGGTCAAGCAGCTATTAAAACGTCTGTCGTTTGAGTTAACGAAATCGCAAATAAAGGTGAGTGAGGAAATTGGTCATGACCTCAGTCAGCCACATCCGATGCAACGTTTACTACAAGGGGATGTAGGTAGTGGAAAAACCATTATTGCCTGTATTGCAGCTTTGCAAGCCATTGAGCAGGGTTGGCAAGTGGCATTGATGGCGCCGACCGAAATTTTAGCCGAACAACATTATCAAAAATTTGAAATGTGGTTGGCGCCTCTAAATATTGGTATTGCAAGGGTAACAGGTAGTCAAAGTAAAAATCAACGAGAGACAGCACAAAGTGATATCGCCAGTGGTAAAGCTCGGCTTGCTATTGGAACGCATGCGTTATTCCAAG
The DNA here is from genome assembly GCA_913009235.1 of uncultured Methylophilaceae bacterium. Classification (GTDB taxonomy): domain Bacteria; phylum Pseudomonadota; class Gammaproteobacteria; order Burkholderiales; family Methylophilaceae. The sequence goes on along the minus strand of CAJVXS010000003.1, from coordinate 13,040 downwards.
ACGCGGTGGTGTTTGAAAAGTTAGGTCTTGCGATTATTGATGAGCAGCATCGCTTTGGTGTGCAGCAACGGTTGGCGTTGCGTCAAAAGGGCGCGCCAGAACCACACCAGCTCATGATGACGGCTACGCCGATTCCGCGAACGCTTTCCATGAGTTATTACGCTGATTTGGATGTTTCAGTGATTGATGAGCTGCCGCCAGGGCGTACACCAGTTGTGACCAAGCTGGTATCAGATCGGCGCCGAGAGGAAATTTTGCAGCGGGTGAGAGAAGCTTGCCAGTCGGGTAGTCAAGCTTATTGGGTTTGTCCATTAATTGAAGAGTCAGAAGTGCTGCAATTACAAACGGCCACTGAAATTTTTGAAAACCTGCAACAGAATTTCTTGGATTTAAGTGTTGGCTTGGTGCATGGGCGGATGAAGTCGGCTGAAAAGCAGGCGGTGATGCAAGCCTTCGTTGCGGGTGAAACGCAACTGCTGGTGGCAACTACGGTGATTGAAGTGGGAGTGGATGTGCCGAATGCCAGTTTAATGGTGATTGAGCACGCAGAGCGCATGGGCTTGAGTCAGTTGCATCAGTTGCGCGGAAGAGTGGGTCGCGGCGCGGCAAAAAGCACGTGCATCTTGATGTATCAAAATAAACTGTCTGAGATGGCGCGTGCGCGGCTTAAGGTGATTTATGAAAACACTGATGGCTTTGCGATCTCACAAGCCGATTTGAACCTGCGTGGGCCAGGTGAGTTCTTAGGCACGCGACAAAGTGGCGCACTAATGTTGAAAGTTGCCGACTTAATGCGCGATGAAGGCTTGCTACAACAAGCAAAAGAAGTTGCTGATGGGTTATTAAAAGAATATCCAGATGCCGTGGATCAACACTTGCAGCGCTGGGGGCGACATGGAGTCGACTTGGGCAAAGTTTAAATAAACATGGTTTATTTAGATGGGTAACATTGAGCACGATTCATACGTGGTTATGCGATAATTTATCTTGTGAGAATAAAGTCACATAACATTAAACTACGATCTAACTGGTTAAGGAAACCATTTTCAGCATCAGCCTGTCGAAGCTGGTTGGCGGAGGAAGGCTCATTAACAGCCCGATTGAAATCTAGGCATGTAGATTTTCATGTAAAAACAATTTCCCAAAAAGATGCTAAACCATTTGTCGATGAAGCCGCCGTATTAAAACGTAAGCACTCTGCTACTGTAAGTGTGCGCGACGTATTGCTTATATGTAAGCAACAGCCTCTCGTTTATGCACATAGCGTTTTGCCACATAGTAGCTTGCGTGGCGCGTGGGCAAAACTGGGGAAATTAGGTAATAAGCCATTAGGCGAGATTCTATTTAGTGACCCACGGGTTAAGCGAACACTATTAAGTTATAAAAAACTATCGAAACATCATGCCTTGTATCGAAAAGCTGTAGTGCACCTGCCGCAAGCCCCTACTTACTTATGGGCTAGACGATCAACTTTTAGTTTAAAGTCCGCTAAAATTTTAGTCACCGAAGTTTTCTTGCCTGCCCTTAGTGATAAACGGGGAAGTGATTAATAAGGCTGTAATGAATAAAGCAACATTAATTAAAAAGCTGAGTGCGTATGAACGTTTAATGCGTTTAGATAAACCTGAAGGAATTTTGTTGCTGTTGTGGCCCACCTTATGGGGCTTGATTGTAGCTGGTGGTGGGCATCCACATTGGCAAGTAATTTGTATCTTTATAGCTGGCGTGGTCTTAATGCGAAGCGCGGGATGTGTAATAAATGATATTGCAGACCGCCACTATGATGGGCACGTTGAACGCACGAAGCGAAGACCAATTGTCAGTGGAGAAGTGAGTGTTAAGGAGGCATTGCTTTTAGCATCGGGATTAAGTTTGGTTGCTTTTGGTTTTGTCTGCTTGTTAAATACATTAACGGTATTGTTATCAGTAGCCGCATTGTTTGTGGCGGCGACTTACCCACTGACAAAACGATTTGTAGCGATTCCACAGGCTTATTTAGGTGTTGCCTTTGGTTTTGGTATTCCTATGGCTTTTGCGGCTATTCAAAATCATATTCCGCTTATCGCGTGGCTGTTATTAGCGGCAAATATATTGTGGGTCATTGCCTATGATACTGAATATGCGATGGTTGATCGTGAGGATGATGTGAAAATTGGCATTCAGTCATCCGCTTTGTTTTTTGGGGAATATGATGTGCTCGCGATTATGGTTTGTTATATTGCCATGTTGAGCATATTCGCTTATGTGGGTAAGTTAATGGCGTTTGGGTCAATTTACTTTGTTGGGCTGGTTGTAGTGCTTGGCTTGGCCGTACGGCAATATAAAATGATAAGGACACGCGTTAAAGCAAATTGCTTCAAGGCTTTTTTAGCTAATAACTGGATAGGATTTACTGTGTTATTAAGTATGGTAGCAGCGTACTTGATGCCATAAAAGGTGTTCACCTTTATCCGGGAGTGTAAATTCTAAGCTAGTTTATTTTTGTTAGCAAACCAGCTTTAGCTAATAAATCAAGCAAGGGGATTTAGGCTTGGCGATTAACCGGTATTAACTGACGAATTGCGACAGAAAGTGCGAGATAATGTTAAGATTACGGGGATTAACATTGCTGGCGATAAGATTAATTCAATTTAGCGTTCAAATTTGTTTGACGAGATGCGGGCAACAGCATATAATCCGCCCTCTTGATTTTAATAAGCTATATAAGTTGGTAGTAATATTATGAAAACGTTCTCAGCAAAAACACATGAAGTAAAGCGCGATTGGTTTGTGATTGACGCATCTGATCTTGTTTTAGGTCGCTTAGCTAGTGCATGTGCACATCGTTTACGCGGCAAACATAAAACGATTTACACACCTCACGTTGATACAGGCGACTATATCGTAGTGATTAATGCTGATAAGTTACGCGTAACAGGTGAGAAAGCAACTGATAAAGAATACCATACTCACTCAGGCTATCCTGGGGGGATTTCAACAACAACATTTAGCAAAATGCAGGACCGCTTTCCTGGCCGCGCATTGGAAAAAGCTGTTAAAGGTATGTTGCCAAAAGGTCCTTTGGGCTATGCAATGATTAAAAAATTAAAAGTTTATGCTGGCGATCAGCATGACCATGCTGCACAACAACCGCAAGCATTGACTCTCTAAGGTAAAAGAAGATGATTGGTAAATATAATTACGGTACAGGACGTCGCAAAAGCTCAGTAGCGCGCGTTTTCTTAAAATCAGGTAAAGGCAATATCATTGTTAATGATAAGCCAGTTGATGAGTATTTCTCACGTGAAACATCACGTATGATTTTGCGCCAGCCACTTGAGTTGACTGAAAACATGGAAAGCTTTGATATTAAAATCAACGTTATCGGTGGTGGTGAATCTGGTCAGGCAGGTGCTGTTCGTCATGGTATTACACGTGCATTGATTGACTTTGATGCTGCGTTGAAGCCTGACTTATCAAAAGCAGGCTATGTGACACGTGATGCACGTGAGGTAGAGCGTAAGAAAGTTGGCTTCCGCAAAGCGCGTCGCCGTAAGCAGTTCTCTAAACGCTAGCGTTTATACATTTCCAGTATTGGGAATATGTTTATTTAAAAAGGTCGCTAGCGCGGCCTTTTTTGTTTCAGGTATACTAATGCCATTCTATGGATAGTTATGTTATGTCAAATCAAAAGTTAAAAGTTGGTATTGTAGGCGGCACTGGTTATACCGGTGTGGAGCTGCTGCGCCTGCTTGCTACGCATCCATCCGTAGAGGTTGTTGCAGTGACTTCGCGTGTGGAAGCAGGTTTGCCTGTGGCCGACATGTTTCCCAGTCTACGTAGTTATATTGATGTTGCTTTTACTGATCCTGGAACGGTAGACCTGACCATTTGCGATGTGGTGTTCTTTGCAACGCCACATGGCGTGGCCATGAGCCAAGTGCCGGGATTGTTGTCTGCTAATACGAAGGTCATCGATTTGGCTGCCGATTTTAGATTGCAAGATACGGAAGAGTTTGAAGCGTGGTACAGCATGCCGCATAGCTGCCCTGATGTATTGCAGAAGGCTATATACGGCATTCCTGAGCTGAATAGGGCCCATATTAAAACAGCTAATGTGATTGGTAACCCCGGCTGCTATCCAACGACTGTTTTATTGGGTTTGGCACCACTGCTAGAGAAAGGTTTTATTGATCTTTCAACGCCAATTATCGCTGATGCAAAATCAGGTGTTTCTGGTGCAGGAAGAAAAGCATCTGTAGCTACCTTGTTTTCTGAAACCAGTGACAATATGAAAGCTTACGGTCTTGCTGGGCATAGGCATCACCCTGAAATCGATGCGCAACTTAAGCAATTAGCAGGTAATGATTTACAGCTTATTTTTGTGCCACATTTGGTGCCGATGATTAGGGGGATGCTGTCGACACTCTATGTTAAACTGACAGGCAGTGCTAAAAATGTAGACTTGCAATCTTTATATGAGCAGCGTTATGCAAAAGAATATTTTGTTGATGTGCTGTCGCAAGGTACGCTGCCTGAAACACGGTCGGTCAGAGGGTCTAATCATTTGCGGGTGACTTTGCAGCCACAAGAAAATGGTTATTTAACGATAGTGGTTGTACAAGATAATTTGGTCAAAGGTGCGGCAGGACAAGCCGTGCAAAATATGAATGTGATGTTTGGGATTGAAGAGCGTGCTGGCCTAAACATTGTTCCACTCATGCCTTAATGAGCTTGATGGGATGAAAAAATTTCGACGAAGAGTGCGAAATCATTATGGCCTTACTGCTAGACGTGTTGCTGTTAAAGTGGATAGACCATGGTACTACCAGGCGATTGTTGCGTTTTTATGTGTTGGGCTGGGCTTTGGTTTGTCTTACTTCATGATGGATGGGCGCGCTGATTATGAAGTGGTTGGTAGCCGGCTGGTGGAAATGCAACATCAAAATAAAATGCTTGAGTTCAAGTTGGTTGAAACGCACCGTGATTTAAAAATTGAGCTAGCAACCAATAAGAGCCTTTCTAAAAGCCTTGCAAAAGTTCAGGGTGAGAATCTCAAGGCAAAAGAGGATTTGTTATTTTATAAAGAAATGATGAAAAAATAGTTTAGCTTACAAGTAAGGTGAAAATTGAAATGTTTTTTAAAAAATCGAACAAAATAGATAGCCGTATTGACACGCTGGTCGGCGCAGATACTGTCTTGTCTGGAGATATGACATTTAGTGGCGGCTTGAGGGTGGATGGCACTATTCGCGGGAATGTACAGGAACAAGCCGGCTCGCAAGGCACGATCATTCTTGGTGAGAATGGCCGTATAGAGGGCGCAGTCACTGCGGGAAAAATAGTATTAATTGGTGCTGTTATCGGACCAGTTAATGCTGGACAATTTATTGAATTGCAGAGAAGCGCGAGCATTAAGGGTGATTTATATTACACCGCATTAGAAATGCATGCGGGTTCAGTAGTTGATGGCAGGCTAGTCCATAATGGAGAAGCCAAGGAAACTGATGAGCCAATTTAAGGTCTCATTAATTAGAGTGGGTGAATTGAAGGAGTCGTGATGAATACAGTAACTGATTTAGCAGAAGTAGAAGTACCAGCACCCCCAGCGCCATTAGTCTTTACAGACAATGCAGCTAAGAAAGTAAAAGAGTTGATTGAGGAAGAAGGCTCGGCAGATTTAAAATTACGTGTTTTTGTTAGCGGTGGCGGCTGCTCTGGTTTTCAGTATGGGTTTACTTTCGAGGAAGAAGTGAATGAAGATGATACCCAGGTGGAAAAAGACACGGTCACACTATTAATCGACCCGATGAGCTTGCAGTATTTAATGGGCGCAGAAATTGATTACCAAGATAATCTACAAGGTTCTCAGTTTGTGATTCGCAACCCACAAGCAGAAAGCACATGTGGTTGTGGTTCATCTTTTTCTGTTTAGCAAGATTTGGTGAGCTAATATTTGTTGTGTGAATGATTCACAGCACCGTTAAAGTATTATATTCTTATAACTGCATTCGAATTGGATGCAGTTTTTTGTTTGTGCCTCAATCATAGAAAGCATTATTGATCATTATGAGTAATCAGCCCACATTAGATGGCGGTAAAAATCAAGACGGTGTGATTTACGCGCCGTGGGAAAGAAGGTTTAGTAAGGTATTAACGCCTCTTGAGGAGTTCGTACATGGACAAACGACGAGTGGCCTCTTGCTTATGGTAAGTGCCGTGGTTGCTTTGATTGCGGCGAATAGCTTCTTCTCTGAGGCTTATGCACATATTTTGCACACGTTGGTTGGCCTGAATATTGGTGGATGGAAGTTAGAAATGAGCCTGCATCACTGGGTTAATGATGCCTTGATGGCTTTATTCTTTTTCTTGGTCGGGATGGAGCTCAAGCGTGAAATGATGGTGGGGGAGCTATCCGATGTAAAAAAAGCGGCCTTGCCTATTGTCGCGGCTATTGGCGGCATGGTTGTTCCCGCCCTCTTGTTTTTTTTGCTCAACCCATGGGGTGATGCAAGCCGTGGTTGGGGCATTCCCATGGCTACTGATATTGCATTTGCTGTCGGCGCATTAGTATTGCTTGGCAATAAAGTACCCAAAACCTTGGTGACTTTTTTGGTGGCATTAGCCATCGTAGATGATTTAGGTGCCGTATTGGTAATTGCACTCTTTTATACAAAAGAGTTGGTGCCCATGTGGATCGGTATTGCCGCTCTGTTTGTAGGTATATTGATGTTTTTCAATACTATCGGCATTCGCAAGATGACTCCCTACTTTTTTGTCTCAGTGCTACTTTGGTATGCGCTACTACAGTCTGGTGTACATGCAACAATCGCTGGTGTGCTGGGGGCTTTTTCTGTTCCTGCCAGACCTAAATATGGCCCCAGTTTATTTGTTGCCAGGCTTAAGGAGTTGGCTGCGCGGTTCAAAACAAGCCTGGATTCAGACAAGAATATTTTGATGAATCAACAGCTTCAAGTGGCCGCACAGTCTTTGGAAGCCGATATTAATGATGTGCAAACACCATTGCAACGTTTAGAACGCTATTGGCATGTGCCAGTCGCATTCTTTGTGATTCCTGTATTTGCTTTATTTAATGCTGGTGTGCCCTTACAGTTTGACTCATGGGCTGCCGTGTTAACGAATCCTATCGTGCTTGGTGTTGGTGTGGGCTTGGTTGTTGGTAAGTTTATTGGTATCGTCGGAGCGTGTTGGATTTTTCTGAAGCTTGGTTTAACGAACCTACCAACAGGAGTTAAGTTTAGTCAATTAGCTGGTGCCGCATTATTGGCGGGTATTGGCTTTACCATGTCTATATTTATTGCTGAGCTTGCTTATGCTGCTACAAACCCAGATTACTTAATCATGGCAAAAGTGGGTATTTTATCTGCCTCTGTCTTGGCAGGGGTGTTGGGTTGTGCTTGGCTATGGTTTGTATCAAAACAACCAACTTAATTGCTGCCTTTGCGAAGGGCTAGCTTTGAGTAATGAGCGTGGCTGCCAGAAATCTTTCAGGACCCTAATACAGGCCATTAAAAATTCCTTTAATAGTGGTTACGTTAGTTTAACTACTTCCGCTTATCTATTGGCACAAAGTCACGTTTAGCATTGCCAGTATAAAGCTGCCTAGGGCGGCCAATTTTGTTTGAGGAGTCTGTATGCATTTCACTCCATTGAGCTATCCAGCCAGCCGTACGGGCTAGTGCAAAAATAGCAGTAAACATAGAGTTTGGAATGCCCATTGCACGCATTACAATGCCACTATAGAAATCGACATTCGGGTACAGTTTGCGTTTTACAAAGTATTCATCTTCTAAAGCAATTTTTTCTAATTTCATTGCTAGTTTAAACATTGGGTCATCATGTAGTCCTAGTTCGTTAAGCACTTCATGGCAAGTTTCACGCATAATGGCAGCACGAGGATCCATGTTTTGATAGACACGATGACCAAAGCCCATCAGACGGAAGCTATCATTTTTGTCTTTTGCACGTTTAATGTACTCATCAATACGGCTTACATCACCAATCTCATCTAGCATCTGCAAAGTAGCTTCATTAGCGCCGCCGTGTGCAGGCCCCCAGAGTGATGCAATGCCCGCCGCGATACAGGCAAAAGGATTTGCACCGCTAGAGCCAACTAAGCGCACTGTTGATGTGGATGCATTCTGTTCATGGTCTGCATGTAAAATAAGGATGCGCTCAAAAGCTCTAGACAGTACTGGGCTGACAACATGCTCTTCACATGGTGTTGCAAACATCATATGAAGAAAATTTTCGGCATAACTTAATTTATTTTGCGGGTAAACAAAAGGTTGGCCTATCGTGAATTTATAGCTCCATGCTGCAATGGTAGGTGCTTTTGCTAGCAAGTGAATAGCAGCGTCGTCACGTAATTTAGGGTCTGTTACATTGGTATGCTCTGGGTAAAATGCTGCCATTGCACCCACAACGGACACCATCACGGCCATCGGGTGTGCATCTCGCCTAAAACCTCTAAATACATTCGACATTTGGTCATGCAGCATGGTGTCGTGTTCTATGGAAAGGCTGAAATTATTTTTCTCGTCAGCATTAGGTAGCTCGCCTTTAATCAATAGGTGAGCAACTTCTAGAAAGTTGCAGTTCTCAGCCAGTTGTTCTATTGGATAGCCGCGGTGGTAGAGGTAACCTTTTTCACCATCAATAAAGGTAATGTCTGAACTGCAAGAAGCAGTTGATAGAAAGCCGGGGTCATAAGTATAGATGCCCTGTGCACCTAATTTTCGAATATCAATAACATCATTACCTAATGTGCCAGACAGTATTGGTAATTCTACTGGTGCTTTGTCATTGTCAAAGCTGATGGTTGCTTTAGTTGGTTTTGTTGCCATATAACACTCTTATATTTTGTTTGATTGAGAATATTATACGCAACCCTAATAACAAAGTTGAGTAAAAATAGAATTTAACAGTTCTAAGCGAGGTAGATGGCGCCTAATATACGTAGACCCTTTGCACCTGTCGCAGCAGGAAGGTTGCCAGGTTTATGCGTAATGGTTTGTTTGGCGAGCCATGCAAAGGCTGCCGCCTCAACCCAGTCGGCATTGACGCCGAGGTCATCGGTAAGTCCCGTAGTGGTATTACCTAAGCGCTGCTTTAAGCAGGCCACGAGGAGCTGGTTATGTGTGCCACCACCACAAAGGTATATTTCATCCACCTCATGACAACGCTTCATTAGGTGTTGATGTATTGTGATGACGGTGAGTTCGAGTAAGGTGCGTGCAATATCTTCATCACTAGCATTCAGTTCTGCAATATGCTGTGATAGCCAAGATTCATTAAATAAGTCACGCCCAGTACTTTTAGGCGTGGGTAAAGAGAAGTAAGGATCGTTTAGCATTGCTTTTAATAGGCCGGGCTGTACAGAGCCTTTGCTAGACCACGCGCCATCCGCATCATAGCTTTTTCCGAGCTTTAATTTCACCCAATGGTCTAAGAGTATATTGCCTGGCCCAGAGTCGAACCCTATCACCTCCCCCGATGTGCTTAAGTAGCTTATATTAGCAATGCCACCGATATTCACGATGGCACGATTTTTATGCTTACTTGCAAAGATAGCTTGATGGAAGGCCGGGACTAGTGGTGCACCTTGTCCACCAGCGGCAATGTCGCGACTGCGAAAATCACCAACAACGGTGATGTTGGTCAGCTCTGCTAGTAGTGCGTTATTGCCTAATTGAATAGTGTAGCCAACGTCGTTATCAAACGTTGGTTGATGGCGAATGGTTTGCCCGTGGCAGCCGATAGCACTGATTTTACTGGGTTTAAGGTTATTTTTTTTAAGCAGCGTATTAACAGCTTGTGCATAGCAAGATGCCAATTGATTGGCCATTAATGCGGATTGCGCTAGTTCATTTTCTGATGGAAAATGCAGCGCTAACAAGGACTCTTTGATTTCGTTTGTGTATGCTTGAAAATGTGTTGCGACTATTTTGCAGTTGTTATTGGCGGCTTTATCGGTGATTTCAGTCAGCGCCACATCAATGCCATCTAAGCTGCTGCCAGACATTACGCCAATAAAAAATAGCGTATTAACCATATGTTACTGGCTGGCGACCATGGTGTTGTGGTTTAACATTTCAAGCTTTGCCATATACTTTGATGCAGAGGCTTTAAACTCTCGTTTATATTTAGCCTCAAGCGGAGCGCCTTTAGGTAGGTTTACTGTCATTGGGTCGCGATGAACCCCTTTCAGCATGAATTCATAGTGCAAGTGCGGCCCTGTTGCCAATCCGGACATGCCGACAAAACCAATAATGTCCCCTCGTTTTACTGTTTTACCTTTACGTAAGCCTTTTGCAAAGCCAGATAAGTGACCATATAAGGTTTTCATTTGATTGCGGTGCTGCAAGATAATCACGTTCCCATAGCCGCCTTTTCGGCCTTTGAATTTCACTACGCCATCGCCTGATGCTTTAATGCGTGTACCTTTACGCGCAGCCAAATCAACGCCTTTATGTGCTCTTACGCGATGCAATACGGGGTGGAAACGACCGCGGCTAAATGATGAGCTCACACGTGTAAATTCAAGTGGAGAACGTAGAAAGGATTTGTATAGGCTTTCGCCTTCAGGCGTGTAATAAGCATATTTGCTGTTCGCCGCTCCAAAATGCACAGCATGGTATGTTTTATTTCGGTTCACAATTTCAACAGCAAGAATGTCGCCTGTCCCTATCATGTCGCCATTATTGAAAAGCTCTTCGTAAATTACATCGATAGTATCGTCTGTGCGTAGATCTCTATTAAAATCGATATCACTAGAGAAAATGTCTGCGATTTTTAATGTGATTCGATCAGGCACGTCAGCTTGATTGGTTGCACCAAATAGTGAGCTTTTAATCGTAACCGACCTAGAAGCCTCACGTTTTGTTAAGGCAAGTTTTTCGGTATGCACTTGAAAACCATCGGGCGTTAATTTGGCCACTAAGCGTTGATGGTCAGGTAGTTCGTATGCCAAATAAAGAAGTTTTCCCTCGGCATTGAACTCAGACAGGATGTTTCGACGTGGAATTAAGTGTGTATTGAGTGCGCTAGTGTCTGGGCTGTATGTGAAAAATTTTAATGCATCTTTGTCACGTATCGTCATGCGATCAAAGATTACATTCAGCGTGTCATTGGCGCGAACCTCATCTGTTTGCCAAAAAGACTCATCAGGATTTTGTTGGTGTTTGATGGAGGGTAATACAATGTTGTTGATAACAGTTCTTACGGGTAAATAACCAGCTTCACTATCGGGTGCAGCGCTCAGTGAAGCAATCAAAATAATAAGGGGCAATAAGAAAGCCACAAATATTAAGTGTAATTTCACCTTGCTCGCAGCTAACAAATGGTTTTGCGTTAGAATATAGCGCTTAGCAAATTGGTTTTTTTCAAAAATCATATATTAATGAAGGCCATTTAAGTGCTTGAATAAAGTATGCATCTTATCAGAAAATTAGCTTCATGAAAAAGCAACATTGCTATTAAGAGAACAGTCTTACTAGAATATTTTAGGAAATATAGTGAATATGGACATCGAACAATCATTAGCCATTATTAAACGAGGCGCAGACGAGCTATTAATAGAGGCTGAACTTATAGAAAAGTTAAAAAAAGGCAAGCCGCTGAGAATTAAAGCTGGCTTTGATCCTACCGCGCCAGATTTGCACTTGGGGCATACGGTGCTCATTAATAAGTTACGTCAATTACAAGACTTAGGACATCACGTTTTATTTTTAATTGGCGATTTCACTGGCATGATTGGCGACCCAACGGGTAAAAGCGCGACACGTCCGCCACTCACACCTGAGCAGGTGCAAGAAAATGCTAAGTCTTATGCAGAGCAAGTATTTAAAATGCTCGATAAAGAAAAAACTGAAATTGTATTTAACTCGCGCTGGTTAACAGACTTAGGCGCTGCTGGCATGCTGAAGCTTGCCAGCAGCCATACTGTCGCGCGCATGTTAGAGCGCGATGACTTCTCAAAGCGGTTTAAAGGCAATCAGCCCATTGCCATTCATGAGTTTATGTATCCCTTATTGCAAGGCTACGATTCTGTTGCGCTGAAAGCTGATTTGGAGCTAGGTGGAACGGACCAAAGATTTAACTTGCTGATGGGGCGCGAGCTGCAAAAGCAAGCAGGAGAGCTACAGCAATGCGTATTAACTATGCCATTGCTTGAAGGTTTGGACGGTGTGAATAAAATGTCTAAGTCATTGGGTAATTATATTGGCATTAATGAGCCGCCAGAAATAATCTTTGCTAAGATTATGTCGATTTCAGATGATTTGATGTGGCGTTATATAGAGCTGCTTTCATTTGAATCGTTAGAAACGATTGCTGAGTGGAAAGCGCAAATCGACGGCGGAGCAAACCCGCGTAATATCAAAGTTGGTTTTGCACAAGAAATTGTTGCCCGTTTTCATAGCCAAGTGGCCGCAGAAAAAGCATTAAGCGACTTTCAAACTCGTGCTAAAGGCGGCATTCCAGATGATGTGCCAGAGGTGACATTAGCAATTGATGGTGAAAGTGTTGGCGTTGCACAATTGCTTAAGATGGCAGGCTTGGTAGAAAGCACTAGTGAGGCCATGCGCATCATTAAGCAAGGTGGCGTCAAAATAGATAGCGTGAAGGTTGAAGACAAAACCCTGCAAATTAACAAAGGCGCTTCCTTGGTCGCGCAAGTTGGCAAGCGTAAGTTTGCTAAGGTTAGCGTTGGGTAGGCATGTGCCAACTATAATGCTCAAAGCATATTGACGGGGGAGGTAATGCCAAAAATAACGACTTTAATTAAGCCTCATTCTTATGCCTGTTTATTAGCTATTCAGTCAAAGAAAAATAGACATTTCAGGTGCAAAACTGCTTAATTGTAATTAATTTGTAACATATTCAAATACCGCTTGACCTATTTTTCAGCCACGGTAAAATGCGGCCTCGCTTGAGGCTTTTCAAGCAATGCGCAACAAGAATTACAGCATTAAGGAATTACTTTTGAGATTGTCGAAATTAGTTCTTGACTGGCTTTGAAAGCCCTGTACAATGCGCAC
>CAJVXS010000002.1 GCA_913009235.1 uncultured Methylophilaceae bacterium | reverse complement strand
GCAGCTAAAAAACCTGCCGCAGCTAAAAAACCTGCCGCAGCTAAAAAACCTGCCGCAGCTAAAAAACCTGCCGCAGCTAAAAAACCTGCCGCAGCTAAAAAACCTGCCGAGTAATAAGCTAACTAACCACTTGTTCAGCTTAATAAAAAAGCCTCGCATTGCGAGGCTTTTTTATTGCAGTATTTAAACAAATTCCTACAATCCAATATTTAATTCGCCGCGAGCAATCAGCGCAGTATTTAAAGCAGTCTCTTGATCTTTATCAATTACAGTAAAGTGACCCATCTTACGACCTTTACGCGCTTCAGGCTTTCCGTAAAGATGTAATTTAAGGTTGTTATGTGCAAACGCTTTCCCCCAAGCAGGGTCAACATCCTCAACCCAGCTATCACCAAGCACATTCACCATCACAGCTTTACTATGCAACGCAGCACTACCAACTGGGGAACCAACCAATACGCGCACTTGCTGCTCAAACTGACTACTCACACAAGCATCAATCGTATAATGCCCTGAATTATGCGGTCGTGGCGCAATCTCATTCACCAAGATATCTTGCCCAACCAAGAAGAACTCCACTGCCAACACGCCAACATAGTCTAATGCGGTTGCTAACTTCCCAGCTAACCCTTGTGCACGTGCTTTCACCACGTCAGAGCATCTTGCAGGCGCAATACTAATATCTAAGACACCATTTAAGTGTTGATTCTCTACCGTTGGGAAGCTCGTCACTTCACCCTGTGCACTTCGCACTAAAACAACAGATACTTCCAAATCTAGTGGCATCATTTTCTCAAGTACACAGGCTTCTTGTTTGAAGTCATCAAAAGCGGATAATGCCTCTACTCTTGTTTTCACACGTGCTTGACCTTTACCGTCATAACCAAATCGAGCTACTTTCAAAATAGCAGGATAAAGACTATTGCCATCCTCTGGCAAATCTTCAGCCTTATCAATAACGGCAAATGGTGCTACAGGTAAGCCAGCCTCTTTAATAAAGTTTTTTTCCAAAACCCGATGTTGCGCAATGGCAACACTGGCTGCAGAAGGCCTTACAACAACCGATTCCGCTAATGTCGCTAACGTCTCTGCCGGCACATTTTCAAACTCTGTCGTAATGGCAGCGCATGTTTTTGCCATCTCTGCCAATGCTGCAGAATCGTCATAACCGGCACATATATGCACATCGGCTATTTTCCCTGCAGGACTATCTTTAGTTGGATCTAAAACAGTGACTTGATAACCCATCTCATGGGCAGCAATCACAAAGAAGCGGCCTAACTGACCACCACCTAACATACCCAGCATAGCTGGTGCGGGGATTAGCTCTGACTTCATGGCCTCTCGCTTAATTCCATTACCTCAACTCTTTCAAGTTGTTCTTGACGAAACGCTGTTAATTTTTCAGCTAGTGCTGCATCTTGATTCGCCAGCAATGCAACCGCAAATAGTGCCGCATTCTCCGCACCAGCATCACCTATTGCGAAAGTCGCCACAGGAATACCTTTTGGCATTTGAACAATGGACAGTAAAGAGTCTTGTCCTTGCAAGTGCTTCGATGCCACTGGCACCCCTAACACTGGCAATATCGTTTTTGCCGCCACCATCCCTGGTAAATGCGCAGCACCACCAGCGCCAGCAATAATCGCCTTATAGCCATTATCTGCCGCGCCTGTTGCAAAGTTCATCATCATATCTGGCGTACGGTGTGCAGAAATGACTTCAGCATCGTAGGCGATGCCAAAATCTGCCAGTACTTGTGCCGCATGCCTCATTGTAGGCCAATCACTATCAGAGCCCATAATAATGGCGACCAATGGTTGTTTTCTATCCATATTAATTCCTAATCATTCTTTTATATCAAAGCTATTTTTCTAAAAATCGGTATATCAAACTGCTATATTAGAACCAAATTATCTCGATGAATCAATTCTTGCTCATCAACATAACCTAATACCTCCGCGATCTTCTGGCTCGCGTGACCTTTAATCCGGTTCGTTTCTAGCGAATTATAATTCACAATACCGCGCGCCAGCTCATGCCCAGCAAGGTCAACACAAGCCACCACGTCACCTCGCTCGAAGTTACCCAACACCTCTTCCACACCGATCGCAAGCAAACTCTTACCCTCTGATTGCAATGCATTCATTGCGCCAACATCCAACACCAGTTTACCACCTGTACGCAAATGGTCAGCAAGCCACTGTTTTTTTGCTGCCGTTTTGGTTTTGGTTGATTGCAGATGCGTGCCGATAGCCTCACCTGCATTCAGACGTAGCAATACATCCGTCTCTAAACCAGAAGCGATGATGGTATGCACGCCTGCATGTGCAGCACGTTTTGCAGCTAAAATTTTGGTGAGCATCCCGCCTGTTCCAACACTAGAGCCTGTGCCTGACGCCATTTTCTCTAGTACGGGATTACCTGCAGTCTCAAAATTAATAAACGTCGCATTTGGATCTTTACGTGGATCTGCTGTAAATAAACCTTGCTGATCCGTCAGCAACACTAAGGCATCAACTTCCATTAAATTAGCGACTAATGCGGCCAACGTGTCGTTATCTCCGAATTTAATCTCATCGGTCACAACCGTATCGTTTTCATTGACGATTGGAATCACTTTTAAATCCAGCAAGGTTTTAAGTGTTACCTTCGCATTTAAATAACGCTTGCGATCAACCAAATCTTCATGCGTAAGCAGTATTTGTGCAGTATGTAAGCCATGCTCAGCAAAGCAACTCTCATAGGTTTGTATCAAACCCATTTGACCAACAGCCGCCGCCGCTTGTAACTCAGGCACTTCGACAGGCCGTTTATCCCAACCTAGACGCTGCATCCCTTCAGCAACCGCACCACTAGAAACTAATACAACCTGCTGCCCTTGTTTTACCAGAGTGCTGATTTGCGCCACCCACGCTTTAATCGCGGTGTAATCAAGCCCCTCACCATCTTTGGTGACCAAGCTAGATCCAACTTTTACGACAAAAGCTTTGCTATTCTGGAGTAGTGACTTGCTCATTGTGGTTTTGTTCTTCCTCTTTCTGCAATTTTATTGCATCCATATGCTCCATGATGGCGTAGGTTAACTGCTTACATCCATTACCGTTAATGGCTGAAATCACAAACACCGGGCCATCCCAACCAAACGCTTTAACAAATTCAGCGGCAACATCTTCAGCATCTTGCACCATATCCACTTTATTCAATACCAACCAACGTGGTTTTGCATAAAGGGAATTGTCGTGTTTTTTTAATTCATTGGCAATCGCCCTTGCCTCTGCTACTGGATCAGTCACGCCATCTAGTGGCGCAAGATCAACTAAGTGTAACAGTAAAGAGGTTCTGGCAAGGTGCTTAAGAAAGCGAACACCAAGACCAGCACCATCTGCAGCTCCTTCAATCAAGCCAGGGACATCTGCAATCACGAAACTACGATTGGTATCGACGCGCACCACACCTAAGTTAGGTTGCAATGTTGTAAAGGGATAATCTGCCACCTTAGGCTTAGCCGCAGAAACAGAACGGATAAACGTCGATTTACCTGCATTTGGCATACCCAGCAAACCAACATCGGCCAACACTTTAAGCTCTAGAAACAATTCAAACGATTCGCCCTCTTGCCCCATGGTGCATTTACGTGGTGCGCGGTTCATACTAGATTTAAAGTGTACGTTACCCAAGCCATTAGCGCCGCCTTTGGCAAGCAATGCTTTTTTCCCATCATCGGCTAGATCAACAATTGCTTGACCTGTCGCCTTATCTGAAATTACGGTTCCTACTGGCATGCGCAACAACAAGTCTTCACCGCCAGCACCATACTGCTCCGCCTTGCGGCCATTCTCACCACGCTGTGCGCGCAAGGCCCGTGTATAACGAAAATCTACTAAGGTATTAATATTACGATCAGCAACCGCATATACGGAGCCGCCCTTACCACCATCACCGCCACTTGGGCCGCCCATTGGCTCATATTTTTCACGCCGAAATGTCGCAATGCCATTACCGCCATCGCCTGCGTACACTTTAACTGTCGCTTCATCTATGAATTTCATATTTTCCTCAGTGCCCTTGCACAAAACTGCTCAACAGGCCAATAAACTACATCTATACACTTGCGACGCCACAATTGCAAATCGTTAAAACAAAAAAGCCCTACCTACTGGCAGGGCTTTCTATTTAAGCACAGTTTTTTAAACTGCGACTATATTCACCATACTACGCTTTAGTGGGCCTTTTGTAGAAAAGGTTACTTTACCGTCAATTTTAGCAAATAAAGTATGATCTTTACCCATACCTACATTGTTGCCTGCATGCATTTTTGTACCTCGTTGACGGACAATGATGCTACCTGCAGAAACAACTTGCTCACCAAACGCTTTCACACCTAATCGTTTTGACTCGGAGTCGCGTCCGTTTCGTGAACTACCACCTGCTTTTTTATGTGCCATGATTTATTCCTTATCTGCTGATTTTGCAGCTGCTTTTTTAGCTGCCGGTTTTTTTGCCCCTGCTTTTGTTGCAGCAGATTTAGCTGTTGCCTTCTTAGCTAAAGGCTTTGCCGCGGCTATTTTTTTAGATGCCGCTGGCTTAGCTGCTACTTTAGCAGCGCCTTTACCATTGATATCATCAATCTGAATTTCAGTATAGCTTTGACGATGCCCCTGTGTCTTACGATAATGCTTACGACGACTAAATTTAAAAATCATCACCTTGTCGCCTTTACCGTGTGAAAGCACGGTTGCATTGACTTTAGCGCCATCAACTAATGGCGAGCCGATTGTTACATCATCACCGTCAGCTAACATTAGGATTTTATCAATCACTAATTTACTACCTACGTCACCATCTAATTTTTCTACTTTCAAGTAGTCACCAGCAGCAACTTTATATTGTTTGCCACCTGTTTTAATAACTGCGTACATGTTGGTTTGCCTTGTTTCACACGTTCAAAGGAATCGCGCATTATACTAAATCTGCAAGATAAAGCAAACAATAATTGATTCTTTAGCCCATAAATTCTATTCCGCATTTTACCCGCATCTCTATGCTAAAATGCTCAGCATTATTATAATCCATTCCAAACAAACTTAACCCAGTGTCTTTAGAACAAATTCAATCCCCTATTGCAGCAGATATGCAAGTCGTCAACACGGTGATTCGCAACTCTCTTCATTCGGAAGTGTCTCTCATTAATACAATAAGTGACCACATCATAGGCAGTGCTGGCAAACGCTTACGGCCGGCACTGTTGCTACTCTCTAGTGGTCTATTAGGCACCATTGGCAACCAACAGCATCAGCTAGCAGCAATTATCGAGCTTATCCACACAGCTACCTTGCTGCATGATGATGTCGTTGACGAGTCAGAGCTACGTCGCGGCAAAAGCACAGCCAACCATATCTTTGGCAATGCGGCGAGTGTGCTAGTGGGGGATTTTTTATATTCACGTGCGTTTCAAATGATGGCCTCACTAAAAAAAATGCGCGTGATGGACATCATATCGGAAGCGACCAATACCATTGCTGAAGGTGAAGTTCTACAACTCCTTCACCTGCACAATGCAGATGTTACAGAGGCTTCCTACTTAAAGGTCATTCACTATAAAACAGCCAAGTTATTTGAAGCTGCGGCACGGCTAGGCGCTGTTATCAGCAAAGGCAACAACCCATCTGATGAAAAGAACCTAGCCCTTTATGGCATGCACTTAGGCACTGCTTTTCAGTTAGTAGATGATGTATTAGATATTAATGGTGATGCAGAAAAAACCGGAAAGAATGTAGGGGACGACTTGGCCGAAGGCAAGCCAACGCTACCCGTCTTATATGCAATGCACCAAAGCAATGCAGAGCAAGCCTCAGTTATTCGTCAAGCAATTGATCAAGCTGGCGTAAACGATATCCCCGCTGTGCTTGCTACCGTTGCGGCAACCAACGCTTGTGAGTACGTGATGAGTGTTGCAAAAAAAGAGGCGGATGCAGCTTGTGCAGCAATCGACGGCTTCACCGACTCCGAATACAAGACAGCAATGATTCAATTGGCTGAATTTTCTGTTAAACGCCAGTTCTAAGCGCTTACAGATCTAAAACTCACACCTGCACCCTCAATTCAAGGTGACAGGCTCACCACTGTCGGCATGATAATAACTTAAATGTGCACACTCACTGGTGCCAGAAGTCAACGTCCCGTCGAATAAAGCCTGCCCTTCGACATCTACAACAGCATAGCCATTGTGATACAACGTGACTTCGGCTGTTTTTCCAGCTTTAGCTTTTCTCGTTACGTTATTGGCCAGCTTTTCCCGCAAATTAAAGCTAATGCAGGCTTCATCTTCGTCTTCGGCATACACTTCCCATTGATTACCGCCAGCCAACTGCGTTAGCCAACCAAGCAAATCAACTTCAACTCGGCAAATGATGGCTTCGTCCCAGCCACTGACACTGCCATCATCTGCCAGACTTTCTAATTCTTCTTGCAAGCCATCTTGGTCAATCATGATGATTTCCTTTACTATCCTAATGAGCACCTTTATTCACATGAGGTCATACCTGTTTGATTTCAAGTAATTGGTATGCCATTTTCACATCATTGCATAGTTTAATTAACGGTGGGATGATACGATAAGTTTACACGACAAGAGAATCTTATGTTTGAGTTTATATTCGCCTTATTCTTTGGGCAGCAACTTGCCAGCTTCTATTTAACTTAAATAAGTTTAATGTAGAGACATGTTTATAGTTGCATTAACAGGCGGTATTGGTTGCGGAAAATCTGAAGCCACACAAGCTTTTTCCAAGCTTGGTGTGCCTATTGTTGATTTAGATACTATTTCTCACCAGCTAACGGCAGCCAACCAACCACTTCTTAATGAAATAACCGCCAAATTTGGCCACTCCTATGTGACAGAAGAAGGCGCATTAGACCGTAAAAGAATGCGGGAGCTGGCCTTTGAAAAGGAATCTGCACGCCTTGATCTTAACGATATTCTGCATCCAGCCATTTACCAAGAAGCCGTCAAGCAACTCCAAGGGCATGCAGATGCTGCCTATACTATATTAGCGGTCCCGCTACTTGATAAAGATAGCCCTTACATTTCGGCTATTGATCGTATTTTAGTTATTGATTGTGATGAAGGAACACAAATCCAGCGTGTTAAACAGCGTAGTCAATTAAACGACATCCAAATTAAAAAGATTATTCAAGCACAAATACCACGTCAAGCAAGATTAGCCATAGCTGATGATTTAATTGAGAATAGTGGAGATATTGAAGAGTTAAGGCAAAAAATCAATGATCGCCACATGGAATACAGCAAGGCTTGCAAAGCTAGTCAAATAATCCCATAATCCCAACACTTCAGACGATTGAATTTGCAAGCTATCATACAGTGCTAAACTACGAACATCCACTCAACGAACACATACGTATTCTTCTACGCTTAGAGAGTATATTTAAAAAAGTGTTGCTCCACATTAAGAATGGCAAACAAAGCGACCACCACTACGCGCTCAGTCTATTACTGGGAATGCTAAGCATGGTAGAGCGAAGAGATCTCATAGTAGACCTTACAAATGGGCTGGAAAAACAAATTGTCTCCATGCAAAGCTTGATAGGCAACCCCAATATTTCACCCCAAGTGTTAAGCAAAACCCTAGAAAAAACAAAAGAGTCCGTAGACATGCTGCGGAACAAAACAGATAGTCTATCAATAGGCAAGGATGAGTGGCTCATGAGCATCAAAAAACGCTCCGGCCTTACTGGTGGCCCATGTGGATTCGACATACCTTCTTACCACTACTGGCTTAACAAGAGCCTAGAGGAGCGTAATCAAGACTTTAATCTTTGGTTGTCCCACTTATTACCGATGTATAAAGCCATTAAATTAACTCTACATTTACTACGCTCTAGCGGCGCTGAGAGTGATTTAGTAGCAGAACATGGCGTTTATCAGCAACCGATTGCTCAAGACAGGAAAATTCAGTTGCTTAAAATCAGCATGCCTGATGATGCCGGCTGCTACCCTGAAGTTAGCGGGAATAAATATATAATTAATATCCTTTTTTACATGAGCAGTCATCTCGAAAAAAAGAAAGCATCTAATGCTAGAGTGCACTTTAAAATGGCAATGTGTAATTTAATGTAAAACATTGATTTTTTCCCAGCTCAATTAATACAAAAGCCTATGCAACAAGAAAAAACAGCCCCAAAGATTAAACAAGTCGCCTGCCCAAACTGCAAAACCTTATCTGACTTCACTCATCAAAACCCGTATCGTCCTTTTTGCTCAGAACGTTGCAAACTGATGGACTTGGGTGAGTGGGCAAGTGAAAACTACAAGATTCCTGAAAAACATCCACCAACAGATGTTGATGACCTGAATTAATTCAACAGTCTAAATACGTTTTATACGAGATATTAATGATCAAACTACTAAAGCTTATCCCACTTATTTTATTAATGACGGCCTGTAAATCACAAATCAGCACAGAAGTCACCATCACCAATGCTTGGGTGCGAGAAAATACACCTGGGCAAGAAGTGGGTGCCGCCTATATGACACTAAATAGTCCAACAAAAAGCTCATTGGTTTATGCAGAAGCTATCAATGCAGCAGGTTCCGTAGAGATGCATAGTATGACCATGAATGATGGTGTAATGAGAATGCGCATGCTAGATGAACTACCACTAGAACCCAACAAACCTGTCGCACTGAAACCAGGCAGCTTTCACCTCATGTTATTTGACTTAAAAGAACCATTTAAAGCCGGTCAAAAAGTTAACTTTAGACTTTGCTTTAAAGATGCAAGCGGAAAGATAACAGAAAGAAATGTCACCTTGCCAGTCAAAAGTGCTGAATAGTATAACGCGACTGTAATAGTTATAGACTAGCCAATGCTTCGATAATCGGCACGTTGGCTGGCAACACTGGTTCGACACTGATTTGGCCTGGCATTTGCCAACACAACTCTTGCCCCTCCTTCGGAGTTAATTCCCCTTGCCATTGTGTGACAAAAAAAAAGTGCAGATGAACACTTTGAGCAGGCGAATTATGAGCCTCTGGATAATCAAATTGCTTCTGCATCCATGGTTGAAAGTCGGTTGCCACAATACCAACCTCTTCCTCTAACTCTCTAGCAAGCGCTTGCTCTGCCGCTTCACCAGCCTCAATTTTTCCTCCTGGAAACTCCCACCAACCAGCCCAAGGCTTACCTACTGGCCGACTCGCCAACAAGAACTCACCATTGTCTTTTTTTAAGATGGCAACGGCAACATGGGTTACCTTGCTATGCATTTGATGCCTCACGTTAGCCATTATTAAGCTTTAATCGCCCGGCATAATCACATGCAAAGTTATAGGCCAGACGGCCACTACGCACATTCCTAACAACTTCGGATGCAGTTGGTTGGAACGCACTTTCTAACTGGCTTATTAACTGCTCAGCACGTGAAATAAGATCATTAAATTGGGACATGCGTTTGTTTGGTTTTTTAGCTTCGATAGTCAGCATTGATCTTAACGTAATCATAACTAAAATCACAAGTCCAAATAGTCGCTTCGGCCCGGCCACGATTCAACTCAATGCGAACCAAAATATCATCTTTCTGCATCACGGCCACACCTTTTTCTTCTTGATAGCTAGGAGAGATACAACCATGTTCAGCCACTAATACGTCACCCAAGTAAAGTGACAAAGCATTGACGTCTAAATCGTCCACATCAGCATAACCAATGGCTGCTAGAATCCGACCTAAATTTGGATCAGAGGCAAAGAAAGCGGTTTTCACTAGCGGAGAATGGGCAACCGCATAGGCCACTTTACGGCACTCAGCTGCATTCTTCCCTCTCTCTACCCGAATGGTCATAAACTTAGTTGCACCTTCTCCATCACGCACAATAGCTTGCGCCAATTCAGTCGCCACTTCTGTCATGGCATCACGCAATGTAATAAAGTCAGTACTGCCTTCTGTGATTTCTACATTACCCGCCAAATTGGTCGCTATCGTGATAAAGCTATCGTTGGTACTGGTATCACCATCCACCGTGATGCAATTAAATGACTTGTTCACCGCATAATCAATAATGGCATCTAAAGCAGGCTTGCTGATAACTGCATCGGTTGCCACATAGCCCAACATGGTCGCCATATTAGGGTGAATCATGCCAGAACCTTTGCTCATCCCAGTAATGGTAATAGCCTTACCATCAATCATTAATTGCCGCGATGTTGCCTTAGGCAATATATCTGTCGTCATAATCGACTCGGCAGCATTAAACCAGTTATCGGCTTTTAAATTAGTGATTGCTGCTGGCAACGCATTAATAATTCTATCGACGGGTAGCGGTTCTAAAATTACGCCAGTTGAAAACGGCAGAATTTGTTCGCTATTTAAATCAAGCAAGCAAGCCAATACGTCACAGCTTTGTTTAGCATGTTGCAATCCAGGCTCACCAGTTCCAGCATTTGCATTACCTGTATTAACAAGTAGTGCGCGAATGTCATTTGTCGCAGCTAAATGTTGCTTACAGACGATCACTGGCGCAGCGCAAAACTTGTTCTGTGTAAATACGCCGCTAACGTGTGCACCTTCCACAAGCTGCACCACGAGTACATCTTTGCGGTTAGCTGCGCGAACATTGGCTTCAGCAAAGCCTAGTGTGATTCCATTAACTGGCAATAAAGATGATGCAACTGGTGTGGTGAGTTTAACTGGCATCCCGGCGCTTTCTAACAAAAGTCATCTAACAAAAATAATAACACTTATTTTAGCGCATTAAATGTCGAAGCAATCGAAAATTACCCTTTAAAAATGAGTACCGTTAAGCCTTGCGCCAAGTCGTACCTTGAGGCGTATCTTCCAATACGATGTCTGCGTCAGTAAGCTCTTGTCGAATACGGTCTGCCTCTGCATAGTTTTTGGCTGCTTTTGCTTTGTCACGCGCTTTGATTAAGCCTTCAATATCCAGCGTGCTATTTGCGGCTTCACCCTGCATAAAATCATCGGCATCACGCGCTAACAGTCCAACCACACCAGCTAAGTTTTTCAGCAATTCAGCAACTTCTGTTGCTTTGCTTCTATTCACCTCATTCGCCAAATCAAACAAAACAGCAATCGCTTCAGGCGTATTAAAGTCGTCATCCATTGCCGCTTTAAATCGCACTGCTTCTGGGTGAGACCAGTCAATGGTATCCGATGTGGCTTCCACATCACGCAAAGCGGTATAAAGCCTTGTGAGCGCAGTTTTTGCATCATCTAAATGTTTGTCGCTATAGTTGAGCGGGCTACGATAATGAGCGCGTAAAATAAAGAAGCGCACAACCTCTGCATCATACTGTTCCAACACGGCTCTAATGGTGAAAAAATTGCCCAAAGACTTAGACATTTTTTCATCATCAACGCGCACAAAACCATTATGCATCCAGTAGTTGGCCATTTGGCAATTATGTGTTGCTTCACTCTGTGCGATCTCATTCTCATGGTGAGGAAATTGCAAATCCTGCCCTCCGCCGTGAATGTCAAAATGTGTGCCTAAATGTTTTGCACTCATGGCTGAACACTCAATGTGCCAACCTGGGCGACCAGCGCCCCAAGGTGAATCCCAATGTGGTTCATTCGGTTTAACTGACTTCCACAACACAAAGTCCAGCGGGTCCCTTTTAAATGTATCGACCTCTACCCGTTCGCCTGCGCGCAAATCATCTAAGCTCTTACCTGAAAGCTTGCCATAGCCATCAAAACTGCGAACCGCATAAAATACATCGCCATTGTCTGCAGCATAAGCATTACCCTTCTCCACCAAGATTTGAATCATTTCTATCATGGCATCAATATGGGTAGTAGCTCGCGGCTCATTATCAGGTCGAACAACACCAAGCGTAGCCGCATCTTCGCCCATGGCGTCAATAAACCGTTGAGTCAGTTCGGCAATAGACTCATTGTTCTCATTGGCTCTCTTAATAATCTTATCGTCAACATCCGTGATATTACGGACATAAGTGACTGCATAATTGGATGCGCGAAACCAACGTGAAACCAAATCAAAGACAACCATGACACGGGCATGACCCAAATGACAATAGTCATACACAGTCATGCCGCAGACATACATGCGAACTTGATTAGGTTGAATAGGGGTAAATGTCTCTTTGTTGCGTGTTAACGTATTATAAATTTTTAGCATTCGTTCGCATTTCTGAGGGTGAATCTGGCAGTAAAACCATCTAACAGCTCAATAAGAACAATTATTTACATTGAAACCCCATAAGACTATTGGATGTTAGCAATCCTGTTGGTAGAATACAGGGTGTTATCGATTAAACAAGTATATCACAATGACAATCCACAATATTTTACGTAAAGAGTTTGTAGGGCCATTATTGTTAGCGTCAATGTTTTTAGCCACACCAACTATTGCTGATGAATTAAAAGATATTTCAACAATGGCAGAGCAAGGCCAGCAAGAAGAAGCTTTGACACGTATCGATGCTTATTTGAATGCCAACCCAAAGGATGCGCAAGGCTTATTTACAAAAGGAATTATTCAAGCAGAAAATGGTCAAAGTGATGCAGCAATCATAACGTTCAACATGTTAACCAAAACCTATCCAAACTTACCTGAGCCATATAACAACTTAGCCGTTTTATATGCGGACTCTGGAAAATATGACTTAGCAAAGAAATCCCTTGAAACAGCAATCAAAACGCATCCTAGCTATGCTACTGCGCATGAAAATTTAGGTGATATCTATGTCCGCATGGCTTCTGAAGCCTATGACAAAGTGCTTAAGTTAGACAATGGAAACTCACGTGCGCAGAGTAAACTATCGTTAATTAAAGACTTCTTTAGGGCTCTACATTGAAAAATAAAATGCGTAAGAAACAATATTGGAAGAATAAAAACAACCAGTGGAAAATTATTTACGAAGGTGCTGCATAAATATGATGTATACCCGCTTTCTTAGGCACTTTCTTTTGGTTTTTATTTTAACCATAGCAAGCAATGGTTATGCAGCAACGCAGGTTGAATTCAAAACAAGCGAAGGTGACTTCATTGTTGAACTTTACCCTAAAAAAGCCCCTAAAACCGTTGCAAATTTCTTACAATATGTAAGAGATGACTTCTATAAAAAAACCATCTTTCATCGCGTGATTAATGGCTTTATGATTCAAGGTGGTGGTTTTGAACGGGACCTATATGAAAAACCGACCCGTGCGCCTGTTAAAAATGAAGCGGATAATGGGCTAAGTAATGATACATACACCATTGCAATGGCGCGTACGTCTATTCCAGACTCAGCTACATCTCAATTCTTTATCAACCTTAACGACAATGCTTTCCTAAATTACACAGGCCCAGAGGCAGATAAAATTGGTTACTGTGTATTCGGCCGTGTGATTAGTGGCAAGGATGTTGTTAAAAAGATTGCCACCACACCAACTGGTAGCATCTCAAGATTTAGCGATGTACCAACAAGAGCCATTAAAATCAAAAGCGCGACTCTGTTACCAGTAGTCGCTACTCAATAATACCCGATCTATCAAAAATTTAAGGATTTACCATGGTTAAACTCACAACTACTTTCGGTGATATTACGCTCGAACTAGATGCTGAAAAGGCACCCATTACTGTCGCTAATTTTTTACAGTATGTAGAAAATGGTTTTTATGACGGATTAATTTTTCACCGTGTTATCAAAGGCTTTATGTTACAAGGTGGTGGTTTTAATGCCAAAATGAAACAAAAAGAGACAGGGTCTGAAATCAAAAATGAAGCGGATAATGGGCTAAGTAATGATAAGTACACCATTGCAATGGCGCGTACGTCTATTCCAGACTCTGCCAGTAGCCAGTTTTTTATCAATGCAAATAATAATGACTTCCTCAACCATACTTCACCAACATCAAGCGGTTGGGGCTACTGTGTATTTGGCAAAGTAATCGAAGGTATGGACGTGATTGCCAAAATAGAAGCAGTAGAAACAACATCAGCAGCTGGCCATCAAGATGTGCCTGCCGAACCTGTTACCATCGAAAAAGCGACGCTTTGCTAATATGGCAGCGTTAATATAAAGCCCCACAAAACGACTCACATGGATCACAGTTTATTTATTTCTGATTTACACCTATGTGAGTCGCGCCCAGCGATCATTAATGCTTTTGTTTCCTTTTTACAAGGGACGGCCACCCATGCAAATGCACTCTATATATTAGGTGATTTA
This sequence comes from uncultured Methylophilaceae bacterium, assembly GCA_913009235.1. Lineage (GTDB taxonomy): Bacteria > Pseudomonadota > Gammaproteobacteria > Burkholderiales > Methylophilaceae. Next base: position 200,502 of record CAJVXS010000002.1, on the reverse strand, counting down.
TTTGAGTACTGGGCGGGAGACGATACCATAGCACTAGGCACGCATGAGCAGTCGATTTATGCGCTTAATACTCTTAGTCAGCAAGGTGTCGAACTATTCTTAATCCATGGCAACCGAGACTTCCTACTCGGCGATACATTTTCCAAGGCAGCCAACGTCACGATACTCCAGGATCCCAGTCTTATTTCATTGTATGGGACATCAACATTGCTGAGTCATGGCGACATGTTGTGTACTGATGATGCTGATTATCAAAAATTTAAAGCTGAAGTGCGTAGTGATGCTTGGAAAGCACAATTTCTAAGCCAGCCATTATCAAGCAGAATTGATTGCATTGAATCAATTCGTAGAAAAAGTGAAGAAAAAAAGTCGATCAAACCAATGGGCATTATGGATGTGAATACATCCGCTGTAGAAGCGCTCTTCTTGGAATATAACTTTCCTACAAGGCTTATTCATGGCCACACGCACCGCCCTATGCAGCATCAACATCATATTAATAACAACACTTGTGAACGTTGGGTATTGGGCGATTGGTATGAACAAGGTAGCTATTTAAGAGTAGATAAGCAAGGTTGCCACGAGCACAAACTTTAACCGCCCTTATATCCACCACTCATCAGCTAGCATGGCCAGTCCATACGTCAGATCACTAGCGACGCACTTCATTGAGCATCCTAACTAAGCCAACATCAGAAACACTTGCCACACTAATTGTATTGCTTACATCCACCAATAATTAATTAATGCATAATGAACTGATTACTTTCTAAACTCTTGCGGCCTAGCAGACGCCGCAAGCTTATCAAGCACGCCATTAATGTACTTATGACCGTCAGTGCCACCAAACGCCTTAGCCAACTCAACACCTTCATTAATCGCAACACGGTATGGAATACTCACATCAAAAATAAGCTCATACGATGAAACCCTTAACACCGCATGCTCAATAGGACTCAACTCATCTATTGTTCTATCAATAAAAGTGGTAATCTGCGCATCTAGCACGACTAATTGATCAATCACACCCTGCAACAACAACTTAAAATACTTCTCATCTGCTTTATTGTAGTCAGGGTCGTCTTTCATATCTAAAAACACTTGCTTAATATCACCTTCATTCATCATGATGCGATAGACCGCTTTTAGTGCTAGCTCACGAGACTTGCGGCGATTACGGCTACCTTTGGATTTTTTTCTGGCTTTTATATCACTCATAGCTCACTCACCAAATTCACCATTTCAATAGCAACTTGCGCCGCTTCAACACCTTTAACACCCATCCTTTCAGCAGCCTGTGCGTTACTCTCAGTTGTGAGTATGGCATTAGCCACTGGTATACCCGTATTAAACTGCACTTCAGAAACCCCACGAGCAGACTCATTAGCAACCACTTCAAAATGATAGGTTTCACCACGTACAATTGCACCAAGTGCGATGAGCGCATCATATTGTCCACTCATCCCCATATGTTGCAAGACAAGTGGCGCTTCAAGTGCACCAGCGACTGTTGCAATACGGATATCCTCCGCTGCAACACCTAATTTTAACAGTTCAGCATGGCAAGCGTTCAATAAGCCATCGCCAATATTACTATTAAAGCGAGATAACACCACTCCAATTCGCTTCCCAGTACCATCCAAGTTGGTTGCTATTTTATCCAAAACATTCTCTCAATTCCGTAAAAGCAGTATTTTACGCTATTTAACAAGGCTAACCCATGCTAAGCATCTAATTAAATAGCATTTATTTAGACTCTATTAATTAATTCCTTAACTAAATAGCGACCATGCTTTTTGTGCTGTGCTCCATACACCATAAGCAATTGGCACTAATACTGCTGCCCATGCCAGCAACATCACTAAGCTGTACGTTTCTGTCGCCGCAGATGTCGTTGTTTTCGCAACCACTGTCTCATGTCCGGCATTACGCACAGCCTCAAGCTCTGCATCGGTCATAAAGTCTTTATCAGCCACTGGTTTAATCAGCATGTTAGCGATAAATCCAATGACCATCATGCCAGCCAACACCAACATAATAGGCCCATAAATCTCACCATAAGGCACACCAGCCTCTAAGCGCGTGTCATGCATATAGTTAACAATGACTGGCCCTAAAAGGCCTGCCGTAGACCATGCAAGTAGAATGCGTCCATGAATCGCACCAACAAATTGTGTCCCAAACATATCAGCTAAATAAGCAGGAATCGTCGCAAAACCTCCACCATACATAGAGGAAATAATGCAGAAACACGCCACAAATAATGACAATGATTTAAAGCCTGCCACATAAGCTGCTGAACAGTATAAGAAAGCACCTAATACAAAGAAAATATAGTAAGTCTGTTTACGTCCAAGCTTATCTGAAGAAGATGCCCAGCCGATACGTCCAAAAATATTAAAGACAGAAATCAAACCGACGAACCCAGCGCCAACCAAAGCCGCTGCTATTGTCATGGCATGATCATTTTTCACATCTTCGAAGCCAAGTTCAGGCTGACCAATCAATGCGCCGCCAAAGGTTTCCTGCAACATCGGGGATGCTGCACCCAATATGCCGATACAAGCAGACACATTCATACAAAGCACCAGCCATAACAACCAAAATTGCGGCGTTTTATGCGCTTTATTTAAATGGACATGCTTAGAAGCAATCATGGCATTTTCTGTAGTGGCAGGCGGATTCCAATTAGTGGGTTTCCAACCTGTTGCTGGAATGCGATAACCAAAAGAGCCGCTTACCATAAAGGTGAAATAAATAATACCGAGTACAACAAAAGTTTGCCACACACCCACACTACCAGCCTCAGAAAAATGCGCCATCAGCTTGGTTGCAATCGGAGAGCCAATCATAGCGCCGCCGCCAAAGCCCATGATCGCCATACCTGTTGCCATACCGCGATGATCAGGGAACCATTTAATTAACGTCGACACAGGAGAGATATAAGCCAAACCTAAACCGATACCACCGATCACCCCGCTACCTAGCCACAACAACCAAAGCTGATGTACATAAATGCCGTATGCAGAAATGAGCAACCCTCCGCCCCAAAGAATCGCTGAGACAAAACCCGTTTTTCTAGGGCCTTCTTTCTCTAACCAACCACCAAATATAGCGGCAGAACAACCTAAGAGGACGAAAAAGAGCGTAAACATCCAACCCAAATCAAACTGCGTCCAGTTACAGTCAGTCGCAAATAATGCTTTTGCTGTACCCGCCAACTTATCACCAAAGGTCGATGCACCAGCAGAGCAAGAAGCAAGCGGTTCACCTGCTCCATCTTTTAATGCATTACCTAATGGCTTCCAAAAAACACTAAAGCCATATGCCATTCCAATAGATAAATGTACAGCCAATGCCGCTGGTGGAACTAACCAACGATTAAAGCCTGGGCTTGCCACCGTATTCTCTTTATCCAAAATCCCCAACATCTAACTCTCCTATTTTTACGTTTTAACTATTTCAATCTGCTTATTAAGATACATACTGTTACAAAATGAAAAAAATGGCAATTAAGATTATTAACTCAAAGTGATTAATATTTCCCAATGTTATAAATTTAAAATATTATAGTCACATAATGATGTACACCTTATATTTCAAAGTGTGGGGAAAATGCCTGCTAATATATTAGTTGTAGAAGACGAGCCTGCTATACAAGAACTGTTAGCGCTGAACATTACGCAGGCAGGTCACACGCCAATGCGCGCTATTAGCGCTGAACATGCGCAAGAACTTTTACGCAACGTGCTGCCCGACTTAATTTTACTCGACTGGATGCTCCCCAAAATGAGTGGCATCGATTTTGCACGACAACTCAAAGCAAATAGCGCCACCAAACAGATTCCGATCATTATACTCACTGCGCGTGGTGATGAGTTTGATAAAGTCCGTGGGTTAGAAGTCGGTGCTGATGATTATGTGACCAAACCCTTTAGCCCAAAAGAGCTAAACGCAAGGATTAAAGCGGTTCTGCGTCGTATAGCACCTCAAATAACAGATGATCCAATTGAGATTCAAGGCCTGCATTTAGACCCAGCCACACAGCGTGTTAAAGGCCATGATGAAATTGTCGAGTTAGGTCCAACAGAATTCAGGCTATTACATTACTTCATGAGCAACCCAGAACGCGTCCACTCACGCAGTCAGTTGCTCGACAAAGTGTGGGGTAACCATGTTTTTATAGAAGACCGTACCGTCGACGTGCATATCCGCCGATTAAGAGCTGCACTCTCCATCTCAGGCCATCAAGATTTAATTCAAACTGTACGCGGTTCTGGCTACAGGCTTTCCGCCACTGCAGTATAAACCCAACACTCAAAATTAAATCAAAACATGCTTTATTCCCGCGCATAAAAAACACTATAATGTGTCCACGTAATACAGATAGGCAACAGGTAGACAATCTTGTTAGATATTAGGTGGAAAACTTTTTGGCTAGGCTTAGGCTTCTTAGTCATCACTCTTGTTATTTGGATAGCCAAAGGCGTGGCCCCCGCATTAGTGTTTTTATGTATTGCATTATCACTGTATATTGCACAGCTTATTTATTGGCTAGACCAATTACAAACTTGGCTTAAATCACCCAACCTGAATGAAGTGCCAGAAGGGAAAGGCCCCTGGGAAGCTGTTTTTTCCAGCTTATTTCGGCACCAGCGTAAAAACATTAGAGTAGAGAACGAATTAATTGCCGCACTAGAGGGCTTTAAACGTGCAACCAATGCCCTACCAGACGGCATTGTCGTGATGAACCATCGCGATGAAGTGGAGTGGTGTAATCCCCCAGCAGAACTACTACTTGGCTTAGATATCAACAGGGATATGAATCAACCTGTACAAAATCTCGTCCGCTATGCGGAATTCATTAATTACCTGCAGAGCAACCAATATACGGAGCCAGTTGTTGTTCAATCGATTCGCAATGCAGAAACGACCTTGCAAATGGAACTGATTTTATTTGGCGCTTCACAAAAACTACTCATCTGCCGCAATATTTCCGCACAAGAAAAAATTGATACCATGCGGCGAGACTTTATTGCCAATGTTTCTCATGAGCTTCGCACACCATTAACTGTCATCGGTGGCTTTTTAGAAACGTTGCTCGATACAAAAGGCGCCGTCAGTGACAGTGCAAAAAGCTATTTTGACATAATGATTATACAAACGAGCCGTATGCGCCTCATTATCGAAGACCTGCTAACGCTATCGCGCATTGAAAGAAATAGTGAAGCCCCAACCACTTCGACCATCAACATGTCGACATTACTCGCCATGTTGCAAAATGATGGTAATGCACTCAGCAATGGCAAACATCAAATCCATCTAAAGGCTAGAAACACACTTAACCTTAAAGGTAACCATGATGAGCTACTCAGCGCCTTCACAAACTTAATCACTAACGCAGTGAGGTACACACCTGAAGGTGGCGAAGTCACTATTAGCTGGGCGTTAAAAAATAAGCAAGCGGTATTTAGCGTAAAAGACTCAGGCATTGGGATTGAAAGGCAGCATATCGCCAGGTTAACCGAACGCTTTTATCGCGTAGATAGTGGTCGCAGTCGCAGCACTGGCGGCACAGGTCTAGGCTTAGCCATTGTCAAACACATCCTAAGCCGTCATAAAGCCACATTGAAAATTAAAAGCACAATTGGTAAAGGTAGTACTTTCAGCATTACCTTCCCGCAGTCTCGCACGGCAATCAAACTACCAAAAAGAGCCGCATGAGACTCCTTTTTACAGTCTTCTTTTCTATTTTTTTAAGCGGATGTGCAAGTAATAATATGGTTAGCAAACACCCCATTCCGAAACGAACGGATAGTAGCAGTATTAACCAACTCGCTAAATCCGACTTTGACCGCGTGGCTGACATCGAATTTCAAAGCAATACAAAAAGCCTGCGCACCTTAATGATTAAGTTATATAAGCGCAACCCTCACGAGCTAGCTAAAAGCGACAAAGCTTCTGCTGAGAACATGGCGCAATGGGTATTCGAAAATGCACCGCAACATCAATGGAAATTTAGCGCCATCGATCACAAACAAGATACAACTGCTATTTTTCTTGCCTTTGATTCGCAGTATCAAGGTGACCGTGTCCTTCCATTTATAGTGGGCTTGCAAACCATGCTAACCAAAGCACATAACAATAAAACCGAGTTCTATATGACGGATAGTCTAGCTCCCCAAAAAATTTACAATGTCGCACGCAATATAGAAATCGCTGCTTGGAAGCTCTCTAACAGCCGTGATAAAAGTGGCAACCTATACTTACTCACCAATGAAATCAACGCAACTGATCGCAACCTCAGCTTTGAAAGAGAATTTGGTAAAATGATTGGTAGAACAGACCTTCACGCCATTGCTTTAGCTGAAAAGTCACAACGTCTTCTTTCACGCATTGCACAAGGCCTTGCCACAGCCGTATTCCTCCCCTTTTAAGCCCCTTTCTACATGCTAAAAAAGCTGCATTTTTTGCGGCTTTTCATGTCCAGCACTTTGGTAAATCACCTGACTTAACTTACAGGTCGAGGGTTGCCCGTCGCGAGCAAACGGCAACTATATTGCATCCCTATTTTTGATTAATTTAGAGATATTTAGTTTGCCAAAGTCTTTTACAAAAGTATTTGACTTAATTCACACGCCATAAAAAAGCACAGGGTAGAATGCTATTAATTTCGATGCTAAAGAAGATATTACATTTGTTGAGTTAAAGACGACCAAGGAAGCTTTACCCAATATACCAAGGGCTTCTTCTTGGGCGCTACGGAAAATAAACTAAATCTTACGGAAAAGATTGGAAATCAATTTTTGTTCTGCTTTGTGCAGCCTACACCCAAATACTAAATCATATTCATATAAAAACTTATCTGAACTGGATAGCTCAATAAAGACTAAACGAATTCAGTGCCAAATCAATTTAAAGAAATAATACATTTTTCAAAAAGAAACATTCAGTGGCTTTTAGCTTGTAAAAACACTTAAACTAATATACCTATCCCAATTCAACCTCAACTAAATTATCCGAAAAGCTAGCCGAATGCCCCATGTCCCCAAACTCTGCCAAACTAATCGAGTTCACAGTGCCCTTATTCAGTTGACGCCAGTAGCCTAACGAGGAAACAACAATCCCAGCATTCACATCATCCGTAATAACCGCTTTCCCTTCAAATGCCCCGCGACCATTAAACACCTTCACAGTATTGCCCTCTTTCACATTCCGTGCAATCGCATCTGCTGCATTCAACATCACAAACTGCTCACCTTGTGCTTTCTGCTGATTATCCATATTGCCATAGCAAGAGTTTAAGAACGCATGGCTCTTAGGTGAAATGATACTCAATGGATATTTAGCGGCCAACTCAGGATTGGTTGCTGCTGATTCGCGTGACTCTACATAATCAGGTAGCGAATCTAAATCTTCACCTGCCTGGAAGCCTTCATACATCTGACGGAAAGGACCTGCGACAAAGTTTTTAGCGCCTTCCACCATGAAGTGACATTTTCCTGTTGGTGTTGGGAAGTTACCTTCCGCATGACGGGCACGGGTATCTTTGTCACCAAAGTCTTTTAAGCGTGCATAGCCATGCTCACGTAGATAATCTAAATTAATGTCATCGCAGGTTGTTGCATCCCAATCTACGTAATTTTCTAGACATTCGGTATCGCTCCATTTGAAGTTGTCATCTTCATAACCCATCAACTTCGCTAAGCGTCTAAAGATTTCTTGATTAGAAATGGCTTCAGCAGGTGGTTCAATACACTTCTCGTTATAAGTGAGGTATAAATGGCCCCATGACAACACCATGTCTTCCATCTCTGCGCCCATGGCTGCAGGCAATACGATGTCGGCATAAGCGGCTGTATCCGTCATAAAGTGATCAGCTACGACGGTGAATAAATCTTCACGTTCTAAGCCTGTTGCAATTTTGTCTACTTCAGGCGCTTGTGTCAGTGGATTGGTATTCCAGACCATCACAGATTTAATCGGTGTTTTCAGATCTATCTCACCCGTTAACACACGGCCAAATTGCAAGTTATTCACGACTTGCGTGCCTTTAGGGATTAAATCAGGACGACAAATCACATCAAACTTGTAAGGGTGCTCCCATACTGGAAATTGCAATGCACCACCGCCGACATGACGCCATGCGCCAGTTAAAGCTGGCAAACAGCTCACTGCGCGAATGGCTTGGCTACCACCGTAGTTTCTTTCTAACGCAACGCCTAAACGAATTGCTGCTGGTGGTGTTGTCGCATATTCTCGTGCAAATTTTCGAATGTCATCAGCTGCGATACCAGTAACTTCTTCTGCCCATTCTGGCGTGCGTGTTTTAGCACGTTCCGCTAGCCCGGCATAACCTTCTGTATATTGGTCAATGTAATCTTGGTCTTGCAGACCTTCTTCAATAATCACGTTCATCATCGCCATGGCCAAGGCACCATCCGTACCAGGTTTAGGGGCAATATGCCAGTCAGCAGCTTTAGCTGTACGTGATGCATAAGAGTCAATCACCACAACTTTAGCACCAGATTTCTGTGCTTCGTGAATGATATGCCAGTGATGTAAATTCGTACTAACAGAATTACATGCCCAAATGACAATGTACTTGCTGTGCTCAAAGCTTTCAGGGTCCATCCCTGCTGTTGGCCCTACTGTGAGCAACCATGCAGTACAAGAGCCTTCACCACAGAAAGTTCGCTCAGTAACGGTTGCACCCATACGATTAAAGAAAGCATCCCCGCCATTTAAACCATGCACCAACCCTTGGTTGCCTAAATAGCTATTAGGCATAATGGCTTCTGGGCCATCTTCGGCAATAATAGTTTTCCATTTGTCCGTAATCGTTGTAAGCGCTTCATCCCATGTGATGCGTTCAAATTGTTTGCTACCTTTAGCACCAACACGTTTCATTGGATACAGCAAACGATCAGGGTGATAATGACGCTTTTCGTAATCTTTAAGTTTGATGCATAAGCCGCCGCGCGTCATAGGGTGTTCTTTATTACCTGTTACTTTGAGTAAAGTACCATCTTGCACGTGATACTCCATACTACAAGTATCAGGACAGTCGTGTGGACATCCACCATGGTGGATTTTTACGTCTAAATCAACAGGCTTATTCATGTGCAGCTCCCCTAAAAAGATCAGATCAAGTTGTTAATGTTTTGTAAAGAACTACTTTAATCCAGCCGGTCTAATGTTGCAATTTTTTTCATACAGGGTGAATTTCCGATTAAAATGTCACCATGAGTTTACCAGATTCGCCATTAGCATTATTAAATAATTTAACGCCCACCGAGTTTCTAGCAGAGTATTGGCAGAAGAAACCACTGTTAATTCGTCAAGCTATTCCTAATTTTGAAGGGCTGCTAACACCAAATGAATTGGCTGGCTTAGCGTGTGAAGAAACCGTAGAAGCAAGAATTATTCAAAATAAAAACGACCAATGGCAGGTAGAAGATGCACCATTTAATGAAGATGACTTTACTTCCTTACCAGAAAAATATTGGACGTTATTAGTACAAAGCGTTAACCATCACTTACCTGAAGCGGCTGGACTCCTCAGCCTGTTTAGCTTCATTCCCCTCGCACGCTTAGATGACCTGATGGTTAGTTATGCGCCTACAGGTGGATCGGTTGGCGCGCATTTGGATTCTTATGATGTGTTTTTATTACAAGGTGGTGGCACTCGGCGCTGGGAAATTAGTACGCAAACAGATTTCACCCTAGTAGAAAATGCGCCATTACGACTATTGAAATACTTTAAAGCGGAGCAAGAGTGGGTGCTATCTCCTGGTGATATGCTTTATTTACCGCCAAATATTGCCCACCATGGTGTATCAGAAGATGATGACTGTATGACTTACTCTATTGGATTTAGAGCGCCCGGAAAGCAGGAATTAATGCAAGGCTTTCTAGAGCACTTGCAAGATATCGTGCAAGCAGGAGGTTTGTATGAAGATGCTGATTTAGGTTTGCAGCAACATCCTGCTGAAATCAGTGCCGACATGATTGCGAAAGTGGAAACAATATTACAAAATATTAAATGGGATAAAAGCACCATCAGCGGCTTTTTAGGGCGTGTGTTAACAGAGCCAAAAGTAGGTGTTTTTTTTGAACCAGTCGATACTGATGCCACTGGAGAAGTGACGATTGATAATTTTTCTCAAGCACTTTCCGAACAGACTCTATGGCTGGATTTACAATCCATACTGCTCTTTTCTAGCAATAATTTTTATATTAATGGCGAGCTGTTAAGCGTTCCAACCAACATACAGACATGCATTCAAGAGTTAGCCGATAAGCGTTCATTAAACACACCTCTATTAAATGATGCGCAACGACGCATGCTAGCGGAAACATTACATACAGCATTGTTATCGGGTTATATTGCGGTTGAATAAGTGTGGCGATTAAAGTCGACTAGCACTTTTATATTGACACCATTTTTGTTGCTTTATAGTGAACGCCAATCGAATCCAGCCTCTTGAGTAGCAACACCGACCCAACTATCATCACAGTTCAATGCTTCGCTTAATGCTTTTTTTGCCAGTGCTTGTGTATTGTTTTTTACACTTAAATGTGCAGCAATAATATGCTTCAGCTTTGTATTATCTAATCGTGATAACAACTTTGCAGAACTTGCATTATCTAGATGGCCTAAATGACCACCAACCCGTTTTTTCAGCGCATGGTGATAAGGGCCCTTTTGCAGCATGCTCGCGTCATGATTGCACTCCAACACCAATGCATCGCAACCGCTTAGCATAGTTTCAATATGTGGCGTAGTTACACCGACATCCGTTAACACGCCTAGCTTATGTTGCCCATCACTAAACGTGAATTGTGATGGCTCACGCGCATCATGTGGCACAGGATAGGGAAAGACTTCAATAGCATCAATATTGAAATTAGTGTGAATATCAACTTCATTGATTTTCAGGCCAGCTGCTTTGGGATGGTAGCGTTCTGTCATCACCCGCGTGCCATGTGACAACCAAACGGGAATGTTGAATTTTTCTGCTAATTTGAAGGCGCCTTTGGCATGGTCATCATGTTCATGCGTTACGAGAATAGCAGTCATCGATTCAGGCGATAATGCAAGATTCGCAAGGCGTGCTACAGTTTCTTTCACACTAAAACCACAATCTAAGAGCAAGCGTGTGGACGCTTGCTCTATCACCATACTATTGCCAGCACTACCGCTACCTAACGATGCAAATCGCATCAGTAGCGTTATTTCAGTTGGTGATAGATTAAAGAAATAATGCGGTTTGCTGTCGTGCTCGCATCGGGACCGCCTTCAGTATCAACCATATTTACTTTGGTACCAGCCTCACTTTCAGACACTTTAATTCTGTATTTTTTGGATGGATCCATTGTTTCATCTTTACCCTTCCAAAATTTCAGCTTATCAAGAACGGTGTCTTCTTCTTTAGGTTTAGACTTGTTTTCAATCTCTTCTTCGTCATGGCGCCAGAATGCCAACATATCAAATAAACCTTTTTTCTCTTTAGGCGTATCATCAATATCAATATCAGCATAGCGTACATAGAACATACCTTCGGCACGGTTTTTATCTTCAATCACAAACCCAATACGGTCTAATGCCAAACCAACACGACGCCAGCCGCGGTCATAATTATCTTTCAGCTCCAGCGTAACACTTCGGTCTGCTTCTTTAACAACTTCAGCGCGCTTTTCTCTTATTGGGTTATTCGCAATTTCTCTTGCGCGCGCTTCAGCCACACCCAACTTAACCATTAATCGACGTAGTAGTTCAGCATCTAAGTCTTGCTCATACCGATCAAGCTTAATGGCGTCATCATTAGCTTCTGCATCTAGACGATAACCAAGATCAACTTTACCTAACTTCGCATTTTGAACTGTTGCTTTACCATCATCAGGAGCTCCTGCGACAGCTCGGTGCGTCATGTAAATCTCAGTCGTCCCTTCCTTCTCGCCACGCTCTAAACGCGTGCGAAACTTACGTTTATCAGCTAAACCTGATAGTTTATCCATCCATTTATCAAATCTTTCGAGATAACCTCTTTTATCGTCTTGTACTTTTAGTATGTCGTCTGTTTGCACCCACTCAGTCTCCATTACACCCGTTACTGGATTCTCAATACGGACAGAAAAACCTTGATCCAACCAAAACTCACGTACCACCGGCCATACTTTCTCAGCTGGCGCATCGACGACCAACCAACGTTGCCCACCCGCTTTTTCCATACGCACACCATCTGTAGTGCTGAGTACCTTCTCTACACCGACCTCTTGAGCTTTTTGGGCTTCGCTATAACTGGAGTAACTTGTACTTCCAGAAATATGGTACGCATCACTAGAGTTAACCGATGTCAAATCAGGCGGCACCTCTAAAGGGCGTGTACTGACACCACCTTTTTTATAGTCAGATGAAGTATCAATAAAAGGAATTGAAAATCCGCATGCATTTAAAAGCAGTGCTGACAACACAATAATACCTAATACTTTTCTAGAAACACTTTTCTTCATTAAACTCACCATTCTTAATTAACTCCTGCTATTTTCATTGCGGCACGCAAGCCATCGTGGTGTTGTGCAGAACAGTTGGCCATTGGTAAGCGGATGCCAGATTGAATAAACCCCATTTGTTGCAATACCCATTTCACAGGAATAGGGTTTGCTTCAACAAATAATTGTTGATGTAGACCAAATAGTTGCGCATTAATTCCACAAGCTTCCGCGACCTTGCCTTCTCTAGCAGCAACGCACATAGCATGCATTTGTTTTGGTGCCACATTAGCCGTGACAGAAATCACACCATGACCTCCCAATAACATTAAGGCCAAGCCCGTTCCATCATCACCACTATAGACTCCGAAGTCTGTTGGTGCACGTAAAATCAAATCTGTGCCACGCTCTATGCTGCCCGTTGCATCTTTAATACCTACTATATTATCGACTCCAGCCAACCTTAGTACCGTATCATTGCTAATATCGGAACCAGTACGGCCTGGTACGTTGTATAAAATTTGGGGTATATCCACTGCCTCAGCAATGGCTGAAAAGTGTTGGAACATCCCTTCTTGTGTTGGTTTGTTGTAATAAGGCGCAACCAACAAGCAAGCATCCGCACCAAACTCTTTTGCTTTGGTCGTTAGTGCAATGGCTTCTTTTGTAGAGTTAGCACCTGTACCAGCAATAACTGGCACGCGGTGATTAACGTGTTTGACTGCGATTTCAATGAGCAGGGAATGCTCATTGAAATCTACCGTTGGTGATTCGCCTGTTGTGCCAGCAATGACGATACCGTCTGTACCTGCTTCCACATGAAAATCAATGAGCTGGCGTAATGCATCCAAATCCAAGCTACCATCTTCAAACATAGGGGTGACAATTGCCACCATACTGCCTTGCAACATATTCTAAACCTACAAATTTTAAACAACGCTCATTTTAACTGAACTGAGACTAATTTTGTGAAAAGCCACAGAATTACCACCAAAACAAATCTTATATTAGATTAAGTTATTAAACTATAATTACATATTCTTTGTTTGTATATTAAATATTGTTTATATTCTTACTCTCGTTGATTCCAATTTAAGCTGTACTTGACTTAACGCAAGGGTGATAAAGGGCTGTCATATTAACATTGCACTGCTAAGCGAAACTGAAACACGGTATAATCACACAATATAATCCGACCAGCTAATCATGTCGCTGTTTATCTGGTCATGCTGGCTAAGTAAAGCAATTAAATTAAACCGTTCTATCTAAACTATGGATTTTCAACACTATTTCATCATTTTAATTGGCACCGTATTAGTTAATAATATTGTGCTGGTCAAAGTGCTGGGGCTTTGCCCTTTTATGGGTGTTTCTAATAAATTAGAAGCCTCGATCGGTATGGCTGCAGCCACTGCGTTTGTGTTAACGGTTGGTTCGATGACGAGCTGGGTAATTGATCACTATTTGTTACAAGCTTACCAATTGGAATACCTACGTACACTTTCTTTTATCGTGGTTATTGCCAGCGTCGTACAATTGACACAAATGGTGATGGAAAAAAGCTTTCCTATTCTCTATCAAATGCTAGGGATCTTTTTACCACTGATCACCAGTAACTGTGCTGTGCTCGGCATTCCATTATTGAATGCGCAAACGGATCATGGCTTTATTGAATCAGCTTTGTTTGGCTTAGGTGGCGCGGCTGGCTTTTCCATGGTTCTGATTATGTTCGCCTCTTTACGTGAACGTTTAGAAGCGGCTGATGTACCAACTCCGTTCAAAGGTTCAGCCATCGCCATGATTACGGCGGCTTTAATGAGCCTTGCTTTTATGGGTTTTGCTGGCCTTGATAAATTTTAGATTAAAAAACTGTAGATCAAATAGGTTACTGATATATTCATGTTAACTGCCTTATACATCATGCTTGGCTTAGCACTCCTACTTGGCGCGGTGCTTGGCTATGCTTCGCTAAAATTCAAGGTTAAAGGTGACCCGCTGGTTGCGCGTATTGACGCCATATTGCCGCAAACGCAATGTGGCCAGTGCGGCTATCCCGGCTGCAAGCCGTATGCAACCGCAATTGCCAACGAAGAGGCCGAGATTAACCAATGCCCACCTGGTGGTGATGAAGGCGTCCATGCATTAGCGGATTTATTAGGGGTCGAATACAAACCGCTGAATGAAGAGCATGGTGAAACCAAGCCCAAAGCAGTGGCTTTTATTGAAGAAGACGTCTGCATTGGCTGCACCTTATGTATTCAGGCTTGTCCAGTCGATGCGATTGTTGGTGCAGCCAAGCATATGCACACCATCGTCGCGAGTGAGTGTACTGGCTGCGAGCTGTGCTTACCACCCTGCCCTGTGGATTGCATCACCATGGAGCCGATTGAAGAAACACCTGAAAACTGGAAATGGAAATATCCGACAATCCCATTAATCCAGTTATGAAGCTACAAATAACAGAAACATTAAATAAGGCTATTAAATAAAAGTATTAATGAACGCACCAATTAACATTGCAGGCCTTTTAGAAAAGACAAAAGACGTATTTAATTTTCATGGCGGGGTACACCCTCCTGAGAATAAAGCGCAATCAAACCAATCACCTATTGGTCAGTTACCCCTGCCTAATCAATTGACATTACCACTACGTCAACATGTCGGCAACATCCCAAATATCACCGTCGCAGTTGGTGATCATGTATTAAAAGGTCAATTAATCGCAGAGGCGGAAGGCACGGTTTCTGCTGCTATACATGCACCGACTTCTGGGACCATTGCTGCCATTGCCGATGCAGTGCTTCCGCATCCTTCAGGGCTGTCTGACCGTTGCATCACTATTACACCTGATGGTAATGGCACTTGGACAAAACGCCATCCGCAAGACTGGCGCCAAGGCGACGTCAAAACACTCGTCGACAGCTTACGCTTATCAGGCATTGTAGGCCTTGGTGGTGCCGCCTTTCCAACGCAAATTAAATTACGCTCAGCTAGATCACCTATTCATACCTTAGTGATTAATGCGGCGGAATGTGAGCCTTATATTACTTGCGACGATATACTCATGCGTGAGCGTTACGCTCAAGTGGTGCATGGCATCGAAGTGGCGCAACGATTACTCGACGCAGGTAGTGTCGTGATTGGCATTGAAGATAACAAGCCAGAAGCCATTAAAGCGATGCAAGCTGCAGTTGATGGCACCGACATTCAAGTAAAAGTCGTGCCAACCATCTACCCAAGTGGTGATGCGCGCCGTCTCGTGTATTTAGTGTTAGGCAAAGAAGTCCCTCATAATAAGCGTGCTGCTGAGTTTGGCATTCAAGTCTTTAATGTCGCGACGGCACTCGCCTTATATCGTTATTTCGAGTTTGGTGAGCCAGCAATCAGCCGCATCGTTTCCATGACGGGCAATGTCAATCAAGCGCAAAATTTTGAAGTTTTATTTGGCACGCCACTCATGCACTTAGTTAAAGCTGCTGGTGGTGCAAAGGCCGATACCAGCCATTACATCATGGGTGGACCGATGATGGGCTTTAACTTACCCAGTGAAGATGTGCCCATTACCAAAGCGGCCAACTGTATCATAGCGGCTTCACCGACTTTATTTGAACCTCCGCCACCAGCTATGCCGTGCATTCGTTGCGCACGCTGTGCCGACGCATGCCCAGTCAGATTGCAACCGCAAGAGCTGTATTGGTTTGCCAAATCTGATAATTTTGAAAAAGCACAAGATTACAATTTATTTGACTGTATTGAGTGTGGCGCTTGCTCCTATGTTTGTCCTAGCAACATTCCACTGGTGCAATATTATCGCTACGCTAAGAGTGAAGTGATTGCACTCGACAAAGCACAAGAGGCGGCCGACCTTGCACGTGAGCGTAATGAGTTCCGACTAGCGCGTATTGAACGAGAAAAACAGGAACGTGCTGCTAAACATGCCGCTCGTGCACAAGGTGCTAAAGCAGCGAAAACTGCAGATAAATCGCTAGCGACAACAGATAAGCAAGCTGCGATAGCGGCTGCGATTGCACGTGCCAAAGCACAAAAAGATGTAGTTAGTACAGCGCCTAAAAATACGACCGGTGTCAGCGCAGCAACGAAAGCAGAGATTGCAGAGACCGATGCGCGTAGAACGGCAGCAGGCTTAACCGAATCAAAAGCAACCGATGGGGATAAGCAGGCGAAAATAGCCGCCGCGATTGCGCGCGCAAAAGAAGCAAAAGTCGCCGCATTAGATGCAAAAAACAATAAAGCTAATTAAAGAACATAACTAAGAGAACCACTTGAACCGCTCACCTTACATTACGAATGCACCAACCGTCAGCAGCATTATGTTTAAAGTGCTATTGGCATTACTACCTGGCATTATTGTCTATGCATGGTTATATGGTGGTGGCATTTTAATTACACTGGCATTAGCAACAATCACAGCCCTAACCACAGAAGCGCTGGTGTTGAAGCTACGTAAACGCCCAGTGCAGCCTTTCTTATCTGATTACAGCGCGGTGATTACGGCATGGTTATTAGCATTAGCAATCCCACCACTCGCACCTTGGTGGTTGGTGGTGGTTGGTGTCGCATTTGCCATCATCATTGCTAAACAATTATACGGAGGGCTTGGTTACAATCCATTCAACCCTGCGATGATTGGCTATGCCGTCTTATTGATTTCATTTCCAGTCATCATGACGAAATGGCCAGCAGCGTTGAGCTTTGCAGAAACCAAGCTCAGCTTCATGGACCAGTTCAACTATATTTTCAATCATGCATTGCCTGCTAGTATCAGCATGGATGCAGTAACATCAGCTACGCCATTAGATTACCTAAAAACGCAGCTCAAATTAAACCAGAGTATGGATGCGATTCAAGCTGCGCCAATTTTTGGTGTATTAGGTGGAAAAGGAAGCGAGGCTATTGCATTAGCCTATTTAGCGGGTGGTCTATTTTTATGGCAGCAACGTATTATCACTTTGCATTTACCAGCCGCTTTTTTAGGTTCGATTGCAGCGATGGCTGGCATTTTCTGGCTGATTGATCCATTACAGTTTGCTAACCCAGGTTTTCATTTACTTAGTGGTGCCAGCATGCTTGCGGCATTCTTTATTCTGACTGACCCGATTAGCGGCCCAACCACACTCAAAGGCAAACTCTATTTTGCGGCTGGCGCTGGCATTATTACTTATTTGATTCGTGTGTACGGCGGCTACCCTGATGGCGTCGCTTTTGCCGTTATCTTTATGAACATTTGCGTGCCGTTGATTGACATGTATACGCAACCACGCGTGTTTGGACATGAGAAATAAGATGCCAGAAACCATTTTCAAACACACCATCAAAACTGCTATTACTTTGGTCGCGTTTGCATTCACGTTCACCTTATTAATGACGGTCGTATACCAAGTAACAAAAACGCCAATTGCCGAAAGTGAAGCTGCTGCACGCATTGCTTTATTTCAGCAGGTCATTCCACACGACCGCTATGATAATGCCGTATTAAACGATACGATTGATATTCTACCCAGTGCTTTATTAGGTAATAAAAAGCCAACCACAGCCAACATTGCACGCATGAACGACAAACCAGTAGCAGTAATTTTAGAAGCCGTCGCCCATGATGGCTATAGTGGTGATATTAAGCTACTGGTTGCGATTGATTATAACGGAGTTATTTCAGGAGTGCGCGTGATCCAACATACAGAAACTCCTGGACTAGGTGACTATATCGACATTGCTAAATCACAATGGATTAAACTATTTGATCAAGAATCGCTCATAAAGACTAACAGTTCTAATTGGACAGTCACTAAGGATGGTGGCACTTTTGATTACATGGCTGGTGCGACCATTACACCACGAGTAGTGATTAAAGCAGTGAATAAAGCGTTACAATATTTTAAAGAGAACAAAACAGTCTTATTAAAAGAAACTGCAAAAGAAATCATAAAAGACGTAGTTAAAGAAGATAAGAAAGCAAACAAGGTTGGTAAAAATGAGTCAATTTAAAGACATTACTGAAAATGGCATATGGAAACAAAACCCAGGCGTGGTGCAATTACTTGGCTTGTGCCCAACGCTGGCAGTAACGACCACTGTAGTCAACGGTGTCAGCTTAGGCTTAGCAACTGCTGTCGTAATGGCTGCTTCAAGTGGCGCTGTTTCGCCAGTACGTAAATTTATACCGAATGAAATTCGCCTGCCTGTATTTATCTTAGTGATTGCTGCTTTGGTGACTGTGATTGATTTGCTGATTCATGCGTATGCATTACCGCTGCATAAAGTGCTTGGAATTTTCATTCCGTTGATTGTGGTCAACTGCATTGTATTAGGTAGAGTCGATGCCTTTGCAGCAAAGAACCCGCCAGCGCATGCTATTTGGGATGGGTTTATCATGGGCATTGGCCTCACCATCGTATTAGCGTTACTGGGTGGGATGCGTGAAGTATTAGGCAAGGGCACCTTATTCTCAGGTTTGGATTTAGCCTTAGGGGAAAACTTTAAGCATGTAGTGTTAACCGTCATCCCTGATTACCAAGGCTTTCTACTCGCCGCTTTACCACCTGGCGCATTTCTTGGCTTAGCCTTTTTAATTGCCGCGCATAATTGGGCCGAACAGTACAAAACCAATAAAAAACCAACAATAACCCCTGGACCAGAATCAGAACTAAGCGAACCACTCAAGCCAGCGTATTAATCTGGTCTTAATTGATGGCTCTTTAAAATTAACGGCTTATAGCAATGAACGCTGATAAACGATTTCAAATTTTTGAACGCTTAAGCAAGGCTATCCCAGAACCAATAACTGAACTTGAGCATGCCTCAATATTTGAGCTGCTCATCGCCGTCATTTTGTCGGCACAAGCTACAGATAAAGGCGTCAATATGGCGACCAATAAACTCTATGCTGTCGCCAATACGCCACAGGATATTTATGATTTAGGCATTGAAGGCTTAGAACGTTACATTAAAACCATCGGCTTATATCACGCGAAAGCTAAAAATATCATTGCTACCTGCCACATGCTTGTTACCCAACACAATAGCGAAGTACCGAACACACGCGAAGCCTTAGAAGCACTACCGGGCGTGGGTCGAAAAACAGCCAATGTCATTTTAAATACTGCTTTTGGGCAACCCACGATTGCGGTAGATACCCATTTATTTAGACTAGGCAACCGGACTAAACTAGCAACAGGTAGGAATGTCTTAGCCGTGGAACTGAAATACTTAAAAACCATCCCAAAACAATTTATGCAGGACGCCCATCACTTACTTATTTTGCATGGCCGTTATACTTGCACAGCACGCAATCCAAAATGTGGTGAATGTTGCATTGTCGACTTATGCGAATACAAAGATAAAGTAATTCCTTCACCACATCTGATGGCGGGCGAGCTATGAGTAGTGTTGCTACTGAGGCAGCCATGGACAAAAGCGCAACATTCAATATGAATCCATTTAATTCTCATTATTCAACACTAAACCATTCAATATAAAATCATGAGTTTATTCAACCCATCACGCGATGAAGTGCGCAACTTCTTTTTTAATAGCTGGGCTAAATTCAAGCAGCAACACCCGCTAACGGATTTAGAAAAGATTGCGGTTAGTGTGATGCAAATTCACCCCGAATATCACGCTATCTTAGATAAGCCAGAACAGTATAAACAGCAAGCTTACTTCCCGGAATTAGGTGAAACCAATCCATTCTTGCACATGAGCTTACACTTATCTATCTTAGAGCAAATTGGCATTAATCAGCCGATTGGCATCTCCGCTGTTTATGAAACTTTAAAAACCAAACATCAAGAGGAACATTCTGCACAGCATGATGTCTTAGATTGCTTGGGAGAGACCATTTGGTTGGCACAACAGAATGAAACTGGACTGGATAGCGCTCACTATCTAGAATTACTTCATAATAAGATTGGCAAAAGCACGCAATGACAAAAGACAATTCAAGAAAGCATGCGTATGATTGGATGAATTCTTCGACCATACTGGCCATTGGGCTGAGGCGATTAAAGACGATAACAATATTACATTGCCAACTGAAAACAAAAAAAGTATCGCTAAATCATTAGAATCTGAAGTGTAACTAGCATTTTATTTGTAACAACAATTTACATTACATAAAAGGAAATCATCATGAGCATGTCTAAAAAGCCAATCGCCATAGCAGTCGGTGGCGCATTCGCATTAACACTGGGGACCGCAGCTATTGCAGCAACAGACAACCCTTTTGAAATTAAAACACTTTCTAGCGGCTACCAAGTTGCAGATAATCACGCTAAAAAAGGCGGTGAAGGAAAGTGTGGCGAAGGTAAGTGTGGTTCCGATAAAACCAAGGATGGCAAATGCGGTGAAGAAAAATGCGATGGAGAGAAAAAAATGGAAGATGGAAAATGTGGCGAAGGTAAATGCGGTGAAGGAAAGTGTGGCAAATAAGCCACGTTTATTTAGCACTTAGCATTATTAAATAGTGTCAAGATTAACTGATATTAATGGCGTTGGTTTGGGATTGAAGCGAGAGCTGATTCCGCAAATTCAACACCATTTTCAACAAAAGACCCCTGATGATCTCATCAGCAATATTGACTTTATTGAAATCGCACCAGAAAATTGGATAGGAGCGGGCGGAAAATACGCTAAGCAGCTAGCTTGGTTCGTCGAGCGCTATCCAATTGCATGCCACGGCCTCTGCTTATCACTCGGCGGGCCAGACCCACTGAATACTAAATTCTTGAAACAGGTAAAACAATTTTTATCTGTCAATAAAATACCACTCTATACCGAGCACCTAAGCTACTGTAGCGACTTCTATCAGAATAAACCCGGCTATCTATACGACTTACTGCCAATACCGTTTACTGAAGAAGCCGTACACTACGTCGCTGACCGCATTAAACAAACACAAGATATTTTAGGGCAACGTATCGCCGTTGAAAATGCATCGTTTTACATAAAACCTCCCATCGCCACCATGGATGAGCTTACGTTTTTAAACGCCATACTCGCCGAGGCTGATTGCTGGTTACATTTAGATATTAATAACATCTACGTCAATAGTGTTAAC
The DNA here is from genome assembly GCA_913009235.1 of uncultured Methylophilaceae bacterium. Taxonomy (GTDB): domain Bacteria; phylum Pseudomonadota; class Gammaproteobacteria; order Burkholderiales; family Methylophilaceae. Next base: position 178,934 of record CAJVXS010000002.1, on the reverse strand, counting down.
TTTGGCTTTGATGCCAGTGTATTTTTAAAAGGAGTACCCGTCGAACGGATTGTTTACAGCCATGTAGCTGGGCATTATCTACAAAAGTCTGATTTACTAATCGATACCCATGGCGCTGATGTCAGCGACCCGGTATGGTCATTGCTGGCAGAAGCCTATGCTTTGTTCGGCGCCTTTCCCACACTACTAGAACGAGATATCAATATTCCACCATTGGATATCCTAATGAAAGAAGTCGATACAATCGCATCTCTACAAGCGGGTGCTGCTGATGTTAAACAGCGCACCAACTCTGTGGCCGCTTAATCTAAAAACACCATGTTAGATTTCCAACAATACCAACACGCTTTCACCGCCCATATACGCGACCCAGAGAATAACCCCAAGCCAAACAATGTCGATGAAGAGCGTATGGCAGTCTATCGAGAAGGCGTTTATAACAATATATTTGAAGCTGCCTCCGTATGCTTTCCCGTATGCCAAGAAACCGTTGGCACAAATTATTGGGATGCCATAATTAGGCGCTTCATCGCCACCCACCATGCCAGCTCACCAATCTTTAGAGAGGTTCCAAAAGAGCTCGTTACGTTCTTAGAAGCTGATACTGAAACCTCAGATTACATTAAACAACTCGCCCACTATGAATGGGTAGAACTTGCCGTTGGCGGAATGCCAACTGAAACGCCAACATTAAGCAAAGAGACTGACTTGCTGAATGAAGTGCCTGTCTTAGCACCTGCACATATGTTGTTGCAATATGATTACCCTGTACAGAAAATCTCTGCTCAATTCAGACCTGAGCAACAGAAAACTACACATTTATTTGTGTTTAGAAATGCTGAGTTTGAAGTTAACTTTATTGAATTAAACCCGATGGCTTATGTGCTATTAAAGATGCTTAAAGAGGGCATGACTGGAAAACAAGCGCTTACCGAACTTGCAGAGCAGATTCAACATCCTGAGCCACAAGCAATTATTGACTTTGGGTATGGCGTGCTACAGAACTTAATGCAGCAACAAGCCGTTTTAGGAAGCTATTCAAGCTAAGAGGCTGAAGCAAAAAATTAAGTTGGGGCGGATGATGCTTCTCTAATATCACCTAATCTAAACTACTCTAACTTACTCCTTTTCACTTATACTGCTCAATCTAAGCTCCAACAACTTATAACTAAAGCAACCGATGCCTAAAAAACTTTTCCAACCTTTAATTGCTTTTTCACTTGGTGCGTTTGCCGTGCTTGGCTTTGCACCATTCTACATTTTTCCAGCTACCATTATCTCCCTCATAGGCATCATCTACTTATGGGCGAAAGCACCATCAGCAAAAGCTTGTTTGAAACTAGGTTTTCAATTCGGCTTAGGCTTATATAGCATTGGGATTTCCTGGGTCTACATCAGCCTACACGATTTTGGCAGCATGCCTTGGTGGTTTGCTGGCTTTTGTACGTTTTTCTTATGTGCATTTATGGCGCTGTTCCCCGCCTTAGTTGGTTATTTCAGCAAAAGACTAACATTCTTAACCATTAGCACGCCTGTGTTGTGGGGCTTATCCGACTGGGTTCGTAGCTGGATCTTTACAGGATTTCCTTGGCTAACGATTGGCTACAGTCAAACACCCTATAGCCCATTAGCAGGCTACATGCCTATCGTTGGCGTTTACGGCGTATCCATCATAACCGTCACCATCGCAGCCTATATCGCCATTTGGCTTGCTAATAAAGATAAAGTGGTTGGTTTAAGCAGGCGCAGCAATGTGATTACTACCATCACACTACTTGTTGCTGTCGGCGGAATTTTAAAGATTGTACCATGGTCATCTCCTGTTGGCGAACCATTCAGCGCCAGTCTTATTCAAGGCAATATTGGCCAAGATATCAAATGGTCACCTGATGCAACAGAAAGCACCATAGCGCAATATGTTGCCATGACACAAAACAGCCAGGCTGATTTAATCGTATTGCCAGAAACAGCATTACCCGTCATTGCGACCCAGCTAGACCCCAACACCCGCAATGCACTGAGCACACATGCTAAACAAAACAATAGCAACATCATTGTTGGCATGGTGGATTACGATAGAGGCACGCAGGAGTACTTTAATAGCGCCTTCAGCCTTGGTACAGCGCCAACGCAGTCCTATAGCAAGAACCATCTTGTGCCTTTTGGTGAATTCATCCCATTAAAACAAATGCTTGGATGGGTTTATCGTGATTGGTTGGATATCCCACTTAGCGACTTGTCACGTGGCGGCACACACCAACAACCCATGCTACTCAATCATCAAAAAGTCGCCGTCAATATTTGCTATGAAGATGTCTTTGGTGAAGAGATTATTCGACAGCTGCCAGAAGCCACGATATTAGTAAACATTAGTAATGACGCATGGTATGGTCAATCTTACGCTGCCGATCAACACATGCAGTTTTCACAAGCACGTGCACTAGAAACTGGTCGCATGGTATTGCGCTCAACTAATACAGGCGCAACTGCGTTGATCGACCAACATGGCTACGTGCTGGCACATGCTCCACATGACACTAAAACCACCTTAAACGTGATTACACAAGGCTATGAAGGAACTACGCCTTACGTACTCTGGGGCAATTGGCCATTTATCACCTTCAGTTTTAGTGTAATTGCCTTTGTGATAAGTCGCAAAAAACAGTAAAATCAACCCTTTGCAAATTATGAAGCACACTCAATGTTAACCTTCCAACAAATCATTTTAAAACTCCAAGACTACTGGGACAAACAAGGCTGCACCTTGTTGCAACCATACGATATGGAAGTCGGTGCTGGCACTAGTCACACAGCGACTTTCCTACGCGCTATTGGCCCAGAGCCATGGAAGGCTGCTTATGTACAACCAAGCCGCCGTCCTAATGATGGTCGCTATGGTGAGAACCCAAACCGTTTGCAGCACTATTATCAATACCAAGTCGTGCTTAAACCTGCACCAGCGAACATCATGGATTTATATTTGGGTTCACTGGAAGCACTTGGGTTTGACCTTAAAGAAAATGACGTACGCTTTGTCGAAGATGACTGGGAAAATCCAACATTAGGCGCTTGGGGCTTAGGCTGGGAGGTCTGGTTAAATGGCATGGAAGTGACACAATTTACTTATTTTCAACAAGTCGGCGGCATTAATTGCAAACCAATTACAGGCGAGATTACCTATGGTTTAGAGCGTTTGGCCATGTACTTACAAGGCGTAGAAAACGTTTACGATTTAGAGTATTCACCAAGCGTGAAATACGGCGAGGTGTTCTTACAAAATGAAAAAGAACAATCAGCTTATAACTTTGAGCATAGTGATGTGAACTTCTTACTGACTGCATTTGATGCGCATGAGAAGCAGGCTAAGCACTTGATAGAAAACAAATTAGCATTACCCGCCTACGAGCAAATATTAAAAAGCGCGCATACGTTTAACTTGCTAGATGCGCGTGGTGCCATTTCCGTGACTGAGCGTGCTGCCTATATGGGTCGCATCCGCAATCTGTCACGTAGTGTCGCAACGAGCTACCTAGAGAGTCGTGCAGACTTGGGCTTCCCGATGGCGCAAAAAAACCGTGCAGATGAAGTGCTTGCACAATTAAAAAAACAGCAAGAGAAAAAAAGTAAGAAGGCCGCAGCATGAGCAACCTATTAGTAGAGTTATTTGTAGAAGAACTGCCACCAAAGGCGCTTAAAAAATTAGGCTTATCATTTTCTAGCTTATTAGCAGAAACACTAAAAGCACAAGGCTTAAGCAGTAACAGTACAGTTGTCACCAACTTTGCAACACCACGTCGGTTAGCAGCGCACATCACCGATGTAGCATCTAAAGCAGCTGATAAACAAGTGGCGCAAAAACTAATGCCAGTCAAAGTCGGCTTAGATTCAGAAGGCAACCCCTCACCAGCTTTGCTCAAACGATTAAGCGGCATGGGCTTAGATGATTCTGCAGTTACAGGCTTGAGAACAGAAAATGATGGCAAAGCAGATAGTCTATTTTTAGATATTACCAAAACGGGCGCCACGTTAAGCGAAGGCTTACAGAAAGCCATCGATGAGGCGCTTGCTAAGCTGCCGATTCCTAAGGTCATGACTTACCAAGTTAATGATGGCTGGGAGTCAGTTAACTTTGTGCGCCCCGCCCATGGTCTAGTCGCTTTACATGGTGAAAAAATCGTACCAATCAGTGCGCTAGGTTTAAGCGCTAGCAACACGACAACAGGCCATCGTTTTGAATCGCTCAAAGAAGTCATTACATTAGATAATGCTGATAGCTATGCAGAGCAGCTTAAAACGGAAGGCGCAGTGATTGCCTGCTTTGAAGCGCGTAAAGCTGATATTGCAGCCCAGTTGAAAGAGGCTGCTGATAAAGAAGACTTAGCCGCGATTGATGATGAAGACTTATTAGATGAAGTTGCCGCATTAGTCGAGTTGCCGAATGTGTTACTTGGTCAGTATGAGGTTGAATTTTTAGACGTGCCGCAAGAGTGTTTGGTATTAACCATGAAGGCCAACCAAAAATACTTCCCACTATTAGATAACGATGGCAAACTGACGAATAAATTCTTAATCGTATCGAATATTAATCCTGCTGACCCAAGCGCGGTTATCGGTGGTAATGAGCGTGTTGTACGCCCTCGTTTAGCGGATGCAAAATTCTTCTTTGACCAAGACCGTAAAAAGACATTAGAAAGCCGCATTGTCAGCTTAGATAAAGTGGTTTATCACAACAAGCTTGGTTCACAAGGCGAACGCAATACACGCGTTGTTAAGCTGGCCGGCGAAATTGCTAAACAGCTGGGGGATACAAATTTAGTTGCAAAAACAGAACAAGCAGCATACTTATCAAAAGCGGACTTAATCACTGATATGGTCGGTGAATTCCCAGGCTTACAAGGCATTATGGGGCGCTATTATGCGCAACATGAAGGCCTGGATGACGAAGTCGCTTTTGCGATTGAAGACCATTACAAACCACGCTTTGCAGGTGATGAATTGCCACGTAGCCAAGTTGGAATTTGTGTTGCACTAGCCGATAAATTAGAAACGCTAGTGGGTTTATTTAGCATTGGCGAGAAACCAACAGGTGATAAAGATCCATTTGCACTTCGCCGCCAAGCACTAGGTATTATTCGAATGTTGATTGATGCAAAACTACCATTGCCATTTGATGTATTAATCAAATTAGCTCTGCAGCAATTTAAAAGCGATGCTGACGTGTTGGCAGCGATTAAAGCATTCTGCTTTGACCGCCTAAGCGTGAACCTACGTGACCAAGGTGCGAGTGCACAAGAGGTTGATGCGGTGCTTTCATTAGCCCCTGCATTACTCAGCGAAATCCCTCAACGCCTTACTGCAGTTAAAACGTTTACCACCTTAGCTGAGGCTCCTGCATTAGCTGCAGCGAATAAACGTGTGGGTAATATCTTACGTAAAATTGAAGGCGAAGTTGAAGCAGAAGCCGATGACAACCTATTGCAAGAACCAGCTGAACAAGCCTTGGTTGCAGCGCTGAATACAACCGGAGCGAGAGCAGATCAATTATTTGAAGCTGGTGACTACACTGCTTCACTGCAAGCTTTAGCTACATTAAGAGAGCCGATTGATGCGTTCTTTGACAGTGTCATGGTTAATGCCGATGACCCAGCATTAAAAGCCAACCGGCAAGGCCTGTTAGCCATGCTACATCAAACCATGAATCGCGTTGCTGATTTGTCTAAACTTGCGAGCTAAGCCTTAATGAAGCTGGTGATTCTAGACAGGGATGGTGTAATTAATGATGACCACAACAACTTCATCAAAAGCCCTGATGAGTGGATGCCGATTGATGGTAGCTCAGAAGCAATTGCCTTACTCAACGAGCATGGCTTTACCGTCGCTGTTGCCACCAATCAATCTGGCATTGCGCGAGGGTTGTATGACATTGCTACATTAGATGCCATTCATGACAAAATGCACAAAACCATTGAGTCTGCCGGCGGCAAGATTGAGGCTGTTTACTATTGCCCTCATATCAGTGAAGATAATTGCGGCTGTAGAAAGCCGAAAAGTAAAATGGCTACCGATATTGGGCGGCAATTTAATGTCGATTTAAAAAACGTCGCTGGTATTGGTGATTCATTGCGCGACCTACAGTCATTTTCCAATGCAGGCTGCCAACCGATGCTAGTTCTTACCGGCAATGGTGAAAAGACCTTATCTGGCGGCGACTTACCAGAAAATACCTTAATATTTAACGACCTCGCTGAAGCTGTTCAGCATATCGTTTCGGAGTAAGTTGATGTTGTGGATTCGATCTGTTCTATTCTTACTGGGCTTACTCATAGTCACGCCAATATTCTCAATCTTGGTTATTCTGTTGCTTCCACTCCCGAATGTGACACGCTCTCGCATTGCTAGCGGTTGGGCCCACTTTGCCATGTTCTGGCTACGCTTTACTTGTAACTTGAATTATGAGGTGCACGGGCAAGAAAATATGCCAGACCACCCTTCTATCATTTTATCCAAGCATCAATCAGCTTGGGAAACCATGGGGCTACAAACCATCTTTCCACCACAAGTATGGGTAATGAAACGTTCATTACTGCTCATTCCATTTTTAGGTTGGGCTTTTGTTGCCTTAGCCGCCATCCCGATTGACCGTAGCGCAGGTCGTAAAGCGCTTAAAAAACTCGTTGAGAACGGCAAAGATCGATTGGCACGTGGCCTATGGGTGGTGATTTTTCCTGAAGGCACCCGCACCACACCAGGTGTAAAAGGCAAATACCACATCGGCGGAGCTTGGTTAGCTACTAAGACCGAGACGACCATCGTCCCTGTTGCTCATAATGCTGGCAAATATTGGTGTAAAAATGCATTCATCAAACACCCTGGTACCATTCAAGTCGTGATTGGCCCACCAATAGAGCCCTCCGGTTTAACACCAGACCAAGTTAATAAACAGGTAGAGGCATGGATAGAAACTACAATGTTGACGCTTAATTAACAAACTGATGAAAAAGAAATCCATCATGCTTCTCAATGGCGAAACGATTGAGTACCAATTAGAACGCAGGCCGCGCCGTACCGTTGGTTTAAAAATTGTTTTAGGTGGCTTAGTCGTCCATGCGCCAAAATACATTCTGGAAATTCAGCTAAAAAAGTTAATCCAAGAAAAATCAAACTGGATACTTAACAAATTAGAAACACGTAAACAAAACCATGTGCCGCCTATTGTTTGTCGAGATGGCGAAACAATACCATTACTCGGCACGGACATCACGCTGTATGTTTTGAATGGCATAAAAAACAAACAGCCACAATTTAACCATAGTAGTTTAACAATCACCTCACCAGAATCCGATGACGAAGAAGTGGTGAAGCGAAAAGTGATTCAGTGGTATAAAAAACAAGCACTCACTGACTTTAGTCGGCGCATTGAACTATTCGCCGCAAAGTTAGGGGTATCTACACCGCCACTGAAGTTATCTAGCGCACAATCCCGTTGGGGCAGCTGCACTATCCGTGGTGATATTCGCCTCAACTGGCGCTTACTACAAGCACAACCGAGCATTATCAACTACGTTGTCTGCCATGAGCTGGCGCACTTAAAAGAAATGAATCACTCTGCCAAATTCTGGGCAGTCGTTGGCAGCATTTACCCTAGCTATAAAACGGCTGAAAAAGAACTTAAACAACTATCACATCAATTGCATCGGATGTAATTCTCGCACCCTCGCACACTGGCGTTATAGAAGCTTCTGAATGTCACTCGCAATATCTTTAGGTTTTTGTCCATAGCCCAAATAAACTCTAACCTTGCCCAGCTTATCAAACACATACATGCCAGCACTATGATCAATAGAGTAATCGTTACCTCTCGTGCCCGGCACTTTTGCATAGTAGACTTTAAAGTTTTTTAAGGTTGCAGCTGTTTCTTCAGCATTGCCTCGCAAGCCAATAAAACGCTCATCAAAAGACGGAACAAACTTGGCTAATACTTCTTGTGTGTCACGTTCTGGATCAACTGTCACAAACAATACTTGTACCTCATTGGCTTTATCGCCTAATAGCTTCATCGAATTCTTCAAATCCAACATACTAGTTGGGCAGACATCAGGGCAATGAGTAAAACCAAAGAACATGACGACTAGTTTTCCTTTAAAATCACTCATGGTACGCGGCATACCCGTATGATCAGTTAATGCCAATGGTTTCGGAAAGTCCGCCCCTGCAATATCAGTCCCAACAAACCCCTTAGCAGCCTGATTCCCATCACACGCGACTAACAAACATAATGTGAACGCCAGCAACAGATAACAACTTAGTCTAACAATAAGGGCGAACATAGCAAAAATTCCAATAAATATTAAGTTTTTGATTTTAACATGCTGAAAGAAATGCGACCTTTAGTTTACAATAGACCTTTAACGAATTGTAAGGCAGAAAAATGGCAATACCAACCTCTATGTCTGACCGCGATGGTCTTATCTGGTACGACGGTGAATTAGTTGACTGGCGCGATGCGACTACGCACGTGCTCACACACACACTACATTATGGCATGGGTGTATTTGAAGGCGTCCGCGCTTATAAAACGGTCAAAGGCCCTGCTATTTTTCGTTTAAAAGATCACACAGACCGCCTATTCAATAGTGCGAAAATCTTAGGTATGAAGATGCCTTTTGATAAAGCCGCATTAATCGAAGCGCAAAAAGCCGCTGTCCGTGAAAATAAGTTGGAATCTGCTTATATACGCCCAATGGCTTTTTACGGTTCTGAAGCGATGGGGATTTCTGCTACCACATTATCAACACACGTTATCGTTGCAGCTTGGAGCTGGGGTGCTTATATGGGTGATGATGCGCTGACTAACGGCATTCGCGTGAAAACATCGTCTTTCTCACGTCACCATGTAAACATTACGATGTGTAAAGCCAAAGCCAATGGTAACTATATGAATAGCATCTTAGCGCATCAAGAAGCGACACAAGATGGCTACCAAGAAGCCTTATTATTAGATGTTGATGGCTTTGTCGCTGAAGGCTCTGGAGAGAACATTTTTATAATCCGCAAAGGCAAGCTGTACACACCAGACCTCACCAGCGCACTAGAAGGCATCACGCGTGACACCATCGTGCAACTGGCTGCCGAAATTGGCCTAACAGTGGTTGAAAAGCGCATTACGCGTGATGAAGTATATACCGCTGATGAAGCATTCTTCACTGGCACTGCTGCTGAAGTGACGCCAATTCGCGAGCTAGATAACCGCCCGATTGGTACTGGTACACGTGGCCCTATTACGGAGAGATTACAAACCATGTATTTTGATATCGTTCATGGCCGCTCTGAGAAACATGCAAATTGGCTGACTCACATTTAAACCGCTGCTGTGGTCTACTCATTATCTAAAGGGGCGCCATGTCTGATGTGAAAGAACTTGAAGTGACTGCGAAAGATTTACCACTCCACTGTCCAACAAAAGAAGTTGCGCTATGGGCATCACATCCGCGTGTGTTTTTAGATATCTCAAGGACAGGTGAAGTCGCCTGCCCTTACTGTGGCACTAAGTACACTCTAAAAGAGGGCGAAGTGGTTTCACACCATTAGTCGTTACCGCTTTTTAACATCAATAGCGGACTCAATCCTCGCCAATTACAAGCTGAAACGCAACTTAAACTACCTTGTGGCCTTCCCACCTTCCCAACCGAAATATACGATTTATCAGACGCGCTAGGAATTCTCGATCTACCAGGTGACGTGCCCATCATCACTGCCTGATAATTTAGATCACTTTACAAAAGTTACGTACTTTATACTGCTCATCGAATCAATTTGCAACCATGCCAGCAGTCCTGGAGGAGATGTCCTAGTTTGAGCATGATTGGCTTCAAAGCCAACTAAACCATTCACTTAATGCGTTCAATCTTAGCACCTTTCTTACCCCATAGCTGCTGAATCACATCACCCCTATCCTCAGATGCATTATTAGTCCAAATCGAAATATTAGATTCCACTTCTGAAGGTGTTAATAATGACTGCGCCTCTAACGTCGCTTGCAAATGCTTAGCAACCGCTTCACCAGTGTCAATTATCGCAACATCACCACCCATAATTTCTTGAACCACTTCCCGCACAAAAAAATAATGTGTACAGCCCAATACAACCGTATCCGCCCCTGCTGCAAGTAGTGGCGCACAATATTGTGCAACTAATGCTTTAGTACTAGCAGTATTGATTTCACCACGCTCTACACATTCGACTAAACCGATACAACCTTGGGTATTAACTTGAATATCTTGTCCATAATTAGTTAATAATGCGGCAAACTGTGCACTCCCGAGTGTACCGACGGTGGCTAGCACGCCAATAATGCCATTTTTACTGGCTAGTGCAGCTGGCTTGACGGCTGGTTCCATGCCGATAATCGGCAGCTTGTATTTAGCGCGCATTAATTGAATGGAAGCCGCAGTTGCGGTATTGCAGGCGACGACTAAGGCTTTAACGTTTTGCTCGATTAAAAAGTCCGCAATGGTGAAGCAACGCTCCGTGACTTCTTTAGGGCTTAAGCTGCCATAGGGTGCATATTGGCTATCTGCCACAAAGTTGAGATGCTCGTACGGTAACAGGCGGTGAATATGCTGCAGAACAGAAAGGCCACCCACGCCAGAGTCCATCACACCAATTGCCTCTGTGCTGGCTGAGATTGTATTGGTATTAGTCTGCTTATTTTTCTGTAAATGGTTATGCATGATTTATAATGACTAATTATATTAGAAACATGAGCAATGGGTAATCGATTAAGTAAAATTTACACTCGGACGGGTGATGGCGGCACTACAGGCTTAGGTGATGGAACGCGTGTGCCTAAAGATAGCTTGCGCGTTCATGCCATGGGCAATGTTGATGAGTTGAATGCCGTGATTGGCATTATGCTAGCCGAGCCAATTCCTGACCAAATTACCGATTGTTTAATCGCTGTGCAGCATGATTTGTTCAATCTTGGCGGTGAAATTTGCATGCCTAATATGAAGTTGATTAAAGCTGAGCGTATTACGGAATTAGAAACGACACTAGATGCATTTAATGATAATCTTGAGCCGCTGAAAGAATTCATTTTACCAGGTGGCAGCCGTGCAGCTGGACATTGCCACTTGGCCAGAACGATATGTAGGCGTGCTGAACGTGTGATGCATACATTAAATTCGGAAGAAAAGTTGACTGAGACTTCCCTACAATATATTAACCGCTTATCAGACCTGCTCTTTGTGTTGTGTCGCATTTTAAACAAAGAAGCAGGCGTGCCTGATGTGCTATGGAACAATGCGTCCAACAAATAGATGATTCAAATGAGATGGTCCAAATTAGATGATTAGAAAATTTCTGCATAAAGTATTTAATAAAAGTGAATCAGTAGACAGTAACTTACCGAGCGCTGCCAAAACAATCCCCGCTAATAAACATAAAATTGATCAAACATTAATTAGCTCAGCCGCTCTCAAAACCTGCGAAGGCTTACACAAGGCTGGCTTTGATGTTTACATCGTGGGTGGTGCGGTCAGAGATTTACTACTCGACTCTAAGCCAAAAGACTTTGATATTGCTACCAATGCCAAACCTGAAGAGGTGAATAAAATATTCAGCCGTTCTCGCATTATCGGCAGACGCTTCCGCCTCGTGCATGTGATGTGGGGTAGAGATACGATTGAAGTGTCAACTTTTCGTGGTCATCATGACAGTAAAGGTGATGCTAAAACCAGTGATAGTGGTCGTATTTTGCGCGACAATATTTTCGGTAGTTTAGAAGATGATGCGGCGCGGCGCGACTTTACTGCCAATGCGCTCTACTACAACGCACAAACACAAGATGTGTTGGATTTCCATAATGGTGTTGCCGATGTTAAGTCGCGCGTATTACGCATGATCGGTGATCCAATCACACGCTACAAAGAAGACCCTGTCCGGATGCTACGTGCTGTGAGGTTGTCTGCAAAGCTCGGTTTAAAGATTGATCAAGCGACAGAAAATCCAATTGCTGCATTAGCCGATTTATTACATGACGTGCCGCCTAGCCGTTTATTTGATGAAATGTTAAAACTATTTTTATCTGGTCATGCGATCGAAAGCATTAACATATTACGCGCGCAACATTTACATCATGGCTTGCTGCCTTTATTGGATGTGGTGTTAGAGCAGCCAATGGGTGAAAAGTTTGTCATGTTGGCATTAAAGAATACTGATGACCGTATCATACAAGGCAAGTCATCTAACCCAAGCTTTTTATTCGCGACACTACTATGGCATGAAGTATTAAAAGCATGGGAACCACATCAAGAACACGCGCCAATGATTCCTGCTTTGTATAATGCAATGGATGAAGTGATTCAGATCCAAGCCATGAAACTAGCGATACATAACCGTTTTATTGCCACCATGAAAGAAATCTGGGCGATGCAACCACGCTTTGAGCAACGCGCAGGCAAGCGCCCATTTGGCCTGCTCGCCAACCCACGTTACCGTGCAGCTTATGACTTTATGTTGTTACGTTGTGAATCTGGTGAAATCCCAATGGAAATTGGTGAGTGGTGGACAACCTTTGCTGATGCAAAGACGGAGCAACGTACAGCGATGTTATTGCCAGACACAGCGCTCAAAAGAAAACGTAGACGCAAGTCGAAAAAGAAATCTACCCCCACGGATAATGGCAGTGCATAAAGCGTATATCGCATTAGGCAGTAACTTATGCGACCCTGCCACACAAGTCAGAAAAGCATTTTCTGCGCTCGAAAAAATACCGAAAACAAAAGTCATACAGTGCTCTAGCCTCTACCAGTCAGAGCCTGTTGGTCATGACAACCAGCCTGATTTTATTAATGCCGTAGCAGAAGTGCATACTGATGCAAGCCCAGAAACCTTGTTAAAAGCGTTGCTAGATATTGAGCAGGGTTTTGGACGTGAACGCCCTTTCCCGAATGCACCACGCATTCTCGATTTGGATTTGCTTTGTTATGACGATGTCGACCAAAAAACAGACTCTTTAACATTGCCACACCCGCGCATGCATTTACGTGGCTTTGTATTATTACCGCTGGCAGAAATTGTACCAGAGTTAGAAATTAGCTATCACGATATTATTCCTAAGCACGCGAATGTTGTAAAATTAGCAGAACCTTTCCAAAACCAAGGCATTACGAAACTTAGCAATCATTCAGTATGACCATTTTTGACAAATTTCCATTTATCGTTGTAGAAGGCCCAATTGGCAGCGGGAAAACGACGTTAGCACGCATGCTGTCAGAGAAATTCTCAACCCAGTTACTATCGGAAAAAGCAGAAGAAAATCCTTTTTTAGAGCGCTTTTATAAAAATCCGAAACGTTACGCCCTGCAGACGCAGATATTTTTCTTGTTTCAACGTGCGCGGCAAATTGCAGACACCAGTCAAGTTGATATGTTTTCGCAGCCAATTACAGCCGACTTCTTTTTAGAAAAAGACCCGCTATTTGCGCGCTTAAATTTGAATAATGAAGAGTATGCGCTGTATCATCAGGTTTTTCACCACTTACAGTTAGAGTCACCCAAGCCAGACTTGGTAATTTATTTACAAACCCCTGTGAGGGTCTTAACTGGTCGTATTGCTGAGCGCAATATTAACTATGAAAACAATATGCCACCCGAGTATTTAGAACGGCTTGCAACTGCTTATAGCGAACACTTTCATGACTATGATGCTGCGCCTGTACTGATTGTGAATAATGAAAAACTCAACATTATTAAAAACGAATCTGCGCTGAACTTGCTCGTCGGCCGTATCGACCAATTCCAAGGTCGTCGTGAATATTTCAACCCTAATTTCGAATAAACACATGTCATCTAACACTAGCAATAAAATAAACAAACTGAGCAAGCTAGCCGCATTTGGTGAAAAAATCACCATGCTCACTTGCTATGACGCCTCGTTTGCTAAAGTAATGGAGCTCGCTGGAATGGATGTGTTGCTAGTAGGTGACTCACTAGGCATGGTCCTACAAGGTGCCGATAACACGCTTAACGTCAGCATGCATCACATGACTTACCACACCAAAAGCGTTGCTGAGGGTGCGCCCAATACATTAATCGTTGCGGACATGCCATTAGGAAGTTACGAGCATGACAATGAAGCTGCGCTGAAAAATGCGCAATGGTTGATTAAGTCTGGTGCCAGTATGGTTAAGTTTGAAGGCGGTGGCGACCGAGTTGAAACAGCACGTTACTTAGTTTCGTATGGTGTGCCTGTTTGTGCGCACTTAGGCTTTACGCCACAATCAGTGAATCAATTTGGCGGTTATAAAATTCAAGGAAAAACTGAAGCTTCTGCCCAAAAAATCATGACCGATGCTAAAGCTATGGATGATGCAGGCGTAAGCATGGTGGTGTTGGAAATGGTGCCTGCAACACTAGCTGAACAAATTACCAGCACAATCAAAGCGCCAACTATCGGTATTGGCGCTGGCATGCATTGTAGCGGGCAAGTATTAGTGTTGCAAGACTTGATTGGCATCTATACAGGTCCTGCTGACAAACTACCGAGTGAATTCAAATCGCCTCGTTTTGTCCGTAACTTTTTGAAAGACACCAACAGCATACAAAAAGCAATTGCAGCTTACATCATCGCAGTCAAGGATCAGTCCTTTCCAGCGGAAGAGCATAGTTACTAGTGAAGCTCAATCCAATGCAAGTCATTCATACCAGTGCAGACTTAAAGGTCGCATTAAAAGCACATAATAAAGTGGCTTTTGTACCCACTATGGGTAACTTACATGACGGCCACCTCAAACTAGTCGACATCGCAAAACAACAAGCAGACTGTGTTGTAGTCAGTATTTTTGTGAACCCACTGCAGTTTGATTCCAACGTTGATTTAGACAAATACCCGCGCACTTTAAAAATAGATTGTGCCAAATTAGAAACAGCCGGTGTCACCATAGTTTTTGCGCCTGATGTGTCCGAAATATACCCTGACTTTGATGGTCAGAAACTTAATCAAACAATGACCATTACGCCGCCATACATTGCGAGTGCATTATGTGGTACAGGCAGGACAGGTCACTTTTCCGGCGTTGCGACTGTCATTACCAAGCTATTTAATCTCGTCCAGCCTAATGTTGCGATATTTGGTAAAAAAGATTTTCAGCAGTTAGTCATCATTCGCGAGCTGGTCAAACAATTCAACTTTGCTATAGAAATCATTGCGGGCGATATTGTGCGCGAAGAAAGCGGACTTGCGATGAGTTCACGTAATGGGTACTTTACGACACAACAAAAAACACAGGCTGCAGAACTGAACCAAGCGCTGAAGGCGGCTATAGATGTGGTCAAGGCCGCACCAGCCATTTTTATAAATATCGAAAAAAAAGCGGCTGAAGCTCTAACAAACCAAGGCTGGGAAGTTGATTACATCTCCATTCGCTCTGCATTAACGCTGATGCCCGCACGTCAAGATGACGAAAAATTAGTCATCTTAGGTGCCGCTACATTATCCAATACCCGTTTAATTGACAATATTGAGTTTTGCGCTAAACCTTTGAATTGATTACAATGCTACCTTTGTAAGATTGAGTGGTCATACCTGATGCAAAGAACGATGCTTAAATCTAAACTTCACCGTGTAACGGTCACCCATAGTGAGCTTCATTATGAAGGCAGTTGCGCCATTGATGAAGTGTTGCTTGAAGCGGCGAATATCCATGAATATGAAAGAATTGAGATTTACAATGTCACGAATGCTGAGCGTTTTAGTACTTATGCTATTCGTGCCGAACGTGATTCAGGCATTATCTCGATCAACGGTGCTGCCGCGCATAAAGCGATGCCTGAAGATATTGTCATCATTGCAACTTACTCAGACTATACAGAACTTGAGTTAGCAACATACCAACCGGATTTAGTGTACGTTGATGATCAAAACCGTATTAAAGAATTAAAAAAGAATATTCCAGCACAATCTGTTTAATAAACAATTAGTTAAAGGGTCATCATTTGTCCGATTTAGACACCATGAAAGATGCGGTCGTTAACGCTATCGAGGATATCAAAGGTTTTGATATTACTGTTTTGGATGTTACAAAACTCACTGCCATGACGAGTTACATGATTATTTGCAGTGCAAACTCCTCACGTCAAACCAAAGCGATTGCTAGCAACATCTATGTAGAACTAAAAGCCAAAGGTTTTGATCCTCGTGGTATGGAGGGTGAAAAAGAGGGTGAATGGGTTTTGGTAGATTTAGATGATATTATTGTCCACATCATGGTTCCAACCATCCGCACCTACTATAATCTAGAACAGTTATGGGGCGGCGAAGGCGGCCATATCTCTGCGGATGACCTAGATACTACAGCATCATAAAACTTAACGCTCATTTTTTAAATATGAAACTCAAGATTATCTCAGTTGGCCACAAAATGCCAAACTGGGTTGAATCGGCTTGTGCTGAATACATCAAGCGCATGCCGCGTGAGTTATCAGTTGAAGTCATAGAAATCAAGCCAGACAAACGTTCTGATGGCAAAAAGAATCCTGCTGTACAAGGCGCTGAAGCGCAGCGTATTTTAAAAGCAGTGAATAAAGACTACATCATTGCTTGCGATGAAAATGGCAAAGAAAAAACGACCATCGCATTGGCAACCATGATGAAGTCGTGGCAGGAAATGGGGCGTGATATCAGCATCGTTGTCGGCGGTGCTGATGGTTTAGACCCTTCACTCATTAAACGCGCCGACTTTTGTTGGTCACTCTCCAAGCTCACCTTACCGCATGCTTTTGTCCGTGTATTGCTCACCGAGCAACTCTACCGTGCTAATACGGTCATACAGAATCACCCTTATCACCGCGAGTAATTTATTGGATCTGAAGCACATGTTAAACACCATTAAGCAGTTTTTTAACAAGGCCCTCTCACCCATAAAATGGACCATTAATTTAATTTATAGACAAAAAGTTAGTTATTAAGCGATAATGTGCTTGTAGTGATTTTTTGCTGCTAAGAAACTCCAGCCACTAACTAATAACAACTCCTAAAGAGAGCAAAGTATGCAGTTAAAATTTATTAATTTACTACTTGGTTGCTTGTTGTCAGTCGTCGCAACGGGCTGTGCTACGTTAGAAAATAACGACCCGCTAGAAACAGTTAACCGTGGTGTGTATAGATTTAATGACGCAGTAGATGGTGCGGTCCTTAAGCCTGTAGCAGGTACGTACAAAGCAGTCACGCCATCCTTTGTTCGTAAAGGTATTAATAATTTCTTTAATAACCTGAAGTCCCTTACAACCGTGTTGAACGATCTTTTACAGTTGAAATTTGAGCATGCATTTAAGGACACTGGTCGATTCGTTATCAATAGCACTTTTGGTTTAGCTGGACTTATTGATGTCGCAAGCATGGATTACATCCCTGTCCACCACGAAGACTTTGGTCAAACACTGGGGCACTGGGGTGTGGAAAATGGTGCTTATTTAGTACTTCCTTTTCTAGGCCCAAGCACTATACGTGATGCGACTGGCTTTGTGATTGATACAACAACGAGTGACCCGATTACTTATGCTCACAACATTGGTCAAATACGCTTACATAATCAATTGCGTGCTACTCAGTTGATAGACAGACGTGCTGGGCTACTGGATATTTCAGATATTTTAGAAAATGCTTCATTAGATCCGTATGCTTTTACCCGTGATGCTTATTTACAAGGCCGTGAAAGCCATGTGCAGGACGCCTTATAGTCACTAAAATGCAAACCATAAAAAAGCCTCTATTTAAGAGGCTTTTTTATTACTTACAACCCTGCTAACTAACCTGCCGCCACCGTCATCCGTTCAATTAAGATAGAACCTGTTTGTTTTGAACTGGGCACTAATGCATCATTACCAATTGCAATAATTTGATTCAGCATCTCCTTGATATTGCTTGCAATCGTAATTTCTTCTACCGCGTGTGTAATTACGCCATTCTCCACCCAGAACCCTGCGGCACCACGTGAATAATCACCTGTCACCATATTCAAGCCATGTCCTAGCAACTCCGTCACTAGCAGCCCTGTTCCCATCAAGGTTAATAAGTCGGCAAACGTCTGCTTGGTATGTTGCACAACTAAATTATGCGCGCCGCCTGCATTGCCTGTTGTTTTCATCCCTAACTTTCTTGCTGAGTAACTAGACAACATATAACCTTGCAACACACCATTCTCCACCAGCATACGTGGCTGAGTGGCAACACCTTCATTATCGAATGGACTACTTGCAATCCCTTTTTCAATATGTGGCAATTCTTCAATATTAAGCAATGAAGAGGTGACTTGCTTTCCAAGGCTATCAAGAAGAAAAGATGATTTCCGATATAAATTGCCGCCAGAAATTGCACCTACTAGCGAACCGATCAGACTGCTCGACAGCGCCGCTTCAAATAAAACCGGGTATTGGCCTGTTTTAATCGGCTTAGCGCCTAAACGGCGTACTGTGCGTTCTCCTGCCAGCTTACCAACAGACTCAGCCGAGCGCATATCATTGGCATCTCTGGCATTGGTGTACCAATAATCACGCTGCATCGCACCATCTTGCTCAGCAATCACAGAGCAACTAATACTATGTCGAGAGCTTGAATAACCACCAACAAAACCATGTGTATTGGCATAGACAAACAACCCTTCATTCGTTGAAACGCTAGCACCTTCTGAATTTTTAATACGCGCTTTATCGACGTTAAACGCAGCAGATTCACAACGCTTAGCAATTCCCAGCGCCTCTTCAACACTAACGTGCCATGGGTGATGTAAATTTAAATCAACAACATCCTTTGCCATAAGGCCAGCATCTGCCAAGCCGCAAAATGTGTCTTCCGCGGTGAATTTAGCAATATTACAAGCTGCCTCAACTGTATCTTGAATGGCTTTTGAACTAAAGTCAGAGCTACTTGCATAGCCCTTTTTATGCCCAAAAAAAACCGTAATCGAAATGCCTTTATCACGGTTATATTCTATATTCTCAGTTTCGCCTTTACGTACAGAAACGCTTTGTCCTATACCAAAACTCACATCCACTGCTGCATCTGATGCGCCTGCTTGCTTAGCAAGATTAAGCGCATCTTCACTAATTTGTTTTAAAGTATCTTGGTTCATTATTCCTCAGTCATTAAAGTAAATCGCTTAAAATGTTATGATACATCGCATATGCCACGTATCGGCACTTTCTTACAGAAAACCTGAAACAAGAGAACGTAATCCATGCAAAACGAAGACGACGATTTAGAGTATATTAGCAAAACCCAGCTCAAGGCTGAGGCTGAGGCTCAGCAAATGTTAGGTAAAAAACTACTCAACTTAACAAAAGACCAAGTGATTAAGTTGAATCTTGATGAAAATTTGTATACTGCAATAGTAGAAGCCAAACGTCTCACTTCAAATGGCGCAATAAAACGTCAGCTACAATATATTGGGCGATTAATGCGCACCGCCGACATCGAACCCATTAAAAAGATGTTAGCCGGCTGGGAAGGTAAGAACAATGCTG
This sequence comes from uncultured Methylophilaceae bacterium, assembly GCA_913009235.1. Taxonomy (GTDB): domain Bacteria; phylum Pseudomonadota; class Gammaproteobacteria; order Burkholderiales; family Methylophilaceae. The sequence continues at coordinate 159,414 of CAJVXS010000002.1, read as the reverse complement.
AGAATGCGCGCTTTCATGCATTAGAACGCTGGCGTGATCGTTTAATTGATGAGGTAGCGACCTCACAATCAGACACCTTACAAGAGTTTGTAACAAAGCACCCACATGCGGACATCCAGAAATTGCGCACATTAATACGTAATGCAAATAAGGAAAAAGCAGCAAATAAAACACTCAAAAGCAGTAGAGATCTGTTTAAACTTATTCGTGAGATTACAGAGAGTCAAGAAAATATTAACGAAAATGACAGTGGCTAATTAAGCTGTACCACTTGTTTCAACCCTTTAACTCACCCTCTAGGTTCCCCGTTGAGCGTTGTTTGTGCTTGTGAAGACTGTCCATTTCTCTCATAAATAATACTGACGCTTTCACCCTGATACTGTCTAACCACCTGCGGAAACACTTGAGGCTGTTGCAAGGCAACACCGCCCAAACTCAATAACGTATCACCTCGTTTCAAACCTGCGTTAAAAGCTGGAGAACCCTTGATGACGGCTAATACCTTCAGTCCTTCATCGGCAACAACCGTGTCACTATTTTTTTCTTTATGTTTCAACTTAATCACATGTAAGCCAAGCAATGGCATGGGCAGTTTCGCCCAATAGCTTGCATAGTATTGGTAGGCTTCTTCATCTTCCATTACTTCAGGATTAACTTCACCCATTGTCTTTGCCGCTTCTTTAATCATTACCAGCTTTGAAAGTGCTGATTTTTTTGAAGCATATTTACTGTAAACCAATACAACATCGGCTTTAATCGACTTTGCATGTGTTAATGCCAAGTCTGGTGCAATGCTGCCTGCTTCGAAGCCGCTGCTACCTATCATGTCATAGCCCGTTTCTAACATGCTAATATTGTCTTCATCTGAGTGATTGCTGACATACATCTTAGTCTCAGGGCTGGCTTGCATGGACTTTAGATTGCCACTGTTTTGCGCTTTATAATGTTGCTCGTATAAATTTTCAGTCGCTTGTGCTGTTTGAATGCACAAAACAAACAAAGCCACACCCAGCATTTTTTTCATCATAGTTCCAAGCCCTTGAAAGTTTATCGTTATAATCTAGTAATCTCATTGACACAATATTAAACAAACAATTCATATGCAAGACAAAATAATTAAAATTGGATTAGTTTCCATTAGCGACCGTGCTTCGAAAGGCGTTTATGAAGACCTCGGCATTCCAAGTTTGGAAGCATGGCTAACCAAGGCATTAATCTCCCGCTTCACATTAGAAAGACGCTTAATCTCTGATGAGCAAACCGCAATAGAAACAACACTCATCGATTTAGCAGATAATGAAGATTGCCACTTAATACTAACAACTGGCGGCACAGGTCCTGCATTACGAGACGTCACACCAGAAGCCACGCTAGCAGTTAGTGACAAGGTAATGCCTGGCTTTGGTGAGCAAATGCGTCAGATTAGCCTGAGCTTTGTTCCCACAGCCATTTTGTCCCGCCAAGTCGCTGTGATTCGACAGCAATGCTTAATCATCAATTTACCTGGTCAACCGAAAGCGATTGCACAAACACTAGAAGGCTTGAAAGACGATGCTGGTAATACCAAGGTACACGGAATCTTTTCCGCAGTGCCTTATTGCTTGGATTTAATTGGCGCTCCATTTATTGAAACGAACGAAGCCCTAGTCAAAACATTTCGGCCTAAGAAAAAATAGCAAAACCATGTCGGCTTATTTAACCCGCAATACTGGCCTTTATGACTGGCCAGAAGATACTACTGGTGTATTATTGTGCTTCACCATCTTAAACAAGTTAACGCCACACTTTATAAAGCACTATGTCCACTGAATTTAGTCTGATTAAGCAATACTTTATACGGGCACCTAAAAATACTGACTTGGGCATTGGCGATGATGCTGCGCTCATTCAAGCCTCAGCTAATCATCAGTTAGCAATATCAACTGACATGTCGGTCGTTGGCACTCACTTCCTTCAAGAAGCTGCGCCTTATGACATCGGCTGGAAATCACTAGCTGTCAACATTTCCGACATGGCCGCGATGGGTGCAAACCCAAAGTGGGCAACACTTTCCGTTGCATTGCCAGAAGTTCATCATGCCTGGCTATCAGCTTTCTCAAGTGGGTTTTTTGCTTGTGCCAACCAATTCGAAGTTGATTTAATTGGTGGCGACACAACTCGGGGCCCACTTAATATTGGCGTGACTATTATGGGTGAAACCCCTACTGGTAAAGCAATTACTCGTAGTAATGCAAAAGTAGGTGATGACATTTGGGTCAGCGGTCCAGTTGGCCATGCCGCTTTAGGGTTAGCGTACTTACAAGAAAAAGTGACCTTAGATGACGAAACACGAGATCTTTGTTTATACGCTTTAAACCAGCCTCAACCGCGTGTTTCACTAGGGTTGGCTTTACGTGATATTGCAAGTAGCTGTATTGATATTTCTGATGGTCTACTAGCTGACTTGAGCCACATCCTAAAAGCATCCGGTGCTATAGGGGCAGCATTGCAATTAGAAAAAATTCCATGCCTAGATACAATAAAAGCACATAGCCAAAAATCCAATATCCAACAAGCTATATTAGCTGGCGGCGATGATTACGAGCTATGTTTTACAGCTGCTCAACAACAACGAAAAGCAATTTTAGCCTTAGGAAAGAAGCTCCACCTTAACCTCACACGTATTGGTGGAACCGATACAACAGGGAAGCTAACCGTGACACTTAATAACAAGGCACTCAATATTTCACAATTAGGCTATGAGCATTTTGCGTACAAGTATGATTAAACAACCCGATTTTAAATTCTTACTCGCACACCCAGCCCACTTTTTAGCATTGGGTTTTGGTAGTGGCCTTCCGCCAAAAGCACCGGGTACGTTTGGCACCATTGCTGGCCTCCCACTTTTTTACTTAATAGCGGGTTACAGTATAACCGTACAGCTGGCCATTATTGCTGGTCTGTTTATTGCTGGCGTTTACTTTTGCGATATCGCTGGGAAAGCGTTAGGTGTTAGTGATCATGGCAGCATTGTTTGGGATGAAATCGTCGCGATGATGTTAGTGCTAACGATTACACCAAACCAATGGCCGTGGTGGCTAGTTGCTTTTTGTTTGTTTAGACTATTTGATATATGGAAACCATTTCCCATTCGCCAATGTGATGCAAAACTCAAAGGAGGACTTGGCGTGATGTTTGATGACATTCTCGCTGCCATCTACGCCATGATTAGCTTGAAAGGTTTATTATGGATACTCTCATAACGCACGACCTCACAAAACTTAGCTCCCAGCTAGGTCTGCTACTCAAGGACAAGAGCTTTACGATGGCACTAGCGGAATCCTGTACTGGTGGTTTAGCCTCAGCAGCCATTACCGATGTGGCAGGTAGTTCGGCTTGGTTTGATAGAGGTTTTATCACTTATAGTAATGCAGCAAAACATGAAATGTTAAACGTTTCGAAAAAAATATTAACCCAATATGGCGCTGTAAGCGAAGAAACTGCACAGGCAATGGTCATCGGGGCGCTCAACAATAGCAATGCGGATATTGCGGGAAGCATTACCGGTATTGCGGGCCCATCTGGCGGCTCTGCCAACAAGCCCGTCGGGACCGTTTGTTTCGCTTACTCAATCAAAAATGGACAGTTAATTACAGAGGAAAAACAGTTTGAAGGTGACCGCAAAACAGTTCGCCATCAGTCGGTTACTCAGCTGATTAACGGACTGATGAGTCTAGTGCACTTAATTTAACATGCTAGCAAACAACGAGTCATCATGCACATCGTTACACTGTGTTTTTGTCGCTGTCCAGCACACTAACACATCACCTTAACGCTTACCTTATAAGACAAACTGTGAAATAATTACAAGTTAATTAAAGTGGCTCATATTAAAGGTAAAAACAACATGGATGACAACAAAAGCAAAGCATTAGCAGCAGCCCTATCTCAAATTGATAAACAGTTTGGTAAAGGCTCTATTATGCGAATGGGTGATAAGGACGTTGTAACAGACATTGAGTCCGTATCAACAGGCTCTTTAGGCTTAGATATTGCGCTTGGCATAGGAGGCTTGCCGCGCGGCCGTGTTGTTGAAATCTATGGTCCTGAGGCATCAGGTAAAACGACATTAACGCTTTCCGTGATTGCACAGATGCAAAAATCTGGCGGCACAGCAGCCTTTATTGATGCGGAGCATGCGCTAGATCCACAATATGCAGCAAAGCTAGGCGTTAACGTACCTGACTTGCTAATCTCTCAGCCTGATACTGGCGAGCAAGCATTAGAGATTGTGGATATGCTAGTCCGCTCCGGCTCTGTCGATATTGTCGTGATCGATTCCGTCGCGGCGTTAACACCACGTGCAGAGATTGAAGGTGATATGGGTGATTCACACATGGGCTTGCAAGCACGTTTGATGAGCCAGGCGTTACGTAAGCTGACTGGCAATATCAAACGCACGAACACACTAGTGATCTTTATTAACCAAATCCGCATGAAAATTGGCGTGATGTTTGGTAACCCAGAAACCACAACTGGCGGCAATGCATTGAAATTCTACTCATCAGTTCGTTTAGATATCCGCCGTACTGGCGCGATTAAACATGGTGATGAAGTGGTTGGTGCTGAAACACGCGTCAAAATCATTAAGAACAAAGTGGCGCCACCATTTAAGAAGGCTGAATTCGACATCCTTTACGGCGAAGGCATTTCACTTGAAGGTGAAATGATTGAGCTAGGCGTCGACCTTAAAATTGTAGAAAAATCAGGCTCTTGGTATAGCTACAATGGCGAAAAAATTGGCCAAGGCAAGGACAACTCTCGTCAATTCTTAAAAGAGAACCCCGCCATTGCCGTAGAAATTGATGCGAAAATTCGCGCTAACTCGACCGTATTGCTTGATGACATGATTGCACCTCGCGAAGAGGATGACGCGTAATCTGAAACACGGTCAAGAAAAATCGTTGCGTCAGCGTGCACTAGAATATTTAGGTAAACGTGAATACTCAGCATACGAACTAGCCAATAAGCTTCAAGCCTACACTGACGAAGCCGATGATATTCCAGCCTTAATCTCTGAGTTTAAAGAGCGAGGATGGCTATCAGATGTCCGATTCACGGAACAACTTGTTCGCATCAGAAAAGTGAAATTTGGTGGCGCAAAAATAGCGAATGAATTAAGAGAAAAAGGCATATCAGACGAGTTAATCGCTGAAGCAGTCTCAGATGTAAAAGAAAATGAATTGGAAAATGCGACGGAAGTCTGGCGTAAAAAATACAACCAGCCAGCCAGCGATCGTAATGAATGGGCAAAACAAGCACGATTCTTACAGAGCCGCGGTTTTAGTTTTGATACGATTAAAGCAGCATTAAAAGCAGCAGAAGACGATAACGATGAAACACCATGACAATTAAATTAAGCAACAATCCAAGCAGCAATGAGATTAGAAAAGCCTTTCTAGACTTTTATGTGTCTAAAGGCCATACCGCTGTTGCGTCTGCTTCATTAGTCCCGCACGAAGATCCTACCCTGCTCTTTACCAATGCAGGTATGAATCAGTTTAAAGATGTGTTTCTAGGCTTTGATAAACGCGCCTATACCCGTGCGACTTCTAGCCAAAAATGCGTACGCGCTGGCGGCAAACATAATGATTTAGAGAATGTCGGCTACACAGCCCGTCACCACACTTTCTTTGAAATGTTAGGTAACTTTAGCTTTGGTGATTACTTTAAGCAAGATGCCATCAAGTTCGCTTGGGAACTACTAACAGAAGTCTATCAACTACCAACAGACAAGTTGCTGGTCACCGTCTACAAAGACGATGATGAAGCTTATGACATTTGGGCTAAAGACATCGGCTTGCCTGCAGACAAAATTATCCGCATTGGCGACAACAAAGGTGTGCCTTACGCCTCGGATAACTTCTGGATGATGGGCGATACTGGCCCTTGTGGTCCATGCTCTGAAATCTTTTATGACCATGGCTCGCACATTCCAGGTGGGCAGCCTGGGAGCCCAGATGAAGACGGTGATCGCTTTATCGAGATTTGGAATAACGTCTTCATGCAGTATAACCGCGATGAAACTGGCACCATGTTGCTGCTGCCAAAACCTAGTGTTGATACTGGCATGGGCTTAGAGCGTATTTCAGCCATTCTGCAAGGTGTGCATACTAATTATGAGATTGATTTATTTACCAATCTCATTGCAGCGGCAGCACGTGAAACCAAAACAAGAGACTTAAAAAATCCCAGCCTTAAAGTGCTTGCCGACCATATTCGCGCATGTTCCTTTTTAATTGCTGATGGCGTGATTCCTGGTAACGAAGGTCGCGGCTATGTGTTACGCCGCATTATTCGTCGTGCAGTGCGTCATGGTTATAAACTAGGTGTGCGTAAAGCATTTTTCAACCAAATGCTACAAGACTTAGTTGATGAAATGGGCGAAGCTTATCCAGAGCTGGTGACTGAACAAAAGCGCATTCATACCTCACTTAAGCAAGAGGAAGAACGTTTCTTCGAGACCATTGAAAATGGCATGACGATTCTAGAAACTGAATTGAAAAATACTAAAGACCAATTCAATGGTGAAACTGCATTTAAATTACATGACACTTATGGCTTCCCACTAGACCTAACCGCTGACATCTGTCGCGAACGTGACGTCACTGTCGATACGACTGGCTTTGATACTGCCATGGCACGTCAAAAAGACCAAGCACGTGCAGCAGGCAAGTTTAAAATAGCCACTAATTTGGAATACGATGGGGTTGCCACCACATTCTATGGGTATGGGCAGCTAGAAACCAGCGGGAAAATTACCGCGTTATATATAGACGGTACAGCGGTTGATCAATTATCAGCGGGTGAGAAAGGCGTTGTCATTCTAGACAACACACCTTTCTACGCCGAGTCTGGTGGTCAAGTAGGTGATATAGGTCAACTTAAAGGTAGCAATAGTCTGTTTGATGTAGAGGGCACACAGAAAGTCCAGGCTACCGTCTTCGGCCATCATGGCGCGTTAACAACTGGCACACTATCTGTCGGCGAAAGCATTACCGCACAAGTGAATTTACAAGCACGTACCGCAACCATGCGCAATCACTCAGCGACGCATTTAATGCATAAAGCATTACGTAAAGTACTAGGCGACCACGTGCAACAAAAAGGCAGCTTGGTTGATGCTGATAAAACGCGCTTTGATTTTCTACATAACGCACCGATGACCAACGAAGAAATTTGCCAGGTTGAGTCAATTGTGAACGCAGAAATATTTGCCAACCTAGAAACCCAATCACGCATGATGGATATTGACGCAGCAAAAGAAACTGGCGCCCTCATGCTATTTGGTGAAAAGTATGGCGCCGAAGTGCGCGTATTAAACATTGGCTCATCTTGTGAGCTTTGTGGTGGTACCCATGTGAAACGCACCGGAGACATTGGTTTATTCACGATTGTAGCAGAAGGTGGTATTGCCGCCAGTGTGCGCCGTGTCGAAGCCGTAACGGCGGCTAATGCGCTCAGCTATATGCAAGACATGGAAGCAACACTAGGTGGCGTTGCTGGCACATTGAAAGTGCTGCCCGCAGAAGTGCCAACAAGAATTGCTGGCTTACTAAATCAAGTCAAAAAACTAGAGCATGATCTTTCAACAGCCAAAGGCAAGCTCGCTTCATCACAAGGCGATGATTTAGCCACACAAGCCATCGATATTAGCGGCATTAAGGTTCTCGCTGCTACATTAGAAGGCGCTGATGCCAATACACTACGTGAGACAATGGATAAGCTAAAAGATAAGTTAACATCTGCAGCCATTGTATTAGCAGCGGTTAATGGTGAAAAAGTCAGCATTGCTGCTGGCGTAACCAAAGATGTTATTCCAAAATTCAAAGCGGGTGACCTAGTGAACCATGTGGCGAAACAAGTTGGTGGTAAAGGTGGTGGCAAGCCAGATATGGCCATGGCGGGCGGCACGGATGCTAGTCGACTTCCGCAAGCACTAGCGAGTGTTCAAGCGTGGGTAAAAGAAAAAATTTAACTGCCCGTAATTATTATTGAAGCATTAATTATTAAGAACTAAACTATGGCATTAATTGTACAAAAATTCGGTGGCACTTCTGTTGCAACCCCAGAATGCATTAAAAGTCTGGCAAGCAGAGTTGGGCGCTTTAAAAAACAAGGACATCAAATTGTCGTCGTCGTTTCAGCCATGTCTGGCGAAACGAACCGTTTGATTAAATTAGCCAATGAAATCACACATAACCCAGACCCAAGAGAGTTAGATGTCATTATTTCTACTGGCGAACAGGTGACCATTGGCATGACAGCGTTGGCATTGCAAGAGCTCGGCTTAAAAGCAAAAAGCTATACGGGTTCACAAATCAAAATATTAACTGACGCATCCAATGGTAAGGCGCGCATTCTTGATATTGATGGCCAAACCATAAAAAAGGATTTGGAAGATGGTTATGTGGTCATCGTTGCGGGGTTCCAAGGCTGTGATGAAGACGGTAATATCACAACACTAGGCCGTGGTGGCTCAGATACGACTGGTGTTGCACTAGCTGCTGCATTAGAGGCCGATGAGTGCCAAATTTATACCGATGTGGATGGTGTCTATACAACCGACCCTCGTATTGTGCCAAAAGCGCGCCGTTTAGACAAAATTACGTTTGAAGAAATGTTAGAGCTATCATCACAAGGTAGCAAGGTATTACAAACGCGCTCAGTGGAGCTTGCAGGAAAATATAAAGTTAAATTACGTGTGCTTTCTAGCTTTGCAGAAGAAGGAGACGGCACACTCATTACGTTTGAAGAAAATAGTAAGGATGACAATATGGAACAACCACTGATTTCAGGTGTCGCATTTAACCGAGATGAAGCGAAAATTATGGTGCTAGGCGTACCAGACACCCCAGGCATTGCTTACCAAATCTTAGGCCCAATTGCTGATGCGAATATTGATGTGGATATTATTATCCAAAACCAAGGCGCCAAAACGACAGACTTCACCTTTACGGTACATAAGAATGAAATGGGAAAGGCCCTTGAAATTCTCAACACACAAGTGCAGTCAAATATTAATGCCCGTGAAATAATTGGCGATGATAATATCGCTAAAGTATCTGCAGTTGGTGTTGGCATGCGCTCACACGTTGGCATTGCGAAGCAAATGTTCCTCTCATTATCTGAAGCAGGCATCAACATTCAAATGATCTCGACTAGCGAAATTAAAATTGCAGTTGTGATTGAAGAAAAGCATATGGAACTAGCCGTACTTACGCTACACAAAGCATTTAAATTAGAAGAAACATAAAATAATAATCACTGGTTTTATATCGTGGGCGAATTAGTTTCATTGATTAACCTGTTTCAATTGATTTTCAGATGGGTTTCGCGTAACATCGCGGCCTTGCAATCGCATTAAAAGTTTCAAAACGGAGAGCTGGCCGAGTGGTCGAAGGCACTTCCCTGCTAAGGAAGCATACGGGGTCAACCTGTATCGAGGGTTCGAATCCCTCGCTCTCCGCCACCATATAGAAATGAGCTGTAGCAAGGGTTTGCGGGCAGTCGTAAATCTTTTTTGTGTGTAACTTTGTGTGTAAACTATAGACTGGAATCATTCAGTGGAGGTTTGCTCATATGAAGTATCTATCACAAAAGAAATGGTTATTATTGGCTGAGAATAAAGCCCAAGAAAGCGCTACTTCCCTATCTACCCATAGAAACAAAAGAATACCTATTTAGCCTCGGTAATGTGAGTCTTGTAGAGGCTGAACGTAAAGCACATCTGTCGTTATAGTCAATATCCTCTTGTTCTTCACTTATTAATTATTAGCTTGTTCCTTTTATCAGGCTGCGCTCCAAAGTACTGGGTGCACCCATCTGCAGAGAAGAAGAATAACGCAACATTCCAACGAGAAAGTATGAGGTGTGAGGGGTGGGTTCCGGGAACAAAGGCGAGCAAGCCAGCAGTTAATAAGCCAACTTGGAGGTTTTTATGAAATCTTAATATCATCCAGAGTAGAAGAATAAATAACTCTATTTTGTGTGTAATGAGCCTGCGCCTTGATTCTTAAGGTAGAATTTCACGATTCTAGCTATGATTGATATTGGATTAAATATAATGAAGAAATACCTGGCGATGGTATTGATGCCATTCACATGCATGCAAGGGTGTGCTGTTGTATCGACGGCTAGCACTATAGTTACAACAACAGTTGAAGTTGGTGTTGATGCTGCTGGCGTGGTTATTGATTCAGTCACTCCAAGTGATGATGATTAATATTGTAGCCATATATCACATAGTATAATAGTAGATGAGTATAGGAATAAATAACTCTATTTTGTGTGTAACTTTATGTGTAGAACAACCCTCCACACTATGTTAAGACTCTACGTATTACGTAATGTACAAATATGACTGAATATATTAATAAAGACTGGCAAGAGATTCTTAAAGAAAATAATTTAGTTGATTTTGATGCTATCTGGGATTTAAAATCTGACTGGTTTGAAGAGCCTAATATCAGACGCGGGGGCTGGAGTGGGGTCGTTAAAGTTAAACTCAACACCACTAATGGGAAAGTGAATATATTTATCAAGCGGCAGCAGAATCATACTTCTAAAACGCTTTTTCATCCCATTAAAGGCTATCCTACTTTTGAGCGAGAATTCAAAAATATTGTTCGACTTACCAAACATAAGCTTCCGACACTGACCCCCGTTTACTTTGCCAAAAGAACTATCAATGGTGATATTCAGGCCATTCTGATTACCGAGGAGTTGGAAGGATACACCCCCCTTGATTCTGAACATTTCCTCTCAGAGGATATATTCAAAGATAAACAACATAAGCATCGTTTATTCGAATCTATTGCTACTGTTTTACGTAATATGCATCGCTATCACTACCAACATAATTGCTTTTATTTAAAACATATCTTTGTCAAAGCTGATGGTGATTCATGGGGCATCAAAATTATTGATCTTGAGAAACTTAAATGGCGTTTTTCTAAAAAGAATGCAATTTTTCGAGACCTATCAACCCTACACCGTCATGCCCAATCGTGGTCTAAAAAAGATCATATCGCTACATTCAAATATTATGTTGAAGAATCTAAGCTTTCAGGTAAATCTAAAGGTCTTTGGCATGCAATAGAAAAAGAAGCATCAACAAAAGGTCACTAAGCTTAATGGAACTGCACACCCTTTAATAACACGAAGAATCAATCCATACCAACTAGAGATTGTTTAGATTGCTAAACATATGTTTGTTTCTTCTCTGGCGCATCAATCCCATCTAAATATCTTACATATTAATTAAACTACTGCCCCTTATTATACAAATCAACAAAAAACCATCCAGGAATTCTCCAGTAATATTTTCAACTTTATCGTCAACCTAGAATATATTATCCACATCTATGCATATATACTTAACTTAATTGTTTTTTATTGTATAATTCTCGCCTTAACGCGCCCGTAGCTCAGCTGGATAGAGTACTTGGCTACGAACCAAGGGGTCAGGAGTTCGAATCTCTTCGGGCGCACCAAATAGTACAAAGGGTTAGCATTGCGCTAGCCCTTTGTTCTTTCAAACAGCAGCAATCCAGCTAAAAATATAAAACAACCATTCAGTCAGACCCTTTCAAGGCGTCATTAAAAGTCAGTAATGACTGTACTGGTTAGACCTTAAATACCAGCCAACTCAATTACATTAAACCCACATTTACTTTCACCTCTACTGATGTTAAGTTAATCCTACATTTATTATTAGGTTATCTTAATGAAAGCTTTAGTCAAAAAATATCCAAAAGAAGGATTGTGGCTAGATGATATGCCCATGCCAACGATGGGTAATAACGACGTGCTAATCAAAATTAAAAAAACCGCCATTTGTGGCACCGATATTCATATTTACAATTGGGATGAATGGGCACAAAAAACCATTCCAGTGCCAATGATTACTGGCCATGAGTTTGCAGGAGAAGTCGCCGATCTTGGCTCAAATGTTGATGGTTTAAAAGTCGGAGATATCGTTTCTGGCGAAGGTCATATTACTTGTGGTCGTTGCCGTAACTGCTTAGGTGGTCACACCCACTTGTGTCCAAATACCATTGGTGTGGGGGTCAATAGAACAGGTGCTTTTGCTGAGTATTTAGCCATTCCTGCCAAAAATATCTTTAAACCAAGTCGTCCAGTAGACCCTGCTTTGTTAGCTATTTTTGATCCTTATGGCAATGCTGTGCATACTGCGCTCTCCTTTAATATGGTGGGCGAGGATGTCTTAATTACTGGCGCCGGGCCAATTGGCATGATGGCAGCTATGGTTTCTCAACACGCAGGGGCTAGGAATGTAGTGATTACCGACTTAAATCAATATCGGCTTGATATGATTAAATCCATATTGCCAAATGTGATTACGGTTAATGTATCCAAGGAAAGTATTGATAAAGAATTCATGAACTCCCTCGGTATTTTTGAAGGTTTTGATGTTGGGCTAGAAATGTCTGGTTCGCCAATTGCATTTGGCGATATGCTGAGTAAAATGATTAATGGCGGTCATATTGCCATGCTTGCCATCATGCCGACAGGTGCTGGTATTGATTGGGATTTAGTCGTATTTAAAGGCTTGACCATTAAAGGAATTTACGGCCGTGAGATTTTTGAGACTTGGTACAAAGGCTTGATGATGGTGCAAAGCGGATTGCCTCTGGATAAAATGATTACCCATAGCTACCATTACACCGACTTCCAGAAAGGTTTTGATGTGATGCGCTCTGGCGAGTCTGGAAAAGTTATTTTGAACTGGGAAGATTAAAGGCAGAACATGAGTTTTAAAAGTGCAAAAACAAGTATCGCAAAAGATTTAGCCGACATTCACGTAGCTGGCTTATGGAAAACAGAGCGTTTTATCAGCTCTGACCAGAAAAACAATATCACGCTCGCTGATGGTAGTGAAGTATTGAATATGTGTGCCAATAACTACTTAGGTCTAGCCAATGATCATGACGTCATCAATGCAGCTAAAGAAAGTTTAGATCAGTGGGGCTTTGGCTTAGCTTCAGTGCGCTTTATTTGCGGGACACAAACCTTGCATAAAACACTAGAACAGAAAGTCAGTGAGTTCTTGGGTATGGAAGAAACGATACTCTATGCCGCCTGCTTTGATGCTAATGGAGGTTTATTTGAATCCATCCTAACGGCAGAAGATGCTGTCATTTCTGACTCGCTGAATCATGCCTCCATTATTGATGGTATACGTTTATGCAAAGCAGCACGTTACCGCTACCAGAATAATGATATGGCAGATTTGCGCGCTAAGCTAGAAGAAGCCAAAGTGAATAATGCCCGTCGCATTTTGATTACTACCGATGGTGTATTTTCTATGGATGGCACGGTGGCACAACTGGGTAAAATTTGTGATTTGGCTGACGAGTTTGATGCCATGGTCCATCACGATGATTGTCATGCTACAGGCTTTATGGGCAAGACAGGTCGTGGCGTCCATGAATATTGTGGCGTGATGGGTAGAGTCGATATTATCACCAGTACATTTGGCAAAGCATTAGGTGGTGCTTCTGGTGGCTTTACATCAGGCCGTAAAGAAATTATTGATATGTTGCGCCAGCGCTCTCGTCCATACTTATTTTCAAACTCGGTTGCACCTTCTATCTGTGCAGCCTCGCTATCGATACTTGAGCGGCTTGAGCAATCGACTGAACTACGTGACAAACTAGAGAGCAATACTCACTACTTTAGAAAAGGTATGCAAGCAGCAGGCTTTGCAGTGGATGATGGCGACCACCCAATTGTACCAGTGATGTTAGGCGATGCAAACTTAGCGCAAGAGATGAGTAAGCGGCTACTAGAAAAAGGCATTTATGCAATTGGATTCTTCTTCCCAGTTGTACCAAAAGGAAAATCGCGCATTAGAACGCAAATTTCAGCAAAACACACTAAGGAAGATCTAGATAAAGCCATTAAAGCGTTTAGTGAAACACGAGATGAAATGGGAGTATAAAATACTGCGCCATCAACTTGATTGAAGCAACACCTCAAGTACAGGTATGGGTGGCGGCTTACTAAACAAATAACCTTGAAAATTCATACATCGATTTTCTAGTAAGTATTGTCGCTGCTCTTCCGTCTCAACTCCTTCCTTAATCACTACTATCGACTACAATATCGCGCACAAAAGATTGATCAATTTTCAACTGTGACAGCGGTAAGTGCTTAAGGTGCCACAAAGAGGAAAGCTGGTAAAATTATCCAGCCCAAGCTCCATAGAAGCACACACACTCACAGTTTCTTGCATCTCAGGATAAATCAGCACCCACAAGGAAGCTTTGCAATGCTTTTACATTAAGACACTCAACCCAACTTGATTTTAGTTGCGTATTCACTTGGTCAGCATACCCCCAAGTCGCCATCACAAAATCCATGTGATTGTGGTCTGCAGCCAAGCCATCCTCATAACGATCACCAATATAAATAGCCTTTGCTGGGTCGATTTGATAATCATCCAATATTCTGGCCACCATTAATGGCTTAGAGGCCAGTGGCGGCGTATAGGTATCTAAAGAAAATATGCCTTTGAAATAATGCTCCCAATTTAAATGCTCCATTATTTTCTGGGTGGGAAAATCACGTTTGTTTGTTGCAATATACAGTGTTGCATCCGTTTTCTTCAATCGGTCTAGCAACGCTTGAACCCCTGGAAATACAGTGGATTTTTTATACCCATCTGCATCATAATGCGCTTTAAACTTCGTCGCTAATTGTTGTAATAGCTCAGGTTCATCTTGCCCTGTAAGCATGGTCAAGGTTGGCATCAAAGGTGGGCCGACCACCTCTGAGGTGATAGTTTTAGATGGTGTTATTCCATGACTAGCAAAAGCATAAATAAAGCTTTCTACAATACTGGGAGCCGAATCAATTAGGGTGCCATCCAAATCAAAAATAATATGTTCGTTCATGTTGGTTACTTAAGGTATTTAACGGTGTTAAGAATAACACTTTCAGGCATGGTTTTTACTAACAAAGTGCGTTCATTGTCCAGCAGAGAATTCCAACGTAATAAAAAAGCCTAGTCATCTCTGACTAAGCTTTATATTTTGGTAGGGACTGCGGGGGTCGAACCCGCGACAAATGGATTAAAAGTCCACTGCTCTACCAGCTGAGCTAAATCCCCATTTACTGATTTCTTGCTTTTTGTTTACCACCCAAAAATGCAAGAACGCGATTATGCTGGAAACCAGTACTTAGGTCAATAACGTTTAGCGATTTATACGAAATATTAATGAATATTTTTTAAAATAACAGGGTCGGCAGCTTATTAAGCGGTCAACTAACGCATACCGGGTAATTTTTTTCCCATCATGCCGCCCATACCCCGCATGAGCTTACCCATGCCGCCCTTGCTAAACATCTTCATCATTTTCTGCGTTTCACCAAATTGTTTTAGCAAACGGTTAACCTCTTGCACTTGCACTCCACTACCAGCAGCAATACGTTTTTTACGGGTTGCTTTAATTAGCTCAGGCTTGCGACGCTCTAATGGTGTCATACTGTTAATAATGCCTTCTATACGGCGCAATGATTTTTCAGCATCATCACTACGCACCTTAGAAGCCATGTCCGCTATCTGTGCAGGCATTTTATCCATCAATGCGCCCATCCCACCCATATTACGCATCTGTACCATTTGCGATTTAAAGTCTTCTAAATCAAACTTACTACCTGATTTAATTTTATCAGCGACTTTTTTTGCCTCTGCCATATCAACATTTTTATGTGCTTGCTCAATCAAACCCAGCACATCACCCATGCCTAAAATACGACTCGCCATACGATCCGGATGGAATGGTTCCAAGCCATCCACTTTTTCACTGACACCAATAAACTTAATCGGCTGACCTGTGACATGACGTACAGAAAGTGCGGCACCACCACGTGAATCACCATCTAGCTTGGTAAGCACAACGCCTGTTAATGGTAGTGTTTCACCAAAGGCTTTCGCAGTATTCACGGCATCTTGACCCTGCATCGCATCAACTACAAACAAGGTTTCCGCTGGCTTAAGTTGTGTGTGTAAGGCTTTAATTTCCGCCATCATGACGTCATCAACGCCTAAACGACCTGCCGTATCAAAAATCACAACATCGTAGTAATTAGCTTTAGCATGTGCCATCGTTAGCTCAGCAATTTCGCTAGGTTTTTGCTCAACATTACTATCAAAGCAATCTACGTCTAACTGCTTGGCTAATGTTTGTAGCTGGGTAATGGCAGCAGGACGATAAACGTCAGCACTAGCCAGTAATACTTTCTTCTTATCGGCTTTTAATAATTTTGCCAATTTTGCTGAGGTAGTCGTTTTACCAGAACCTTGTAAACCCGCCATTAATATCACGGCAGGCGGCACAGCCGCTAGGTTAAGAGCTACGTTAGCTTTACCCATTAACTCGGTTAGCTCTTCGTTGACCACTTCAATCACGGCTTGACCAGGGGTTAAGCTTTGTAATACGTCACGACCATTAGCACGGGCTTTTACTTTGGCAATAAAATCTTTTACAACTGGCAATGCCACATCAGCCTCAAGCATGGCCATCCGCACTTCACGCATCGTATCTGCGATATTATCTTCGGTTAGACGTGCTTGGCCACGCAGATTCTTAATAACGCCCTGAAGCCGTCCAGTTAAATTTTCTAACATCTTTTACTACCTTACCTGACTCATCTAATTTGAATCACTCAATTAATTTGCCCTAATTTTACATCATGCTATGCGATTGGCGCGAGTTTTGACATAATTGCGGGATGCATCATTTAATTCCATACTTAGCTGTCGCTTTTATTTACCTAACTGTCTCCTTCGATTTTTGGAGATCAGCAAAGCTAAAGCCGAATACTAGCGCAGCGACGTTATCCTTAAAACTGCATACTGCCATGATTGCATTAGGCTTGATATTGCATGGCAACTTGCTCTATCGAGACATTTTTACTGCTGGTGGCTTTAATTTAGGACTTTTTAATGCGCTGTCTGCCATTCTATGGCTTACCGCGCTTATTTATTGGCTAGCAAACATCAAACACCAATTACACAGCTTACAGGCCTTTGTGTTGCCTCCTGCCGCATTATTTGTATTGTTATCTGCCATCAACATTCAAAGCTATGCGCCACCAGCAGAAAACACCAGTGCTTTGTTCATTGCACATGTTTCCATTGCGATTCTTGCTTATAGCTTATTTACTTTCGCATCCCTACACGCATTGCTCATGGCAATCGTAGAGCGCAGCTTACACAACAAACCAACATTGATTAAGCTACCTAGTTTTCCACCACTGATGGTGATGGAAAGCTTATTGTTTGAAGTTATTAGTATTGGTTTTACTTTGCTAACGTTAACGGTGTTCAGCGGCATGTTGTTTAGTGAGGAAATTTTTGGAAAACCTCTACAATTTACACATAAAGTCGTGTTCTCTATTGCCTCATGGTGTATTTATGCATGGCTGCTCTATGGCCGCTTCCGCCATGGCTGGCGGGGTAAAACCGCTATTAGATGGACGCTATTCGGTTTTACTTTGTTACTGCTCGCTTATGTCGGCAGTCACTTTGTCTTACAAATGCTAATGAATCGATAGCATTTACCTTAGACTAATTCTCGGCCAGCCTTGCTGTTTCGCATAAGCCATTAAGGTCTCATCGGCATCCACTGCAACAGGGTTGGTCACCAACTTCATTAACGGTAAATCATTGTGTGAATCGCTATAAAAACAACTAGTTTCAAAACTCTCTAATTGTTGTCCGCGCTCAGCTAACCATGTGTTTAAACGCGATACCTTTCCCGCCCGAAAGCTAGGCTCACCACTCACATTACCTGTAAATTTTCCACCCACCATTTCAGGGTCAGTGCCAATCAAATGCTCAATGCCAAAGGCTGTTGCAATCGGCTTGGTGACAAAGCTATTCGTTGCCGTGATGATGATACATAAATCACCATTCGCTTTATGTTGACTCACAAGCGCTTGCGATTTATCCGTCATCATCGGACGAATCACTTTATGCATGTACTTCAAATGCAGCTCATCTAAAAAGACTTTAGGATGTTGCGACAGCGGTTGCAACTGGAATTTCAGAAAGGCGAAAATATCTAAACAACCATTGTGGTAATCTTGATAAAACTGTTCATTTCTATCGTGATGGTCTTTTTCATCCAGCAACCCTTCACCAATTAGAAACAAGCTCCAGCTGTAATCACTATCCCCTGCTAGCAAGGTGTTGTCTAAATCAAATAAGGCTAAGTTTTGCGTCATATTCTTTCTTTACCTATTCTAAAACACATCTATATTTTTAGCCGTTAAAATTAAAGTAACGCCTAATAATATCACTGCCAATGCAATATATTCATATTGTGTCACGTGCTCATTGGCAAACCAAATGCCAACAGTAAAAGCCACAATCGGATTCACAAAGGTATTGCTACTCGCAATCAAAGGCCGTACCGTTTTAAGCAAATATTGGAAAGCGCTATAAGCGACTATAGAACCAAGCACGATTAAAAACAACATTGCCCCCCAAGACTTGGCTGAGATATTATCAGGCCAAGACTCATTAAAGTAAGTGCTTGCTATCATCAAAGCAATGCCGCCAGCGATCATTTGACATGCTGCACCCATCAACCCTTTTGGCATCGGCAAATGCTTTCCCCAAATAGAGCCAAACGACCAACTAGCTGCCGCGAAAATTAAGAGCAAAGCACTGACATAGTTACCATGTAAGCTACCACCGACATTCAGAAAAACAATGCCGAGCACACCCAGGCAAATACCAACCAACTCTTGGCGAGTAATATGGTGGCCCCAAACAGTAGAAAAAATCGCCATCCAAATCGGTGCAGTTGCAATGGCCAAAGCAGCCACACTAGAACTAATCGTTTGCTGTACATAACAGACAGTACCATTACCCAAAGCAGGCAATAGCAAACCAACAATCGATGCGCCTTTCCACTCAGCCCAAGTTGGATTTTCACTTCCCCAAAAACGCATCACGACATACAAAATAATCCCAGCCACAGTAAAGCGTACGCTGGCCATTAAAAATGGTGGGAAGCTTTCTATGCCAAAGCGTATCGCCAAGTACGTTGAGCCCCAAATGAAGTAGGTGAAAAACAAAGCGATTACGATTAAAAAGGTTTGTTTATTACGAGTCATCAATACATTTTGTGTAGAAATCTAAATTTCGCGTAATTATTGTGAATACTCACGCGCTCAACTAAAAAAGCTGTCACAGCTCTTGTGCTGGCGTCACAGCATTTGCAATTTACAATTAGCACGACAAGTGAGTACAACGCCGTATTTGCTCGATTTCACGAAAAATTAAAGTTGCGGGTTTAGTTTTTCGGACTTGGTGTATAACTTATTCAACCCATTCAAATATGCATTTGCCGAAGCAATCACAATATCCGTATCGGCACCCTGCCCATTGACAATACGCCCGCCTTTGGACAAACGAACGGTGACTTCACCTTGCGCATCCGTACCCTTGGTCACATTATTTACAGAATAAAGCTGTAGCTCCACACCACTATTAACGATATCTTCAATCGCTTTAAATGTGGCATCAACAGGGCCGCCGCCATCGGCTTCTGCTTTTTTCTCAACCCCATCGTCAGATAATGTAATCTTAGAGTGTGGTGTTCCACCCGTTTGCGAAGCCACCTGTAAATACACTAATTTAAAGTGCTCACTAGCTTCACCAATAAACTCATCACTCATCAAAGCATGCAAATCCTCATCAAAGATTTCGGACTTCTTATCAGCTAACGCCTTAAATCGAGCGAAGGCCGCATTTAAGGCATCGTCACTGCTTAACTCGATACCAAGTTCTTTTAAGCGTACTCTAAAGGCACTGCGGCCAGACAACTTACCCAAGGTTAACTTGTTTGTGTTCCATCCAACATCTTCAGCACGCATGATTTCATAGGTTTCTCTATGCTTCAACACGCCATCTTGGTGAATACCACTTTCATGTGCGAACGCATTAGCTCCGACAATTGCTTTATTCGGCTGCACTGGGTAACCCGTAATCGTCGACACTAATTTAGACGCAGGCACGATTTGTGTCGCATCAATACGGGTTGTTAAATTGAAGTAATCTTTACGCGTATTAATCGCCATCACGACTTCTTCCAAGCTCGCATTACCAGCACGCTCACCCAAACCATTAACCGTACATTCTACTTGGCGTGCACCATTAGCGACTGCAGCTAATGAGTTGGCAACAGCCATCCCTAAATCATTATGGCAGTGTGTACTCCACACTACTTTATCTGCGTTTTTAACCCGTTTAATCAAGGTTGCCATGCACTTACCCCAAGGTTCTGGAATGCTATAGCCGACTGTATCAGGCACATTAATTGTCGTTGCACCTGCCTCGATGACCGCATCAAAAATACGAACTAAAAAATCCATCTCAGAACGCACTGCATCCTCAGCAGAGAACTCAACATCAGACGTATATTCCAACGCCCACTTCACCGCTTGCACCGCTCGTTTGACCACTTGGTCTTCCGTCATGCGTAATTTATTTACCATGTGGATTTTACTCGTTGCGATAAAGGTATGGATACGACCATTCTTTTCATCATGTTGCATCGCTGGCGTAATCGCCTCACCTGCACGACGCACATCATTTTCACTCGCTCTTGCAAGCGAACAAACAGTCGACTTAGTAATTAAGCCTGCAACCGCTTGAATCGCATCAAAATCCCCAGGACTTGCCGCAGCAAAGCCTGCTTCAATCACATTCACGCCTAATTTTTCTAATTGGCGCGCAATGCGAATTTTTTCTTCTTTTGTCATGGCAGCCCCCGGGCTTTGTTCGCCATCACGTAGGGTGGTATCAAATATTATTATTTGGTCTTGTTTCATCTTTTATTCCTAATCAATGCACTATTTTCAACTAATAGAGATTAAAATATTTGTTTTTAACTATATTGAGTCTGCTTTGTTTTTAGCTTTACCTATCGCCGACCTAATCCAGAAATAATATCCGGACAGTGCATACACTAACACCACGATAAACAACACTTCAGGTGGGCTATATGAGACTAAAACAAAAGCCAATATAATGGCTAAAATAGTCACAAATGGGACGCTTTTTTTCATATTAATATCTTTTCCGCTATAAAAAGGTAAATCACAGACCATGGATCCTGCTGCAAACACGGTCAAACCCCAAGCCAACCACTGCATTTTAATGGCGCCAAAAAATATCTCACGACCAGTAATGCCATATTCATAAGACACCCAGACAAAACCAGCGACCAAAGCTGCTGCTGCCGGACTAGGCAAGCCTTGAAAAAAACGTTTATCTTGAAGGGAGTCTTCTGTTTTAGAATTGAATCTTGCCAGCCTCAGCGCCCCACAAGCACAATAAATAAACGCCGCAATCCAACCAATTTTACCCAGTGGTTTAAGCGCCCAAACGTAAACAATCAACGCTGGCGCAACGCCAAATGACACCATATCTGACAAGCTATCATATTCCGCACCAAATGTACTTTGCGTATTCGTCATCCGCGCAACGCGCCCATCCAAACCGTCTAGCACCATCGCGATGAAAATAGCAACCGCGGCTTGCTCATATTTAGAATTCATCGCACTCACAATGGCAAAAAAGCCCGAAAATAATGCTGCTGATGTAAGCAGGTTGGGTAATAAATAAATACCTCTTGCCCGTAAACTCTGATTATCCACGCCATCTGTTGCACGCTTTGCTAACTCGGAAGTTTTTTTTGCCATATTTGGAGGCCGTTCAATTAATAATATGGGCTTAGTATATCAAACCTAAACGCATTAGACGTTGATTTAATAGCTCTAGTTAATATGATATCGAAACACAGTTGTTTCACTTCCTATTCCTCACAACATTCACCCCCCCAGGTCAGCACTGTAATAATCCACTGGTCAACACAATGCTTTGTATTGCGATGATGGGTATTAATCAAATAGTTACAGAAAGAAGTAAGGCACACGAACAAACAAATACGCATTGATGTCCATATCGCTCCGTTGCAGCCGTATGCTCTCAGCTACATCATCCTGTGTTAGTATCTCGCTAAATCAAACTACTCAGTTTTAAACTTAGATTTAAACATCAACCACCATATGAGATTCACTTTACATCACACCGATGGCCCTGCTCGTCGTGGCACCGTGCATCTTAAACATGGGGATGTGCAAACACCCGCATTTATGCCAGTTGGCACTTATGGGACAGTTAAAGCCATGTCACCGCTTGAACTCAACGAGATTAACGCCCATATTGTACTCGGCAATACATTCCACTTATGGTTACGCCCCGGCTTAGATGTCATTGAGGCGCATGGTGGCCTGCATCAATTTATGGGCTGGGATAAGCCTATCCTGACTGACTCAGGCGGCTTTCAAGTATTTAGCTTAGGTGCAATGCGCAAGATCAGTGAAGAAGGTGTTAAGTTTCAAAGTCCAATTAATGGTGACACTTGTTTTCTAACACCAGAAGAGTCTATGCGCATTCAGAAAGTTTTAAATTCTGACATCGTCATGATTTTTGATGAGTGCACGCCTCACCCAGCCACGCACAAAAAATCTAGAGACTCCATGCAACTCTCTTTACGTTGGGCGCAGCGCAGTAAAGATGCACATCAAGGGAATGACAATGCATTATTTGGCATTATTCAAGGTGGCATGTATGAAGATTTACGCGATATGTCGTTGAATAGTTTGAAAAAAATTGATTTTGATGGCTTTGCCATTGGCGGCTTATCCGTTGGCGAGCCAAAAGAGGATATGCAACGCATACTAGCACACACCGCACCTAAGATGCCGACAGATAAGCCACGTTATTTAATGGGTGTTGGTACGCCTGAAGATTTAGTGAATGCAGTGTGTCTTGGTGTTGATATGTTTGACTGCGTAATGCCAACACGTAATGCCCGTAATGGCTGGCTATTCACCCAATATGGTGATGTCAAAATCAAGAATGCATTTTATAAACAGGATATGCAGCCATTAGATGCTGATTGTGATTGCTATACCTGTCAGAATTTCACTCGCGCTTATTTACACCACTTACACAAAGTTGGTGAAATATTAGGTTCACGCTTAAATACCATCCATAACTTACATTACTACCAAGTACTGATGCAGGGGATGCGCGATGCGATTGAAGCAGGGCGCTTTGATGATTTTAAAACAGAATTCACCCAAAACCGCACCAAACTAACAAGCTAATTAAGAATGATTTCGATTGTTATTTTTATTAAAATTACCTTTACAATCAATAAGTAAACTAAAAATTTTATTGCTTCCCTCTGTGAACTTACGTAATATAGACACTATTAAATAAAGGTTCTCCACAATGCAGGGTGATAAAAAAATAATCGATATTTTAAATACGCTATTAACAGGTGAATTGTCTGCTAGCGATCAATATTTAATTCACGGTGAAATGGTTGCTGATTTAGGGCTGCTCCAACTAGCGGCGCATATGCTGCATGAATCTGAACATGAGCACCTACATGCAAAACTCATTATCCAGCGCATTTTGTTTTTAGAAGGCAAGCCTAATGTGGCAAAACGCGATGCGCTTAATATTGGCGACAACGTAAAGGCTATGTTAGAAAATGATTTGGCACTGGAATATAGCGTGGTGAAACATTTGAAAGAAGCGATTGAAGCCTGTGAAAAAGCGAATGACTTCGTCACCCGTGACATGTTAGTCACGCAGCTAGATGATACTGAGATGGACCATGCTTATTGGATTGAGAAACAACTCAAACTCATCAAACTAGTCGGTCTTGAGAACTATCAACAAAACAAAATGCAAGATGCGCCAACCGCCTAAGGAGTGGTAATGAAAACAGATAAAAAAATTATTGCCACATTAAACACCGTACTTAAGAATGAGTTAACAGCTATTAATCAGTACTTTCTGCATGCTCGTATGTTTAAGAACTGGGGCTTAGAGAAACTCAACGATTACCAATACAAACAGTCCATTCGCACCATGAAAGAAGCGGATAAAGTGATTGAGCGCGTTTTATTCCTAGAGGGATTACCTAACTTACAAGACCTTGGCCGATTAATGATCGGTGAAGATCTTGTTGAGTGCTTAGCTAGCGATTTGAAACTGGAACAAGAGGTACACCGCCCTACATTGATTGAAGCTGTTGCCTTATGTGAGGAGATGCAAGACTTTGTGTCACGTGAGTTATTTGAAGAACTCCTAGCTGCTTGTGAAGATGCAATTGACTGGTTAGAAACACAACAAACACTGATTAGCGATGTGTCATTACCAAACTATTTACAGTCACAAATAGAATCAGACTAAGGTTTTCTATTGCTAAATCTTAAGTAGTAATCATTGAATTAAGCCGAATAAACGGCTTTTTATTGCCCTTAATCAAAGCCTTCTAACTTGACAAAACGCCTGCAAACGATAATAATTCTCAATATCGTTTCTATTCATGAGTTTAAGTATGTACGTTTGTGTATGTAATGCAGTCACAGAGTGTCAAGTGTATGAAGCCATAGACGCGGGTGCAACAACTGTTAAGGCATTAAGTCGCCAACTAGGTGTTGGAACACAGTGCGGCATTTGTATTGGCTGCACAAAAGAGTGCTTATCAAAAGCGCAGGCACCCGAGAAAAAACTCCCTAGGAACGTATTTTCTATTGCAAAAACTGAAGCTGCATAGGAAAGAATCCCGTTACACCGCATACGCGATGCTAAGCAACTAAACTCTGTGTTAAAATCCTGCCTTAAATTTCATATAGGAAAACTCACATGTTCATTTCTAACGCATATGCAGCTGTATCAGCAGCGCCAAGTACTAGCTTAATGAGTTTCGCGCCAATGCTCATTATTTTTGTTTTGTTTTATTTCATGTTGATACGTCCACAAATGAAGCAAGCAAAAGAAACAAAAGCCATGATTGCTGCATTAGCAACAGGTGACGAAGTTGCAACCACAGGTGGTGTTATCGGTAAAATCACAAAAATAAGCGACAATTTTATTTCAATTGAGGTTGCTGCTAACACAGTCATTAATGTGCAAAGACATGCGGTACAAACATTACTCCCGCCGGGCACATTAAAGTCTGCATAAACCATAAAATAGAACGACTAACTTAAATCATTTTTAAAAGTATTAAGCGAGCCTCAACATGAACCGCTATCCAACGTGGAAATATATTCTCATTGCCGCATCTGTCATCATTGGGTTGATATATACCATCCCTAATTTATATGGAGAGTCTCCTGCGGTACAAATAAGCCCCGCTAGAGCCTCTCTGAAAGTAGACCAATCTTTACTGACAAAAGTTGAAGCGGCGCTAAACTTAGCCGCCATTCCGTTCGAAGGTATTTACCTTGACGAATCTGGTGTTAAAGTTCGCTTTAGCAGCCCAGTAGAACAGTTAAAAGCAAAAGATAGGCTAATTGAGAACTTAGGAAAAGACTACACCATTGCCCTTAACTTACTTTCTCAAACACCCGATTGGCTATTAGCCATTGGTGCTAAACCGATGTACTTAGGTTTGGACTTACGTGGCGGTGTACATTTCTTATTACAAGTTGATATGGATGCAGCGCTAACTAAATCGGTTGAAAGCAGCGTTGGCGATTTTCGATCGGCAATGCGGACTGAAAAAATCAATTACACAGGCGTATCTCGCGACAAGCTCAACATCGCAATCAACTTTGAGAGTGAAGCTGAAATGGAGAAAGCGCGCCGATTCCTCGGTACGAGCTATCCTGATTTAACGTATACCGCAGCTGGTAGTGGTTCAGCCTATACGTTAACAGCAACGTTAAGCCCACAAGCTAAAAATCAAATTCAAGAATTTGCACTAAAACAAAACTTGCTCACACTACATAACCGTATTAACGAGCTCGGCGTGGCTGAGCCTATCGTGCAACAACAAGGTTTAGACCGCATTGTGGTGCAACTACCAGGGGTGCAAGATACAGCAAAAGCCAAAGAGATTTTAGGTCGCACCGCAGCCTTGGAAGTCCGCATGGTCACAGGACATGGCACACGAAGTGATGCAAGAAATTACGACCCTAGGAAAATTGAAGATGCCCTTAAAGGCATTATTCCAGCAGGCAGCGAATTACTCTATTCAAGAATCCAAGAACCGCTGCTGGTTTCTAAAAGAGTCGTGTTCTCAGGTGAGAACTTAGTTTCAGCCAGCCCAAAGCCTAGCCAACAAGGTGGCGGTGCTGAAATTTCCGTGAGCCTAGACTCTAAAGGTGCTGGCTCAATGAAGTTAACAACCAGAGATGGCATTAACAGAAGAATGGCTGTCATCTTGGTTGAAAAAGGTAAAAAAGAAGTCTTAACCGCACCAACCATTCAAGCTGAACTTTCATCCAAATTCGTAATTACTGGCATGGAGAATTTAAGTGAAGCAAGCGACTTGTCCTTACTTATGCGCGCTGGCGCATTAGCTGCACCAATGGAGATTATTGAAGAACGTACTGTTGGCCCAAGTATGGGTGAAGAAAATATCCAAAGCGGCGTAAACTCTACCCTATGGGGTTTTGCTGCTATTGCCTTAATGATGATGTTCTATTACATGTTATTCGGTGCGGTATCGGTAACAGCTTTGGCCATTAACCTACTGCTATTAGTCGCGTTACTATCGATGTTGCAAGCGACACTTACGCTCCCTGGCTTAGCAGCGATCGCTTTAGCCTTGGGTATGGCGATTGATGCTAACGTATTGATTAATGAACGTATTCGAGAAGAGCTACGTGATGGCAATACGCCACAAGCCAGCATTCGTATTGGATACGATAAAGCATTCGGTACGATTATGGACTCCAACATCACCACACTGATTGCGGGCGCGGCTTTATTCATGTTCGGCACAGGGCCTATTAAAGGCTTTGCCGTCGTTCACGTGTTAGGCATCCTAACCTCTATGTTTAGTGCTGTTATGGTTTCACGTGGCATTGTGAACTTAATTTATGGTTACCGCCGCAATAAAATCAATAAACTTTCTATTGGCCAAGATTAAAAAGCCAATTAACAATCATAATTTAAAGAGTCAATATTATGGAATTTTTTAGAATTAAAGAAGACATCCCGTTCATGAGTTATGGCCGCCTAACAACGACAATCTCTCTAGCAACCTTCATCCTTGCGGTCTTCTTTTTAGGCGCCCGCGGCTTAAATTACGGTGTCGACTTCACTGGCGGTACGGTCATGGAAGTCAGCTATCCACACGCTGCTGATCTTGATGGAATTCGGCAAGCCATTAATAGTATTGACTTAAAAGATGCCACTGTACAAAACTTTGGTACTAGCCAAGATGTATTAATTCGCTTGCCTATCAAAAAAGAATTGTCTATTGCACAACTATCTGAAGAAGTTACTAGCGCACTAAAAGCAACTGATAACAGCGTAGAAATACGTCGAGTAGAGTCTGTCGGCGCTCAAGTCGGTGATGAATTATTTGAAAATGGTGCTTTAGCTCTGTTAATCGTTTTATTTGGTATTGCTGCTTACCTTGCAATGCGTTTTGAATGGCGCTTCGCTATTTCGGCCATTATTGCTAACATGCACGATGTAGTGATTATTCTGGGCTTTTTTTCTTTCTTCCAATGGGAGTTCAGCTTGACCGTATTGGCTGCGATTCTGGCTGTGCTTGGTTACTCTGTGAATGAATCAGTTGTGGTGTTTGATCGTGTACGCGAAAACTTCCGAAAAATGCGTAAAGCAGGTACGGTAGAGGTGATTGACAATGCGATTACACGCACGCTTTCCCGTACAGTAATTACGCATACATTAACACTCACCATGGTTGGCTCTATGCTGCTATTTGGTGGTGAAGTACTGCATTATTTCTCACTAGCACTAACTATCGGGATTCTATTCGGCATCTACTCTGCTGTACTGGTTGCCTGCCCTGTTGCACTATTGCTTGGCGTTAGTCGTGCCAATCTGATTGGTGATGTGGGTAAAAAGAAAAGGACTGAAGGCGAAGAAGAAATTACTGCGTAAGCCCGCAATGATTGAAACCCATTAACAGCAGACCTGTTAATGGGTTAAACTAGCCTTATCTTAAAAACGATTTAAAAATACGCTTGGACAATATTCCTCTTTCTTGGCAATTTGGCGGGCTAGCCCTATTGCTAACACTCTCAGCATTCTTCTCAATGTCTGAAACTGCGTTGATGTCAGTCAATCGCTACCGTTTGCGCCACTTAGTCAAAGAAGGCCATCGCGGTGCAAAACTCACCAACGCACTACTGCTTAAAACAGATAAGCTGTTGGGCGTTATTTTATTATGCAATAACTTCGTCAACACCGCATTAGCCACCTTAGTTACCGTCATTACGGTCAACTTATTTGGAGAAGGAGAGTGGACGCTGATGTGCAGCACGGTTGCGGTCACCTTTGCCATTCTTATTTTCAGTGAAATATCACCCAAAATTATCGCCGCAGCCCATGCTGAAAAAGTCAGTATTTTTGTCAGCTATATTCTACATCCACTCCTGCGTGTTTTATATCCCGTTGTTTGCTTTGTAAATTTATTTGTAGAGGCATGGCTCAGGGTACTAGGCATTAAGATTAATTTCGGCGATGGCATCAAATCACTCAGTATGGATGAGCTGCATAGCATAGTCACCGATGCTGGCAAATTCCTACCCAGTAAACACCGTTCCATTCTGCTCAATTTATTTGAATTAGAAAAAATTGAAGTTGATGACGTAATGACCGCACACACACAAGTTGAGGTCCTTAATTTTGATATCTCATTAGATGATATGTTGGAACGCATTACGAATAGCCAACATACAAGACTGCCTGTACGCGAAGGTGATACAGAAGAAATTTTCGGTATACTACATATTCGAAAAGTAATGAACCAGTTGCGTTTACACCATAAAAAAGATGATGGTGCGATGAGCAAAGACACATTGCGTTCAGTGATTAGGAAACCCTATTTTATCCCCTCCGGCACACCGCTTTATACGCAGATACAGCAGTTTCAAGAAAAAAATGAACGTATTGCTTTAGTTGTTAACGAGTATGGTGAAATGAAAGGCTTGGTGACACTAGAAGATATTTTAGAAGAATTGATTGGCGACTTTACCACCCAGTTACCGAGCCGTGTTAGTTGCTTCCATCAGGAAGAGGATGGTGGGTGGCTAGTGGATGGTAGCAGTTCATTACGCGACCTAAATAAGAAATTAAATCTGAGCTTACCCTTAGATGGCCCACGCACATTAAATGGCCTGGTTTTAGAACACTTTCAAAATATTCCTGAATCAAACACTTGCTTTAAAATTCACTCACATATCTTAGAAATCGTACACACGCAGGATAGAGTAGTAAAAAGCGTTAAGATCTTCCCTTAAGCATCCCTAAATCAAGTCCATTATAAAACTCTACTAAGATTAGGCTTGAATTTTCTATCATTTAGCTCAAAATAGGGAATATAGAATTCTTAAAGAAGAAAATGGCGACAAAACAACCCACAGGTGATCTTGCTATAGAGCCTAGCAAAATAAAACCAAAATTACCTGCTATGTATAAAGTTTTGCTAAAAAATGACGATTACACCTCTATGGAGTTTGTAGTTGAGATCATACGACACTTTTTTAATAAAACGCAGGAACAAGCAACAGAAATTATGCTCCAAGTACATACCAAAGGAGCAGGCGTCTGCGGCGTATATCCAAAAGATATTGCAGAAACCAAAATGAGCCAAGTACTAAAAAGTGCAGAAGAATCACAACACCCCTTGCAGTGTGTAATAGAACTAGCGTAATCGCAAATAAGAAGAGGATATACATGATTGCACAAGAATTAGAAGTGAGTCTACACATGGCTTTTATGGATGCTAGGCAGAACCGCCATGAGCTGATCACCATAGAGCACTTGTTATTAGCAATGACCGATAACCCAACCGCTGCTAATGTCTTGCGTGCCTGTGGTGCGCAATTTGAAGTGCTACGCGCAGAACTCAATCAGCATATTGCTGAGCATACGCCAATCGTGGGCGGAAAAGACGAAGTCGACACGCAACCGACACTTGGCTTTCAGAGGGTAGTACAGCGTGCCATGTTACATGTGCAATCATCCGGAAAAAAGGAAGTGTCTGGAGCAAACGTACTTGCCGCGATCTATGGCGAAAAAGATTCACATGCAGTTTTCTTCTTACATCAACAAGGCATTACCAGACTTGATGTCGTTAACTTCATCTCTCATGGCGTTGTAAAAACTCCAGGAGAGAACCCTAGCAGCGCAGAGGGTGCGGAGACTATTGAAGATGAAGCTGCGCCACAAAGTACATTAGATAGCTATACGTTTAACCTCAATAAAGAAGTGGCAACAGGTAAAATTGACCCATTAATTGGCCGTGATAGTGAAATAGAACGTGTTATTCAAACACTTTGCCGCCGCCGTAAAAACAACCCGCTTTTAGTTGGTGAGGCCGGCGTGGGCAAGACAGCCATTGCAGAAGGCTTAGCACACCGAATTGTTGAAAAAGATGTACCAGACATCCTTGAAAATGCGATCGTCTACTCTCTCGATATGGGTGCTTTATTAGCGGGAACTAAGTACCGCGGTGATTTTGAGCAACGCCTAAAGGCCGTCATGAAGCAACTAGAGCAGGAAGAAGGCTCCATCCTGTTTATTGATGAAATCCATACATTAATTGGTGCGGGCGCAACGAGTGGTGGCACCTTAGATGCAAGCAACTTGCTTAAACCTGCCTTATCTAGTGGCAAGCTAAAATGTATTGGCGCTACCACTTATCAAGAATACCGCGGTATTTTTGAAAAAGACCATGCACTCTCACGTCGCTTCCAAAAAGTGGATGTGGTCGAACCAAGTATTGATGAATCGATTGCTATTTTGAAAGGGCTTAAATCAAAATTTGAAGCCCATCATAAGGTTAAATATAGTGCTAGCGCGCTAACCACTGCAGTAGAACTGTCAGCCAAATATATCAATGATCGTTTTTTACCAGATAAAGCCATTGATGTGATTGATGAGGCGGGTGCGGCACAACGCATTCTACCCAAGCCAAAACATAAAAAAACCATTGGCAATAAAGAGATTGAAGATGTTGTAGCTAAAGTAGCGCGCATTCCCCCTAAAAATATCTCTAATGATGATAGAAGCACATTAAAAACACTAGAGCGCGATTTAAAAGCCATTGTATTTGGTCAAAATAAGGCCATTGAAACACTCACATCTGCTGTGAAAATGGCACGTAGCGGCATCGGCCAAGGTAACAAACCAGTTGGCAGCTTCTTATTTAGCGGCCCAACTGGTGTTGGTAAAACAGAAGTGGCAAAACAACTGGCTTACATTATGGGAATCGACCTGATTCGCTTTGATATGAGTGAATATATGGAACGCCATGCTGTGTCTCGTTTAATTGGTGCTCCTCCAGGTTATGTTGGTTTTGAACAAGGTGGTTTATTAACAGAAGCCATCAGTAAACAGCCTTACTCTGTATTGATTCTAGATGAGATTGAAAAAGCACATCCAGATATCTTTAATATCTTATTGCAGGTAATGGATCACGGTACGTTAACGGATAGTAATGGGCGTAAAGCTGACTTTAGAAACGTGACAATTATCATGACCACCAACGCAGGTGCTGAAAGCTTGTCGAAAGCGAGCATTGGTTTTACCAACAGCAAAGACGTCAGTGATGAAGCAGCCGACCTTAAACGCTTGTTCTCTCCAGAGTTCCGTAACCGTTTAGACGCGACCGTCTCATTTTCGCCGCTTTCACAAGAAATCATTGTCCGTGTTGTTGATAAGTTCTTAATGCAATTAGAAGATCAATTGCATGAGAAAAAAGTCGATGCCACCTTTAGTGATGAACTGAAATTACACCTAGGTCAAAAAGGTTTTGACCCGCTGATGGGTGCAAGACCAATGGCTCGCTTGATTCAAGATACGATTCGCAAAGCATTGGCCGATGAGCTGTTATTTGGTCGCTTAGTGAATGGTGGTGTCGTTCATGTTGGTATTAATAGTAAAGAAGAGATTAAACTCTCTTTCCCATCGAGCAAGCATAGCAAGAAGAAAGATTTGGCAGCTGAAATTAATAGTATTAGCGAGCTTTAGAAACACCCAGCCTACTCAATATAGGCTGGGTGTTTTTGCATGACACTGTCAAATAACTCCGATTCAATTAGCGCTGTGAGCCATACATTTAGTTGCGCATAAGGTAATGTTTCAAACCAAGCGATATCTACACCTCTAAACTGTCGTACAAATGGAAAAATGGCAATATCAGCTAAAGTAGGTAACTCACCAAACAAACCACCACCCCCGCTCTTCTCCAGCTGTGCTTCTAGTTGTTGTAAAAAGACTTCGCCGCTTGCACGATGTTCTGCTTGTGTCTTTTCTGGATATCGCTCTGGGTATTTATAAGCATCTAATGACGCTTTAAAAAAGCCATCATTTTCTGCAATGAGTGCTTTTACCAAGTCAATATCAACAGATAACCAACCATCCACATCTTGTTGATCTAGCGCCCAATAGATAATATCTAGACTTTCATCAATGAGGTGGGTATCCGACAACACTAAAACAGGAACTGTTCCTTTAGGTGAAATCAATAGCAGGTGTTTAGGTTTGTCACTAAATGATATCTCACGTATTTCCACATCGATACCAGCATACTGAAGCGCCATGCGTGCCCGCATCGCGTAAGGGCAACGTCGGTAAGAATATAAAATAGGTGCCGTCATAGGCTAGCCCAGCGCTTTACAAACGTCATTAATTAGTGCGGGGCCTTTATAAATCAAACCACTATAGACTTGTACTAAACTAGCACCAGCAGCGATTTTCTCTACTGCATCAGCGCCACTTGCAATACCACCTACGCCAATAATCGGCATAGCACCTTGTAACTCCTTAGATAACTGTTGAATAACTACAGTCGATTGATTACGTACTGGGGCACCAGACAAACCACCCTTTTCTTCTCCGTTGGCAACGTCTTTCACTTGGTCGCGTGCCAATGTGGTATTGGTTGCAATCACAGCATCTATTTTATGCTGCATTAACAAATCAGCAATTTCCACAACTTGCTCCTCAATCAAGTCTGGTGCTATTTTTAGTGCAATAGGCACGTACTTGCCGTGTTGTTGCGCTAGCTTTTCTTGTGACTGCTTCAATGTTGCTAATAAGTCTGATAGCACATTTTTTTCTTGTAAGTCTCGTAAATTTTTCGTATTCGGCGATGAAATATTCAATGTGATATAACTGGCATGGGCGTACACCTTTTTCATGCAAATAAGATAATCATTCACAGCTTTCTCATTTGGCGTATCAAAATTCTTACCAATATTAATACCTAGGATGCCTTTAAATTCAGAGGACTTTACATTTTCTACTAAATGATCCACGCCTAGGTTATTAAAGCCAAAACGGTTAATAATGCCTTCTACAGCTGGTAGTCGGAATAATCGTGGCTTAGGGTTGCCTAGTTGTGGTCGTGGCGTCACTGTACCAACCTCTACAAAGCCAAAACCAAGCGCAGCCATACCATCAATCACAACACCATTTTTATCAAGGCCTGCAGCCAACCCGATGGGATTAGGGAAACTCAGCCCCATGACTTCTCTTGATACACAAGTAGGTGTTGAACAAAAATTAAGTAAGCCTAATCGCTCACTGACTTTTAGGCTTTTTAGAGTTAGGTCATGTGCTCGCTCAGCATCTAATTGGAACAAGAGTGGTTTAGCAATTGGATATAAATTCATGACGCTATTTTACGCGAGAAATGCCGTCTATTGAATTACTGTGGGTAAAGCAGTGAAACGAAGTTGTGCTTATTGCTGCAGTGCAGCCTTCACTGCTACTAACCTAGCCTCAAAGATTGCCTGCTTGATTTGCTCTGCTGAATTCTGTTG
This sequence comes from uncultured Methylophilaceae bacterium, assembly GCA_913009235.1. GTDB lineage: Bacteria > Pseudomonadota > Gammaproteobacteria > Burkholderiales > Methylophilaceae. Next base: position 125,487 of record CAJVXS010000002.1, on the reverse strand, counting down.
CTTAGCAACTTCGCCTGCATTAATGATATTTGCCGCCTTCAATGCTTTGCGCATCAGTGCTGCTTGTGGAATAGCAATGCTTTCTAATTCCAAACGACCACGCGTATCAGACTCACAAGCTTGCAAGAATGATTCAAACCTGCCTGGCTGACGAATCGCATCCAACTCAATCAAGAAGGTTAATAATGTGCTGGGCTTCATCTGCATCACTTTGTGCTCTTTGATGTGAAACTTAGCGACCATATATGCCAACTGAGCACAATCATTCGGAATACGTAAGCGCTTGCTGACTTCCTTAACCAATTTAGCACCACGCACATCATGTCCAACATGTCTTGGCAATAGTTCTTTGGCTGTCGTAACTTTACCTAAATCATGTAGCAAGGTTGCTAAACGCACAGGCAAGCTGAAGTCTTTTTTAGCGGCATAGTCAATGGCCATCATCACATGTACGCCAGTATCAATCTCTGGGTGGTACTTTTCAGGTTGCGGCACACCCCAAAGCTTATCCACCTCAGGTAGTATTTTTTGCAACGCCCCACATGCACGCAACACTTCAAACATACGACTAGGCTTTACTTCCATCAACCCTTTTGATAACTCCTGCCAAACCCGTTCTACCACCAAAGCATCCACTTCACCATCAGCAACCATTTGTTGCATTAACAACATTGTCTCAGGTGCAATGATAAAGTCAGGGAAACGAGCTGAAAATCTAGCCGCACGCAATATGCGCACAGAGTCTTCTACAAAAGCCTCGCCTACATGTCTAATCGTTTTATTCTGAATATCTAATTGACCCTGATATGGATCGAATAATTGGCCATCCGATGATTTTGCAATCGCGTTCATTGTAAAATCACGACGTGCTAGGTCTTCTTCTAGAGTTACATCTGACGAAGCATACACGGTAAAGCCCTTGTAACCCTTACCCGTTTTACGCTCGGTTCTCGCTAATGCATATTCATCATGCGTTTTTGGGTGTAAAAAGACAGGGAAGTCTTTACCAACTGCTTTGTAACCTAAGCTAAGCATTTCTTCTACTGTACTGCCTACAACAACATAATCATGGTCTTTTACTGCAACACCTAGCAGTGCATCACGGACAGCACCGCCCACGACGTAAACAGATAAAGAGCTACTAGCTTCTCGCATTAATAGTACGCCCTGCAGCCGTTCTAAACCAGCTATAAGCTGCACCAAGTGTTTTATTGACGATGCATTCTAGCATCACCGCATCTAATTTACTGACAATACTACTGCCAACAAATCCCAACCCACCAATCACACCTATTTGTTTTATTGTCATTTCATCCTACCACTTCATCAATTAATTGTATTACTTAACTCGCTGGCTTTGCAGGTGTACGCGCCATTAATTGCTTGAGCGTCACGCCTTTAATCCCTAGTTGCTGATTATACATATGCATATTTGCCATCACACGTTGTACATATTTTCTGGTTTCATTAAAAGGAATCGTTTCTGTATAAATTAGCCCGTCTAAAGATCGCGCACCTAGCCACTTTTTTGCGCGGCTTGGCCCTGCATTGTAAGCTGCTGTCGCCATGACCTTGTTACCGCCCATAAGCCCTAGCGTATAGCTTAAATAATAAGTCCCTATTGTCACATTGGTGTTTAAATCATAAATCATACTGCGCCTGTAGTTCTCCACGCCTATGCGTTTTGCAGCCCACCTCGCTGTCGTTGGCATCAGCTGCATTAGCCCTGCTGCACCAACATATGACTTCGCATAGTGCATAAAACGACTTTCTTGTCGCGCAATGCCATACACCCAAGCCACGTTGGCACCTTGTGTATTTGCTGCATTTGATATTAGATTTTTATATGGCATTAAATACCGTAATGAGAAGTTGTGAACGACTCTCGTATCATCTGCCGTGTTAATCGCTAAATCATTCCACCCTTTTTTGTATGCAAACTCAGCAGCCGCTAGCAGCTGCTTATCATTAAATGCTGCAATCACCTTCTTCCACTCTCTTCTACCTTCCCGCCGCAGATCTAGGCTTAACAAAACCTCTGCTCGTTTAACTCCCGCCAATTTTCCAATAGCAGCCACTTCACTCTTTGTGGCACTGTAATGTGCCAACTTAGGTGGATTGTAATTCACCAGCTCATCTTGCGCTAACCAGCCATAGTAATGTCGCTCAATAGCAAGCTTAGTCAAAATATCAACGGCCTGCTGATTGTCACGATTTAGGGCGATTAACGCACGCGCCTTCCAATAGCGCCAACGGGCTTCTTCTGCAATTTGAGGTTGCATTTTTCCAATAACCGTTAATAAATTCGGCCAATCAGCCTGGCGTAAAACAGCCCTTGCGTACCATGAAATCTGCTCAGAGCTAAATGTTGTTACATCCGCTTTTTGAAACCATAATTGTGCTTCTGGCTCATGGCGTTTAGCAGCAAATAGCCCAAGCATCGCATTAAAATGAGATTGTTCATCTCGGCTCAATAGGCTTGCTACCCTTTTATAAGCACTAACAGCAATCCGTGTGTCTCTTCTAGCCAACTGAATCAGGGCAAACAAGTTAATTTCATGTCCAAACTTTGTGCCGAATGAAACGCGTCTTTTCTTTAGAAAATTTTTGGGCGATTTATATGCACTGCTCATTAACCTTTTCTGACTGGGTTGGTAGCCGCTACTTCGCTTCATAATAGCTTTAGCCAATCTCACTCTGCCTTTTCCAGATGCCATTCTAAACCGTTGCCATATATCACCCTCATCAATGATGCCTGCAATTTCCATCATATCAAATAACTCGTTGCATTCTCGAGGCTGATTCTTACCCGTCAGCCATAAGTGCTTGGCAGCCATTAAGGAAGCACCACTATCCCGCACATGATCAGCTTTAGCTACTAGGCATTCTACTGCCGTGTTATTAGTCGGTTGATATAGTGAAAGTTCTCGTTCAAATAATGGCCATTTTTCCTGATTGCCTAGTTTTTTTAGTAAGCCGCCTCTTAACGATTGTGCGAAAGCATAATCTTCATGCGCCGCTAAAAAACTTAAAATAACACTGTTGTCTGTGTCCTCTAGATTAAGAATCATCAACCAATACTGTGCATAAGGCGCTAGTATATGGTTCTGCGATTTTAATTTGTTGGTATATTCATTCAGCGCGGCAGCATTTTCTTGATCATATGCTTCACGGGCTTTGAGAACATTTATATCGCCTAAGTTAGCAAGGCTAACTGTTGTAAATAGTACAGCCAACCAGAAAACAAGAAAACGACTCATTAATAATTTCAATACCTGCTTCATTAATATGAAATATTGCTTATTACGTGTTATCAAAAAAGCAAGCAACATGACAAAAATAGCGATGAGTACCATTACAATGGTGATGCGTGTTATGAACAATGGATACCACACCTTTAATTAAAATTCGGCACCAAACTGTGGGGGGGTAAAGTGCACAGCCTGCTCTTTAAAGCCAGCTGGTGCATCGCTCGTATCGTCAAATGTGACATACTCCCATGCCGTAGTATCTGCCAATAATGCACGTATCATTTGGTTATTCAATCCATGACCAGATTTATAAGCAGTAAACACGCCTAATAGTTGGTGGCCTAGCATATACAAATCACCGATGGCATCGAGCACTTTATGCTTTGCAAACTCATCTTCATAACGCAGACCACCTGTGTTTAATACGCGAAACTCATCTAACACTATCGCATTATCCAAGCCACCTCCACGTGCCAAACCATTTGCACGCAAATACTCAACCTCATGGACAAAGCCAAATGTCCGCGCGCGGCTAATTTCAGCAATATAGGAATTGTCAGAAAAATTAATTTTTACATTACTGCCAGAGTCTTCTAATACTGGATGTGCAAAATCAATCGTAAAGTCTATTTTAAAACCATGATAAGGCTCAAATGTCGCCCATTTATCCTGGTTGATTATTTCCACTTTCTTTTTGATACGGATGAATTTTTTAGGTGCCGCTTGCTCAACGATACCTACTGATTGTAATAAGTAGATAAAAGGGCCTGAACTACCATCCATAATTGGCACTTCAGATGCATCTAATTCAACAACAATGTTATCCACGCCCAAACCTGCCAATGCTGACATTAGGTGTTCAACAGTAGCCACACGCACACCATTTATCTCTAGGGCAGAGCACATGCGCGTATCGCTTACTGCATCAGGGGTCACTTGTATTTCAGGCGCATCGGGCAAATCGACACGCCTAAACACAATGCCAGTATCGATTGCTGCAGGCAGAAGTGTTAGCTTCACTTTCTCGCCATTATGCAAACCGACGCCAGTCGCGCTTACCTTTGTCTTTAAGGTCCTTTGTTTTAACACTAATTTCCTATCATTTCTCTTTCAACATCAATGGCCGAATATCGGCGAACACCACGTCTGCTACCAATTGTCTTGGCTATGAGTTTAGCATAATCACTGTTACCTCTATTGGCATATCAACAAGCTAGTCCGCCTGCTTTCGCAAGAATGCAGGGATGTCATATTCCTCAACCCCATTCTGCTTCATCGCATTTACTTGTGCACGACGACTGTTTGAACTAAACACAGAAGGCGCATCATCAGCTACTGCTCCTACTTCAGTGTAAGCTGGCATATTATCTGTGCCGGTGCGTACATTAGTCATCACCCGTAATTCTGGCTTTTGCTCACGTTTAGCAATTGATCCATTCAGGCCTGTAGCCACCATGGTTACTCGTAGTTTATCCCCAATGCTTTCGTCCATTACCGTACCTAGAATCACTGTCGCATCTTCAGCAGTAAACTCTTTAATGGTATTCATCACGTTGTAGTACTCTTTCATTTTCATACTACTATTTGCAGTGATATTTACTAAAACACCACGTGCATTCGCTAAATTCACATCTTCTAGCAAAGGACTAGCAACCGCTTGTTCTGCTGCAATAATGGCACGATTGTCACCACTAGCTTCAGCTGAACCCATCATGGCCATACCCATTTCACTCATCACAGTACGCACATCAGCAAAATCCACATTGACCAAACCCGGGCAATTAATGATTTCTGCAATACCTGAGACAGCGTTATGAAGCACATCGTTCGCTGCACGGAAAGCTTCTAAGAAAGGCACCTCCTCACCTAATACTTCCATTAGCTTCTCGTTTGGAATCACAATTAATGAATCCACATGTTGTGATAACTCTTCTAAGCCTTCTTCAGCTACCTTTGTGCGCTTACCTTCAAAAGAGAACGGTTTCGTTACAACAGCAACCGTTAAGATACCCATTTCTTTTGCAACTTCAGCAATAATCGGTGCGGCCCCAGTACCTGTACCACCACCCATACCAGCTGTAATAAACAGCATATCAGCACCTTCGATTATTTCAGCAATATGATCACGATCTTCAATCGCTGCTTCACGGCCAATTTCTGGTTTTGCACCAGCGCCTAAGCCTTTGGTAATACCTGTACCAATCTGCAATGTGGTTGCTGCACCACTTTTATGTAATGCCTGTGCATCCGTATTAGCACAAATAAACTCTACACCACCGACATCCTTACTAATCATGTGGTCAACTGCATTACCACCACAGCCACCAACACCAATTACCTTAATCACTGCTTCTTGTGAAGCTTTTTCCATAATTTCAAACATGTTAATCCTCCTTTTTGCCTAAATGTTTGAGCCCACTCTCACAAGCTCCGCCCTGTTATTGCTACTTTATTGACTACTCATTTCTTAACTAACTACTTAAAAATTACCTTGAAACCAATTCTTCATTCTTTCAAACATCCTAGTAACAGGATGCATTTCCATTTGCCCTGTTAATTGCCGTTCCACTTGTTGCTTACCCATCAACACAAGCCCAACACCAGTGGCGTACCGCGGGTTATTGATGACCCCTAACAGGCCATCCACATAGCGAGGCATGCCCAACCTGACTGGCTTATGAAAGATTTCCTCCCCCAGCTCTATCATGCCTCGCATCATGGAAGACCCACCTGTAATCACAATTCCAGAAGCAATCATTTCCTCCATACCGCTGCTGCGTAATTCTTGCAGCACCAACTCATAGAGTTCAACCACTCTTGGCTCGATCACCTCAGCCAAGTTTTGTAATTCCAGCTTTCGTGCTTCACGTCCATCAACACCGGGCACTTCTAGCCATTCGCCATGTTCTGCAAGCAGACGTAATGCACAACCATGTTTGACTTTAATTTCTTCAGCCGACAGTGTCGGCGTTCGAAAGGCCACTGCTATGTCATTAGTAATTTGATCACCCGCAATTGAAATCACGGCGGTGTGTCGAATAGACCCACTTTCAAAGACCGCAATATCCGTTGTACCGCCACCGATATCGACTAAGCAAACGCCCAACTCTTTTTCATCTTCTGTTAGCACTGCATTGCTTGAAGCTAACGGTTGTAAAATTAGATCACTAACATCTAAACCACAACGTTTGATGCACTTCACAATATTTTGTGCGGCAGCCACTGCGCCAGTAACAATATGCACTTTCACCTCAAGTTTCAAACCACTCATGCCCATTGGTTCACGCACATCATCTTGTCCATCAATAATGAATTCTTGCGTCAGAATATGTAATATCTGCTGATCAGCAGGTAAGGCAATCGCACGTGCGGTTTCCACCACTCTATCCACATCCATTTGCATGACTTCTGCATCTTTGATCTTCACCATGCCGTGAGAATTCAAGCTTTTCACATGACTACCTGAAATCCCAGTAAACACGGTATTGATTTTGCAATTCGCCATGAGTTCAGCTTCTTCTATCGAACGTTGAATCGATTGCATAGTGGAATCAATATTCACCACCACACCTTTCTTCAACCCTCTAGATGGGTGCTGTCCCAAACCAATAACTTTTATCGTGCCATCCGGTAACAGCTCCGCTACTATCGTCACAATCTTTGATGTGCCGATATCTAACCCAATAATCAGGTTTTTATCCTCGCGTACTTTACTCATGCCAGCTCCCTTTTTATGCCTAGTTCAATACCGTTATTGGCGCTAATAAGCGGCACTCGTATTGATAACTTTCCACCCTTACGCACTGCAAACCCATTGGGGTACCGTAAGTCTGCGTACTGTATGCTTGTTTTTAAATGAATTAATACTGTTTGATAGGCAGCAGAAAACTTTTGCAATCTTTCAAGCACAGCCACCCGACCTAATGATATTGTTAATCTTTTATCTGTTTTCACTTCCCACGCATGCCTTTTCGACAAAGTCATTTGTACAATTTTCATATCAATATTATTCAAAGTCTTTTCAAAGTAAAGGTAGTTTTCTGCCACTGTTTTTACATTATCAATCGGGCCATAAAATACGGGTAAATTCGCACCTGAAGCAGCGTGAAATAATTCACCCTGTTTATTGACCAACCCAACCCTACCCCACCGTGCAAGCACCTGATGCTCTTCAACCTCCACGCTCAAGGTATTTGGCCAGCGCCTTCTTACACTCACTTTTCGTACCCAAGGTAGCTTTTCAAATGCATCTTTCATCGCAACCAAATCCAATGTGAAAAAATTACCATTTAAGTGCTCTCCTACAATCACTTGCACTTGCTCTCGATTCACATGACCAACCTCACCATTCACTTTCACCTCATGAATAGAAAAAATCGATAACCGTATGCTCGCTAAAGCTAAACCGTACAAAACCATTCCAATAGCCAACACATATAAAAAGTTAGCAAGTAAATTTAATTGATTGGGCTTATGCCACATCACTAGACCCCTTCGGCTCTTCTAAAGTCATGCGTAAAATGTTCACTACTAATTCATCAAAACTCATTCCAGCGGCCTCTGCAGACATTGGAACCAAACTATGACTAGTCAGGCCTGGATTCGTATTCACTTCCAGAAAGTAATGCTTACCCTTTTCATCCATCAAGAAATCTACGCGCCCCCACCCACTGCACCCTAATACATCAAATGCATCTAATGCTTCTTGCTGAATCTTTGCTTCCGTCTCCGCATCAAGCCCACAAGGGCATAGGTACTCTGTGTCATCTCGTATGTATTTAGCATCGAAATCATAAAACTCTGTTTTTGGCACAATCTGAATAATTGGTAAGGCTTTCTGTCCTAGAATGGCAACGGTATATTCACCCGCATCAATAGATACTTCTGCAATCACAAGCGGGTCAGCCTCTGCAGCCAATTCGTATGCAGCTTGAAGCTCCCCTGCTTTTTTGACTTTAGTAATTCCAATGCTAGAGCCTTCATTAGCCGGCTTAACAAAAATTGGAAAACCAAGCCTTTGTCCTACCCCTAAAAAATCACTTTTCGCATGTAGCAACTCATAGGCAGGGGTCACAACACCTGCTTCTTCCCACTGCAATTTCATTTGCCACTTATCCATGCAAATAGCAGATGCCGTGACACCGCTACCGGTATAAGGCACCTGCATCGAATCTAGCTCACGCTGTATCGTGCCATCTTCGCCATACTTGCCATGTAGTGCAATAAATACGCGATCATAACTTTTCAATTTAGTCACATCCTGCGTTGACGGATCAAATGCATACGCATCAATGCCTTCGCGAACAAACGCATTCAGCACAGCCCCACCGCTCAGCAATGAAATTTCTCGCTCGCCAGAATCACCGCCCAAAACTACGGCGACGCGTCCAAACTGTTTGGCATATTGATTAAGCATATTCACCGATAACCCTCACTTCTTGTTGCAATGTAACCCCTTGCTGTTCAAGCACTTCTTTTTTCATGTGTACAATCAATTGTTCAATATCTTGTGCAGAGCACTCCCCAACATTGACAATAAAATTCGCATGTTTTGTCGACACTTGCGCACCACCAATTTGATACCCTTTCAATCCGCTTACTTCAATTAACCTTGCCGCATAATCACCTTCTGGGTTACGGAAAGTTGATCCACCACTCGGATAATTCAATGGTTGGCTTTCTAACCTTTTTGCCAACAAGTCTTTAATTTTTTGAGTCGACTCGTCTGCATCACCTTCTGCTAAAGTGAACCATGCAGCTAAAAACCATTCATCAGCCACGGGCAATTGCACACTGCGATAACCAGTAATAAATTGACCTGCGTTCCTAATATGCGTTTGCCCACTCCGATCTATCGTCATCACTTGCTGTACGATGCCCCAGGTCTCACTGCCATAACAACCTGCATTCATTGCCAGTGCTCCACCTACTGTCCCAGGAATGCCCGCCATAAATTCAGCACCCGCTTGACTATTCAATGCGCTAAACTTAGCTAGCTTCCCACATGTCACACCAGCTTCTGCATAAAGATAAGCACCATCGGTTCTAATTGTTTTCAGTGCCTTCTGCATCACAACAACAGTCCCTCTGACACCACCATCTCTGACCAATAAATTACTGCCTAGCCCAATAAAATGAATCGCTTCACCTTTGTCTGATTTTTTCAAAAACGCACTTAATTCCTCTACATTCGTCGGCATAAGCACTTGGTCTGCAACACCTCCCACACGCCAGCTTGTGTAGCGTGCCATTGGTTCATTTTCTAATAACCTTGATGTAGATGCCATTTGCGTCATACCATCATTGCCTTAGTATCATGTGCGGCTAAACCTATGCTACCGGCACCCATCACAACCACCACATCATCGGCTTGCACAGCATGAATAATGGCCGCAGGTAATGCATCTTTTGACTCTACAAAGATGGGGTCTACTTTACCGAGTGCACGAATTGACCGTATCAAGCTATTTGTATTTGCTGCTACAATCAACTCCTCGCCTGCTGAATAAACTTCAGTTAACAATGCAACATCAACGCTTGAAATCACGCGCACATAATCTTCAAAACAGTCTCTCGTACGCGTATAGCGATGCGGCTGGAATGCCAATACCAACCGTCTATTCGGGAAGGCATCACGTGCTGCTGCAATCACAGCACGGAGTTCAGTTGGATGATGACCGTAATCATCAATCAACGTAAATGCACCTCCTTTGCCTGTTGACACCTCTCCGTAATTCTCAAAACGACGACCCACACCTTTAAATCCAGCCAATGCTTTTACAATGGCTGTATCTGGTGCATTTAGCTCAGTTGCAATCGCTATCGCTGCCAATGCATTCAATACATAATGCTGCCCCGGTAAATTTAATGTGATATCCAACTCAGCCGCCTCTCCCGCGACACGCATCACTTTAAAATGCATTTTTCCATTATCAGCACGGACCTCAGTAGCGCGGACCTTGGCATCATCACTAAATCCATAAGTCGTCACTGGCTTAGTTATGCGAGGCAATATTTCGCGCACATTATGGTCGTCAATACACACCACAGCCATGCCCCAAAATGGCAACTGTTGTAAGAACTCAACAAAGGCACTCTTTAATTTATCGAAGCTATGCTCATAGGTTTCCATATGGTCACGATCAATATTAGTCACCACAGCAAGGATTGGACTCAAGTGCAGGAATGATGCATCTGACTCATCTGCTTCTACAACAATATGCTCCCCCGCTCCCAGCTTTGCATTGGCACTCACTGACTCGAGCTTACCGCCAATGACATAGGTTGGGTCCATATTCGCTTCTGCCAATATGCTAGCAATAAGACTAGTCGTGGTTGTTTTTCCATGTGTACCAGCGACGGCAATGCCCTGCTTGAATCGCATTAACTCTGCCAACATTAAGGCACGAGGCACAACAGGGATATCATTTTTCCTAGCAGCAACTACTTCAGGGTTTTTCTCACTAACCGCCGCCGATACCACAACAACATCGGCATCACCTAAATTCTCTTGCGCATGGTTTTTATATAACTTAGCACCAAAGCCTGCCAGTCTTTTCGTCGTTGCGTTGCTTACAAGATCAGAGCCGCTGACATTAAAACCCAAATTAATCAAAACTTCAGCAATCCCGCTCATACCAATACCGCCGATGCCGACAAAATGTATATTTCTTACTTTGTGTTTCATACCGTCACTCCTGCCAACGCCATACAGGCATCAGCAACAGATGCTGTTGCTTCTGGCTTCGCTAATGCCCGTGCATTATTAGCCATAGCTAAGCACTTTTCTCGTGTTAACTGCTGTAATATTTCGCTGGTTTTCTCTACACTTAATGCAGTTTGTTGAATGAGTATCGCTGCGCTGTTTTCGCTTAAATAGGCTGCATTTGTCGTTTGATGGTCATCCACTGCATATGGAAAAGGTACTAGCACACTAGCCACACCAACACAGGCCAATTCAGCAATAGTGAGGGCGCCAGCACGACAAATCACAACATCAGCCCACGCATACATGGTCGCCATGTCCTGAATATAAGCTTTCGTTTCTGCGCTCACGCCGGCTTGTTGGTAGTTAGTCTCCAAAATAGCAATATGCTTTTCGCCCGCTTGATGTACCACCTCTGGCCGCTGTGCTTCCGGCATCGTTGCCAATGCTTTTGGTAGTACATCATTCAATGCTGCAGCCCCTAAACTGCCACCAACAACCAACAACTTCAACTTCCCAACTCTCTCTGCGTAGCGTACTGTAGGTACCGCTAACGTTGTGATATCACCACGAACAGGATTGCCGACTAAAGTCGCTTTATCACCAAATGCCGCAGGAAATGCAACTAACACTTTACTAGCAATATGGCTCAATGTTTTATTAGTTAACCCTGCAACCGAATTCTGCTCATGAATGACGAGTGGCTTGCCCATAACTTTAGCCATCACTCCGCCTGGGAATGCAGCAAAACCGCCCATCCCCAATACAACATCTGGTTGATGCGCCAAGATAGCACTGACGCTTTGTTTAAATGCCAGCATTAATTTAAATGGTAGTAACACCCAACCTATTAAACCTCTTCCTCGAATGCCACGCATGGTCATCATAGCTTTACTATACGGCTTGTCTGCTATCAAACGGTTTTCCATACCGCCCTCAGTCGCCAGCCACACGACTTTCCAACCTTTCGCGTGTAAATAGTCAGCCACCGCGATAGCAGGATAGACATGCCCACCTGTTCCTCCAGCCATTACCATTAATGTGCTTTTTAATTTATTCTGCATAGGCTTACGTGTCATACGCGCATGCCTTTCTGAATCAAGCGGTTCTCATAATCAATGCGTAACAAGACGGCCATCGCAATACAGTTTGCCAAAAGTCCACTACCACCGAAAGAAAGTAGTGGCAACGTCAATCCTTTGGTTGGTAATAAGCCCATATTGACACCGATGTTGATAATGGCCTGTACGCCAATCCATACACCAATACCTTGTGCTAACAAAGCAGAGAAGTGTCGTTCATTTGTAATCGCTTCTTTTCCTATACCGAATGCACGTATTACGATCCAAGCAAACAAACTGAGCACGACAACCACACCAACAAATCCCAACTCTTCCGCAATCACAGCGAATAGGAAATCAGTATGTGCTTCTGGTAAATACAATAGTTTTTCTACGCTCGCACCAAGGCCAACACCCAACCATTCGCCGCGTCCAAATGCAATTAACGCATGTGAAAGCTGGTATCCTTTACCAAAAGGGTCTGCCCAGGGATCCATAAATCCAATCACCCTTTGCAGGCGATATGGCGAACTCACAATTAAGAAATATACAGACACTGGTAGCACTGCAATCAAGCCAATGAATATCCAAATATTAATGCCCGCGAGCCATAAGATAGAAATTGAGATAGTTGCTACAACGGCAAGCGCACCAAAATCAGGCTCTCTTAACAATAAGAATCCCACCAAGAACATCACCGCAACCATGGGTAAAAATCCATTAACGATACTATCCATTTGGGCAGATTTGCGTACAGCATAATCTGCCACATACATGGCTGTAAATAACTTCATAAACTCTGATGGCTGTAGATTAATGACAAAGAGTGACAACCAGCGTTGACTACCATTAATATTTCTGCCCACTCCTGGAATCAGCACTAATATTAACAAAGCAATGGCTGCCAAGAAAAGGTAAGGCGCCATTTTCTGCCACCAATCCATGGAAATTTGGAACGTGACATAAGCCGCCACTAAGCTAACTGTTATAAACACTGCCTGCCGAATTAAGTAATATGTGCCTTTATGCCCAACAGCCGAGCTTGCTTCAGCTATGGCAATAGATGCTGAATAAACCATCACCAAGCCGATACCAAGCAATATCATTACCGCCCAAAACAACAGTTGATCATAAGTAGCTGTAGTAAGAGGTTCACGTGACTGCGAAGCTGTGCTGAATGATGCTAGCATACCGCCTCCTTTAGCTGTCTTACTTCACCAACAAAAGCCTCAGCTCTGTCTATATAGTTTTTGTACATATCAAAACTGGCACAAGCAGGTGAAAGTAATACTGCATCACCCGGCTCTGAAACACGTTTAGCGATCACCACAGCCTCAGCCATATCTTGCGCGTGATACATCGCGACTTCTGTTGCTAACAACGTCTGCTCTATCAATGTAGCATCTCGCCCAATCAAAACAACTGCGCGCGCACTGTTTTTTACAGGTGAGACTAGAGGTGAAAAATCTTGCCCTTTACCATCGCCACCAGCTATTAACACGATCTTTTGTGAGAAGCCTGATAATGCGGCACATGTCGCACCTACATTTGTCCCTTTAGAATCATTGTAATAGTCGACATCAGCAATATCAGCTACCCACTCCACACGGTGCGGCAACCCTTTAAAGTTACACAAAGCGTTTAATAGTGGTGCGTACTCAAGCCCAATTGCACGACAAAGAGCTAGCGCAGCCAATGCATTTGATGTGTTATGTGAGCCACGAAAATGTAAATCAGCAGCATTAATCAAATGCTGCCCGCCATCACACAACCAAATATCTGCCTGCGTATTGTCTATGCCAAAATGCTGCGCATCAGCATCTAAACCAAATGTGCTGACCTTAGCACTAGGCCGCTCCATAATCATGCTCCAAGCATCATCGCGATTAAGCACTTGGCATGCTGCATGGTAGAAGATATGTGCTTTTGCAGCGGCATACATGGCCAACTCGCCATACCTATCCATATGGTCTTCAGTCAAATTCAATAAAGTCGCTACATCTGCTTTTAGGCTATTCATGGTTTCTAGTTGAAAACTAGAAAGCTCCAGCACATAAACATCTGGCGTTTCCATTTGCAATGTATCCAGCACTGGCAAGCCAATATTGCCTGCAACTATGACTTTCAACCCAGCTGCCTTACACATTTCACCTACTAGTGTGGCTACTGTCGTTTTCCCATTCGCACCCGTGATGGCAATCACTTTCGCACTATCTGGTCGGTATTGTGCAAACAACTCAACATCGCCAACTACGGCGACTCCTGCATCAATAGCCACTTGTATAGCAGGCTCTGCCAAGGCAATACCAGGACTCACAACTAACAACTCAGCCGCTTTTAACATTGCCACATCAAACTCACCACAATGCACCAACACTGTAGGCATTTCTGCTTTTACTGCGCTCGCACCAGGCGGGTTTTTGCGTGTATCTGCTACGGCTACATTTGCACCCTGTGCAAATAACCAGCGCAATGCTGACAGGCCTGTTTCACCAAGCCCCAGCACTAATACCCGTTTATTGTTAAGCGACATTGTCATGTAATATTTTGTATAACCTTATTTCGTTACCGAATCTTAAGTGTTGCAAGACCAACCAAAACCAACATCATGGTAATAATCCAGAAGCGCACAACCACTTGTGTTTCTTTCCAGCCTTTTTGTTCATAGTGATGATGTAAAGGTGCCATTAAGAAAATACGTTGGCCAATACCCGTTTTAAATTTGGTATATTTGTAATACATCACCTGTATTGCGACAGAGAAGGTTTCAACAACAAACACGCCACCCATAATAAACAGTACGATTTCTTGTCGCACTATAATGGCAACAACGCCCAAAGCGCCACCTAATGACAGCGCACCAACATCACCCATAAACACCTCTGCTGGATAGGCGTTAAACCATAAGAATCCGAGCCCTGCCCCTGCCATTGCCGCACAAAAAACCAGCATCTCACCAGCACCAGCCACATATGGAATTCCTAAATAATCTGAGAAATACAAATGCCCTGCCACATAAGCAAAAACACCTAATGCACTACCCACCATAACTGTTGGCAATATGGCCAAACCATCTAAACCATCAGTTAAGTTAACCGCATTACTGCTGCCAACAACGACCAGATATGAGAGCACTAAAAAGCCGACAAACCCCAACGGAAGCGCCAAATCTTTAAAGAAAGGAAAAATCAATGTTGTCTCAGGAGTGGCCTGTGGCGAAACCACGGATGCGTACAAACACTCAAACACTTGCCCACATCCTTCTGGCACCTGTGCCATATACCAAAGGAATAAGCCAACACCTAAACCAATAAAGCTCTGCCAAAATATTTTGGCTTTTCCTGACAAGCCTTTAGGGTTTTTGTAAACTACTTTACGATAGTCATCTACCCAGCCAATGGCTCCAAATCCTAATGTCGCCAATAAAACAACCCAAACAAAATGGTTACTTAAATCTGACCATAGCAATGTAGATAAACCAATCGCTACTAATATTAAAGCACCGCCCATTGTTGGTGTGCCCGCTTTAATTAAATGGGTTTGTGGTCCATCATCTCGCACCGATTGACCAACCTTATATTGCGTCAGCTTTCTAATCATTGCTGGCCCAACAACAAAGGAAATAATCAAAGCGGTCAATGTTGCCATCACCGCCCGTAACGTAATGTAGTTAAATACATTTAACCCACTAATATCTTGCGCGTAATAGCGTGCTAGCTCTAATAGCATTTAATGTGCACTCCCTAATTTTTTACCTTTTATAATGGCTTTCACGACACGCTCCATCTTCATAGATCGCGATCCCTTCACTAGCACACACATCCCCGCATGCATTTCTCTTTTAACCGCATCAACCAAAGCCTCTATGGTTTCAAAATGCTGGCCCTTTTCCCCTAGCGCATCACTTGCCAACTGACTTAATTTCCCGTAACTAAATAATTTTGAAACACCTTGTTGCTCTGCGTATTGTCCGATTGCAACATGCATCGCATCTGCATTGTCACCCAGCTCACCCATATCACCCATCACAAAAATGGCGTAACTCTCATCACTTTTCAGCTGGTTCATCAACACGTCTACAGCCGCTTTCATCGAGTCTGGGTTGGCGTTATAAGTGTCATCAATTACGGCAGCACCTTGATAACCAACATGTTGTTGTAAACGTCCTTGCACACCATTAAATTGTGTTAATCCTGCAGCTATCACTTCATTGTTAATACCTAACGCAACGGCTACCGCACTTGCAGCCAATGCATTACTCACATTGTGCTTGCCGAGCACATTAAGATTAAACGCCACTATTCCTGATGGTGTTTTTAGCTTAACTTGCATATGCGTAGCTTGTGTTTCATATATTGCTGAAACATCCGCCGCCGCACTAAAACCAGTGACATCTAAGCCAAAGGTAATAACCTTTCTTTCCACATTAAGAGACTCCCAATAAGGGCCAAAATCATCATCCGCATTAATTACGGCAATACCGCCATCAGACAAGCCCTCAAAGATTTCACCTTTCGCCTGAGCAATATCCTCGCGTGATCCAAGCTCACCGATATGTGCCGTGCCTGCATTATTGATTACAGCCACTTGTGGTTGCGCTATTTTGGTTAAATAGCGAATTTCGCCCATATGATTCATCCCCATCTCGATGACCGCATACTCATGTTCAGCACGCATATTCAGCAAAGTAAGTGGCATGCCCACATCGTTATTGAAGTTGCCTTTAGTGGCCAACACCTTTCCACTGACTGCATTTAAAATTGATGTAACCATCTCTTTAACGGTTGTTTTGCCATTGCTGCCAGTGATTGCAACAACAGGTAAGCTGAACTTTTGACGCCAATATTGCGCCAACTCGCCTAATGCGGTGCGTGCATCACCAACCAGTACTGCTGGACTTACCTCAACATTAGCATCCGAAATTACTGCCGCCGCAGCGCCAAGCCCAATGGCTTCTGCCGCATAAGTATTACCGTCAAAGTTGTCGCCTTTAAGCGCGACAAATAATTGTCCAGCCTCAATATTCCTACTGTCTGTACCTATACTAAGCACATTGACATCCTTGCCAATAACTTGTGTATTTAGGGCTTTAGCGATTTCTGATAGCATCATCATGCACTGGCCACCTGATTACATTTAAGCACTGTTAGCACTTGCTCAACATCGCTAAATGGATGTTTAATCCCTATAATTTCTTGATACGCCTCATGACCTTTTCCTGCGATTACTACAACATCACCAGCTTGCGCATTTTCAATGGCCATTGCGATGGCTTTCGCCCTATCTTGCTCAGCAAGGTACTCACCTTCAACACCCTCAATGACTGCCCGCATAATGGTTTCAGGTGACTCATGACGCGGGTTATCTGATGTCACAATCACAATGTCTGCAAGCTCACTCGCCACTTTTCCCATCATGGTACGCTTGCCTTGATCTCGATTTCCACCGCAGCCGAATACGCAAATCAACCTCTGTTTAGTTTCTTCTCTCAATGCCAGCAGCACATTTTTCAATGAGTCTGGTGTATGAGCAAAATCCACGACAACCAATGGCAGCTCACCGCCACCAAACTGCTGCATACGTCCATCCAAAGGTTTGATTTTTTGAACAGCTTCAACTGCATCATTAAATGTCGCGCCAGAAATCAACAAGGTCGTCAATACTGCCAACGTATTGTAGACATTGAATCGACCGATTAAGTTAACCTGCATATCAGCTTGACCAAATGGTGTTGTAACAAAGAAGCTAATCGCACCACTCTCGAAACGAATATTTGATGCGCGCACATCACCAGCTTCAATGCCATAAGTCAGCACTTGAACATCAGGCTGATCCAAGTCCTGCTGAATGGCAATACCAAAATCATCATCCGCATTTAACACCACACGCTTTAAACCCTCAAAATGAAATAAGCTCTTTTTAGCATCAGCATAACTTTCGTAGCTGCTGTGATAATCAAGATGGTCTCGAGATAAGTTCGTCAATACCGCCACATCAAAATCCACACCGTTCACACGACCTTGACTCAAGCCATGTGAAGACACCTCCATTGCAACTGTGTCTACTTCTTGTTTCACATAATTTGCCAGTAGCTTCTGGAGTAATAATGCATCTGGCGTTGTATTTTCTGTTGGCATTAACTGGTGAAGCAATCCATTACCAAGCGTACCGATGACTGCAGACGGTTGATTCAAGTAATCAAAACACTGCCCTATCCATTGCGTCACTGATGTCTTACCATTGGTGCCAGTCACCCCAATCATCCACAATTCACTTGATGGGTTTGCATAAAATTGTCCAGCGATGACGCCAGCAACTTGCTTAAGGTTAGGAATGGGTTGATTTTCTACGTGCCAACTATCATTCCAAGAAAAACCTTCTGGCTCCCATAGCACAGCACTAGCGCCACTATCAATCGCATCAGCAATATAATCTCTGCCGTCTGCACTTTCTCCTGGGTAGGCTAAAAACAAAGCACCCGTCGTCACCTTGCGACTATCAGCTATAATGTCGTTGGTATTGGCATTCACTTCATACGCAGTCATACCGCCTCCTGCTCATCAGCTAATGACTCTACCGGCCTAACTGCATTTATGTTTGGCGCATCTTGTGGTACTGCCAACAATCGCAACACTTCCGACATCACAGAGCTAAACACTGGCGCCGCCACTGTTCCGCCGTAATACTGGCCCGTTGTTGGCTCATCAATCATGACAGCCATAATCAAACGTGGGTTTGAAACTGGTGCTAGGCCAACAAATGTACCTATATATTTATCCTTTTCATAACCCTTAGGGCCTAGCTTATGCGCTGTTCCAGTTTTACCTCCAACACGGTAGCCAGCCACCTGTGCACGCACACCAGTACCGCCAGCCTGCACAACCAGCTCCAACATATCTTTGACATTATTAGCTGCTTTTGCTGAAAAAACAGACTTTCCTATTGGAGCTTGATCCAGCTTGGTTAATGAAACTGGTTTTAATTCACCATCGTTAGCAAACACGGTATACGCTCTTGCAAGCTGCAACAAAGTCACACTAATACCATGCCCATAAGACATAGTTGCCTGCTCGATAGGCCGCCAAGTTTTATAGTCTCTGACTTTTCCACTCACTTCACCTGGAAATTGAATGTCCGTTTTTTCTCCAAACCCTATTTCATTAAAAACATTCCATAGTTTTTTTTTGTCCAAGCTGAGCGCTATTTTTGCAGATCCCACATTAGATGACCTCTTCACCACCTCAGCAACAGTCAACTCATCATAATTATGCGTGTCCTGTATTGTTGCTGAACCAATTGCCATATAGCCCGGCGCCGTTTTCACTTTTGTCGTTGGTGAATAACCACCAAACTCTAAGGCTGCTGCCACAGTTATTGGCTTCATGGTAGAACCCGGCTCAAACACATCAGTTAATGTACGATTGCGTGTTTTACCTCTACTATTCACTGGGTTATTAGGGTTATAAGTTGGCAAATTCACCATTGCCAATACCTCCCCTGTTTTAGCATCTAGCACCACTGCCGAGCCTGCCTTAGCCTTATACTTAGCTACTGATCTAGATAGCTCTCTGAATACCAAGTATTGAATTCTACGATCAATGCTTAACACCAGCTCTTGACCATCTCGTGGCTCACTCATCACTTCCAGCTCTTCAATAATATGTCCAGCTCTATCTTTTATGATGCGTCGTTGACCAACCTTGCCTGTTAATTCAGCATTACGAACCAATTCAACACCTTCTTGCCCATTTCCATCAATACCAGTAAAGCCAACTACGTGCGAAACCATATTTCCCGCCGGGTAGAATCGTTTATATTCACGTTCTAAATGCACGCCAGTTATTTTTAGCGCTTTCACCTCACTGCCTAGGCTCGGCGACAAACGTCTTTTGATATACACAAACTTACGTGTTTTGTTACCCAGCCTTTTATTCAAGGTTGATGTTTTTATTTTTAATAGTTTAGTTAGTGCCAATCTTTTCTTGGTATCTATTTTCACCAATGAAGGATTAGCCCAAACAGAAACAACAGGACTGCTACCCGCCAGAATTACACCATTTCTATCAGTAATGTTCCCTCGACCTGCTTGTAAGGATAGTGTGCGAATATGGCGATTTCCACCCTGCTTTTGCAAAAACTCTTTCTTAGTGCTTTGCAAATAAATGCTTTTCCCCACCAGCGCCATAAAACAAATCAACAGCCCCATAAGTAGCACGCGTCTACGCCATACGGGGAAGCCAGTCACACGCTGCTGTTGATGAGCACTCAGTTGGTGGTTCATCTTATTGGCCCACCTTATCCAACACGATAACCTGTATCTGCTTAGGGATTGGCACTTCCATTTTTAATTGCGTGGTCGCCACTTCCTCTACTCGCGCGTGCGTCGCCCATGTGCCTTGTTCAATCTGCAACTGCCCATACTCGGCCTCATATTCCGCCGCAACCGCCTGTAAGCGCTCCCTTTCAGAATGCTGACTTCTCGCTTCATGCTGAGAAGTCACCAGGCCACATGCAACTAAGATTAATGCGACATATAAAATAATATTCGCCCTCATCATTCTGTCGCTGTCCTCATCGCTACGCGCATGACAGCACTTCTTGAACGTGGGTTAGCTTTCACCTCTCTAGCACTTGGCTTAATCGCTTTACCAACAGCAACCAGTCTAGCCTGCGGCAAATCTTTAGCGCGCACAGGGAAGTTTGAAGGCAAATTGTCGCGGTCCGACTCAGCTTTAATAAACTGCTTCGCCACGCGATCTTCTAAAGAATGAAAACTAATCACAACCAAACGGCCATTCTCTACCAATAAATCCATACACTGCGGCAAAATTATCGACAACTCCTCAAGCTCTTGATTTGCGAAAATCCGTAAAGCTTGAAAGGTGCGTGTTGCTGGATTCTTCCCCGGATCAACCTTTGGGATGGCACTCGCCACGACCTCGGCAAGCCTTCCTGTAGTGGTGATGGCGCGCCCGTCTGTGCGCTCCTTAATAATCGCCCTTGCAACCTGCTTAGCAAACCGTTCCTCACCATAGTCCTTTATTACCTCTCTAAGTTTTTTTTCCGAAATATTGGTTAATATTTCTGCTACTGTTTTTCCACGTGTTTGGTCCATACGCATGTCCAAAGGACCGTCAAAGCGAAAGCTAAAGCCACGCTCACCCTCATCAACCTGCGGTGACGAAATGCCTAAATCTATTAAGATGCCATCGACTTTGGATAAGCCATGACTTACTGCTAATTGTTTCAATTCCGAGAAATGCAAATGCTCGATATGAAATCGCGCATCAGAAATCGCTTGTCCAGTTACATAAGCAGCCAAATCGCGATCAACCGCAAATAAACGACCCCCATCTCCAAGCTGCTCCAATATTTTCTGGCTATGTCCGCCACGCCCAAAGGTGCAATCCATATAAGTACCATCGGATTTAATGTTTAGTGCGTCCACAGCCTCATCCAACAAAACCGTAATATGCTGACCATCTTCAGAACTAGATGGCACTAATATTGAGGAGGGCGCTGAAATGGCGCCCTCTGTCATAGTGAGAAACCTTCTAGTTCCGATGGCATTTCATACTCACCTTCTGGATTAACCGCCTCTTGGCTCTCCTTCAGCCAAGCTTCCTTGCTCCACAACTCAAAGTGACTGCCCTGCCCAACCAACATCACCCCTTTCTCCAACCCAGCTAACTCACGCAACACTGGAGAAACAAGCATACGGCCCGCACTATCAACACCAACATCCTCTGCATAACCGACCAAACGACGTTGCAAAGCAGCAGACTTTTTGTCAAAGCTAGAGAGGCTCATGATTTTAGATTGGATAGGCGCCCAAGCAGGGGCTGGGTATAACAGCAAACAAGGATGTGAGTGCGCGGTTAAGACCATCTTGCCGTCAGAGAGTGCAAGCAATGCCTCGCGGTGTTTAGCTGGAATCGCCAACCGGCCTTTCACATCTATATTTAAGCTTGCAGCACCTTTAAACACTTTTTATTTACCGCCAATTTTATTTGTTAAAATTCTCATCAGAATCACCGTGAGGGTGTGGGGAATAATTAACACCCTTAGTAATACGTTAATTATTACCCACAAAACACCACTTCTCCCCACTTATTGCAACTCTAGAGCAAAAAATAGCTTAAAGCAAGCTTTTTTTCTTTCAAGACAAGGACTTACGTCATTTTTCGCATAAAAATAAAACCTTTAATAATCATTAGGTTACTTGGGCTTATGAATGTTAATTATCAGAGAATGTTTGTAGGGTGCTGAATTTCCTATAGCGGCCTTTTGCCTGGCTTTAAAAGTTTATTTAATGTAAATTCGGGGATTTTTGGTGTAAAAGCTGTGGGAATTTGGTGTGTATGAGTGTTTACGTCGATTGTGATGTTAGAATACTCGGCGAAGTTAGCCAAGACAGTCGCCGCTTAGTGGTAAGGGGAGGAAAGTCCGGGCTGCACAGAGTGAGATGACGGCTAACGGCCGTACGCCGCGAGGCGAGGAATAGGGCCACAGAGACGAGCGTATTTAGTTACGGTGAAACGCGGCAACCTCCATCTGCAGCAAGACCAAATAGACTGGCAATAGGCGTGACTCGCGCTGCCAGTGGGTAGGTTGCTCGAGCGTGTGAGTAATTACACGCCTAGATGAATGACTGTCCTTGTAGTAATACAAGACAAAACCCGGCTTACCGGCTAACTTCACATTCGGATTGTTAAATTGATGGCGGTTAAGATTGTTTTTCTAGAGCCAACAGGGCAGGCTCCATTGTTTTTAGACGCACTATTCCTAGCTATAACTGCCCCCTGTACTTCTACCCCCCCCAACAACAACTCCATCATCCAACGTGATTCTCAGCCCGTACCGATTCTTACCAGTCTGCTCATACTTCCAAACTTCTTTAACCTTAGTCTTCAACACCTTCTGATCAACAGCTAACGGCTCGCCCAAAGAATCAATTAACTGCTCTTTAGTCTGCCCTACCCAGAACTTTTCTTTCATGCGCATTTCAACCAATTCATCATCTTTATGCTTCATTATCAGTCGCGCACGCTTAGTCAATAAGTAAGTCAGGAAAGAGAGTGCCAGTAAAACCAATACCAACCAGACGTACCATGCCATACCTTTACACAACCCTCCAAGCGATAGACTCCCCAGCCCGCAATGGCACCAGCACATCGCCATCATAAGGATAACTTTCCGGCACTTGCCAACTCTCTTTCGCCAAGGTTACTTGCTCAGAACTTCTAGGCAGGCCATAAAAATCTGCGCCATAAAAACTAGCAAAGCCTTCCAGTTGCTCTAAGGCATCAACCGCCTCAAACGCTTCTGCATACAACTCAATCGCTGCATGCGCAGTATACATACCCGCACAACCACAGCTTGCTTCTTTCGCATTTTTAGCATGCGGCGCGCTGTCCGTGCCTAAAAAGAATTTAGGGCTGCCAGAAGTTGCAGCTTTAACCAAAGCTTGTCGATGTTCTTCACGTTTTAAAATAGGTAAGCAATAATGGTGGGGGCGAATACCACCTTTAAAGAGATCATTACGATTCATGAGCAAATGATGCGCGGTAATGGTCGCGGCTATATTAGGGCCAGCGGTTGCCACAAACTCTACCGCATCTTTCGTCGTAATATGTTCAAACACCACTTTCAAGCCTGGGTAGCTGGCAATCAGCGATTTCATGTGACGATCAATAAATACTTTTTCACGATCAAATACATCCACATTAGCATCCGTCACTTCAGCATGCACCAGCAAAGGAATACCAACCGTTTGCATCGCAGACAATGCATCAGCACACTTCTCAAGGCTAGTCACGCCAGAGTCTGAGTTGGTTGTCGCACCGGCAGGATAAAGCTTGACCCCATGCACGATGCCACTACCTTTGGCTTTATAAATTTCATCAGCAGTCGTCACATCGGTCAGATACAACACCATGAGCGGCTCAAAGTTGGCGTCTTTTGGTAACGCTGCCATGATGCTCTCACGGTAAGCAACCGCCAATGCCGTCGTTGTGACTGGTGGACGTAGATTAGGCATGACAATGGCACGGCCAAATTGCTTAGCTGCATCGGCGGCAACCGCTTGCAGCGCTACACCATCTCTTAAATGTAAATGCCAATCATCTGGGCGTGTAATTGTGATTTTTTTTGTCATAGTAATTCAAATATTTATGAAGGTTTGTTTTTTAGTGTCCGTCTTTTAAAGGCTACCTTTTAAAGACAATGCCATCTGATATAAATCATTTTTCTTAGCGTCTGTCATTTCCGCTGCCAGCTTAACAGCCTGTTTCAAAGGTAGCTCTGCCAACAATAGTTTGAGTTTGTGTTTGGCATCTTCACTCACTGCAGCCTCTTCTTTTGGTGGCGAAGCTTCAACCAACAACACAAGCTCTCCTCGCTGCTGATTAGGGTCATTTTCAATCCATGCTTGCACGTCACTTAATGCGCAACGATATATTGTTTCGAATGTTTTAGTCAGCTCACGCGCGACGGTAATGCGCCGCTCGCCACCCAGCACTTTCGCCATATCTGCCACACTACCAACAATACGATGTGGCGCCTCATAAAACACTAGCGTATGACTGAGTGATTTATACAGATCTAATGTTTTGCGGCGCTGTGAGCTACTGGCGGGCAAAAAGCCGAGGAAGCTAAATCCGTTTCCGATAATACCAGATGCTGACAATGCTGCTATCACAGCACTCGCGCCAGGGATAGGCATGACTTTAATGCCTGCCTCATGCAACACGTCGACCACGACCGCACCGGGGTCACTAATGCCAGGTGTGCCTGCATCCGTAACTAGTGCGACACTTTTTCCTGCTTGAATCAGTGCTAATAAGCCTTGTGCTGAGTTACGCTCATTATGTTCATGTACGGCAATGAGCTTTTTCGTAATGCCAAAATGACTCAACAAGCCTGACGTATGTCGCGTGTCTTCAGCAGCAATCACATCGACGTCTTTCAGCACTTCCAAAGCACGCAAGGTAATATCGCCTAAATTACCAATGGGTGTTGCGACCACATATAATATTGATTCACTCATCAATCAAATTTTAACGCGAAGTGTTTATAACAGCTATTAAAAAGAAATAATAAAAGAACATCAAAAAAACAACCATAAAAATTACATGATGAAAATCAATAGGAACGCTACAGGCGTAGCGACTGAAAAATTAGCTGTAACTTTCAAAATGCTAAAGGGGCTTAAGCTTGTAGCGTAGTCCTTTCTGCAAACTCATTTAAGACTGCGCCTGTCGTTTTGATGTAGTATCAATGAATAAAGCACATTTAGACCATATTGAGTGGCTACGTAATGCATTTAAAACATAATCGGCGTATCATGCGTAAAAAACGCAAGTACCCCACTATATTTTAGAAAGTATACTATGTTATCTTTTTCAAGGCTTCTCATTAAAGCCATCCTCATTGCAGGCATCAGCACGCAACTCACTGCTTGCTTTACAGCTACGGTAGGTAGCGCAACCGCCGGAGGTGTAGCCGCGCTAGACAGGCGCACAGCGGGCATTTACGTGGAAGATGAAAATATTGAAATAAAAGCCATCCACCGAATACGGAAAGCATTAGGTGGTGAAGCGCATGTTAATGTGACCAGCTACAACCTGAATGTATTGTTAACGGGCGAAGCCCCTAATGCAGAAGCTAAGGCAGAGGCGGAAAGCATTACAAAATCCGTCAAGAGTGTAAAAAATATCACCAACGAAATAACCGTTGGCTTTAAAAGCACAATCAGTGATAGAGCGAAAGACGCTTACCTTACGTCGAAAATAAAAGTAAAGTTCGTCGCCGAAAAAAACTTTCCGGCGAATGCCATTAAAGTCGTAACCGAGGCTAAGGTTGTCTACCTCATGGGGATCGTAAGCGATCGTGAGGCAGAATTAGCCACAGAAATTACACGCACAACGGGTGGCGTAGAGAAAGTCGTTAAAGTGTTTGAGTACCAGAATTAAACTAACCGCAATATTAGGGCGTTAAATAAACATGAACACATCTGAAGAAATCATCATTCAAAGCCTCACGCGTAAAGGTAATCGCTTTCGCCCTAGTGACTGGGTCGATCGCATTTGTAGTAGTTACGCTGAGTTTGGTGAGGATAGAAAATTGCGTTACTCCCACTTCTTAAAACCTAAAATTATTGATGGCGTTCGTTGCTTAGTGGTTAGTATGGAGTTTAGAACTGCTAATCGAGATGGATTTGAAGAGCTCATGCAGTTTGTTGAAGGGAATAATTTAAGCATTCTTAATAGCAAAGGCGAGTCAATAGAAGTGTCGAGAAGCGAACTACAAGCAAACCCTTAAGGTAAGACTGCTTATTGTTCACGCATGGCTGCCTCTAGGTACTGCCTAGAGACAAGTCCACGTTTGACTTTAACCAACACCCCCTTAGGGTTAAAAAAGTAAGTCGTTGGCAGCAGATCAGCAGACCCGATTTGTTTAATGATATTGTCATTCCCAAGCACAATAGGATAAGAAATCAACATGTCATCCACGTAATCACTAACTATTTTAATACTCCTGTAATCAAACACCACGCCGATGACCATTACATCTTTATTTCTCCGCTCATCATATAAGGCGACAAACTCTGGTATTTCTTCTAGACACGGTGGACACCATGTTGCCCAGTAATTAATAATTACCCATTTCCCCGCGTACTGACTTAGCCGGTGCTCAGCACCAGACATATCTTTTAGTACAAATTCATCTACTGCATGCGCCATGCTGCAGGTAAAAAACAACAATAGCAATACAACATGTTTTCGCATCGAAACTATGATACCCCTTAACTTGGGTGTTAGAATATGGGATAATCCGCTAGGAATATCCCAAAACCATTAAACAACAGCAATAGTGCTTAATAGCATGCTGCAGGTGTTGCAATACTGCGCTGTTAGAGATAATATAGCAGATTCTAGTAGCGAACGCTGGCTTTCAAAGCTATTAAATCAAACATAAATCAGCCAGCTAAATTAACCAGCGACATTATTTTAGTTAAGCTATTTTTGTTAAAATACTTGGCAAACCCAATCAATATTCAACCGTCCGAGGCCCCCATGAGCGAAAAAATCATTCATCTTAGCGATACTAGTTTTGAAGAACAAGTACTGCAATCACAATTGCCAGTTTTAGTAGACTACTGGGCAGAATGGTGTGGTCCATGCAAAATGATTGGACCCATACTAGAAGATATTTCAGCTGAATATGCTGACCGTCTAACCATTGGAAAACTAAACATTGATGACAACCCGCAAACACCACCTAAATATGGCATTCGTGGCATTCCTACATTAATGTTGTTTAAAAATGGCAATGTAGAAGCCACGAAAGTTGGCGCGTTGTCTAAATCTCAGTTAATTGCATTTATTGACAGTAACATTTAATAAATATTCTCCTAGTTTTTGTCGCTTAGAAGCTAGTCCCGATTGACTTCACTGTTTATTAACCTCACCTCACCTAGCGAGCTTTTTCATGCATTTATCTGACCTAAAACATTTACCCGTCACCGAACTAGTCGACATGGCGATTGCCGATGGTGTCGACAATGCAAGCCGCATGCGCAAACAAGACGTTATTTTCGCCATCCTCAAAAATAAAGCTAAAAATGGTGACAATATATTTGGCGATGG
The DNA here is from genome assembly GCA_913009235.1 of uncultured Methylophilaceae bacterium. GTDB lineage: Bacteria > Pseudomonadota > Gammaproteobacteria > Burkholderiales > Methylophilaceae. The sequence continues at coordinate 97,820 of CAJVXS010000002.1, read as the reverse complement.
GACGCTAGAAGTGCTACAAGATGGATTCGGGTTTTTACGCTCTCCAGACACATCCTACCTTGCAAGCCATGGAGATATTTATGTGTCCCCTTCACAAGTTCGCCGTTTCAACTTACACACAGGTGATAGTGTTCAAGGTGAGATTCGCACACCAAAAGACGGTGAGCGCTATTTTGCATTAGTCAAAGTAGACACAGTGAATGGCGAAAAGCCGGAGAATACAAAACACAAAATATTATTTGAGAATTTAACACCGTTGTTCCCTACGGAACCACTGACACTAGAACGCGATATTAAAGCGGAAGAAAATATCACCAGCCGTGTGATCGACATGATAGCACCAATTGGTAAAGGTCAGCGGGCATTACTAGTTGCTAGCCCGAAAAGTGGTAAAACGGTAATGATGCAAAATATTGCACATGCCATTACCGCCAACCATCCTGACGTAATACTGATTGTGCTACTAATTGATGAGCGCCCAGAGGAGGTAACTGAGATGACGCGTTCAGTAAGAGGTGAGGTTGTTGCTTCTACGTTTGATGAGCCAGCTGCACGCCATTTACAGGTCGCGGAAATGGTTTTAGAAAAAGCAAAACGTTTAGTTGAGCACAAAAAAGATGTTGTGATTCTACTCGACTCCATTACCCGTTTGGCACGTGCTTACAATACGGTGATTCCATCATCAGGCAAAGTGCTCTCGGGCGGCGTTGATGCTAATGCACTCCATAAGCCGAAACGCTTTTTCGGGGCCGCACGTAATATTGAAGAAGGCGGTTCACTCACAATTATCGCTACGGCGCTTGTTGATACAGGCTCGCGTATGGATGATGTAATTTATGAAGAGTTTAAAGGCACGGGTAATATGGAGATCCATTTGGATCGCCGTATGGCAGAAAAACGTGTCTACCCTGCAATCAATGTCAACAAATCTAGTACGCGCCGTGAAGAATTGCTGATTGAAAAAGATGTATTACAGAAGATTTGGGTACTACGCAAACTACTTTATCCAATGGATGATTTAGATGCGATGGAGTTCTTGCTCGACAAAATCAAGCAAACGAAAAACAATGCTGACTTCTTTGACAGCATGCGTCGTAGCTAACCCCTCAGTCAATCAAGGCCAAATAGTCTAAAAACGCAATATTTTCACTTGCTTAGCTGTTTAAAACACAATACAATGCTGACCTCGCGAAAAAGAATTTAATTTTAGTAGCTTTTAAGCGGCTAACAAACAAAGATAAGGTTATATTATGAAAGATGGTATCCACCCTGAATATAGAGAAGTTGTGTTCCAAGATATCGGTGCAGACTTTAGCTTTATAACACGCTCTACCATTAACGCTAAAGATACAATCAAGTGGGAAGACGGTAAAGAGTATCCATTGGTTAAGATTGAGGTTTCATCAAAATCTCACCCGTTCTATACTGGTAAGCAAGTGATTCTAGATACGGCTGGTCGTGTTGATAAATTTCGTAAGAAATACGGTATGTAAACTAAATATGCTTTTAATAAAAAAGTGTGTAGTTAAAAGGCAGCTAAGCTGCCTTTTTTTATGGGTTAAAGTACAAATGCATCGTTTTCATAATGTTAAAATGAAACTATTGAACTAACTGCTACGCTAGAATTCAACCATATAACTAAACTATTGACTAAACAATAACAAATAAACCACATGCGTTTCAACCTCGAACATGACTGGCAAGGTAATATGTCTACCCCACGCGCACGCGTCGGTGACAGAGCCAAAGTTCGCTTACTGATTCTACTATGTGCTGTTTGGTTGCTCATGGGTTTAATTGGCCATGAGCCATGGAAACCATTTGAACCAGATGCGCTCAGCACCATTAAAAACGTACTAGATAATGGCAACTACCTCGCACCAACCGCAGCCAGCAGCAATCAACTATCCAGCCCTCCACTGTACTACTTAAGTGCAGCACTAACAGCGAAAGTGTTTAGCGGCATATTACCCATACATGATGGTGCTCGCATTGCGACTGGCTTATGGATGTTGATCACCTTGCTCATGACTGGCATGGCAGGGAGGGAGCTATGGGGGAGAGGTATTGGCCGACAAACTACCTTCATCTTCATTAGTGCAGCTGGGCTAATCATCAGTGCACACCTTATTTCCCCTGCAACTTCAGCATTAGCAGGTATAGCGACTTGTTTTTATGGGCTTGCGCTTACCAAAAGGCGCCCATACAGAGCAAGTGGTTTATTGGGGCTAGGAATGGGCGTTAGTTTCTTATCAACAGGCTTACTCCCACTTAGCATCATCTTACTCACAGGTATCGCATTACCTTGTTTTTTCAAACACTGGAGAACGCCTAGATTTACCAAAGTGGCAGGAGTGGCACTGTTAATTGCCAGCCCAATGGTATTAGGCTGGTCGTTACTTTGCTTAAATTTAGAGCCTTCACTCTTTTATGGATGGTTGGAAAAGTCAACAACAGTAATGGCCAATCATGATCACTTGTATTTTCTCAAACTATTATCTTGGTATGCTTGGCCTTCATTGCCGTTAGCAATCTGGGGCATATGGCGTTATCGTACACGCCTACTAAATCAACCAAAATTTCAATTATGCATTACGTTTTTTATTGCTACTTTTATAAGCATAGGCTTTCTCGGCGAACATGAAAACATTTATGCTCTGCCATTATTAATTCCATTAACGATACTAGCAGGCGGCAGTATAGAAACATTGAAACGTGGTGCTGCTAGCGCATTGAATTGGTTTGGACTTGTTTTATTCGGATTAATGGGCTCTCTTATTTGGGTGGGCTGGGGAGCTATGATGTCAGGAAGTCCTGTAAAGCTTAAAGAGCGTTTAATCTTTCTGTCGGGCCTCACTAAACTGGATTTTAGTATTTTTGCGCTTGTTTCAGCCTCTGCCATTACATTAATATGGCTGTTTGCTGCACTTCGCTCTAAATACTCGAATCGTTCAGCTGTAACGAATTGGGCTATTGGCATGACCTTTACGTGGACGTTACTGATGACATTATGGCTGCCCATGATTGATTCAGCACGTAGTTATCGTGATGTTTTCACTAGTTTAAAAAATGTGCTACCAACAGATTATGCCTGCATCACTAGTGAAAAAATTGGGGCAGATCAGATAGATTTACTGCATTATTATGTAGATGTTAAAACACAGCCTAGCCAGCCTGGTGAAGAACCTAACTGCGACCTGTTTTTAATTCAAGATAAACGCAACCCGTCAGAAGTGGTGCTTGGTCAAAGCTGGCATTATATTTGGGGTGGGAAACGCAACAGTGAACATAAGGAAAGCTTTAGACTGTTCCAACGAACGTCCTCATCTCTCGACTAAAGGCAATCTAGCCCGTCAACAACATTTTAATGCCAGCAACCACTAATACCAGTGCCAAAAGCTTTCTAATGGTAGGATTTCCTAAGCGGCAACTACCATACTCCGCACCAATCAAACCGCCAGCTACAGCAGCTAGCGCCCAAAATTCCAAGCCCCTTGGAAGCTGATAAGGTTGTGTTAACACACCAGACAACCCGGCAATAGAATTAACCAAGATAAAAGCTGCCACAATACCGGAAATCATTTTAGTTTCTGCCCAGTTCATTAAAATAAGAATTGGGCTTAAAAAGATACCACCACCAACACCTGTCAAACCTGACAACAGACCCAAGCCTGCACCCATGCTTACTAACGATAGTTTGCTTGGTGGTTGTTTAATTCTTAATGGCTCGAAACTAGCACTTCGATAGACCTGCCAAGCAGCAATCATTAACACAACACCAATAACTGGCTTATAAATATGAGATGGTAGTGTGATTTGGCCGCCAAGAAAAGCAAGCGGTATCGATCCAACAATAATGGGAAGTAACAACTGCCAAGAAAAGGCTTTTACTTTGTAAAACTTATACAGTGCAATTGAACTGACCAGTACATTTAAAGTTAACGCTGCCGGCCGCATGCTTTCAGGTGCAATGCTCATCAGCGCCATCACCGCGATATAACCCGATGCGCCTCCATGCCCAACTGATGAGTATAGCAGTGCCGCAATGAAAATAATGGGGGCTATGAGTAAACCACTTGAAACAAACTCCATTGAAAGGCTTAAGCAATATGCTGCTGAATTGCTGCTTTGACACTTGGATGTAAGCCCTGCCCATCATTTTCTTTCACATGCGCTAATATGGCGTTAATCATGACCGAGTTCCAGGATGCTTTTAAATGGTCAGCAATACCAGCTTCAACCTCTTCCTTACTTGGATTGGCTTCAAAAAACTCACCAATTTGATTGGCCATCACAATTAATTTATCTGCTTTCATACTCACCTATTCTGTCATTCTATTCGCGTGACTATAAGCCACATATTGTTGATCTCGCACAAACCCTAATAATGTAATTCCATACTCTTCTGCAATACGAACAGCCAAACCTGTCGGTGCAGAAATTGCGGCCAATAAGTCAAACCCCATCATGGTTACTTTTTGCACCATTTCATAACTAGCTCGACTCGAGGTTAAGATAAAACCGCCCTTTACTTCCTGTTTGCATAAAACACCTAATAACTTATCTAGTGCATTGTGTCGGCCAACATCTTCTCGTACATATTGAATAGCACCATCACTATCTGCCCATGCACAAGCATGTGTTGCTCCAGTTTTCTGTTGCATCGGCTGTAAAGCGCAAATGCTGTCATGGGCTTTAAAAACACTGTGCATACTGATGGGTTGCAATGCTACCCCCGCATCTCTGACTGCAGGCAATCGAAATACTTGCGTTAAACTTTCAGCCCCACATAAACCACAACCCGTGCGGCCAGCAATATTCCGTCGGTGCTCTTTGAGTTTCACAAACTGCTCAGTTGCAATTTCCAATTGCAACTCTATGCCATTCTCTTGTGCTTGTATTTCTACACCATACAACTCACTTTTATCTTGCAATATACCTTCAGTCAACGAAAAACCTAAAGCAAAATCTTCTAAATCTTGCGGACTAGCCAACATCACCGCATGTGACACACCGTTATAAACTAAAGCTACTGGCACTTCCTCTGCTAGCTGATCTGTTGCTTGCATCAGCTCGCCACCACGCCAGCGCTGCACAAGATATTGCTGTACTGGCTGGTTAATATCTTTAGTGAACGGCTGCTTCATGCCAGCAATATTTACTCAACAACCTCTGGCTTAGTCGGCAATATACCCGTCAGTTCGATTTGTGATTCACTGAATGCTTTGTGCTCTTTTTGCCAGTCAGACATTTGATTCACTCTAGCAACCTGCACAGCAGTCACTTTAAACTCAGGGCAGTTAGTTGCCCAGTCTGAATTATCAGTAGTAATCACATTCGCACCTGATTCAGGGTGGTGGAACGTGGTATACACCACACCTGGTTGCACACATTCTGTAATGACAGCCCTCATCACAGTCTCACCTGCTCGGCTGGTAATACCCACCCAATCACCTTCTTGAATTGCACGCTCTTCTGCATCATGTGGATGCAGCTCAATCACATCTTCATTGTGCCACATGCTGTTGAGTGTGCGGCGTGATTGCGCACCCACATTGTATTGGCTGAGAATGCGGCCAGTGGTGAGAATCAATGGATACTTGCCATTTACCTTTTCAGTCGTTGGCACATATTGGGTAATATAGAATTTACCTTTACCGCGTACAAATTCATCCACATGCATTGTTGGCGTACCTGCTGGCGCCTCATCATTACAAGGCCACTGTATGCTACCAAGCTTATCTAGCTTTTCAAAACTTACGCCTTTAAACGTCGGGGTGAGCTCAGCGATTTCATCCATAATCTCGCTGGCATGGTTGTATTCCATTGGGTAGCCTAAAGCCGTAGAAAACTTAGCGGTAATTTCCCAGTCTTCCATGCCATTTTTAGGTGCCATGACTTTACGCACAGGTGAGATGCGACGTTCAGCATTAGTGAACGTACCGTTTTTCTCTAGGAATGATGCGCCAGGGAAAAATACATGGGCAAACATGGCCGTTTCATTCAAGAATAAATCTTGCACAATCACGCACTCCATACTTTTTAGGGCCTGCCTCACATGCTTGGTATCAGGGTCAGATTGTGCAATATCCTCGCCAACACAGTAAAGCGCCTTAAAGCTACCCTCTACTGCCAAATCTAGCATATTCGGAATCCGCAAACCTGGGTCGGTACTTAATGGCACACCCCACGCAGCTTCAAACTCAGCACGTGCTTCGTCGTCATGCACATGACGATAACCTGGGAACTCATGCGGCATAGAACCCATATCACATGAGCCTTGCACATTATTCTGTCCTCGAAGCGGGTTTACACCCACGCCTTCACGGCCAATGTTACCAGTCGCCATTGCTAGATTAGCAATACCAATTACAGCCGTAGAACCTTGGCTATGCTCAGTAACACCTAAACCATAGTAAATAGCTGCGTTGCCACCTGTGGCAAATAAGCGTGCGGCGGCTCGCACTTTATCCGCAGCAACACCTAGGGTTTTTTCTAATGCTTCTGGTGAGTTTTCTGGCTTGGCCACAAAATCACGCCATGCAACAAATGAATCCCACTCACAACGTTCTTTCACAAAATCTTTTTGTACTAAATCCTCTGTCACAACGACATGTGCCATCGCAGAAATTAGTGCAACATTAGTGCCTGGACGTAAATTCAAATGGTAGTCCGCACGCACATGTGGCTCGTTCTCGACTAAATCAATAGCACGTGGGTCAGCCACGATGAGCTTCGCACCTTCACGTAAACGACGTTTCATTTGTGAGGCAAACACAGGATGTGCATCAGTTGGGTTTGCACCCATCACAAAGATCACATCTGATTGCATCACTGAATCAAATGCCTGCGTACCCGCTGATTCACCTAAGGTTCGCTTCAACCCATATCCAGTGGGGCTGTGGCAAACACGTGCGCAAGTATCCACATTATTGCTGCCAAACACTGCACGCACGAGCTTTTGCGTCACATACACCTCTTCATTGGTACAACGTGATGAGGTAATACCACCAGCGGAATCCTTGCCATACTTAGCCTGAATCCGTTTAATTTCACTTGCCGCATACTCAATAGCTTCATCCCAGCCAACTTGCTGCCATTCATCATGAATGCTTTTACGGATCATTGGTGTCGTAATACGGTCTTGATGCGTTGCATAGCCCCATGCAAAACGGCCTTTAACGCAAGAGTGTCCATGATTCGCGCCACCGTCTTTATTCGGCGTCATGCGAACGACTTCATCACCTTTCATTTCCGCATCAAAACTACAGCCAACACCACAGTACGCACAAGTGGTAGTCACTTTATGTTCTGGTGTACCCGCTTCAATCACAGTTTTTTCCATCAATGTCGCTGTCGGACAAGCTTGTATACAAGCGCCGCAAGACACGCACTCAGAATCCATAAAGTCTTCATTACCAGCAGATACTTTACTTTCAAATCCACGCCCTTCAATCGTTAGTGCAAATGTACCTTGTATTTCTTCACAAGCCCTTACACAACGTGAACAAACAATACATTTTGAAGGGTCAAAAGTGAAGTATGGATTACTTTCATCTTTTTCTGCCTCAAGGTGATTCTCACCTTCGTAGCCATAACGTACTTCGCGCAAACCAACTGCACCAGCCATGTCTTGCAATTCACAATCACCATTGGCCGCACAGGTTAAACAATCCAGTGGGTGGTCTGAAATATACAGCTCCATCACACCGCGGCGTGTATCAGCTAAAGCTTCAGTTTGCGTTTTGACTTTAATGCCTTCTACTACTGGAGTCGTACAAGAAGCAGGCATACCACGACGACCTTCGATTTCAACCAAACACAAACGGCAAGAACCAAATGGTTCTAATGAATCAGTCGCACACAATTTAGGCACTGTCACACCGACAAGTTGCGCTGCATGCATGATAGAAGTACCTTCGGGCACAACCACCTCAACGCCATCAATATTCAGCGTGACTTGCTTCTCGCTCATTTTCTTTGGTGTACCGTAATCTTTTTCCGAGTCGTAAACCAAAGGTTCAGTATTTACAGTATTACATTTAATATCATCCATGATGCTATTTTGTCGTGGTTAAGCGACACCCTCTTTTTCGTTAACACCCAATCCAAAGTCTTCGCCAAAGTGGTTTAATGCGCTGATCACTGGGTAAGGCGTCATGCCTCCCAAAGCACATAATGAACCATTAAGCATGGTACTGGACAAGTCTCGTAACACTTGTATATTCTTCGTATGTTCAGTACCTGAAGTGATTTTATCCATCACTTCCACGCCGCGTGTTGCTCCAATTCGGCATGGCGTACATTTACCACAGCTTTCAATCGAACAAAACTCAAATGCATAACGCGCCATTTTCGCCATATCGACCGTATCGTCGAATGCAACAATTCCGCCATGTCCAAGTACCGCCCACAATTTTTGGAACGATTCATAATCCACTGGTGTATCAAATTGACTCTCTGGCAAATAAGCACCTAATGGTCCCCCGACTTGCACCGCACGGATTGGTCGCCCACTCGCTGAACCGCCGCCATAGTCATAGAGCAGCTCTCTTAACGTGACACCAAATGCCAGCTCGACCAAACCACCTTGTTTAATGTTCCCCGCTAATTGAATAGGCAATGTGCCGCGTGAACGGCCCATGCCGTAATCAGCGTAATACTGCGCACCTTTATCCAAGATAATTGGAATGGTTGCTAAACTAATTACATTGTTAACAATGGTTGGCTTCCCAAACAAACCTTCTATTGCAGGTAGCGGCGGTTTAAATCGCACCAACCCACGCTTACCTTCTAAGCTTTCAAGTAATGAAGTTTCTTCACCGCAGACATAAGCGCCAGCTGCACGTCGGACTTCCATCTGGAAGCTTTGTCCAGAACCGCAAATATCATCACCCAAATAGCCATGTGCATTCGCTTTAACAATGGCCTCATTCAAGATGTGCAGCGCATGTGGGTACTCACTACGCAAATAGATATAGCCTTGTGTAGCGCCAACGGCGAGACCTGCAATGGTCATGCCTTCAATTAATACATATGGGTCATCTTCCATGACCATACGGTCAGAGTAAGTGCCAGAATCACCTTCATCGGCATTACACACAATATACTTTTGTTCACCTACAGCACCTAACACGGTATTCCATTTAATACCCGTTGGGAACGCCGCACCACCACGTCCACGCAAACCTGAGTCGGTCACGGTTTTAACAATGTCTTCTTGCGTCATTGCCAATGCGTTTTTCAAACCTTTATAGCCGTCGTGAGTAATATAGTCTTCTAATGAAACTGGGTCCGTAATGCCTGCGCGCGCAAAGGTTAAACGTTGCTGATTTTTTAAATAAGGAATTTCTTCAGTTAAGCCAAGCGATAAAATATGGTCGCCGCCATTAATAAAATCAGCATCAAACAAACTGTCTACATCTTTTGGCTTGACTGGCGCATAAGCAACGCGGCCTTTCGATGTTTCCACCTCAACCAATGGCTCTATCCAGAATAGACCCCGTGAGCCATTACGAATAATCGTAAGTTCAACACCACGTTTTTCAGCTTCTGTTTGAATTGCTTTCACCGTACTGTCCGCGCCTAACGAGAGTGCCGTTGAATCACGAGGAATAAAAACCTTAACCATTATTCACCCACCAATTCTGTAATTTTCACCATATCAACTCGTCCATAAACATCACAATCCATCATCACCGCAGGTGAACTAGCACAGTTACCTAGACAGTACACAGGTAACAAGGTCACTTTTCCATCAGTTGTCGTTTCGTGATAATCAATACCAAGCTTGGCTTTAATATCCGCCTCTAACTTTTCCGAACCCATGGCTTGGCAGGACTCTGCACGACAAACTTGCAACACATGGTCGCCAACAGGCCGGGTTCTAAAGTGGTGATAAAATGTTACAAAGCCATGCACTTCAGCCACTGATAATGCCAATGCTTTTGAAATAGGCAGGTACGACGCTTCAGGCACATAACCAATATCATCTTGAATTGCATGCAATAAAGGCAACAACCCACCAGGTATTCCTTGATGGACTGCAATATGTGCTCCTATTTTTTCTAACTCAACCGCGGAAAGCTTATCTGCCAAGGCTAACTCCATATGCTAATTAATTATAGATTTTACGCTATCATATACCTAAAACTATTGTTGTTAAACCCTGAAAAGGGCTTAAAATAACGGCTAACCAACCAAACAACATCCCTATTCTGTATATGATTACAGCTCCAAATAAACAACCGCATAAACTAATAGACCAATTCGGTAGACAGGTCGACTATATTCGCATCTCCATTACCGACCGTTGCGACTTCCGTTGCCTATATTGCATGGCAGAAGACATGACATTTTTGCCTCGTAATGAAGTCCTTAGTCTAGAGGAGTGCGCACGTATTGTTAACGTATTTGTCCAGCTTGGCGTTACAAAAGTACGTATCACTGGCGGCGAACCTTTAGTACGCAAAAATGCGCTGTGGTTATTTGAAGAGATTGGTCAATTAGAGGGTTTAGATGAATTGGTGATAACGACTAATGGCAGCCAACTCAGCAAACAGTCAGAGTCGTTAAAACAAGCTGGTGTAAAACGCATTAATATTTCAGTCGACAGCCTGAATCCTAAACGCTTTAAAGCCATCACCCGAACAGGTGATTTAAAAAAAGTGCTCGCAGGGATTGATAGTGCCATTGCAACAGGCTTTGAAGGCATCAAGCTCAACACGGTGTTAATGCGCGGAACCAATGATGACGAGGCTTTTGATTTGGTGCAGTTTGCTATTGATAAACACATTGATATTAGCTTTATCGAAGAAATGCCACTCGGCGATGTGAACCACTCCCGTGAGAGTACCTTTGTGAGTAATACGGATACATTAAACCTACTTAAAAGCAAGTACTCGCTACTACCAAGTACAGAGTCAACAGGTGGCCCTGCAAAGTACTGGCATGTCGCCGACACACACACAAAAGTTGGCTTTATCTCACCGCATAGTCATAACTTTTGCGAGAACTGTAACCGTGTGCGCATCACTTGCAAAGGCGAACTTTACTTATGCTTAGGTCAAGAAGATAAAGTTGAATTAATGCCATTATTACGGGAACATCGAAACGATGATACGCCACTTATCGAGGCTATTATAAACAGCATGAAAGTCAAACCCAAAGGGCATGATTTTGATTTGCAACGCGCTGCACCAGCTGTTGTACGTTTCATGTCTCATACAGGCGGTTAAAACACAAAGGAAATATATGCCCTCAAAAGAAGACATGAAAAGCTGGGCAGCCCAACCCCTTAGATATACAGAGGTACTAAAAATTGTTAATGGCTGCAGAGACCTGCCTTGGGAGAAAGCTTAAATGGGTGTTTCTGCAATCATATTAGCAGGCGGACAAGCCAATCGCATGGGCGGTGCAGGCAAGGGCTTAGTCCGACTTCAAAATAAACCGCTAGTACAGCACGTCATTGAACGTTTAGCACCGCAGGTAGATGAGGTGCTGATTAATGCCAACCTCCAGATTGAACAATATACGGCGTTTGATTTACCAATATTGCAAGATGAGCATACTCACTTTATCGGCCCTTTAGCTGGTTTTGTATTGGGCTTAAAAAATGGGGAGCACGATTATATATTAACAGTTCCATGTGACTCACCGCTTCTGCCGGATGACTTGGTCGAGCGGTTAATAAACACATTAACCGATAAGTCGGCTGATATTGCTGTCGCTAAAAGCGCAGGCCATACTCACCCTGTATTTTGCTTAATGAGGAAGTCTGTATTACCTTCATTATTATCTTATATAGATCAAGGCGAGCGCAAAGTAAGTGCTTGGCAAAAAAGCCTACAATATATCGAGGTTGAATTTAATGAGGTTAGCGAAGCTTTTGTAAACTTAAATACATTTGAAGAGCTGGAAGCTTTAGCTTTAAAGCTAGCGGATGCATAAGACACCAATTTTAGGCATTGTTGCAGCAGGCAGCAATGCTGGAAAAACAACTGCCATTACACGGCTTCTGCCCGCGTTAGCAAAATACGATATCCGTGTTTCAGTGATTAAGCATGCGCATCATAAGTTCGATATTGACCATTCAGGTAAGGATAGTTACAACATTCGTGAAGCTGGTGCTGTACAAACATTGATTGCATCCGGCAAGCGCTGGGCGTTAATGACAGAGATGCAACGAACGCCAGATGACAGTGGCGAAGCGGATTTAATATCGTTACTTGAACAATTAAATAATACTTATGCTGATTTGATTTTAGTAGAAGGCTTTAAACAAGCACGGATTCCCAAAATTGAAATACACCGCCCTAGCTTAGGCTTGCCTTTGCTAGCTGAAGATGACCCAAATATTATTGCTGTAGCTTGCGACGAAGTGATCGCTTGCACTAAACCGCAATTAGCACTTAACGACACGGAAGTAATCTGTACCTTTATAATGGATTGGATACAAGCGACACATGACTAAAGCGACATTAAAACAACTCGCCACCAACCCAAGCTGCATGGATGATTACGACCCTAATGCCATGTCAGTTAAACAGGCGCGTGCATTTATTCAACAGTTTTTAACACCAGTAACAGAAACTGAAACTTTACCGATTCGTGAGAGTTTAGGTCGTATTCTTGCAAGAGATGTTGTGTCACCGAACAACGTGCCCAATCATAATAATAGCGCCATGGATGGCTTTGCTTTTAAACATAGTGATGGCATCAAAATGATTAAAATCATTGGTACCGCATTTGCGGGAAGGCCATTTGATGGCGAAGTAAAAGCCATCGAATGCGTCAAAATCATGACCGGCGCTGTGATTCCTAAAGGGGCTGATACAGTGGTCATGCAAGAAAGAACTGTCAACAAAGGTGAATACATCAATGTATTAAAAGTACCAGCAGCCGGTTCTAATGTGCGATTAGCAGGCGAGGATTTAAAGCTCGGTGGTACCGTCCTGAATAAAGGCCATCAAATGCAAGCTGCCGACTTAGGCTTATTGGCCTCTTTGGGCGTTGCCAATATTGCTGTCCGGCGCCAATTAAAAGTTGCGTTCTTTAGCACTGGCGATGAATTAGTCAGCGTCGGAAACCCGCTGGAACAAGGGCAGATTTATGACAGCAACCGTTACACGATTTATGGCATGCTCAGTCAATTAAACGTGTCCATTACAGACTTTGGCGTTGTTCCAGACCGGCCTGAATTGCTAGAAGCAACCCTACTAAAAGCCGCTGACGAACATGATGTCGTGTTAACCAGTGGTGGTGTATCCGTTGGGGAAGCAGACTACATGAAATTACTACTGAGCAAACATGGTGAAGTGTTGTTTTGGAAAATCAATATGAAGCCAGGCCGCCCCCTGGCCTATGGAAAAGTAGGTAACGCGCATTACTTTGGGCTGCCTGGCAACCCTGTTTCCACCATGGTGACGTTTTATCAATTTGTACGCCAAGGGTTATTAACGCTGATGGGCAATACAGCCAAAACTACCCCGATGTTTAAAGTCGAATGCACAGCGCCAATTAAAAAAGCAAAAGGACGCACAGAATTTCAACGCGGCATCTTATTTGAAGAAAGTGGTTTATGGAAAGTCAAGCCATTAGCGAATCAAGGCTCTGGGATATTAAGCAGCATGAGTCAATCCAACTGTTTCATTGTGCTAAATGAAACCATTGGGCATTGTGAAGCAGGAACTATCGTCGATATCCAAGCATTTGAAGGGGTTATTTAACATAAGGTTAGTAATATGGTTTATAAAAACTAGTTTATCGTCTTAACAAACCAAGGCTAGCCATAGTATAATCAAAGGCTTACCTTTTCACAGTACCTTACTCTGGCACCTTACTTTGGAACTTTCAGTTAACAACTCCTGGCTTGACGAAAATAGCATTATTTGGGCGGTTACTGCCTCAATGCTGTTACATGTGCTCATCGCTGTCGTTGTGCCAAGCTTTGACTTCCCTGCCGAACCAAAGAAGCCACAGGTGCTAAAAATAGAGTTACAACAACCCGCTCCACCAGCACCTGTTGCAGCGCCATTACCGCCTATTGATATTCCTGAGCCACCAAAGCCAATTGTCAAGCCAAAGCCAAAGCCAATTGTCAAGCCAAAGCCAATTGTCAAGCCAAAGCCAATTGTCAAGCCAAAGCCAATTGTCAAGCCAACACTTATTCCAATCAAAAAACCTGAAGTGGCTCAACAGATGGTTGCAGTACAACCAACAGCTGAGAAAGCACCAGAAGTCATTGTGCCGCCAACCCCTATTGAACCCCCACCACCCCCGCCTGGGCCGAGTCAAGCCGATATCAATGCTGCTACAAACGCGTATAGCAAGCTATTGGGACGGGCATTTGCACAACATAAATCATACCCAAAAATAGCGCAAAGACGGGGCTGGCAAGGCACAGTATTACTAGACATTAAAATTGATAGCAATGGCAATGTAATCTCAACGAGCGTTCGTGAAAGTAGTGGTCATAAGGCTTTGGACAGACGCGCTTTATCCATGGCAAAAAAAGCGGCACCATTCCCAGCACCGCCCAAAGCGCTAGCAGGCAGTTTATTTAACATCGCTGTACCAATCAGCTTTAAGCTAGCCAATGGCTAATGTCAGCAATCCAGTCAAAAGGGATGGAAATCACACTATCCTTTCCGTAATAAGCGCATTGAAATACCCGCAAAAAATAAAACCAGCATGATTGAAAGTAATTGCGAATATACTTGCATTAACTCTTAATCTTTACAACAATAGAACTGTATACACAAAGAACCAACTATAAAGATTTATGCTCAATAAAACTATTTCTGATTTCAAACTCCCTGCAACTAGCGGTCATTCCTTTAAACTATCTGACTATATTGGCAAAAACCTAATTATCTACTTTTATCCAAAAGACTCGACGCCCGGATGTACAACACAAGGTATGCAGTTCAGAGACTTCTATAGTGAATTCCAAGCAGCCAATACCGAAATAGTCGGCGTTTCTCGTGACAGCCTTAAATCTCATGAGAATTTTAAAGCAAAGTTTGGCTTCCCATTTGAACTGCTATCAGATGCTGAGGAAAAGGCCTGCCAAATTTTCGATGTCATCAAAATGAAAAATATGTATGGCAAACAAGTGCGTGGCATCCAAAGAAGCACTTTTGTGATCAATAAAGATGGTGTGCTTATCCAAGAGTGGCGTAAAGTAAAAGTGGCAGGCCATGTAGAAGAGGTGCTGGCATTCGTGAAATCAATTTAATCTTTTTAATTATTCTCTAAAGAAAACCTATGACAAAAAAGAACTCGGCAAGCGCAAAATTCTTTGTCCTCGATACTAATGTATTGATGCATGACCCATCGTCACTCTTTCGATTTGAAGAGCACGATATCTTTTTGCCGATGGTGACGCTAGAAGAGCTAGATAACAATAAAAGAGGGCTCACAGAGGTTGCCCGAAATGCAAGGCAAGCCAGCCGTTATTTGGAGGAAATTGTCGGCACTGATTTAATTGATTTAGAAAAGGGCTGCCCACTAGCCATTCAAGGCAATAGGCATGTCTCCGGCCGGCTGTTTTTACAAGCCAATCAGGTCGATACCGACCTACCAGGCTTAGCCGACAGTAAAGCTGACAACCAAATCATTAGTGTCGTACTGCACCTACATAAGCAGTATACCTGCCGCGAAGTAGTTCTGGTGAGTAAAGACATTAACATTCGCATCAAAGCGCGTGCAATGGGTCTTGCAGCAGAAGATTACTTTAACGATAAAGTATTACAAGACACTGACCTTCTGCATAGTGGGAACAGGGAATTACCTAAAGACTTCTGGGATCATCACAGCAAAGACATGGAATCGTGGCAAGAGTCAGGCAATATGTTTTACCGCCTTTCAGGTCCATTAGTCAACAGCTTTCTCATTAATGAGTTCCTTTATTATGATTATGAGAAACCGTTCCACGCAATCGTCCGTAAGGTTGAAGATAACAGCACGGTATTAGAGGTCATCCAAGACCACACTAACCCTAAACATAATGTATGGGGTATTACTGCTCGCAACCGCGAACAAAACTTTGCCTTAAATTTACTCATGGATCCTGAGGTTGATTTCGTCACCCTACTTGGTCAAGCTGGCACAGGTAAAACGTTACTGACATTAGCAGCTGCATTAACACAAACACTCGATAAAAAAACCTACTCTGAAATCATTATGACCCGTGTGACTGTTTCAGTTGGTGAAGACATTGGCTTCCTACCTGGGACAGAAGAAGAGAAAATGGCGCCTTGGATGGGTGCTTTAGAAGATAATTTAGATGTATTAAACCAAACGGATGAAGATGCAGGAGAATGGGGTCGAGCGGCAACACAAGACCTTATCCGCACACGTATAAAAGTAAAGTCTCTTAATTTCATGCGAGGCCGGACGTTTCTAAATAAATTTTTGATTATTGATGAAGCGCAGAATTTAACTCCCAAACAAATGAAAACACTCATTACCCGTGCAGGGCCAGGGACAAAAGTGGTTTGCTTAGGCAATATTGAACAAATTGACACGCCATACTTGACAGAAGGTAGTTCTGGTTTAACTTACGTAGTCGATAGATTCAAAGGCTGGCAACATAATGGCCATACGACATTGATCCGTGGCGAGCGCTCTCGCTTAGCCGACTTCGCAGCTGAGGCATTATAAATGACCCATAAAAATCTGGTGGCTTAGCATAGTGACTAAAAAATTCCACTTCATATTGATCGCGCAGTTTTTCTCTGCACTGGCTGATAATGCACTCTTGTTTGCAGCTATTGCTATGCTAGCCTCTATTGCTGCTCCCTTATGGCATACACCGCTCTTGCAACAGTTCTTCATTATTTCATATATCCTTTTAGCCCCCTTTGTAGGCCCTATTGCAGATGCCTTCCCTAAAGGCAGTGTGATGTTCCTTGCTAACCTAGTAAAAGTACTTGGTTGCCTATCCATGATATTGGGCATGCACCCATTATTCGCATACGGAATTGTTGGGATTGGCGCAGCTGCTTACTCTCCAGCAAAATATGGCATCATGACTGAACTGCTACCTAGCGATCAATTAGTTAAAGCCAATGGCTGGATGGAAGGATCTACTGTTATCGCCATTATTCTCGGGGCTATACTGGGTGGTTTTGCTAGTGAGAATTTGGATGTGTTAATGTGGCTTATTGCTGCTTTATATGTGGCTGCAGCCATGTTCAACCACTTCATTCCAAAACTGCCAGCTGACCATAAACTAGCCCAAAAGTCGCTAAATTATATCCTAAAAGACTTCACGCACGCTTTTTTTGCTTTGTGGAGAGACCCCTTAGGGCAGGTCTCCTTAGCTGTTACAACACTATTCTGGGGTGCTGGCGCCACGCTTAAATTCGTTGTGATTACTTGGGCTATCCTTGCCTTAGACTTTACGTTTAAAGAGTCTTCATATCTAATTGCTACCGTCGGTGTTGGCATTGCAATCGGTGCTTTTCTCGCATCAAAATATATTACTTTAGAGAAGTCAGTCAAAGTATTACCCGCAGGCATTGTCATGGGCGGATTAGTGATTGCTATCATATTTACAACACATTGGATGATGGCTGGTTTTATCTTACTACTCATTGGCACATTGAGCGGATTTTTTGTCGTACCACTCAATGCATTATTGCAGCACAGAGGGCATCATTTAGTTGGGTCTGGACACTCTATCGCCGTACAAAACTTCAATGAGCATATTGGCATACTCATTATGTTGGGCATTTACTTAGTCATGGTACGCATCGACATTCATATTAATACCATCACGATGGTATTTGGCACTGTGATTATTATCAGCATGAGTACCATCAATCACATATACCGAAACATTAGCATCCCCGAATAATGTAATTGCCTCATATTTAGTTAGGTTCCATTTAGTGAAGCTTAACTTTTGACTCAGTTCTTCTCGAAATAAATCGCCCTAATGATTGCAGGAATACAGAGAAAAATCCATGCAATGCAACTAAGTGCATTTGATAAAGTGAGCGATACATCAACCGCGCAATTAACCCTTCTATATACATAGAACCACCAGATAGCGCGCCCATTAAACTACCAACTGTTGAGTAACGACCTAAATTAATCAATGAGCCATAATCTCTATATTTGTACGCAGGAAGCTTTTTCTTACCAGCAACCCTATACTTCATCGTCTTAGCTAATGTAGAGGCTTGTTGGTGCGCTGCTTGCGCTCGTGGCGGCACATTGGCTGTATGTCCGACCCACTGACAGGCTGCACAATCTCCAAATGCAAAAATATCTTCATCTAGTGTTGTTTGCAGCGTTTCCTCAACCACTAATTGATTAATGCTGTTCGTTTCTAACCCGGATATATTTTTAAGGAAGTCTGGCGCTTTAATCCCTGCTGCCCATACGACAAGCTCTGATGGAATGAACCGACCACTATGCGTACGTACACCCATAGCCGTGACCTCGGTCACACGTTCAGATGTGTTAACTTGCACACCCAATTTTTTCAATTCCAACTCAACCGTATCAGCTAGCTTTCTTGGTAATGCTGGCAACAACCGATCACTAGCTTCGATAATAGAAATCTTGACGTCTTTTTCTGCATCAACATTATCCAAACCATAAGCCGCTAACTCACGCGTTGTATTGTGTAACTCGGCAGCTAGCTCAACACCTGTCGCGCCTGCCCCAACAATAGCAACGTCTAATTGACCTGCTGCAATAGGTGGCACCTGTGTTTGCGCCCTCACTAATGAGTTATGCAATTTACGATGGAATTTTTCTGCCTGATCTTGTGTATCTAATGCAATTGAATGCTCTATTGCGCCTTTTACACTAAAGTCATTGGTTGTACTACCAATGGCAATCACTAAGCTGTCGTAAGGAATGCTTCTTGCTGGAATTACTTCAAATCCATCTTCATCATGATACGGTTCAAGCAGCACTTCTTTATTCTTTCGGTCTAGACCGCTCATGCGACCTAAACGAAATTTAAAATTATGCCAGTGCGCTTGTGCAAGATAGTTTAGTTCGTGCTTATCAGGGTCCATACTACCCGCAGCAATCTCATGCAACAATGGTTTCCACACATGCGTACGACTACTATCAATCAGCGTGATTGCGGCCTTACTTTTCCTTCCAAGCGAGTCTCCTAGGCTCGTTGCAAGCTCTAAACCACCTGCCCCGCCACCAACGATAACGATATGATGTAATTTTGCAGCTGTCATATATATTCTTTTCTTTTACTCTGTTATAGGTACAAAACAAAACGCACTTAAGAACATGCAGTCGGTAAGCGCGTTAATTAAAAAAAGGTAAATTATTCTAACCAAGTTTTGCCATCAGTACCTTCATACTTAGTACGGATATAAGCAATTGCTTGCAAGATTTCATCCGTAGTCAAGCCATCACCAGTATGGCCTTCAATTTGTTTATGCCATTTAAACATTGTACCTTTGGCAGATTTACCTGGTGTACCACCAGCAATCGTTTCAAACATACCTTTGTCTGTTGCATTTTTTGGATAAACCCACATGTTATCCCATTGACTTTGACCGCCTTTAGGTTGCTTTTTTAAACCTGGAGCCATAATGCCTTCTAGTTTACCACCGTGACAACCAGTACAGTTGTTGTAGTTATATGCTCTACGGCCTAATTTTTTTAGTGCTTTTGCATCTTTAGCAAAAATCTCATTATATGGATTCTTACATGTCTCCAAGAATGTTTTTGCGGCATCTGAGTCTTCAGCAGCAACTTTAATGTTTAATGGTGTGCCATCAATAGTTGAAACTAACTTACAAGCTGCGCTTGCCTGAAATGAAACTGCCATGCCTGCTATTACTAATAAGCCACCTACTAAAGTTGACTTCAATGTATTCCTACCTAACATGTGATCTCCCTGTATCTAACTAATAATTGAGTGCGCTAATTTTCACCTAAGCAATATATCACCTAAGCAATATATATAGCCTTCGCACACCGCCTAACGAATAATAAATTATTTGGCTGACAGAACTTTTGATTTTTCTTAGCTCAAATAAGCCGGCTATTTTACATACTTTTTAAGTTCTAGTCATCACTCTTTCAACATTTCTTCTTTTAAATTTGTCTTTTTATTCTTTCTAAATGTTTTCAAAATATTGTCTCCATCAACAATTGGCACAGTCAATACACCATAATCAGCTAATATTTTTTGAATTTTATCTTGATTGCGATCTAATGCGCCCTGAATCATATTCATACGCTCTTTCTCGCCGTGTCTCACACCAATTGATAGATTCCAGTAAGACTTACCTCTTGCATTCCTTTTCTCATACTCGGGTGTAAGTTTCACAACCATTGGCACTTTTGAATGCTTCGCAAAGTAACCCCCAATTGGGCCCCATGCAACAGCAACATCAATAACACCTTTTCCAAGGTCATCAATCATCAAGCTAGCTGGTTTATTTAAATCACGCTGAAGACGGTAAGGTTTAGCATTGCCAATAATACCGTTATCATTCAATGGGACTGTAATTGGTGACTTATCTGTTACACCAACCAAGCCTTTTTTAAGGTCCGGCGAATCATAACCAGTAATGTTATAACCACTCTCTTTACGCCATACAAAAACATGACCAGTACGGTAGTATGGTTTTGAGGTCATCACAGGATCATAATCAGGTGGCACGGCCATCAGTACATCACAGCGTTTTGCTTTAATGGTATTTCTTAAGAAACCAAAACGGTTAAAAGCATACATAAATGATAATGGTAGCTTTAAGTCCTCTGCCAATACAGCTGCAATTTTATCTTCGAAGCCTTCTTGTTTGTTATTCGAAAATGGCAGGTTGTCTGGATCAGTACAGACTCTAAATTCTTTTAGTGTTGGAACGCGTGCTTGCTCCCCCGGTCTTCCTTCATCTGGATTTAGTGGTGGGATTTCATCAATGGCAGCAGCCATTGATACATTTGCGGCGAATAACAAACTTACAATGAAGCCGGCTTTTTGGATTGCTTTTAACATCTTCTTAAATTCCTTATGATAGTCAGACATATTCTTACGCTCAGCGTAGGAGTATAAACAGTTACGGAAGTTATTGGCTCATTAAAATCATTAATCTGCCAGTGAAATTCTGGCCAATTACAAACTTAAGTGTATGCCTATCTGTATACAGGCTATTTCTATTATCTTTACATAAAAAAACACCCCGCCGAAGCGAGGTGTTTTAAGTTGCATTACTAAACTAATTTAGCAAATTTGGTGAAACACCAAATTATAGGCTAAATACTGTTAATGCACCGCCGCCAGGAGCAGCGTTGTATTTAACTAGTTCAGCATAACCACCCGCAGCACCAAGTGCGTCTGTTGGGTTAGTTAAACCAAGGTTCATCGCAACGCCAGCCCAGCCACCAATACCTGATAGCACACCAACGTGTTGTTTACCTTTATGGCCATATGTAAATGCATTACCAATCACACCAGAACCAACTTGGAATTTCCAAAGTTCTTTACCTGATTTAGCATCTAAAGCCTTAAACCAACGATCAAGAGTACCGTAGAACACTAGGTTTGAAGCAGTTGTTAAAGCACCACCCCAAGCAGAGAATTTCTCTTTGTTGTACCATACTTTTTTGTTAGTCATTGGGTTGTAAGCAGCAAAGCCACCCATAACACCATCAGGACCTGGGAACATAGTCAATGTAGCACCAACCCAAGGTTGACCAGCAGTATATTTAGACTCAACTGGCTCGTATGTCATACATACGTGGTTAAGTGGAGAATAAACTAGACCAGTTTTAGGTGAGTAAGCAGCAGGCTGCTGATCTTTAGTACCTAACGCAGCAGGACAAACGCCTTTAGCATTGTAGTCTTGGTGAGTTGAAGCTGAAGCTAGCTTTTGTGGTACGCCAGTTTTCATGTCAACACCAGTTGCCCAGTTTACAAATGGGTGAACTTTCTCAGCAGCAATTAATGTACCAGTGCCTGCAGCGAATGTATATGCGAAACCGTTACGGTCATGATGCCATGCATATGTTTTTCCACCTTTGTCGAACAAGATAACTTCGTTAATACCGTCATAATCCCACTCATCATGTGGAGTCATTTGGTAGCCCCATTTAGCCACACCAGTGTCTAAATCACGAGCAAAAATAGTCATTGACCATTTGTTATCACCAGGACGTACATCTGGGTTCCATACAGAAGGGTTACCTGTTCCGTAATAAACTAGATTTGTACGTGAATCATATGGCCACCAGCCCCATACAGAACCGCCACCATGCTGCCATCCATCTTTAACAGCTTGTGGTTTTAACCATGTGCGAACACCAAGGTCTTTTTCACCGATTTTAATTTCGCCTTCTTTTAATGCTTCAAAAGAACCGCCTTCTTTGTTACCACCGTTGATGTCTTTGTATACTGACAAAGCACTGAACTGTGGGTTAGCAGAGTTGAAGTCATCGCCGATTAATACTTCAGCATCAGGACCTGTTGAGTAAGCTTTCCATGCTAATGAACCATCTTTAGCATTGTAAGCTGCCATAAAGCAACGCACACCAAACTCAGCACCAGAACAACCAGTCAACACTTTATCTTTAATAACGTGAGGAGCGTTTGTGTTTGTAGCACCAACTTTAGGATCATTTACTAATACTGACCATACTACTTTGCCTGATGCAGCGTCTAAAGCAACCAAGTTACCATCATTTTGTTGAAGGTAAACTTTACCATCACCATAACCAAGACCACGGTTAACGTTATCGCAACATAGAACTGCTTGAACGCTAGGATCTTGTTTAGGGAAGTATGACCAAGAGATTTTTTGGTTATCATCTAAGTCAAGTGCGTATACGTTGTTTGGGAATGCTGTATGTACATACATCATGTTACCAACAACTAGTGGCGATCCTTCATGACCACGGTTTACACCAGTAGCGAATGTCCAAGCAGCTTTAAGGTTTTTTACGTTACCTTTATTGACCTGCGATAGAGCACTGTAGCCTTGATTATCATGCTGACCACGTGGGTGAGCCCAGTTGTTAGCATTTTTCATTGCTGCTTCTTGGTCTGCAGCAGCTGAAGCAACCATTGGCAATGCCATAGTTGCAGCTACTAGACCTAGAGCTAGCTTGATTTTATTTACTTGCATGTTTATCTCCAAAGTTATTACTAAGGGTTTTAAAGTAGTGCGTTCAAACTCATTGCTTTAGCAATATGGCGCAAACCAACATGCTGACCACCACAAACTTAAAACGCATTTCCATTCACACTTGCATGTGATCACATTTTCACGTGAGGTTTGAAATATAAAACAAATTATTTCCAATTGCAACACTTTAGTTACACTTTATTTACAATTACGCAAAAAAACAATCTTTGCTATAGTCATAAAATAAATTTTTAATTAGATCAGATGGAAAGTTTAAAGCACATAATGAGTCATTTAACTTACAATTTACACCCTGAAATAGAGCCTTACCTATCAAGCCGGCTAAAAACAGACGAGTTGCATGAAATTTATTACGAAGAATCCGGCAACCAAAATGGCAAACCTATTGTATTTCTACATGGAGGACCAGGTAGTGGCTGCAACCCAGGCCAACGCCGCTTTTTCGACCCGACTCATTATAGGATTATTCTATTAGACCAACGTGGCTGTGGCAGAAGTCGCCCACAAGGTGCGTTAACGAATAATACAACGGCTGATTTAATTAATGACCTAGAGGCATTACGCTCCCACCTTGATATAGAGGCATGGCATGTTTTTGGCGGGTCATGGGGTAGCACGCTTGCGCTGGCCTATGCAACACAATACCCTCAACAGGTTATCTCACTTACATTGCGCGGTATCTTTTTAAGCCGCGCATCAGAACTTAACTGGTTCCTAGGCGATATTCAGCACTTCTACCCAGAAGTTTGGCAAACCTTATTAGACTACTTGCCTTTAGACGAACAAGATGACGTGTTAACGGCATTCGAAAAGCGCATCGCTTCTGAGGACTTGTCAATTAGCCACCCTGCAGCCGTTGCATGGAACAACTATGAAGGTAGCATTATGCGCTTAGATCCAATAGCGGGAAAAACC
Organism: uncultured Methylophilaceae bacterium; assembly: GCA_913009235.1. Classification (GTDB taxonomy): domain Bacteria; phylum Pseudomonadota; class Gammaproteobacteria; order Burkholderiales; family Methylophilaceae. The sequence goes on along the minus strand of CAJVXS010000002.1, from coordinate 73,764 downwards.
TCAACACCCACAAAACCTGCTATCAAACAACCTATTGATACACTAAAAACAATACAAATGGCTGATGTTTCGCGCGCACAGGTGCAAATACACTATATCCGTCATTTATGCTTTATCGATGGTGACGCAATATTAGAGGCTGCCAAAACTCTATCCAACATCCCCACTGTGATTGTTCAAGGTCGCTATGATATGGTGTGCCCACCACAAACCTCATGGTTGCTCTCAAAAAAAATGCCGCATGCCGAATACACCATCGTGCAAGATGCTGGCCATTCTGCAATGGAGCCAGGCGTGATTTCTGCACTCGTCAGTGCAACAGAAAAATTTAAAACATTGTAGAATAAACACTACTTAATTATTAAGTAACTAGCATCTAGATTAAAAAACAGTTGGAACTCAAGATAAGGCACATGGCAAATACATCACAACCGAGTCAGCATGAAACACAGCAATTAATACAACAACTTAATGGTGGTCACTTAGTTGCAGCCGAACAAACGGCTAAAATCCTCATTGCTAAGCATACAGACACCTTTATATTGCACCATGTGCTTGCACTCGCGCTAGATGGACAACAAAAATTTCTAGAATCGATCCCTAGCTACCAAAAAGCGCTCAAACTTCAACCAAACAATGCCGACTTGTATTTCAACCTTGGTATTGCTCTTGGCAATGTCAATCAATTTGATAAAGCACTCAGCACCTACCAAAAAGCCATCAGTCTCAAGCCAAACTTTTTTGAAGCGCACGGTAACTTAGGCACGGTATTTCAACGGTTAGGTATGTTAGATGAAGCGATTTCCAGCTATAAAAAAGGGCTATCTATTAACCCGCAAGATGCGCGCGGGCACTTTAACCTGGGTACGGCATTACGTGATAAAGGCAACCTGCCTGAAGCCATTACAAGCTATCAACAAGCTATCGCTTTATTTCCAAACTACACGGATGCATACAATAATCTAGGTGAAACTCAACGTGACTATGGCGACATGGATGCAGCAGTCAAAAGCTATCAGGCAGCACTGTCTCGCAACCCAGACCACCCTAATGCAAATTACAACATGGGTGAATTTTGTTATTTAGCAAAGCAATATAGTGAAGCCGCGTCCTATTTTGAGCGCTCACAATTTGATGACTGGCAAGCCCGCCAAATGTATAGCCTATACAAAGCTGAGCGCTTTGATGATTTTAAAAGCACATTAGACCATGTTACCAAAACGACACGTCACACGTCTCCATTTATTGCAACATTAGCAACTCACTATGCCATTAACTTTGAGGAAGAACATCATTATAATTTTTGTCAAAATGGGGTTGATTACGTTTATAAAAATAGCATCCCAACACTAGCAGACCCAAACAGCGCTTTACGAAAGCAATTGCTCCATGATATTGAACATGCAGATATTGCAGAACGCGTACAAGGTATGCTGCATTATGGGAAGCAATCTGCAGGCAATCTATTCAAAAGGCCTGAGGCTTCTTTCCAGCAGTTAGCTGCACTGATTATTCAAGAATTTAAACACTACAAAAATCACTTCTCTCAGTCAGAGAGCGAGCTTATTCAATCATTCCCTGACGAACTGGAATTCACCAGCTCTTGGTATGTCAATATGCAACAAGGCGGCCATTTGAACGCACATATTCACGAAATTGGCTGGATTAGTGGTGCCGTCTACCTGGCCATGCCTGAACCCAATGGCAATGAAGGTGCTTTTGAATATGGGACACATGGTGATGGTTACCCAATACAAGCCTCAAAAACCAAAAGCGATTTTCCTGCGTCATATACACTACCAAATGTAGGCGATATTGTGCTTTTCCCTTCCTCACTATTTCATCGCACCATCCCGTTCCAGGCAGATGAAAAACGTATTTGTGTCGCCTTTGATTTAAGGCCTAACCCACCAACGGCTTAAATAAGCTCCAGCCTTTTAGATGATTATGTTATTTTAGGATAATCAGATGATAGCCTCGCAACCCTTTGAGGGTAGTACAATACTCATCGTTGATGACCAACCAGGATGATAAGTTGCGAATATCAAATATTTACTTTCATTTTTTTAATTATTTGGTTTTATTCAAAGACACTACTTTTACACAATAATTTTCCACCTTTACCTTAGGTAGCACCCATAAAAAAGCGGCTCACCAATCGGTAAGCCGCTTTTTATTTTTTTGAAACTACCGCTCCATCGCAACCACTTCATCTAGACCCAGATGATGCTGGCTGTGGAGAAGATTTTCTACCTGGTGCTGCTGGTGGAATATACCCAGAAATCCTACATAACCTACCTTCAATAGCGACCCCATTGTCAAAATGGGTCACGCTGCAGCTAGAAACCTTTTTATTGGACTCTAGCTCCTGAATGGACGCATGCACTTCTTTAAGTGGAATGCCAGTTTGTTCGGCAATCTCTCTATCAAGCTTCTGTCCGTGTTTTTTAAGGTACTCAAGTATTAATGTTATATTCAATTCATTCCCCTCTAAATGTATGTTGTAAGAAAGTTATTTGTATCACCCTCATTGTTGGTGGCCCCCCCGTGAGTCGAACACGGCACCAATGGATTATGAGTCCACTGCTCTAACCAAGCATGAGCTAGAGGGCCAAAACCTTTTACTGCAGTTTAATCTTGCCCTGATTCTAGAAAGCTTTTCAGCCTTTCTGACCGTGTAGGGTGGCGCAATTTACGTAATGCTTTTGCTTCAATCTGACGAATACGTTCACGCGTCACATCAAATTGTTTACCAACTTCTTCTAACGTATGGTCAGTATTCATTTCAATACCAAAACGCATACGTAATACTTTTGCCTCTCGCGGCGTCAACGACCCCAACACCTCAGAAGTAGCATCACGCAAGCTGCCATAAACAGCAGCATCCATTGGCGCAAGCGTTGTAGAGTCCTCAATAAAGTCACCCAAGTGTGAATCTTCATCATCACCAATCGGTGTTTCCATTGAAATAGGCTCTTTACTGATTTTCAAAATCTTACGGATTTTATCTTCAGGCATTTCCATTTTATCGGCTAATAATGCAGGATCTGGTTCAGCACCTGACTCCTGTAATATTTGACGACTAATACGATTCATTTTATTAATCGTCTCAATCATATGCACAGGAATACGAATCGTACGTGCCTGATCAGCAATTGAACGAGTAATAGCCTGGCGAATCCACCATGTTGCATAAGTTGAGAATTTAAAACCGCGACGGTATTCAAACTTATCAACGGCTTTCATTAAACCAATGTTGCCCTCTTGAATTAAGTCCAAGAACTGCAAGCCACGGTTTGTATATTTTTTAGCAATTGAAATCACCAAACGCAAATTAGCTTCAATCATTTCGCGCTTAGCACGTCGCGCTCTTGCTTCGCCAGTGGTCATTTGCTTATTAATATCTTTAAGCTCTTTAATCGGCAAGCCAACTTTTTCTTGCATACCAATCAAGCGGTCTTGCTGATCAATCACTGAATCCCTAAAGCGACTTAATGCTTCGCTATAAGGCGCACCCAATGCTATCTCGCCATCAAACCATTCCAAGTTAACCTCATTACCAATAAAGCTCTTGATAAAGTGCATTCTATCCATGCCAGACTTATTCACACAGAAGTCTAAGATTTTACGTTCATGCGAACGCACATCTTGTACCAAGGTGCGGACTTTACCACATAAAATTTCCACTTGCTTTGCTGAGAAGCGAAAAACCATGAGCTCCTTCAGCACAACCGCATGTAATTCTTTATATTCTGGGTCCTGAGAACCTGTTGTCTCGCGGATTTTATTCATCCTTGCATTGGTTTCACGAATAATCGCAAAACGTGTAATCACTTCATTCTTCAAACGAGCCAATGCCGCTGCAGCAACCGCGTCCGCCCTAGCTTGCGCCTCTTCTGCAGTTTCCTCTTCCTCTTCCTTGTCCTTACCACTGCCTTCATCAGCTTTACCTGCCGCAGTATCAGCAACAAAAGTATCATCCAAGCCAATATCATTATCGATCAGGCCGTCGACCAAGTCTCCAACACTGATTTCCTCAGCTTCAACTTTAGCAATTATAGAGAGTAATTCCGCAATCGTCGTTGGACAAGCAGCAATCGCTTGCACCATATTCTTTAAGCCATCTTCAATACGGCGCGCAATTGCAATTTCACTTTCACGTGTCAACAGATCAACTGTACCCATTTCACGCATATACATACGGACTGGATCAGTTGTGCGGCCAAATTCAGAATCGACCGTTGCCAATGCCTGTTCAGCCTCCTCTACTGCATCTTCATCCGAAATAGGCGCTGGCACATCAGTCATCAACATTGATTCAGTATCAGGCGCCTGCTCATGCACCTGAATACCCATATCATTAATCATACCGATGATGCCGTCTATTTGGTCGGTATTCGACACATCGTCTGGAAGATGGTCATTAATTTCAGCATAAGTTAAATACCCACGCTCTTTACCCAATACGATTAAGGTTTTTAATCGTGAGCGGCGATTTTCTGCATCTAATGCAATCACTGCTGGATCTTTTGCTGCCTCAGCAGCCAGTTTCTGCTTTTCTTTTTCTAAAGTTTTCTTTGATTTAGGTCTGGCCATGCAAATCCTTTAAATTCGAGTCTTTAATTCTTACTACCGTGCAACAAATAAGAATGATGATTAATTACAGGGAACCGGCCATTATACACGATTTTCGCCTCTTTTGACAGCCTAAACACGAGCAAGCTGCTAAATCAAAAAAGCGGTTAACGCCTAAACCAAAGTACTTTATTTAACACCTAATTTTTTAAGCATTTCTCGCTCTTCAGTCGTGAGTGCGCTTATCGGCTTTTCTTTAATCTCATTCAGTAATTTCGTCTCTCTAGCTTGCTGCATACCTTCTGTTAGTTGGGTGCGAGCACCTGCAATTTCAAGGGAAAAATCCAAATTTTCTTCAAGTTGATGTAGTTCTCGCTGAATCCGCATCATCAAGCCATCATCCAAGCCTTTAACTGCATGCAATAGTGCAGAAGGGTTAAATGTCGGGTTAACCAAGCACGCTTGTAGCACACTACGCAGAAAAGCATCCCCTTCACTTTCACCGCCCACCAGATCAAGGTCCCTTTGCACCACAAGGCTTGGGCGCACTAAGGCCAATAAAATGAATTGCTTTTTTAACGACAAAGGTGATTTTGATTGTCTTTTAACTGCTTTCCTAGCCATTTTTTCAGGACTAGGCAGCTTTAACAAACTTTGCATTTCCTCATTACTAACTTGTGCAAGCTCAGCAACCTTCTTCCGCATCATCAAAGATAATCTTGGCGCTTTAATGTCTTTTAAAATCGGCTCAGCCTCATTTAAAAATCGCACCTTATCTTCTTGCGCGTTAAGTGCGTTATCCTCACTCAAGTGCTGCACAATATATTGTGACAGAGGTATGGCGTTTTTCACCTCAGCTTCAAATTGCTCTTTACCAAATTCACGCACATAAGAATCAGGATCATGTCCTGTTGGCAAAAACATAAACCGCAGTTTCAAGCCATCGGTTAATGCAGGCAATGCATTCATTGCAGCACGCCAAGCGGCTATTCGCCCTGCATTATCACCATCAAAGCTAAATACCACCTCATCGGTTTGCCTCATTAGCTTAGCAATATGAAAAGGGGTTGTCGCCGTACCCAATGCCGCAACCGCATAATCAATCCCGTACTGCGCAAGCGCCACTACATCCATATAACCTTCAACCACCAATACGCGGCCTGCATCTCTAATCGCGCGACGTGCAATGAACAAGCCATATAATTCATGGCCTTTTTGAAACAAAGGCGTTTCAGGGGAGTTGTAATACTTTGGCGTATCCTCAGGGCTGATCACTCTACCCCCAAAGCCAATCACCTCACCTTTTTGATTATGTATCGGGAACATAATGCGGTCGCGAAAGCGGTCGTAACGTTTTCCCTGCTCATTTTCAACTACTAATCCAGCCGTGTTGAGCACTTCACTATCATAATCAGGAAAAATAGCTTGCAAACTTTTCCAGCCAGCAGGCGCGTAACCGACTTGAAACTTAGCCGCAATCACGCCACTTAATCCACGCCCCTTTAAATACTCAATCGCGCGCGGTGATTTTTTTAGCTCTGCCTTGTAGTATTGCGCCGCTTGCTGCAATGCTTCTTGCAAGCCGACCTTAATGGTTTTATTTTTTCTCTCAGTTTCACGTGCGGCTGGAGTCAACTCCTCTTGCGGCACGGTCAGCCCTACTTGACTAGCTAAGTCGTGAATCGATTCAACAAAGCTTAAGCCGTTATATTCCATCAAGAAACTAATAGCCGTACCATGTGCACCACAACCAAAACAATGATAAAACTGTTTAGTAGGGCTCACGGTAAAACTAGGAGATTTTTCGTTATGAAATGGGCAGCAAGCTGAAAAATTGGCACCTGCCTTTTTCAACGGAACACTTTTATCCACCACGTTGACAACATCAACGCGATTAAGTAGCTCTTGGATAAACTGTTCAGGAATCATAGTTTGTAATATTACAGCCTTATGATGATATCGTCTTAGTTTAAGAATAGCGCCAATAAAAAAAGGAGCTTATAGCTCCTTTTTTTATTGGCGACTAACAACTAAGCTAATCGCGCTTTAATCAATCCAGATATTTTACCCATATCGGCTTTGCCAGCAACCAATGGCTTAATGGCCGCCATCACTTTTCCCATATCTTTCATACTAGCAGCACCTGTATCGGCAATCACTTTTTCTAACAGAACTGCCACTTCAGCTTCTGTTAGCTGCTTAGGTAAGTAGGCTTGCAACACAACGACTTCTGCTTTCTCAATATCAGCCAAGTCATCTCGCTTAGCAGATTCATACGCCGCAATAGAATCGCGCCGTTGCTTAAGCATCTTCTCGATGATACCAATCACATCAGCATCCGCAAGTTCGATACGCTCATCAACCTCACGCTGTTTCATTGCTGCTTGCAACAAACGAATCGTGCCAAGACGCGTGCTTTCTTTCGCACGCATGGCACTCTTCATGTCCTCAGTTATCTGAGCTTTTAGCATCATCAGTTAAGAACTAATGAACTAGTAGAATTTTGTCGGCAGCTGTTGGCTACGTAAACGACGGTAACAACGTTTAACAGCAGCAGCAGCTTTACGTTTACGCACCCATGTTGGTTTCTCATAGAACTCACGTGCACGTAAGTCATTAATCAAACCAGTTTTCTCAATCAAACGCTTGAAGCGGCGTAGCGCAACATCAAACGGCTCATTCTCTTTAACGCGAATTGAAGACATTAAATCACCATTCCTTAAATATTCTTTAACAACAAAAAACCAATGCCACATTGATGTAGCATCGAAAACCGCGTATTCTAGCGCGTTAATCCAGTTTACGCAATCTTTATATGGCAGTCTTACTATGTTAGTTTTGGGTCTAGAATCCTCTTGTGACGAAACAGGTGTCGCACTTTACGACACCAAACATGGCTTATTAGCCCATGCACTACACTCACAAGTGGCGATGCATGCCGACTTTGGTGGTGTTGTGCCAGAGCTCGCTTCTCGCGACCATATTAGACGTGCGCTCCCACTGACTGAACAAGTGTTGCAATCGGCCAACAAAACATTACTTGACATTGAAGGCATTGCTTACACCCAAGGCCCCGGCTTATCAGGTGCATTATTAGTTGGCGCGAGCATCGCGCAATCATTGGCCTTCTCACTCAACGTACCAAGTATCGGCGTGCACCATCTTGAAGGCCACTTACTGGCACCATTATTAGAAGAAAATCCACCAGAGTTTCCATTTGTCGCACTATTAGTTTCAGGCGGTCACAGCCAATTAATGCGCGTTGATGGCATCGGCCAATATCAATTACTAGGTGACACCTTAGATGATGCTGCAGGCGAAGCCTTTGATAAGACGGCAAAACTATTAGGGCTAAGCTATCCCGGTGGGCCAGCATTGGAAAAAGCAGCCTTACAAGGCAAGCCGAACTACAAACTCCCTAGGCCAATGTTACATAGCAAAGATCTGAACTTTAGCTTCAGCGGGTTAAAAACAGCCGTGTTAACACTAGTTAGTAAAATCCAACCATTAGATGAACAAATGCAAGCTGATGTGGCGTGGGAGTTCCAGGAATCAGTGGCAGAAATATTAACCGCTAAATGCATGGCCGCATTACGTGAAACTGGACTAGACAATCTAATCGTCTCTGGTGGTGTAGGCGCTAACCAGCGAATACGTAAGAGCTTAAATAAGGCCACTAAACGTAAATTATGCAAAGTCAGCTACCCACGTTTAGAGTTTTGTACTGACAATGGCGCTATGATTGCATTTGCTGGCGCGAAAAGACTAGAAGCGCTGCAAGCCGGAAAACAAGATTATAGCTTTAGCGTTCGCCCTCGTTGGGATTTAGCTGAATTAATGACACCTTAAAATTACAGCATGTTACTTCTTCTTTTTAAAACCAGACTCAGTACCATTTAATAGCTTTTGAATATTACCTCTGTGTCGCCAAATCAGCAGTCCAGACAACACCAACAGCATTAAAAAATAATCTTTATATGGTTGTAGGTAATAGTAAGAATGAATCGGCACAAAGAATGCCGCCACAATGCTCGCCAATGAAGCATAGTAACTAAAGGCAAAGACAATCAGCCATGTCGCGAATGCCGCCAAAGCCAACCAAGGCGAGATGGCCAACATTACACCAAGCGCCGTCGCGACCCCTTTTCCCCCTTTTAATTTAAAGTAGATTGGGTATAAATGTCCTATGAATACGGCAACACCAACTGCACTCACAACCCACATCAACATATCAGATTGCAACGCAAACCAGACAGGCACCCAACCTTTAAAAGCATCACCAAGCAACGTCAACAAAGCCGCCGACTTCTTACCGCTACGCAACACATTGGTCGCCCCCGGGTTACCACTCCCCACGGTACGTGGATCAGCCAAGCCAAAACACTTGCTGATTAAAATGCCAAACGAAACAGAGCCTAATAAATAAGCACCAACAATCCAAAAAACTGGCAGCAAGGCAACAGGGACAAAACCTAATTCATTCATAAACTTCACTTCCTAAAAAAACGAGCATTAGTGTTTGCCAGTGATATACACTAAAATCTAAGTATTACATTTTAAACCATAGCCAAACCTTAGGCATCAAATTTTATGGGCATCATATTTTTAGACCAAGTTAGCGTAAAAACCAAACTCGGCGTACCCGACTGGGAGCGCTTAAAGCCGCAAACCATTATTTTGGATATTGAAATTGGCTACGACTTAAGTCAATCCTGTCAAAGCGATGCCATCGAAGATACGGTTGATTATAGTTCAGTAGTGAATCGCATTCGAGAAACACTCACGCAAAACAGCTTTAAACTATTAGAAGCCTTAGCCGAACATGTTTGCAAAATGATATTGAAAGAATTTAAAGCTGAGTCTGTCAAAATAAAGGTTGCTAAGCCTGGAATATTGCCAGGGCTGAAGGCGCTGGGAGTAATAATCCAGCGCATGGGTTAGTTAGCTAAAGAAATGGGATCGCCCGTCTCGAGCGAGCAACATGCAGTCTGGCAACGTAAGGAACTGTTGAAATATACCCATGATTATCATCTACCACGCCGCCAACAGCCTAGACGCCAATATGATTAAAGGCCTACTAGCGCAATACAATATTCAATCCTTCATTCAAGGTGAGTATTTGCAAGGTGGTATAGGCGAATTACCAACGGTGGACTTAATCACTGTCAGCGTCGTCAACACGCATAAAGAAGAGGCAAAAAGAATTATTGCTGAATGGCAGCTTGCTTCAATTGTCGAAGAAGAAAAGAACCCTACCCTCTTGGGTGGTGGGCTGAATGCAGCTTGTTAAGTCGCTCTCGTGCCACATGCGTATAAATCTGCGTAGTCGATATATCCGAATGTCCTAACAACATCTGCACGACCCGCAAATCCGCCCCATGATTCAGCAAGTGCGTTGCAAATGCGTGACGTAATACATGTGGTGACATCGGCTTATCAATACCCGCCAGTAGCGCATAGCGTTTAATTAGATGCCAAAAGGCCTGGCGTGTCATGGCAGCGCCTCGATTGGTTACGAATAAAGCATCACTCATTTTTTTTTGCAAAATTCCTGACCGTGAAAATTGTGTGTAGCGCACAACCCAATCGGCGGCTTCTTCCCCCATTGGAACTAAGCGCGTTTTACTGCCTTTACCTGTAACACGGACGACACCATCTTGCGTACTCACTTCACACACTTTGATCCCCACCAACTCAGAAACGCGCAAGCCGCTAGCATATAACAGCTCTAGCATCGCTCTATCTCGCAGGCCGATCGGCAGGTTGATGTCGGGCGCATCAAGTAAGTCTTCGACTTCTTGCTCGTTTAGACTTTTAGGCAAGGTGCGTGGTAATTTAGGTGATTCAATCTGCAAGGTTGGATCTTCTGAGATTAGGCTCTCTCGCAGGCAATAACGATAAAAACGTCGCATACTCGCAATCAAACGCCCGATGCTGCGAGGCTTCTGTTGCGGGAACTTGACTGCAAGGTATTGCTGAATATGCATCTGATTCGCATCGATTAACGCAGTTTTCTCTGTTGTTAACCAATTGTTGAATTGGATTAAATCTATGCGATAACTCTCTAGTGTATTTTTGGATAAGCCATCTTCTAACCAGAGATGGTCAATAAAGGCATCTAACTGCTGACTCGTTTGTATCTTAGTCTCAGCCATTAGATATTGATTGTGTTTATCCATCCACTTATTAGACTTGAAATGATAAGGCATGGCAAATAAAAAAGCCCCAAAGCAAATCGCTTTAGGGCTGTTAAAATTACTCAGCAATTAATTAACTAGTCTATTAATCTGCTTTTCCTCTTAATACCAACTTCTCTTTAATACGTGCAGAACGACCTGAACGCTCACGTAAGTAGTAAAGTTTCGCACGGCGAACATCGCCACGGCGTTTAACTTCGATGCTTGCAATCAAAGGTGAGTAAAGTTGGAATGTGCGCTCAACGCCTTCACCTGAAGAGATTTTACGCACGATGAATGATGAATTAAGGCCACGGTTACGGCGCGCAATAACAACACCTTCGAACGCCTGCACACGTTTACGTGTACCCTCAACAACATTTACACCAACAACCAATGTGTCACCTGGTGCGAATGTAGGAATATCTTTGCCTAAACGCGCAATTTCTTCCTCTTCTAACATTTTAATAATATCTGCCACTTTTTGCTCCTTTTAGTTATGAAGATGCTTGTTCCTGCTCTATTTCCTTGAGCAGTCGAGCTTCCTCTTTCGTCAACGACCTTGCGGCCAATAAATCCGGGCGTTTCTCCCTTGTTAGCGCCAGCGATTGTTTTAATCGCCATTGCCTAATCTTTTCATGGTTACCTGATAACAACACTTCAGGCACCTGCTCATCCCTATACACTTCAGGCCGTGTGTAATGCTGGCAATCTAGCAAACCATTTACAAACGAATCCTGTTCTGCTGATGCTGCATCACCTAATACACCTGGTAGCAACCTAACTACTGCATCTAACAACACCATGGCGGGTAATTCACCACCACTTAATACATAATCACCAATCGATATTTCTTCATCAATATGTGCGTCTAGCAAACGCTGATCCACGCCTTCATAACGACTGGCCAATAAAACTAAACCTTCTTGCTGGCTCAGCCACACTGCTTTTTCATGCGTCAAAGCCACACCACTAGGTGATAAGTGAATCACTTTTGACTTAACACCTTGATCACTTTGCTTATTTTTAACAGCCACTATGGTTTTTTCTAACGGTTCCGCTAGCATTACCATGCCGGGGCCGCCTCCATAGGGTCTATCATCAACTGTTTTTCGATTGTCAGTGGTAAACGCTCGCGGGTTCCAACACTGAAAATCAACTAATTCCTTATCAAACGCACGGGCTGTTACGCCATGTGCGGTAATCGCTTCAAACGTTTCTGGAAAAAGGGTAATGACATCAACAATCATTATTTTCAATCTATTAACTTATTCAGTTAATAGTCTTCGCCCCAATCAACCAACATCGCTTGCTGCTCAACATTCACTTCAATGACGGTCTGCTCTGTAAAAGGAATCAAGCGTTCTGTTTCACCTTTCACGACAATCACGTCATTCGCACCAGTCTCAAACACATCAGTAATCTTGCCAAAATCAACATCCTGTTGGTTCTTCACAGCTAGTCCAATCAAATCAGACCAATAAACTTCGCTGTCATCATCAAGTGCTGGTAGTTCGCTTCTTAGCACGGCAACCTGTAAGCCCTTACAAGCAAAAGCAGCATCACGATCATTAATGCCTTCTAGCTTAATCACCAGCACATCATTATGCACTTTTCCAGACTTCAGCTTAACTTTTCGGAAATTACCTTCTTTACCAATTTGCCAGGTTTTATAACTCAGCAAGTTGTTGATAGCTTCCGTATTAGGGACTACTTTTACCCAGCCTTGAACGCCGTAAGGGGCGACAATACGCCCCATTACAACCAACATATCCGCTACCGTTTCCATTGAAACGGCTAAGCCTTACTCAGTTTTAGGTTCTTCTGTTGCTTCTGCTGCATCTGCTGCTGCCTTAGCTTCTGCTGCTGCCTTAGCTTCTGCTTCTGCCTTAGCTTCTGCTTCTGCTTCTGCTTCTGCTGCTTCTGCTGCTGCCTTAGCTTTAGCTGCTTCTGCAGCTGCCACTTTAGCTTTTCCTGCCTCTGCCTTAGCTTCATCCTTAGCTTTAGCTTTAGCCATACCTTCAGGGCCTGTTGCATGCAACTTGATCAGACGCTTAACAGTGTCTGATGGCTGGGCACCAACACCTGTCCAGTAATCAATACGCGCATGATCAACGCGCAATGCTTCAGCCTGACCGCTCGCAGAAGGGTTATAAAAACCTACGCGCTCGATAAAACGACCATCACGGCGATTGCGAGAATCAGCCACAACTAAATTGAAAAATGGGGTCTTTTTAGAGCCACCACGTGATAAACGAATAACAACCATATATATTCTCTTAATTAAATGAATTTTCTACAGAAAGGCGCGGATTATACGTCATTTCAAACAAGATGGCAAAGAATAATTAACAGGCTGACTCTGCTAGAAATGTCTAATTAAGCAAGTTAAAGCGTGCGACTAAGAAGTTGGTTGGGTTTGATAAACGGTAGGATCTTCAATCCCCGCCTGATTAAAGCCTTCTTTTCTTAAGCGGCAAGAATCACACACACAACAAGCACGTCCTAAATCATCGGCTTGATAGCAAGAAACTGTCTCGCCATAATCCACACTCAATCCGGTGCCTTTTACAATAATTTCTGCCTTTGTCATATCAATCAATGGCGCATGCACCGTAATTTTTCGACCTTCCACTGCGCTTTTAGTCGCTAAATTGGCCATTTCTTGGAAGGCTTTAACGTATTCACCACGACAGTCAGGATAACCTGAATAGTCGAGCGCATTCACACCAATAAAAATATCCTGTGCGCTCAACACCTCTGCCCAAGCCAAACTTAACGACAGCATAATCGTATTCCGTGCTGGCACATAAGTCACGGGAATACCCTCAGTCTCACTTTCAGGCACATCGATATCGGCATCGGTCAGCGCTGAACCGCCAAACAAGCTTAAATCTAATTGCACTGTTTTATGTGCTTTTGCGCCTGAGTGCAACGCTATATTTTTTGCGGCTTTTAACTCAGCAATACTTCGTTGATGATAGTCCAAACTTAAGCAATAGCAATCAAAGCCATGTGCTTTTGCAATGGCTAAACAAGTGGCGGAATCTAACCCGCCTGAGAGAAGTACAACTGCATTTTTTTTCATAATAATATTTATAACGTGAACATTAAACGCCAGGCTTTTCACCCCATAACACTTTATGCATTTGTATTTGCATACGAACTGGTAATTGGTCCTCTAACACCCAGCTAGCTAATTCAGTTGGATTCAGCTCGTGGTAACTTGGTGAAAATAGAATTGGGCACTTGTCGACTAAATTCAACTCAGTCATTTTCTGCTTTGCCCAGTCATAATCACTACGCCCACAAAGCACAAACTTGATTTCATCTGCTTGCTTTAGGTGTTCGATATTACCCCAAAGCATATTTTTTTCCTCATTAGAACCTGGTGTTTTAATATCCAAAATGACTGAGGCCCTTTTATCAACAGGCCCAATATCCATTGCGCCGCCTGTTTCCAACGACACATTGAAACCTTGATCACATAAAGCTTTGAGCAACACATGACATTCTTTTTGTGCCAGCGGCTCTCCACCTGTAACCGTAACATATGGCGTTCCGAATGCTTTTACTTGTTCTACAATCGCCGTTATTTCTAGATTACTACCACCAGAAAAAGCATACTCAGTATCACAATAATTACAACGCATTGGACAGCCTGTTAAGCGGACAAAAACGGTAGGCAGCCCAATCCGAGAGCTTTCGCCCTGGAGTGAGTAAAAAATTTCGTAAATTTTTAATGCCATACTGACAACACCATAAAATAAGTTTGTGAATAAAAAACACCGACAAGAAGTCGGCATCACCTTAAAACAAAACAGCTCGAAACCTAAATTATTTAATTGATTCTAATACCTTTAAACGCTTTTTAGCATTCGGAATTAATGTAGCACTAGGGTGCTTATCAAGCAAACTACGTAGCACTTTCTTCGCACTATCCACCTGTCCCAATTGTATTAGGCTATTCGCAATGCTATACATGGCTTTGGGTGCTTTTGTACTATCAGGGTAGTTAGCTAGTAATTTTTCCTGGGTAGCAATCGAGGATTTGTAATTTTTTAACGCAAATTGCGAGTAACCCAAGCCATAAAAAGCATCAGGCATGTATTTGCTATCTGGATAATTAGCTATAAAGTCATTATAAGCCTCAAAAGCCTCGTAATGGCTAGCCTTTTGGCTAAAACCATAAGCCGCTTTATAAGCGGCAGCATCATTAGCGCCAGCGGTGTTAGGTGGCGCCAATTCGCTCACTTGGTCACCTCCTAAGCTACTTTCCAATTTACGAATACGTCTATCCGTATCTGCATACAAGTCTTTTTGCCTTTTATCTGTTGTTGATAAAGCATGGCTGGCAACCTCCACCGCTCCTCTTAGCTCAGAAATCTCCTGCATAAGCAGTGCCATTTCATTGTGAATACTCAATAACTGACCTGCAGTACTTTTACTTAGCCCTTCTATTTCATCTACAACACGCTTACTTAACCCTTCTATTTCATCTGCAAACCCTTCTATTTCATCTGCAGCACGCTTACTTAACCCTTCTATTTGAGCCGCCTGTAGCTCATGGTTAGCCAACGTATTCGCTTCAACCTCCAGGATTTTTTTGCGCGCCTCTTTGTCGTCAAAAAGGGCTGCTTGCGAATTCAGTGCAAATGCATATGCGCCGATCGCAAGACTTGCTTGCAGTTTATTCATGCGTTAATAACTCTTTATTCGTTTGGATAAACAATTTCCACACGACGATCTTGCTGGTAGCAATTGTCGCTATTAAAGCTGCAGTACGCACTTGCATTTTCTTCGCCATAACTCACTGTTTCAATTTGGCTATCAGAAACGCCCAAGATGTTAAGTGCTTTTTTAACTGAAACCGAACGACGTTGACCTAAAGATAAGTTGTATTCTCGTGTACCACGTTCATCAGCATTACCTTGCAACATTACTTTTGCTGCACCATGTTCTTGCAAGAATTTAGCATGTGCTTCTATGTTTGGGCGGAACTCAACACGAATTGCATCGCTATTATAATCAAAGTAAATATTGCGTTTTGATAGTATATTATCCGGGTCATTTAGCTCGCTCATGTTGCTGCTTGTAGAGCCATTAATCACAGTGCCTTTAATATCAGAGCTATCGGGAAGCGCCCGGTCATCTGCAGCAATAGGTAGCGCCCGGTCATCTGCAGCAGCAGGTAGCGCCCGGTCATCTGCAGGAAAAGCTGATTTCATTGGTGTGCTTTTACAAGCAACTAATAACATTGAAATAACAGCAGCTATTAGCAATTTAGAGTGAAGTTTTGTTGTGTTTTTCATGCATTTCCCCTTTTCCTGAAAGTTATTTACTTACCAAGTGTTGTGATATCGTACAAATTTTAAACTACTTAAGCATTGGGCCCCATGCTGACTCGCGAACATCCCCACGCGCCTCACTTAAGCTTTGTCGTACTCTACCATCAATTGATACAGATGCCAAAGAACTGCGCAATCCTTTTTTAGTTGCATACAACACGACACGCCCATTTGGTGAAAAGCTAGGCGATTCATCTTGACCACCAGTACTTAACAGCTGCACTTGTCCACTCGCCAAATCTTGAATCGCCACTTTGAATTGGCCACCATCATTCCGGATGTACGTCAGCAT
The DNA here is from genome assembly GCA_913009235.1 of uncultured Methylophilaceae bacterium. GTDB lineage: Bacteria > Pseudomonadota > Gammaproteobacteria > Burkholderiales > Methylophilaceae. The sequence continues at coordinate 57,373 of CAJVXS010000002.1, read as the reverse complement.
TTTTCCATCAGCTGAAAAGCGTGGGCTTGCATTATAAGCACCGTTAAAAGTGACGCGACTAACACGACCTCCGCCAGTCGCTCTTATTTTATAAATTTGCGGTCTACCGCCGCGATCCGAGGTGAAATAAATCCAATTTCCGTCTGGCGAAAATACTGGCTCAGTATCAATACCTCGACTTCTTGCAATACGCTTCAAACCGCCGCCAGTTGCATTAATCGTAAATATTTGTGAGTTTGCCCCATAGGTCAACACAATGGCTAATTTCTTCCCATCTGGCGACCAAGCAGGAGCACTATTATTACCTTTGTAATTAGCCACAATCTTGCGAGAACCTGTTTTAAGCGTATGCACAAAGACAATAGGCTTCTTCTTCTCAAAGGACACATATGCCATTTTGGAACCATCTGGTGACCATGCTGGAGAAATAACAGGCTCGCTTGAATTCACCAATGCTTGCGGATTGTAGCCATCTGAGTCAGCAATATAGAGGTAATGCCTAGCACCTAATTTTTTAACGTAAGCAATACGGCTTGCAAATGTACCAGGGTGACCGGTTAATTTTTCATAAACCACGTCAGCAATCTTATGTGCTGCCAGACGCACATGCTTAGCTTTGAACGTTTCGTCCCCAGCTGCCAATAATTGCTGTTTAAACACATCAACTAGCTGGTATGAAGCCTTGAACTGCCCACCAGGTAAGGGGGTTATATTTCCCATAACAACCGCCTGAGCCTGTAAAGCCGCCCATTCTGCATACTTAATTTCCGACACATTTGTTGGCCAGCTTGCCATGCCTTGCGTATTCAGTGATCGAAACAACCCACTACGATACAAATCATCACTGATGATTTTCTCCATATCATGTTTAACACTTTTATTGCCACTAAATGGAACGACTGCAATTGGAGTTTGCTGTGCGCCCCCACCCGTAATTTCGATGTCTAAAGCAGCGTTTGCTGCGAACGAAAAAAGCCCAACAACAAGAAAAATAACTAGTCTAAAAATATGCATGGGTGTTTAGTATCTTTCATTAGAAATAAGATTAAATTTACCTGCCTACAAGCAATTGTGCTGCCATTTTAATGGGTAATTATGACAGCTTTCAAGCTTTAAATGATGATGGCACGCATTACTCTGCATTTGGTTTAAATGTTAAGCCTAGATTTCTAAACTCTGATAACGTAGCTGGGTCACTTGGCAATGGGAATGGCTCCGACGCAATCATTGCACGCTCAACCGCATTATCACAAGCAGCGTTACCACTAGACTTGCTCAATGTAGGGCTACTCACAAACTCTCCTGTTGGTAACAAGCTCACTTTAAATATCACCACTGGATTGCCACCGGCACATAATGCCCTGTTCACATTGCCGTGTACTTTGGCAATAATCTTAGCCACGTACTCATTCACCACACCTTGATCCGAAACCTGCGCTGGCTTCTTATTGTCACCGCGAATTTCCGCTTGTAGTTTTTCAAGTGCTACTTGATCTAAGTCAACATCATCTAGCACCTGTTTTTGCAATACTTCCAATTGCTTCTTACGTGCCTCTTCTTTCTTTTTCTTATCTTCTGCTTTCTTCTTTTTTTCTGCTTCTTCTGCTTTCTTCTTTTTTTCTGCTTCTGCTTCTTCTTTCTTTTTCTTATCTTCTGCTTTCTTCTTTTTTTCTGCTTCTTCTTCTTCTTTCTTTTTCTTATTCTCTAGCTCGATATCCACTTTGCGTGTTTCAGGCTCTGGTTTAACCTCTTCTGGCTCTGGAGCTAGCACAGGTTCCGGCTTCTCAACCTTTGGCACTTTTGGCTTGGGCTTCGCAATGCGCTTCTTTGGTGTTGGCTTAGCCATTGGCAATGTATCCCAAAGCTCAACCTCACTCACACCCGCAATGGTGTGTACCGCTTTCCAATTGAATGAGAATAATAAAGCACCCAATAGCAATACATGCACTAAAGTTGCTAGAAAGCCAGCTTTCCATGCGATTGAAGCTTCATGTGTTCTAAACATAAAATTAAGGCGCTGGTGTAAACAGCAAGCCCACTTTTTCGACTTGCGCTTGTTTTAACAAATCCATGATGGCGACCACTTTTCCATACTCGGTTTTTGTATCAGCAGCAACAACGACTGCGCGCGGAGTTTCTTTAAGCTGCTGTTTCACTTCAGCCAACAGTTGATCTCTAGAAAATATATTGGCCTCAATCTCAGCTTCTCCATTTTTCCTAACCGTGACCAATAAAGGTGCTGCAGTTTGCCTCAGCGTTTGTCCAACAGAGGGTAAATCAACGACCCCTGGATTTGTCATCGGCGCTGTTACCATGAAAATAACCAACAACACCAATGTCACATCGATATACGGAACAACATTAATTTGATTCATCATGCGGCGTTTACGTGTTCTTGCCATTGTTTATCCTTTTCGCTAATGGTATTAAACCAACAGTTAAGCGCGACGTTGCAAAATATTGGTGAACTCATCCATAAAGCTTTCATACCGCACAGCCAACCTATCGACACCTGCTGCATAACGGTTATAAGCAATCACAGCTGGAATAGCAGCAAACAAACCAATCGCTGTTGCAATCAGCGCCTCAGCAATGCCGGGTGCGACTAGGCTTAACGTCGCCTGCGCAACATTAGATAAACCACGAAACGAATTCATAATGCCCCACACCGTACCAAACAAACCGATATACGGACTAACCGAGGCAACAGAAGCGAGGAATGGTAGATGTGCATCTAAGTTATCTAGCTCACGGTTAAACGTTGCTTGCATCGCTCGTCTCGAGCCTGCTACAACATCACTGGCATCTTGATCACCGTCATTTTGATGCTTGATAAACTCGTCATAGCCGGCCTCAAATATACTGGCCATCCCTTGCAGCTTCCCGCGGCGCTTATTAGATATCACAGAGTCATATAACTGATCCAAATCACCACCCAACCAAAATGCAGATTCAAATTCCTCAGCATTACTTTGCGCATCTTTAATGGTGAATAACTTAAGAAAAATATACCACCACGACAATAGTGACGTGTTTAACAAAATAATCATTACCACCTGCACTGGTAAACTTGCGCCAGTCACTAAGGTAATTAATGACATGTCATTTACTGTATTCATATAGACTCCATCTTGCGTTTTATTTGGGTTGGTATGCCCTTTGATTTAAAAGTCACTGCATTTACACAAGCTATTTTAACTTGTGCTTGGATTAACAATACATCCTGCCTTACAATTTCTTGGACACAAATGAAGCTGCCCCGTCTCAATTCTATTAATTGTGTATCGACTGACAACATGTCATCAAATTCTGCCGGCTTTTTAAACTGCACCTGCATACTGTGCACAACAAACAAAATGTTTTCTGAGCCTCGTAACGTCGCTTGTTCAAAACCTAAAGAACGTATCCATTCAGTCCTTGCACGTTCCATGAAATTTAAATATTGACTATGGTAGACCACACCACCTGCATCAGTATCTTCGTAATAAACGCGCACAGGCCAGTGAAAAACTTGCTGATTAATCATGAGGAGATTTTAGCATAGGGAAAGCCAACTCAACTTCAAATTCCGACCACTTAAAATAGAAAGCTTTTCAAATTAAGATTGCTGCCAGTGTTCACCACTAGCTAAATGACTGGGCACAGCAAGACCAAAATGCTCATAGGCCAGACTGGTTGCCACGCGGCCACGCGGCGAACGCATTAAGTACCCTTGCTGGATAAGGTAAGGCTCCAACACATCTTCAATCGTGTCCCGCTCTTCACCTATTGCTGCAGCCAAGTTATCTAGGCCAACAGGGCCACCACCAAATTTCTCCAACACTGCTTGCAACAGCTTCCTATCCATTACATCAAAACCAAGCTTATCCACGTCTAACATTTGCAACGCAGCATCGGCAATTTCAGCACTCACTACACCATCAGACTTCACTTGCGCATAATCTCGCACGCGTCTAAGTAATCGGTTAGCAATCCGCGGCGTGCCTCTAGATCTTTTTGCAATTTCCACCGCCCCTGTAGCGGTCATTTGTAAATCCAACAATCCAGCGCTACGCGAAACGATCCTACTCAGCTCCTCTACCGTGTAAAACTCTAAGCGAGACACAATCCCAAAACGATCGCGCAATGGGTTGGTCAGCATCCCTGCTCGTGTCGTTGCGCCCACCAATGTGAAAGGCTCCAAATCCAAGCGAACAGAACGTGCAGCTGGGCCTTCGCCAATCATAATGTCTAGCCGATAGTCTTCCATCGCTGGGTATAAAATCTCTTCAACCACAGGTGACAAGCGATGAATTTCATCAATAAATAAAATATCATTCGCTTCTAAATTGGTGAGTAAAGCTGCCAAATCACCTGCGCGCTCTAATACAGGGCCTGATGTTTGGCGTAAATTAACGCCCATCTCACGTGCAACAATGTGTGCTAATGTGGTTTTACCCAAGCCTGGTGGCCCGAATAACAGTACATGATCCAACGCCTCACTTCTGCCGCGCGCGGCACTGATGAAAATCTCTAACTGTCCCCTGGCTTTTTCTTGCCCAACATACTCATCCAATACTTTAGGACGTAATGCACGCTCGACAACTTCCTCTTGCGTACTCTCGGCAGCTGGCGCGATTAAACGATCGGTTTCAATCATTGAATTCCATCCATAACGTTTGATTTAATGGCTAAGTTTTGCATTTACTTTGCTAGTGCCTTGAGTGCTCGCTTAATACCTTCTGAAACTGAAATATCTTTGTCTAGCAACTTAACAGAAGCCACCGCCTCACGCTCGTTATAACCCAGTGCTAATAAGGCATTCAACACATCTTGCGTCGCCGACTTAGCTTGTCCTACAATACTGCTTAAACCCGTCGCCTCAAACTTATCCTTCAACTCCAACAGTAAACGCTCAGCTGTTTTCTTACCAACACCAGGAATACGGGTTAATACAGCCACTTCCTGACTACCAATAGCCTCGATTAAATCATCAATAGATACACCACTTAAAATAGACAGTGCCGATTTGGCACCAATACCATTGACTTTAAGCAACTGGCGAAACGTGCTTTTTTCTTGTGCTGATCCAAAACCATAAAGTAATTGTGCATCTTCGCGCACCACCATATGGGTGAGTAGTATCACTTGTGACCCCACTTCAGGTAGATTGTAGAAAGTACTCATCGGCACTTCCACTTCATAACCGACACCAACGCAGTCCACCACAATCAAAGGCGGGGCTTTTTCTATTAACATCCCATTCAGGCGAGCAATCATGTTCTTATCCTAATATCTCTATTTCAACCTATTAAGCGGCCATTCTTAACACGGAAACCTTTGGTAGCTAACTGCCCCAAACCTTGACCGCTGTGTACATGACAAATAGCGCAAGCCAATGCGTCGGCAGGGTCTTCATTTGGCGTCGCAGGTAACGCCAGTAGTCGCTTCACCATTTCCTGCACTTGTTCTTTTTTAGCGTGGCCATTTCCCACAACTGCCTGTTTAACTTGCAGTGCTGTGTATTCCGCCACTTCTAAATCACGCATTACTGCCGCACTAATTGCCGCTCCTCGCGCTTGACCTAATAATAACGTCGATTGTGGATTCACATTCACGAAGACTTTCTCAATCGCCACCTGTGTCGGCTGGTAGGTCTCAATCACCTCAAACAAACCCTCTAAAATTATTTTCAATCTAGCCGGCAGCTCTTCTCTATTCGTCTTTTTACCACTCGCGGTTTGAATCGTACCACTCGCAATATACTGAATCTTTTCACCGACCTTTTCAATCACGCCAAAGCCTGTGAAACGCAGACCTGGGTCGATACCGAGAATTCTTATATTGCTCACTAGTGATTAAGCGCCAGCAAACAATTACTCTTCAATCACTGCAGAGGTATAGACATCTTGTACATCATCGAGGTCTTCTAAAATATCGAGAATTTTCTGCATCTTAGCGCCCTCATCTCCGGCTAGCACCACTTCATTTTGTGGCTTCATTGTGACCTCTGCCACGACAGGTGTATGCCCAGCCGCCTCCAATGCTTCTTTAACCGCCAAGAAATCTGTTGGCGGCGTCATCACCTCAACACTGCCATCATCATTGGTTACAATGTCGTTAGCGCCGGCTTCTAAAGCCACGTCCATAATCACTTCTTCATCAGCACCCGGTTCGAATATTAATTGTCCGCAATGATCAAACATAAATGCTACCGACCCATCGGTACCAAGGTTGCCGCCATTTTTGGTCAATGTAAACCGCACATCAGAAACGGAGCGCTGTTTATTGTCAGTCATGCAGTCAATAATAATGGCAGCACCATTAATGCCATAACCCTCGTAGCGAATCTCCTCATAGTTCACACCTTCTAACTCCCCCGTACCCTTTTTAATGGCACGTGTAATGTTATCTAAAGGCATATTCTCATCTTTCGCTGCAACCACCGCAGCACGCAAGCGAGGATTCATCGCAGCATCTCCACCGCCTAAACGTGCAGAAACAGTAATTTCCTTAATTAGCTTGGTAAAAATCTTACCGCGCTTTGCATCCTGTCGTCCTTTGCGATGCTGAATATTCGCCCATTTACTATGCCCAGCCATATTACTTAACCTTAACAAACATTCGAAAAGTTAAATTCTAACATGCTGTTAATGTTGTCTTGCTCTATGGCGCCGTAATAAACTGAATAAATAACAGCCATCCACATCTTATTTATTTGCAGATGGAATTTTAAGGTGTATATTTTCACTTCTAGGGAGAAGTAGCATGAAAACATTACAGCAAATATTAAAAGAAAAACAGCATCAAGAAACCATTAGCATTGCATCAAAAAATACTGTCTATGATGCGTTAAAACTCATGGCAGAGACACATATTGGCGCATTAGCCGTGATGGATTCAGGAAAATTAGTCGGTATTTTTTCTGAACGTGATTATGCGAGAGAAGTTTCTTTAAAAGGAAAGTCTGCCGAAACGACCCCCATTAAAGAAGTCATGTCAACCAATTTGATTTTTTGCCAAGCAACTGATCTTGTTAGTCTTGCAATGAGCGTCATGACAGAAAAACGCATTCGCCATTTACCTATAATGGATAATGGGAGCATGATTGGCATACTATCGATTGGTGACTTAGTTAAAGCTATGCTTGAATACCAAGCAGAGTTAATCGCACAATTAAAAAGCTATATTCGCAGCTAAATGGCACAAACCTTTCACACTGACGCTGTGAGTCATGAATACAACCCACCTACCGAGGTTCCATTTCAGCATAATACCTCTACGGCATGAACAATTAATTTTTCTCATGCAAAAAGGGAGCGTTTAGCTCCCTTTTTTATTATCTGCCGCGCGCGTCGCTAACGCCGAATAATGACGATAGTTTGAATTTATTCGCCGATTATTTTGACTAGAACGCGCTTTTTACGCCTACCATCAAACTCACCATAAAAAATCTGCTCCCAAGGGCCAAAATCTAACTCACCTTCCGTTACCGCAACCACAACCTCACGCCCCATCACCTGGCGTTTAATATGCGCATCGGCATTGTCCTCACCTGTATCGTTATGACGATAATGACTTAGCGGCTCATGCGGCACTAATGCTTCTAGCCACACTTTGTAATCGTGATGTAGCCCACGTTCATCATCATTAATAAAAACACTAGCAGAGATATGCATGGCATTCACTAAGACCAAACCTTCTTGAATGCTGCTTTCACGCAAACACTCCCGCACATCACTAGTAATATTCTGAAAATCCATACGGGCTGGAATGTTAAACCAAAGTTCTTTTTTGTAGCTTTTCATTTTCACATCTCCCAATAAACTTACTTTTTTTTATTTTAGCAGTTTTATTTTAGTATTAAACGATTAGTACGCATTAACAAATGTCGCATTAATATCAGAACAATAAAAAAGGACCTCACTTGGAGGCCCTTTAAAGTCAGTTAATCAACTATTAACTTTTCACTTCTAATGCTTTCTTAAATTCTTTACCTTCATTGTCGGTGGCAACCAACTCAAACTTACCTGCTTTTTTAGGAATAAAGTTGAATTTAAAGTACGGATCTTCTGCTGTACCCACATTCACATCAATCGTCATTAATGGTTCATCAGCATAGGTAAACTTAGCTGTTTTAATATAAAACGGTGGTAAGAAACCTTGCGAGACTAAATCACGCTGTAAGCCAGTACGCATGATGTGTTTAATATGTACTTTAGCCGAGATTACTGTGCCAAACTTTTTGGGCTTAGCCACCTTCATGCGAATTTTACCTGCCGCAGCCCTGACTGCCGTCTCATCATTGGACACAATGCCGCCACAACCACCTGCCGCACGAATCGGACGTGAGGCCAAATAAAGGTTACCCGCTGCATCTTCCCCCACTAAACGGACAAAAGCATCTGTTTCAAAACGAATACGCGTCGACAATTGAAAGCTACCTAACGCATCGGTTAAATGATAAATTGCTGTCAGTGGTATCGGATTTGCATCGACAAAAGCATATAGCTTCACAATTTTAACACCTACTGCTTTAGCCGCTGCTGTATCAATGGAATAAGTGACTGGCACTTGTGCGCCACTCTCCGCACGCTCCGGCGCGTCTACCTTTATAAAGCTGACTTCTTTCATTGCTCTTTTTTCAAAGAAAGCCTCTTTCATCACTGACCAAAGCTTAGGATCCGCCTCAGCGAATGCCGATAAACTTGTTGTTAACAGCATCGTACTTGCTATCCAAATGATACTTAATGTTTTACTCATGCTCATCGCCCCACTCAAATCGCCATTATCATCATTTAATTGTAATCCATTAACGTCTGTATTTAAAGTTTAGGACTGCTAGGGCCATTGCAGCTCCATTTAAACGCCAACCTGTGTGGTCACCCACCATCACATGGCCAATAGCCCCTGTCAATATTTTAAGCTGTATTACTTGGCTCACCTGAAGGCTTCATTTCATAGCCTGTATCACCATATTCTTCAAAGTTAAGCTCCACTCCATTACCCGCTGGGTCTTTCATATTAATTTGACGCACACCACTGGCTAAGATTCGTGTCGTGTAAACAACTTTATTGACTTTAAGGTGCTTTTCCATCGCAGGCATATCGGTAAATGTAAAGGAAACATGATCAAAAGGCCCATGCACATGTAATGGCGGCGGCTCTGGCGTTTTATATCCTGCCAAATGTACCACATCATTATCACCAATATACAACCAGTACCCATATGAAGTGCTCGCCACACGCTTGCCTATTGTTAAGCCAATAATGTCGCAATAAAAGTCTCTCAACTTGTGCATGGTCTCACGATCGGTACGAAAGTTAACGTGGTTAATTTCGGCTACAGGCATTGCAGTCCACTCTTAGCGAGTTGCATTTACTCTTCGGCTTTGTTTTGTTGGCGGATACGGATGTGTAATTCCCTCAACTGCTTCTCATCCACTTCATTCGGCGCATCCGACATCAAACACTGTGCTTTTTGCGTTTTAGGGAAAGCAATCACGTCGCGAATCGACTCAGCACCTGCCATTAGCGTGACTAAACGATCCAAACCGAAAGCTAGGCCGCCATGTGGTGGCGCACCGTATTGCAATGCCTCTAGCAAGAAGCCGAACTTCTCTTGTGCTTCTTCATCTGAAATATTCAGCACTTTTAACACTTTGGCTTGTATGTCTTGTTTATGGATACGGACTGAACCGCCACCCACTTCCCAGCCGTTTAACACCATGTCGTAGGCTTTTGATAAACAAGCGCCTGGATTAGTGTCTAGCAAGTCCTCGTGGCCGTCCTTAGGACTCGTAAATGGGTGGTGCAAGGCATTCCAACGGTCATTTTCTTCATCATGTTCGAACATTGGGAAGTCAACCACCCACAATGGCGCCCATGCGCGACCATCGACATGTCCTTTATCGTGACCGACTTTAGTACGCAACGCACCTAGTGCTTCGTTCACAATTTTGGCTGTATCTGCACCGAAGAAGACGATATCTCCATCTTGCGCGCCTGTACGTTCGATAATCGCTTTTAAGGCTGCCTCATGAATGTTTTTCACAATTGGGCTTTGTAGGCCTTCTTCGTTTGGTTGGCTAGCATCATTAACTTTAATGTAAGCCAAACCTTTAGCACCATAAATTTTCACAAACTCAGTATAAGCATCAATTTCTTTACGGCTGATCGATGCACCTTGTGGCACACGAATCGCGGCTACACGGCCATTATCGCTATTAGCTGGGGCTGAGAATACTTTAAAGTCGACGTCTTTCATCACATCTGAAAGCTCAGTGATTTCTAATATGACGCGCATGTCTGGTTTATCTGAACCATAACGTGTCATGGCTTCCGCATATGGCATGCGTGGGAATTCAGCTGGGAGAACGACACTTTGTACTTCTTTCAACATGTCACGGATCATGTTTTCCACGATATCCATGATGTCATCTTCCTCTAAGAAAGAAGTTTCCAAGTCAATCTGTGTAAATTCTGGCTGACGATCCGCACGTAAATCTTCATCACGGAAGCACTTAGTGATTTGGAAGTAGCGATCAAAACCAGACACCATCAATAGCTGTTTAAATAGCTGCGGTGATTGTGGCAATGCGAAAAATTCACCGTGATGCACACGTGATGGCACCAAGTAATCGCGTGCGCCTTCTGGTGTGCTGCGGTTAAGCATCGGTGTTTCGATTTCAATAAAGCCTTTGTCATCTAAGTAATCACGAATCACTTTAGACACGCGGTAACGTAGCTTCATATTTTCTTGCATCACTGGACGACGCAAATCAATATAGCGATGTTGCAAACGCACCATTTCACTTAAGTTGTCATCATCCAACATAAATGGTGGCGTTAGTGATGCATTCAGAATCTCAATCTCACTGGCCAACATTTCCACTTCGCCCGTTGAGATGTTTTTATTCACTGTGCCTTCAGGACGCGCGCGCACTTTACACGTCACTTGCAATACAAATTCATTACGTACCGTCTCTGCGACTGCAAAGGCTTCAACCGTATCTGGATCAATCACAATTTGCGCAAGGCCTTCACGGTCACGCAAATCAATAAAAATCACTCCGCCATGGTCACGACGACGATGCGCCCAACCGGTAAGGGTCACTGTTTCTCCGATAAGTTTTCGGCTCATTTCGCCGCAGTAATGTGTACGCTTCATAGTGTTCTAATCAATTTAATTAAGGTTAATGTTTAATTTGGGTTTCGTTACTTTATTGCTTTGGTTTTAATACTCTGCCTGATTTAAGCTCTGGCGCCACAGTACCCATGCTAATAATATATTTCAAGGCTTGATCAACACTCATATCAAGCTCTACAACGTCTTTTGTTTCCATCATCAGAAAGTAACCACCTGTTGGGTTTGGGGTCGTCGGCACATAAACACTGACATACTCTCCTTTCAAGTGACTACTCACATCACCACCTGGCTCGCCCGTTAAAAAAGCAATCGTCCATGAGCCTTTACGTGGGAACTCAATCAACAATGCTTTACGAAATGCATTGCCTGAATCCGAGAATATCGTATCAGATACTTGTTTCACACTAGCGTAGATAGACTTGACCACGGGAACACGAGACAGTATAGCTTCCCATAACAGAATTATTTGTTGCCCAAAAAAATTGGTAGCAATCACACCCGTTAAGAACACAGCTGCCAGCGTAAGGATCGCACCTAAGCCAGCCATGCTAAAGCCTAGCAACTCTTGCGGCTGCCACTTTGCTGGCAACAGTAATAAGCTTTGATCTAAGGTTTCGATTAGTGTGCTGATGACCCAAAACGTCACCACCACGGGCACGAGCACCAGCAAACCTGTAATGAAGTATTTATTCATAATTAACCATTAACGGTAGGTGAATCCTTGCTTGTAGCTGTTGAATCACTTTTAGCCGCGGGCTTATCACCATTCTTAAAATCCGTTGCATACCAACCCGTACCATTCAATTGAAAGCTAGCCGCAGAAAGCATTTTAGAAAATGTTTTTTTGTGGCACACAGGGCATTCCATCGTGCTGTCAGCACTGATTTTACGCATCAGTTCATCTTGATGGTCGCACTCTGTACATTTGAAATCATAAATTGGCATGTGGTTTTATACCTTGCGCGGTAAATCAAAAGCGAGATTATAACTGATGTCGGTCAATTAGTTAATTTATTCAAGTGTTTAGACTAACCAACACATCATCTAGCCAGCGTTATAAAAAAAGGCCTTCATAGTGAAGGCCCTTTACAGTCCATGTTGATATTAATTAAAACGGAATATCATCATCAAAGTTATCAAATGCTGCGCCGCCTGCCGGGCCTGCGGCTGATGCTGAAGCAGCAGGTTGTGCAACTGGTTTAGCTGGTGCTTGGTTGAAATCATCTGGCGCACTCGCTTGACCACCATCATAACTTGCCCCACTGCCCGCATTGTCATTTTTACTTCCTAGCATTTGCATTTGATCGGCGATGATCTCTGTTGAGTAACGTGTTATGCCATCTTTTTCCCACTTACGGGTTTGCAAGCGGCCTTCTATATATACAGGGCGCCCTTTTTTTAGATATTCGCCAGCAATTTCAGCTAAGCGTCGATACATCACAATATTATGCCACTCCGTTTTTTCTTGCTTCACGCCACTTTTATCTTTCCAATTTTCTGTGGTCGCAATACTGAAATTACAGACAGCTTCACCATTCGGCATATAGCGTACTTCAGGGTCACGTCCCAGATTGCCAACCAATATCACTTTATTTACTGATGCCATTATTTACTCCCTATCAATTTCAATATGTTTTGCTCGATTGTCGCTTGCACTTCAACCGCTTGCTGGTTGTTTATTTTTACGATAAGCATTTGTTCTTGCGCTAGTACTGCCACTTCCTTAACACCACTTATTTTTTCTATTTTAGCTTTCAATACCACTGCTTCAGTGTCACTCAATGATTCTACATGATACATCTTCGTTTTAACACTCGGCGGCGTTTTCATGCCAAAAGCAGCAACCAACCAAATACCCATTAATACTGAACAAAAGATGAATACGCTAGCAAAACCGTGATTACCCGCCAAGTACCCGCCAAAAACTGCTCCAACAAAGATACCAAACGATTGCGCTGTATTGTGTACACCAATAGCAGTACCTTTTGATGCGGCTGGTGCCAATTTAGAAATCAACGATGGCAAAGTGGCTTCTAGTAAATTAAAAGCTAGGAAGTAGAAAAACAAGGCTACAACCACACCCCAGAATGAATGAATATTGATAGCGAACAATAGTTGCGCAAACAACATAGTCGCGACAGCTGCGATAAAGACTGGCTTTAGTTTTGCACGTTTTTCACCATAGATAATAGCTGGCAGCATGAGTATAAAAGAAATAGTCAGTACTGGCAGGTAGACTATCCAATGTTGATTCTCATTCATACCACTGGTTTCTTTTAAGGCAAATGGCACCACGACAAACATCGCCATTTGTGCGGCATGCAAACTAAACGCACCGAAATTGAGCCGAAGTAGCTGAGCATTACGAATAACCTCTTTAATTTTAGCTGGGGCAGTTTCGGCATCAGAATGAAATTGACTATGAATAGGGTCTGGTACTAAAAACTTAACCACGCCTATGGAAAAAAGAGACAAAATTGCCGTCATCCAAAAAATTCCTGACACGCCAATCGATTGATTGAGCAAAGGCCCAGCTACTAATGACAATGCAAACGTCACCCCAATTGTGCCGCCAATGGTTGCCATGGCTTTCGTACGATGTTCTTCTCTAGTCGAATCCGCCACCAATGCCATCACCACCGCTGATACGGCGCCAGCACCTTGAATCGCACGCCCAATGATGACCGTTATGATGTCCGTGCCCATGGCGGCAACGACACTACCGATTATAAAAATAAACATACCGACATAAATTACTTTTTTACGGCCGTATTTATCACTGGCAATACCAAAAGGGAGTTGCAATAAGACCTGCGTTAGACCATAAGCGCCTAGCGCCATGCCGACCATCGTATGATCTTCACCGCCTTCTAACGTTTGCGCGTAAATTGCAAATATTGGCAAAATCAAGAACATGCCGAGCATACGCAAACCGTAAATTGAGGCGAGACTTACCGTCGCACGACGTTCCGTCAACGACATCTGTTCAGAAACTTGCATGAAACCTTAGCTGAATTTGAAATAATTGCGTATATTAGCAGGTTACTCAATTTTAGTTAAAGCAATGACAGACTTTATTCGAATCCGTGGCGCACGCACGCACAACTTAAAGAACATTTCCCTAGACATTCCTCGCAATAAGCTGGTCGTGATTACTGGCTTATCTGGCTCTGGAAAATCCTCTTTAGCTTTCGATACTTTATATGCAGAGGGACAAAGACGTTATGTCGAGAGCTTGTCTGCTTATGCTAGGCAGTTTTTAGCCCGCATGGATAAGCCCGATGTCGATTTAATTGAAGGCTTATCACCTGCGATTTCTATCGAGCAGAAAGCGACGTCTCATAACCCGCGTTCTACGGTTGGTACAGTCACCGAGATTCATGATTACTTACGTTTACTCTATGCGCGTGCTGGCGACCCTGAATGCCCTGAGCATAATATTAAATTAGAAGCGCAAACCGTGAGTCAAATGGTCGATCACATTTTGAAGCTAGCTGAAAAAACCAAGCTGATGATATTGGCCCCTGTGGTTTCTAACCGCAAAGGCGAGCATTTAGATTTATTTGATGATTTAAAAGCACAAGGCTTTATCCGCCTACGTGTTGATGGCAAGATTTATGAAGTTGATGAGCTGCCTAAACTGGCAAAAACCACGAAACATAATATTGATGTGGTGATTGACCGCTTAAAAATTCGTGATGATATAAAGCAACGGATTGCTGAGAGTTTCGAAACAGCAATAAGATTAGCCAACGGCAAAGCCATTGCTTTAGAAATGGATACCGATAAAGAGCACCTGTTCTCTGCTAAGTTCTCATGCCCAAAATGTGATTACTCACTTTCTGAATTAGAGCCGCGTCTATTCAGCTTTAATAGTCCATTAGGCGCTTGTCCTACTTGTGATGGCTTGGGTAATGTTAACTTCTTTGATCCTTCGCGTGTAGTGGCTTTTCCAACACTATCACTCGCCAGCGGTGCGATTAAAGGCTGGGATAAACGCAACCAGTTTTACTTCCAAATGCTGTCAAGCTTAGCTGAGCATTATGACTTTGACTTAGAAATGGCTTTTGAAGAGTTGCCGGATGAAGCACGAGATGTGCTACTGAACGGCTCAGGTAAAGAACAAATCGCGTTCAGATATATTAATGAGCGTGGGTCATTCTTCACCAAAACGCATTGCTTTGAAGGTATTTTAAACAACTTAAAACGCCGCCATAAAGAAAGTGACTCAGCTACGGTACGTGATGAACTGTCTAAATATATCAACGTTTCCAGCTGTCATGACTGTGGTGGCACACGTTTACGTCGCGAAGCGCGCCATGTGAAAGTGGGCAGTAAAAGTATCCATCAAATCTGTGAAATGCCATTGAAAAAGGCGCACACATTTTTTGACTCACTAGAGCTGCAAGGTGCTAAGTCAACTATTGCCGATAAAATCGTGAAGGAAATTAGCAACCGTTTAAAATTTCTCACTAATGTCGGTTTGGAATATTTATCACTCTCACGCTCTGCAGAAACATTATCAGGCGGTGAAGCACAACGGATTCGATTGGCCAGTCAAATTGGTAGTGGCTTAACCGGCGTGATGTATGTGCTGGATGAGCCATCCATTGGTTTGCATCAACGTGATAATGGCCGATTATTAGAAACGTTGCGACGTTTACGCGACATCGGCAACAGTGTGATTGTGGTCGAGCATGATCAAGACGCCATCCTATCCGCTGACTACGTTATTGATATTGGTCCGGGCGCAGGCGAACATGGTGGTAGCATCGTCGCAGAAGGCATGGCAAAAGAAGTGTTAGCCAACCCAAAATCACTGACGGGGCAATATTTAAGTGGTAAAAAACAAATCACTTATAACAAGGTGCGCACCAAACGTGACCCTGAGCGCTTAGTTAAATTAAGCAATGCCACGGGCAATAATTTACGCGATGTGTCCGTTGAAATTCCTGTTGGTTTATTAAGCTGTATCACTGGCGTTTCTGGCAGTGGCAAATCCACACTGATTAATGACACGCTTTACCGTGCTGTCTCACAGCATTTGTATCGTAGTAATGCAGAACCTGCGCCACACAGCACAATAGAAGGTTTATCCTTTTTCGACAAAGTCGTCGATGTAGACCAAAGCCCAATTGGACGCACGCCGCGCTCCAACCCTGCTACGTATACTGGATTATTTACGCCTATTCGTGATTTATTTGCTGCTGTGCCAGAAAGTCGTGCGCGCGGTTATGGACCTGGTCGCTACTCATTTAATGTTAAAGGGGGTCGTTGTGAAGCTTGTCAAGGCGATGGTGTTATTCGTGTTGAAATGCATTTCTTACCTGATGTTTACGTACCTTGTGATGTTTGCAAAGGCCAACGCTATAACCGTGAAACATTAGAAATAAACTTCAAAGGTAAGAATATTCGTGAGATTCTAAATCTGACCGTTGAACAAGCACATCCATTTTTCATCGCACAACCGACCATTTCGAGAAAGCTCAAAACCTTATTAGATGTTGGCTTAGGCTATATCACCTTAGGGCAAAGTGCAACTACGCTATCTGGCGGTGAAGCACAGCGCGTCAAACTGGCGTTGGAATTAAGCAAACGCGATACTGGCCGCACACTCTACATCTTAGATGAGCCAACGACTGGCTTGCACTTTGCGGATATTCAATTGCTGCTGGATGTAATTCACCGTTTACGCGATGCTGGCAATACCATTGTCATTATTGAGCACAACTTGGATGTGATTAAAACTGCGGACTGGATTATTGATATGGGACCAGAAGGCGGCGATGGCGGTGGCATGGTCATTGCTGAAGGGACACCTGAACACGTCACTGAGAATGAAGCGAGTTATACAGGTAGGTATTTGAAAGAAATGCTTAAGTAATCTAAAAAACGTCTTTGTCATCAGCATTTCATAACTGCAATCACCCCTTACACCACCTTAGGTAGCATCGATATATTCTGTTTGTGCTCAAAAAAACCTATGCCTACGTGCTGACAGAACGCTAGCCGACGGTTAAATTGTTAACTGGTTAACAATCGTTTAAAAAAAGGGAAATATAAAATGACAACATTCAATTTAGTTTGGACACCTAAAAAATACAGTGATTTTGTAACGGCATTTTCTGTAGAAGACGGTGGAAAGTATTGCCAGAGTTTTGACCGCCAAGTGGATTCACATAGTTATATTCATAAAACATTAGGCAAGGCTTAGCCGTTACTAATGGATATTAATTGTGCAAACAAATAGGGAGAGCTGAAGTTAATTAATGGGTGTGCTACTTAATAAAAATAAGCATAGGCAAAAATAGAAGCAATCATGATGGCTAGCACTAATTTGACCACTAATGCCACTACAAACCCTAACCCAGCTGCAACCCCTACGCGTGCAGCATCGCCAGAATTTCTACGTGCAATAAATTCACCAATTACAGCACCAATCACAGGCCCAACAATTAACCCGACCACCCCCCCTGAAATACCAACAAGCGCCCCAATTACCACACCATATAAAGCAAGCTTACTGGCATTAGCTTTTTTTGCTGTAAAGTAAGAGGCAAAAAAGTCGACCGCCCATGCTATTAAAGAAAAGGTGCCAATGATAATCATCGTCATTTCGCTAACACGTGCAAACCCATCAATCCATGCGGCCAATAGTAAACCAGAAAAAATAAATACAATACCTGGCAATATAGGAACCAGTAAACCAACAAACCCTATAAACACCAACAACCCTGCAATTATCCAGTACCAATCCATGTTTATCCTTTACGGCGCCTTCACTAAGGGTAAACGCGCCTTGATTGTTGCAATTCGCCGATTCAAATACGTGGTATTGCGGTGTGCGTCATAGAAACGAGGGTTAGGCACCATCGCCGCTAACTTAGCGGCCTGCGTAGTCGATATGCTACGCGCGCCTTTATTGTAATAGTGTCTGGCAGCTGCCTCAGCGCCAAATACGCCATTACCCCATTCGATGACATTCAAATAAATTTCATAGATGCGTTGCTTACTCAACACCTGTTCTAACATGACCGCAATAATGACTTCCTGAAACTTGCGGAATAAAGAACGATTACTTGATAAAAATAGATTCTTAGCTAATTGTTGCGTAATCGTAGAGCCACCTGCAACCAACTTACCTTGTTTAACATTCTTCTTAATCGCATACTCTATTCCTCCCCAATCAAAACCTTGGTGCTGTAAAAACTTAGCATCTTCACTCGCTATGACCGCGAGCTTAAGGTTGTTAGACATTTTGGCATAATCAATCCAATAATGCTCCAATTCCGCCCTTGGATTTTCTATCCTAAGCTCAACCAGCCGTGTTTGCATAAACGCAGTCGATGTCGGATTAAACTTAACCCACCAAGCGATATGAATCAATATCCATATTTGATACAAAAGGAACCATGTGATGAATAAAACGACAACCCGTTTAACATAGCCACCCCATTTCAATGGTATTGCTTGTGGCCTCCGATTAAATAACCAGTCGAGGAACCACTGAGAAAATTTTCGAAAGAAATTACGCATTAATAATGCCAATTCAAGCACTAAAGCGCTATGATTGTTGCTATCACAGATTTTGTGGCAGGTCTGACACCGCGCCAAATAGAAAAAGCCTCGGCCGCTTGCTCTACTAGCATACCTAAACCATCTGCCACCTGCGCACCCGCCAATCGGGCTTGCGCCATAAATAGTGTTTCACGGCCATACATCATGTCGTACGCTAACGTACTTGATGTAAATATACTGTCTGGAATAGGCAGCGCAGAACCTGTTAACCCTGTCGAAGTAGCATTAATCACAACATCAAATACTTGCCCTTCCAAGCCATCAAAGGATGAAGCCGTGATTGCTGTAATGTCACTCTCTTTTGCGCTTCCTAGTTTTCGCTGCATCTCATGCACTTTTTCAAGCGATCGATTTACAACAACAAATGCAGCAAGGTTTATTTTCGCTATTTCAAGCGCAACACCTTGCGCAGCACCACCAGCACCTACCATCAGCACACGCTTCCCTTGCAAAGCAACCCCTAGATTTTTCTGTATATCAGTCACTAAGCCAATACCATCGGTATTGTATGCAGCAGTTACACCTTCATAAAAGACAAGCGTATTCGATGCCTCGGCCACCAAAGCACTATCGTCAATGTGATTCGCCGCGTCAAAAGCTTCAAACTTAAATGGCACGGTCACATTCACCCCCTTATAGCCCTCAGCAATCAAGCGATTAATTGTATTAGTGAAGTCATCTAATGATGCGACTTTCGCCTCATAGCTAATATCTTGATTAGTTTGTTTAGCAAATGCCGCATGAATAATCGGTGATTTGCTATGGGCAATCGGATTACCTAATACTGCATATTTATCTGTCATCTAGATTCAATTACTCCAAGGTAAATCTGCATGCCGCCAGCCATTAATCAATGTCCGCTGACGCTCGCCATTTGCTTCACCTTCAAAGCCTTCTAACATATTGTAAGCTTCGGCAAACCCTAACGATGTAGCCAGTGTGGCCGCATGGTGTGATCGTCCGCCTGTACGGCACATGAATACCACTAAGGATGCTTTATCAACTTGCGCTTCTAACTGCTTAGTAAAGTCAGGATTAGCGACCATCCCCGGATAAGATGCCCACTCAATATGAGAAACACCAGGTATCATGCCAACCAGCTCAAGCTCCGCCTTTGTCCGCACATCAATCAAAACAGCATGTTCCATTTTTTGCAGCACGTCATAAACTTCATTAGGTGTTAACGCACCTGCATATGGAAAGCCTGCATCCCCTGCACGTTTTTTACCTCTTTCTAAAACAGCACCAATCTCTTCCATCTTCATCTCCAATCACTTTTCTAACATTTGCAACACAGCATCGGTAATTTCAGCACCCACCACACGGAATGCACCATCGTCGTGCAACACGGCTCCTAACGCCCTATATTGGCGTGCACCTTATGACAGCTCAAGGGCACGCCCTTGTATGGTGATATTTACCATTTTCTAGCAGCACAATACCTGACAACATCCCATGCTGAAGTTATACTATTATAAATAACGATAAGTTTAAACCTCATTAACTGACTTAATATTAGGAGATTGTAATGTCCGTAGCAAATGTAATGAAGATGATTGAGGAAAACGACATCAAATTTGTTGATTTACGTTTCACTGATACGCGCGGTAAAGAGCAGCATACTAGTGTGCCAATATCCGCTTTTAATGGAGAAAAATTTTCTGAAGGTCATGCCTTTGATGGCTCTTCTATCGGCGGCTGGAAAGGCATTCAAGCATCAGACATGCAATTGATGCCAGATGCATCGACTGCCAATATTGATCCCTTCATGGATGAACCAACACTTATTTTAACTTGCGACGTGATCGATCCAACAGATGGTAAAGGTTATGACCGTGACCCACGCTCTATCGCAAAACGAGCTGAAGCTTACCTACAAGCCAGCGGCATTGGCGACGCAGCTTACTTTGGCCCAGAGCCAGAGTTCTTTATTTTTGACAATGTTGCTTGGGACGTTAGCATGGGTAAGAGCTTTGTTAAAATTAATTCAGAAGAAGCTGCATGGCAATCAGGCGATTCATTTGAAGGTGGTAATATTGGCCATCGTCCTAAAGTAAAAGGTGGTTACTTCCCAGTACCGCCAGTTGATTCACTACACGACATCCGCTCTGCAATGTGTGTAACATTGGAGGAAATGGGTGTGCCTGTTGAAGTGCATCATCATGAAGTAGGCTCTGCTGGTCAATGTGAAATTGGCACTAAATTTTCAAGCCTAGTAGAACGCGCTGATTGGACTCAAATCCTAAAATACGTTGTATTAAACACAGCGCATGCCTACGGTAAAACAGCGACATTTATGCCTAGGCCAATATTAAATGACAATGGCTCAGGTATGCACGTGCATCAATCTGTCTGGAAAGATGGTAAAAACTTATTCGCAGGCAACGGCTATGCTGGCTTAAGCGAATTTGCGCTTTACTACATTGGCGGCATCATCAAACATGCGCGCGCATTGAATGCGATTACGAACCCAAGTACAAACTCATACAAACGTTTAGTACCAGGTTTTGAAGCACCAGTTAAGCTGGCTTATTCTGCTAAAAACCGTTCTGCTTCTATCCGCGTACCATTTGTACATGGTGATAAAGCACGTCGTATTGAAGCGCGTTTCCCAGATCCAACGGCCAACCCATACTTGGCATTCTCAGCATTGCTAATGGCTGGCCTTGACGGTGTGCAGAACAAGATCCACCCAGGTGAACCTGCCACTAAAGACCTATACCAACTTTCACCTGAAGAAGATGCATTGATTCCAACTGTTGCGGCTTCATTAGAGGAGTCTTTAGCGGCATTAGAAGCTAACAGCGAGTTCTTAACACGTGGTGGTGTATTCTCTCAAGACTGGGTAGACTCATACATTGCATTAAAAATGGAAGAGGTGACAGCACAACGTCAAACACCAACACCATTAGAATTTGATATGTACTACAGTTGCTAAGCAATAAATAAGCAACTAGGTAAAGGGCGGCTTTGCTGCCCTTTTCTTTTGTATTCAATTACCTTCCGGCTACACAAGCGTCAATCAATACATCAAGAACAACATTACTAACAGTAATCGCCTCACCTAAGCTATTAGAATGAAGAAACGCATTATATTAACTCTCATGTGCTTAGCCGCACTGTTAAACATTAGCAGCACCGTCAAACTGGCGTATATTTTGCTTATACATCAAGTATTAATCACATTTAATGCTACTATTTAATACATGCTAAGAAAAATTCCAGTCCATTTTATAGGCTTAGAAAATCTCGCCACCTCAGTTCTATTATTGGATGGCTCAAGACAAGTCATCTATATGAACCCAAGTGCAGAGGCTTTATTTGAGATGAGCTCCACACAAACGGAAAACAATAAAATCTCAAAGGTGTTTTTAAACTTTGAGGTGCTTGAGTTAGCGATCGATAACGCAATTAAAAACAACAGCCCATTTAGAGAACATGAATTTAAGATCACGACTATTCGCCAGCAATCATTCGCCGTGACATGTGCGGTGATGCCGATAGATATGCATAATGCTAAAATACTATTAGAGTTTCAACAAATGGACCAACAACTGCGTATTGCAAAAGAAGAGCGTATGTTAATTCAGCAACAGGCTAATTCTGAATTATTACGTAATCTAGCACATGAAATCCGCAACCCATTAGGCGGCTTGCGAGGTGCAGCACAGCTATTGGAACATGAGCTGATAAATCAAGATTTACGTGAGTACACACAGGTTATTATCAACGAGGCGGATAGACTACAAGGCCTGATGGATAGGCTATTAGTACCGCATCGTGCTCCTCAATATGAAGCGACTAATATTCATGAAGTACTAGAGCGTGTACGTAGTCTTTTGTTAGCAGAGTCTCCAAATAATATCAACGTACAACGTGATTACGATATCAGCCTACCTAATTTTACTGGTGATAAAGAAAAGTTGATTCAAGCCGTGCTCAACATTGCGCGCAACGCCGCACAGGCTTTACTTTCTAGCAACACACCTGAAGCCAAAATCACATTAAGAACACGTGCTGAGCGTCAAGTAACACTGAATAAAAAGCGTTATCTTGTCGCAATTAAGCTTGAAATCACTGATAATGGGCCTGGAGTTCCAGCCAATATGATCGATAAAATATTTTACCCTTTGGTTACTGGCCGTGAAGGGGAGGGTGGTGCAGGCTTAGGTCTTGCATTAGCACAAACTTTCGTCACACAGCATCATGGCATGATTGATTGTAAAAGCCAGCCTGGTAGCACTTGCTTTACCATTCGGCTACCAGTAGAAAGCACGGCCATTAAACATGCCATTATTAAACAATAGTTATAGGTAAAGTAAACGTATATGAGCCCAATTTGGATAATAGACGATGACAAATCGATTCGCTGGGTGTTTGAAAAAGCACTAGCACGCTCAGATTTGGCATTTAAAACCTTCACCAATACTGCTAATGCGTTAGCCAAACTGGAGACCGAATTGCCACAAGTCATTGTGAGCGATATTCGCATGCCCAACGGCTCTGGCTTAGAGTTCTTAACTAAGGTAAAAGAAAAATATCCGGATATTCCTGTCATTATTATGACGGCCTATTCTGACTTAGAAAGCGCTGTCTCTGCATTCCAACACGGCGCATTCGAATACCTAGCAAAACCATTTGATGTCGATCAGGCTTTAGATGTGATTAAACGAGCCATCGATGAAACGCAACGTCAAGATGTGGAAAGTGTTTCACTAGAAGAGACGACAGGGATTATTGGGCAAGCACCTGCCATGCAAGAAGTGTTTCGTGCGATTGGCCGCTTAAGTCGTTCACATGCAACAGTACTGATAAACGGTGAGTCTGGTAGTGGGAAAGAGTTGGTGGCTAGCGCCCTGCACAAACACAGCCCTAGAGCAAACAACCCATTTATTGCTATCAATACGGCTGCGATTCCCAAAGATTTATTGGAGTCTGAGCTATTTGGCCATGAACGTGGTGCATTTACGGGTGCACAAGCAACAAGACGTGGCCGCTTTGAACAAGCCGATAGTGGTACGCTTTTTCTAGATGAAATTGGCGACATGCCAGCTGAATTACAGACTCGTTTATTACGGGTATTAAGCGATGGTCAGTTTTACCGTGTTGGGGGCCACCAGCCGATTAAAGTTAACGTCCGTGTGATTGCTGCTACACATCAAGATTTAGAAAGTCACGTTAAACTTGGATTATTCCGTGAAGATTTATTTCATCGTTTAAACGTGATTCGCTTACGATTGCCAGCCTTACGTGAGCGGCGTGAAGACATTCCATTATTGGTAAAATTATTTTTACAAAAAAATGCATTAACGCTTGGAGTAGACGCAAAAGTACTCACTGATGACGCACTAACATACCTCACCAATGCGGCCTGGAGTGGCAATGTCCGTCAGCTAGAAAATGTTTGTCATTGGCTCTCCGTGATGGCGCCAGGTACGAATGTAGGTCTGGCTGACTTACCGTCAGAACTCAAAGAAAGCAGTGCTAAAACGGCCTCAGCCAACTCATGGCAAGATGCTCTATCTCAAGAAGTTGCTGATGCGCTCAATCGTGGCGAAACAAGGATACTAGAAGCTACCACTAAAGATTTTGAACGTGTGGTGATTGTAAAGGCACTACAACATACCGGTGGTGGTCGCATCAAAGCTGCGACGCTACTCGGCATGGGACGTAATACCTTGACACGTAAAATTCAAGATTTAGGCATTGATAAATAATTCAAATTATAGGCTTTAATTGAAGAAGCCACGCTGATTGCCTGCATTGTATGTTTGTAGCGGTTTATATTGAGCGTGGTTAGATTTTTTCCTGTATTAAGCGCATACAAATAACACCATTGAGCAAGCCAAAAACGAGTGCTGCAAATGCAAAAATTGGAATTAAATAAGCCACGCCGACATGTGGAATTAGCCATAGCCGAACGATTAATAGCTGTCCGGCTATATGCGCAAATGCAGCCAAAATACTGAGTGTAATGGCACTGAAATATGACTTTGGTAAGTGTTGAGCTAGCCATAATGCAGTCAAGCTGAGTAATGCGCCAGATAAACTCAGTACAAACGCAGGCGATAAAAAGTGACCTAGCAGTAAGCTGCTAGCAAATACACGCAATAAACTCACCCATGCCGCTGTGCCAAATCCATATTGAGACAAGACATAAAGCGTAATGATGTTGGCTATGCCCGGTTTAACACCAGGCAATGGTGATGGAAATATTGCCTCAAGCACGTGTAAGCCGATGGCTAATGCAGTGAGCTTAGCAATATGATGGTCGTCTTTCGTTGTTTGAATACTAATAGTTGAGCGAGTCATAAGGTTTATCTTCGCCGATCAATTGCAAGCTAATTTGATTGGGCAAACAGATAGCCACTTGTCCTGCATGGTTGAGCCAGCCTTGATGGACGCAGTATTGATTCGTACAGGGCGACTGTTTAAACCGTACTTGTCCTTGCGCGATACTAATATGCGAATCACCTAATGGGCCATGTAGATGAAGGTCACGGGTTTGGTTTAAATCATAAGTGCCTATGATTTTATCTGCTTGGCGTATCATTAGTTGGCTAGCTGGTGCATTGCTCCAAAGTGTTTTGGATAGAAAAATGACAGTAATGGCACTGACAACAATAACCAAATAGTCACCTAATAGCAGTTTGCTTTTCAGTTTATTCAAGGATGATCACTTTCACCTTTTTTACCACTTTAGCATCCAGCCAACTAAGTTTTTTTTGCATCGATGCACTGGCTTGAATATCACTTTCCCCTGCAATGATTAAAAAGTCATTAATCCCCATTCTCTTTGCTTGGCTAATGCGTTCGCTAGCTTCAGCAATAAAAATGGGTTTGGATGCTACATCAGATAGCACGCCTGCATGCTGTTGTGGCGGTATTAATACGGTAACGGATTGTATGTCTTGTACGGGGTAGCCTGTACTAGGATTAATAACATGGCAATAACGGTTCCCATCCAGTTCAAAATAGCGTTGGTAATCCCCAGAGGTGCCAATGGCCCAACCGCTAGGTAGCGCCACGGCGGCGATGGCATTCGGTTGTCTGGGGTGCTGAATGCCGACACGCCAAGGCTGTTCGCCATGCTGGCCTAGTGCAATAATATTACCACCAATATTAATGAGTGCATGCCGAACATTTTGTTCTTTAAGATAAGTCAGACCAATATCGAGTGCATAGCCTTTCGCGTAACCACCTAAATCTAACTGTACAGCTGGATTATTACTATGGATTTGATTGCCGTTAATCACAATGTCTGACATTTGTGGATTTTTGGAGACGAGCACCTTAACGGTATTCGCACCGACTTGGTGTGGGGTAAATGTATCATTTTGGAAACCCCACAACTTAATCAGCTGCCCAATAGCGGGGTTAAAAGCGCCCTTGGATTGTGTTGAAAGTACTGTGGCATTCTTGAGAGTTTGTGCAATATCAGGCTTTACGGTAATTGGCTCACCTTCTGAAATTGCTTGATTAATGGCACTTAATTCACTTGGCTTCCAAGCATGCAGGCGCTGATGAAGAACATTATATTGTTGAATAATGCCATTACTGACAGCTTGTGCTCGTTCGTCAGTTTCCCCATAAATTGAGATGTCGACTAGCGTGCCAAATATATATGCTTGGGTGTTGTAGAGCGGTTCTTTCGGGCTGCAACTGATGAGTAGTAATGCAGAGAACAGTAGGAAAATCGAATGCATAAGCGCTACTATAACGCTAGTGGGCTTTAGATTCTAGTTTGGCCGTTAATGCATCCATGAAAACCTTCGCAGGCTCACAATCTGTTTGTGTGGCCAACTCCACAATACCCGTTGGACTGGTGACGTTAATTTCGGTTAAATGGTCACCAATCACATCTAAGCCCACAAAAAACAACCCTTCTTCTTTTAAGGTTTTTCCAATCGTTGTTGCGATTTCACTATCTCGTTCTGTTAGTGGCTGAGCGACACCTTTACCACCAGCAGCTAAATTACCTCGTGTCTCGCCTGCTTTTGGAATGCGTGCCAGCGAATAAGGGAGTGGTTCACCATTAATGACAATAATACGTTTATCACCCTGATTGATAGCTGACAGATATTGCTGTGCCATGATGGTTTTTTTGCCATAACTAGTGATGGTTTCTAAAATCACATTCAGGTTGGGGTCATTTTTAGTAAGTCTGAAAATGCTAGCACCACCCATGCCATCTAAGGGTTTAACCACAATATCTTCATGCTTAGTTAAGAAATCCACAATCAAATCTGCTTGGCTGGTGACTAAAAAGTCAGGACAGAACTGCGGGAACCTTGTTACGGAGAGTTTCTCGTTCCAACTGCGGACAGTTGCTTGGTTATTAATGATGGTACCACCTTGATTGGCAGCTAACTCTAGCAAGTAAGTACTATATAAATATTCATTATCAAATGGTGGGTCTTTACGCATTAAGATGGCATCAAAATTAGCGGGTAAATTGTCTTTTACTTCAGCTAATGCATACCAATTTTCACCTTCTGAGAAAGTAAATACCTGGGTTTTGAAATGCACAATCTCACTACGTAAATACACATCATGCTGCTGGCAGACATGCAATTGATGGCCATGGTTAGCGGCTTCACGCATCATGGCAACACTGGTATCTTTTTTGATACTTAAGCTATCGTACGAGTCTAAGATAAAGAGCAACTTCATGCGGCGTGTGACTCGCTCATAGGTTCAGCACTCATGGGGTCAGACTTTTCTAATTCAATGGATGCAGCTAATAGCGCCAACCGTGCCACCACGCCATAGGCATAAAACCGATTCGGAACAGCATCTGGGGCATCGGCACAATCTGGCAAGGTACATGGATTTTCAAAAGCTAATGGGGCAAAATGTGCGCCAGGAGCATTTAAATTTTCATCTGTATCACGACTGGTATGAACACGATAAAAGCCACCAATCACAAAGTGATCCATCATATACACCACAGGCTCGGCAACGGCGTCATGAATGTTCTCAAAAGTGTAAACCCCCTCCTGAATAATCACTTCACAGACTTTCTGCCCTTCTTTAATGGTCGACATTTTATTACGTTTTTTACGATTCAAGCCACGCACTTCATCCGCTGACTTGACTGACATGATACCCATGCCATAAGTGCCCGCATTGGCTTTGATAATCACGTATGGCTCTTGTTGGATGCCATACTCGTCATATTTAGTTTTAATCTTCTTGAGCAATGATTCTACTTTAATGGCTAAACACTCTTCTCCTGTGCGCCCATTAAAGTCAATGCCATCGCAGCTTTCAAAGTAAGGGTTGAGTAACCATTCATCAATACTCAAGATACTTGCAAAGTCTGCGGCTACTTGATTATAGGCAGAGAAATGATTGGTTTTACGGCGGTTATGCCAGCCCGCATGCAGAGGTGGAATTAAATCTTGCTCTAAGTTTTGCAAAATTTCAGGTGCGCCACCTGATAAGTCATTATTTAATAAAATAGCACAGCTATCAAAATCACCAAGTTCAATATTTTTTAATTTAATTCGGTTGCCTTCGCGAACTAACGGTTCTATTAATAACGTATTGCCTTCTTGCGCGGTGAGTAGAGTTGGCTCGGTAATTTCAGGTGAATAACTACCGATTCTGACATCAAGCCCAGCTGCTTTTAGCAGGTTAGTTAACGCAATTACATTTTGTAAGTAATAGGTATTGCGTGAATGATTTTCTGGAATAATCAGCAGGTTATGTGCTTTGGGACAGATTTTTTCAATCGCCACCATCGCGGCTTGAACGCTTAAGCTCTGAAACTCAGGATTAAGATTGTTAAACCCTGCTGGGAAAAGGTTGGTATCGACCGGGGCTAGTTTAAAACCACTGTTACGTAAATCAACAGAAGCATAAAATGGGGAGCTATGCTCTAACCATTGACTACGAAACCAATGTTCGATCTCTGGCATGGATGCTAACATGCGCTTTTCTAAATCCATTAATGGGCCGCTGAGTGCTGTTGTTAAATGTGGGACCATGATTGTTCTCTCTATATAACGTGATTTGCTTGTAAATCAGCATGGTAACTACTTCTCACCATGGGGCCACTAGCTGCATTATTAAAGCCCATAGCATCTGCTTTTTCTTTAAACGCATCAAAAATAGAAGGCTCGACATAGCGCATCACAGGTAAATGGTGAGTGCTAGGTTGTAAGTACTGTCCTAGTGTGAGCATGGTGACATTATGGGTACGTAAATCTTTCATTACTTCCAGTATTTCATCATCTGTTTCACCTAGGCCTAACATTAAGCCGGATTTAGTTGGGATATCTGGATACATCTCATTAAAGGTTTTTAGTAATGTTAATGAGTTCTGATAATCAGAACCAGGACGTGCTTGTTTATACAGACGTGGGATCGTTTCTAAGTTGTGGTTCATCACGTCAGGTGGCGCTTCTTCCAAGATGCGTAATGCCACATCTAAACGGCCACGGAAATCAGGGACTAGAATCTCGATTCTAATCGCAGGGGAAGCCGCACGAATCGCCTTAATGCAGTCGACAAAATGTTGTGCCCCACCATCTGGTAAATCATCCCTATCGACACTGGTCATCACCACATAATTTAATTGCATCTCTGCAATGGTCTTTGCCAAGTTAGCTGGTTCATTCACATCTGGCGGCAACGGCTTGCCATGCGAGACATCACAAAATGGACAGCGACGCGTGCAGATGTCACCTAAAATCATAAAAGTGGCAGTGCCTCCGCTAAAGCACTCGCCAATATTCGGGCAACTGGCCTCCTCACAAACCGTATGTAGATTGTTATTGCGTAAGGCTTGTTTAATATCTTGATAGCGTTTGCTGTTAGGCATCTTCATCCGAATCCACTCAGGCTTACGCATACTGGGTTGCGGAATGATTTTAATCGGGATACGGGCCATTTTTTCAGCGCTAGTTTCTTTAACACCAGCCACTTTCTTCAGCGGTCTAGCGGCTCCTTTCGTTGGTGTTATATCAGTCGATTTATTCATATGCTTAATTGTTTCTTTAATATGCTGAGTAATGCTTCACCCATAGATTGGGGAGATTCCTCAATATTCCAGTCTTTTGTTTGTGTCATTGCTAAGCCTACATAACCACATGGATCAATGGCTTTGAAAGGGCTTAAGTCCATATCAACATTAAGACTTAAACCATGATAACAGCAGTTCTTTTTCAGCCTTAAGCCAACAGAAGAAACTTTCTTTTCATCGATGTAAACACCTGGTGCATTTTTCTGCGTTGATGCGTAGACTCGGTGTTGCGCTAGCAACTCAATGATACTGCCTTCTATGATATCGACCAGTTCGCGCACTTTGAGTCTACGTCTATTTAAATCAATCAAGCAATAAATCACAACCTGACCCAAGCCATGGTAGGTGATTTTTCCACCGCGATCCACGTTGACGACTGGGATGTCATTCTGTGGCAATCGGATGTTCTTACGGTTTAAGCCTATGGTGTAAACACTATTGTGTTCGGTTAACCAAAGCTCATCATCAGATGCTGAAGTGCGACTATTGGTAAACGCCTGCATCGCAGCTAGCGTGATTTGATAGTCAGTGAGGCCTAGCTGACGCGCAATAAGTTGCATGACTTGCTAGAGCACAAACTTAACCATTGTATGGCTGGTGAGTGCACGGTAAATATTATCTAATTGTGTCCTAGATTCAACATAGCAAGTGCAAGTGAGGCTCGTGTATTTCCCACCAGAGCTGCCTTTTAGTGCTATTTTTGATGCATCAAATGTCGCTTCATACTGCTGTATGGTTTTAATAATTTCCATGCTAAACATATCATGCGTTTCACCCATAACCTTAATCGGAAATTCACATGGAAATTCAATTAAGGTTTCTTGCTGGTTAGTATCTTTAGAACTTGTCATGTCGATATCTATTTAATAACAGTTTGATCCTGTCAATGATACTACCTAAGAACCCTGCTTCGACCACCTCTGCCGCAGCAATAAGTGGCCACTCAGCGATAACTTTATTATCGAGACTAAATGTTATTTTGCCAATTTCTTGACCAGCTTTTATCGGCGCAATCAACGGCTGTTTAGCTGTTGTTGTCGCTTGCACCTTCGCATAATCACCCTTTGGTAATGATAGTGATAAGTCATTCTTCACTGTGGCGGAAACTGCTTTTTCAGCGCCTTTATAAACGGGCATGTTAACTATGGTTTGTGATTTTTTATAGACCAAGGTAGATTCATAAAATTGGAAACCATAATTAAGTAGCCGCTGGCTTTCAGATGCACGCATGGCTTTACTTTTAGCACCTAATATAATGGCGATAAGGCGTGTTTTATCGCGTTTGGCGGAGGAAACTAAACAATACCCAGCCGCTTCTGTATGACCTGTTTTCATTCCATCCACATTGCTGTCCAGCCATAATAAGCGGTTACGATTAGGCTGAGTAATTTTATTGTAAGTGTATTCTTTTTGTTTATATAAGCGATCATAGTCTTCTGGAAAATCACGTATAAGCGCTTCGGCCATCAGGGCTAAATCACTGGCTGTTGTGTAATGTTTTTTATCAGGCAACCCTGTCGCATTGACATAGTTCGTGTGATTCATGCCAATTTTCGTTGCTTGCTGGTTCATCATTTCTGCAAATTGACCTTCGCTGCCTCCAATGACTTCCGCTAAGGCAATGGCCGCGTCATTGCCTGATTGAATAATAAGACCATGTAACAACTCATCTACAGTGACATTTCTTTTAGGTTCAATAAACATTCTTGAACCTTCAGCCTTCCAAGCTTTTTTACTGACGGGTACATTTTGCGTTAATGTTAGATGACCTTGCCTAAGTGCATCAAATATTAGATAAGCTGTCATTATTTTAGTTAACGAGGCCGGCTCTAACTTTTCACCTGCTTTGTGTGCAGCAATCGCTGACCCACTATTAAAGTCTTTTAATAAATAAGCACTGGCTTCTAAAGGCGGGGGGGGTGCGGTGGCTGCCCAGCTAAATAATGGTAATAATAATGAAGTAGTGAGGGTGATTAAGTGTTGGCGCATAGTTTCTCTATTATTTAATGAGGATAATGGTGGAAGTGTTAAGCATGTTACGAATCTGCTGAGCTGTTTTTTCTGCTGCTTGTCTTGTTTGATAAGGCCCAACAGTCAGGCGATATAAGTCATCATTATACATGCGATTAATTTTAGAAATATCCTCAATATCTAAGCCGTTTATTCTATTCTGTAATGCAATGGCATTATTTTCATTGCCAAATGCACCAGCTTGCACGTAATGCTGTCCTGTTGTTAATTGTTTAGTATTAGGCGTTGTAGTCACTGTCGCTACCCTTTCCGGGGAAGCGTTTTTTAAGCCGGCTTTGACGGGGGCGATGTAATGTTTTGGGTCTATGGCTTCCACATCCACCATGCCGCTACCTTTTTCAATTAAGCGTAATTGATGAGCGGCCGCATAAGATAAATCTATTTCTCTTTTATGTTTAAAAGGCCCCCTGTCATTCACACGAACAACAACTGAACGGCCATTCTTAATATTGGTTACTTTAACATAACTTGGCAGCGGTAAAACAGTGTGCGCCGCTGTCATGCTATACATGTCGTAAATCTCTCCAATAGCTGTTTTTTTACCGTGAAACATCTTGCCATACCAAGAAGCTACACCACGCCTTTTATACCCTCTTGCCGTCTTTAATGGGGTATATTTTTCCCCTAAAGCAACGTAAGGCCTACTTGAGTATTTATATAAAGCTTCTACTTTTGGGGTCGCATTAGGAATCTTATCCAAATTGCCAGGGGGTTTTGCAGGCGGACCATCTGAACCATAGTAACCACCATTATTGGAGGTGCTTATTTTTTTTGAAGGCTTGACTAGTCGATTGCCACCACACGCGATGAGCGTAAGGCAGCAAACAATAATTAGAAAATATGTTTTCTTCATCATGTCGTTATCCCCATGCAACTAATTCTTTGTGGGTATGGATGCTCATCAATATGCCAAAGCCTAGCAGTATCGTCACCATTGATGTGCCACCGTAACTAATGAGGGGTAATGGCACGCCAACGACAGGCAGTATGCCACTAACCATGCCGATATTAACAAAAATATAAATAAAGAACGTTAACGTGATGCTGCCTGCCAATAATCTAGAGAAAGTGCTTTTAGTTTGTGATGCGATATAAAGGCCACGAGCAATAATTAGGCTAAAGAGGAGCAATAAAAGCATATTGCCGGCCATGCCGAATTCCTCGCTAAAGACAGTAAAGATAAAATCCGTTGTTCTTTCGGGTACAAAGTCTAGTCGAGATTGTGTGCCATTTAACCAACCCTTACCAGTTAACCCCCCTGAGCCCTGAGCAATCACTGACTGAATAATATGATAGCCTGCCCCCAGCGGATCCTGAGCGGGGTCAATCAAGGTGCGAATACGTATGCGTTGGTAATCGTGCAACATTGACCAAAACATTGGAGTGAGCATACTGACAGCAACTGCACTGCCAATAATCATTGGCCAACTTAAGCCAGCAAGAAAGATAACAAATAGTCCTGATGCAGAAATGAGCAAGGAGGTGCCTAAATCAGGTTGTTTTAATATCAAGAATACGGGTACAAAGAGAATGATAAAAGCGATAATAAAGTCAGTAATGCGGAGTGATGCTTCACGCTGAGAAAAAAACCAAGCTAGCATCATCGGGGCTGCAACCCGCATGAGCTCTGACGGCTGTAATTTGACCACACCTAAATCAAGCCAGCGCTTTGCACCATGACTAATGTTGCCAAATAGGGCAACGCCTAACAACAGCAGAATCCCAAGCAAGTACAAGGGTAGAGCCATACGCTCCATAACTTGCGGCTGGACATTAGCGACCAGCCACATAATGCATATGGCAATAGTAATATTGATTAGTTGTTCGTTAACCCTGCCAATATCTTCTCCTGAGGCGCTGTATAAAATCAACAAACCAATCAGCAATACGAGTAAAATACCACTCATTAATATAGAGTCTATATGCCGGCCTATACGGTGAACAATGAGATTAATCATGCAGAGGCCCTCCCAAGGTTATCTCTTCTGTCCCTTTCGGGAGTGCTTTCTTTTTGATGGCCCCAGGCGGTAATTTCCCAAGCAAGTAGTAATCCATTAGTTGTCGTGCAATTGGCCCTGCTCCAGAGCCACCATGACCGCCATTTTCAACAATAACGGCGATTGCAATTTGTGGGTTATCCGCTGGGGCATAGGCAATAAATAAAGCATGATCTCGATGTCGCTCTGCAATATTTTTGGCATTATATTTTTCATCTTGTTTGATGCCAACAACTTGTACCGTGCCTGTTTTTGCCGCAATACTATAGCCTGAATTTCTGCCAATACGGGAAGCGGTTCCACCTCGTAGCGTTACATCTATCATGGCTGCTTTGACAATTGCTAAATTACTCTCAGTTAGTGCTAACTGGTCGGATACCACGGGTTTTACTGGTGTTGTTTCACCTGTTTTTATATCCGTAATTGCAGAAACTAAATGCGGCTTCATTGCGGTGCCTCTATTGGCTAGGACGGCGGTTGCGTGAGCAAGTTGCATCGGGGTGGTGAGAATATACCCCTGGCCGATACCGACAACCACCGTGTCACCTTTGTACCACGGTTCTTTATAACGGCGCATTTTCCATTCGGGGGTTGGCAGTAGGCCGTTATTTTCACCTCTGATATCAATGCCTGTTTTTTTACCAAAGCCAAAATGGCGTACAAAAGTAGACAGCTTTTCTATCCCCAATTCTATAGCGAGGCCATAGAAAAAGGTATCACAAGAGACGGTGATTGCACGTTTGATATCAACCAAGCCATGACCACCAACCTTCCAGTCACGATAACGGTGGGTGCTGTGAGGTAAAATGAAATAGCCTGGATCTTTAATGCGGGGTGGTATCCGTTCACCTGCTTCAAGGCCAGCTAATGCAACAAATGGTTTGAATGTTGATCCTGGAGGGTAGACACCCATCAGTGGGCGGTTAATCATCGGCCTGTCTACTGATTCGTTAAGGCGCCGCCAATTGGTGGTATCAATACCGCCTATAAAAAGGTTAGGGTCAAAAGTGGGCATGCTGACTAAGGCGAGCACTTCACCGGTTTTAGGCTGAATGGCCACTAAGGCCCCTCGCCTCGCCCCAAAGGCTTTTTCGGCAATTTCCTGCAATTTAAGATCCACAGAGAGTGTTAAGTTATTACCAGAAACGGGCGCTGTGCTTGACAGTACACGAACGGTTTTGCCATCAGCATTGATTTCCACTTGCTGAGAACCCGTCTTGCCATGTAGCTGTTTCTCATAAAACTGTTCGATGCCACTTTTGCCAATATGATCTGAGCCTTTGTAATTAGACAGCACGCCTTCCTTTTTAAGCTTGGCAATATCTTTATCATTAATACGGCCGATATAGCCAGCAATATGAACGCCCAGCTTGCCATTTGGGTAATGCCGAAACAGTCTTGACTTAATCTTAACGCCAGGAAATCTAAAACGGTTAGCCGAAAATTTAGCCGCCTCCATCTCACTCAAGCGTGTGAGAATGGTGATGGGTCTAAACCCATGGTTATGTACTTTCAATTCGTCAAATCGCTTTATATCATTCCTCGATATTCCGACTAACTTACTAAGTTCAGCAATTGTTTTATCTAAGTCACCTACTTTTGCCGGTGTAATTTCTAAGGTGTAGGCAAAAGAATTGCGTGCGATTATCGTGCCATTTCTGTCGGTGATAATGCCGCGGCTTGGCACAATTGGAATGACAGAGATACGGTTATTTTCTGCCAGCGCATGGTAATGCTCATAGGAGGAAACTTGTAGAAAATAAAAGCGAAAGAGTAGGATGCCAAACCCAAGGAGAACAACACCCCCTAGCACGATTAAGCGTAGCTTAAAATGCCGCAACTCCTGGTGATAGTTTTTTAATTCCAGCCTACCGCGCATATTATGAGTTTAATCCGCCTTGCTCGATTTTTGGTATGTAATAGCGCCAAATACATTTAGTACCAGCCAAAATAGAATGCCCGTCACAGCAGGCCAGAAATAATGCCAGCTTGGCATTTCATTCCCTGCTAGCAATTTGAGAAACAACACGACAAACCGAGTGAATACCAGTAAAGAAAAGGTAAATACTAGGATTTGAAGCGCACTAAACAAAACGAGCCTACGTTGGAAAGTCAGTGCAATATAAGCAGTCAATGTGAACGCTAAAGCGTGCTGGCCTAACAAGCTTCCTGTTGCAAGGTCGACTAATACACCAATCAGCCAAGCGGTACCAACATTACATAAATAAGGTGCTCGAAAGTGCCAATATAGTAATACAACGAGCATAAAGTCAGGGCGCAAAACAATGCCTTGACTAGCCCAAGGGAATAGCTGGCAAAGCAAAGCGAACAGCAGTAAGCCATAAACCAGCAATAAGCTAGGTGTTCTTTGCATTTAGCTTAGTCCCCTTGTTATCTATTGCTTTATTTGACGGTGCTTCTTTCGATTCAAGGGACTCCAAAATCAACAGCTGCAAGTGGTAGCTTACTTTGGCAGCAGGAGTGCTGATTATTTTGGCAAATGAAGTTTCTGGGTCTTGGTCAATTCTAGTGACTGTTGCCACAGCCAAGCCTGCTGGATAAATGCCATCCAAGCCAGAGGTGACTAATTTGTCTCCAACCTTGATGTCAATATTTGAGGGGAGGTAAGGGATATCAAGACTATTCCCGCCTTGGCCAAAGGCGATCGCGCGCAGTTGATTGCGTTCAACTTGTATTGGAATGGAGAAGCTTTCGTCCGTAATCATCGTGATTTCGCTACTAAATGGGTAGACATGCGTGACTTGACCTAATACGCCTTTCGCATCGACGACCGCTTGGCCCGTTTGAATGTTGTGCTGGCGTCCCCTGTTCACAATCACGACTTTTTTAAAGGGATCTCT
Source organism: uncultured Methylophilaceae bacterium (assembly GCA_913009235.1). Lineage (GTDB taxonomy): Bacteria > Pseudomonadota > Gammaproteobacteria > Burkholderiales > Methylophilaceae. Next base: position 20,749 of record CAJVXS010000002.1, on the reverse strand, counting down.
ACCGGCATGTGCAATATCACCTAATACCGCTCTTGGGTAAATGGGGATATCACCACTAAGTAAGCTGCGTAAATATTCATTTTTAGCTTGCAGTGTGTTTAAACGTTGTAACTTAACAGCATTCTCAAGTGCTTGCTGCTTAAGTATGTGGTTGTCTTGTACCAACTGATTGTGAGTGGCAAAGTACCTCTTTGAGTCCCGAGTGAGTTCGCCAGGAATATTAGCTATTCTTTCTAGGGGCTGTAATCCGCCAGCAAAAGCTTGACGGACTTGAGAAAGGTAATTGAAACTTGTATCGGCGGCCATCAGAACAATGGATAGTGCAAAGAAAAAAACCATGCGTGAGAATACGCTGTTGCCGCTAACGAAAAAAGTTGGAATTTGTTGGTGCTCTAGTCTCTGATTAACGCCTTTAAGCATGCTGTTACAGTTGAATTGGTTTAATAAACAGTCGTTTCGTCTGAAAAGACGCTACCTAGTTTGTCGATACTTTCCAGTGCGCGACCACAACCACGCGCAACGCTAGTAAGTGGGTCTTCTGCAACAATTACTGGCAAACCAGTTTCTTCCATTAATAAGCGATCCATATCGCGTAGTAACGCGCCACCACCAGTAATGACCATGCCTTTTTCTGCAATGTCGGCGCCTAACTCAGGTGGTGTGCACTCTAATGCAGCTTTAACCGCACCGGTAATCGAATTGAGTGGCTCAGTCAGAGCTTCTAAAATTTCGTTGCTAGAAATAGTAAATTTACGTGGCAAACCTTCTGCAAGATTACGTCCAGTAACTTCCATGTCCAAGACCTCAGAGCCCGGGAATGCAGAGCCAATTTTCTTCTTCACCAGTTCAGCGGTTGGCTCTGATATTTGCACGCCATAGTTGCGACGAATGTAATCCATAATGGCCAGGTCAAACTTATCGCCACCCACACGCTCAGACTTTGCATAAACGATACCACCCAGTGAAATCACACCAACTTCTGTTGTGCCGCCACCGATGTCAACGATCATGGAACCGGTTGCTTCTCCTATCGGCAGTTCTGCACCAATCGCAGCTGCCATTGGCTCGTCAATTAAGTATACTTTTTTTGCCCCAGCGCGTTCAGCAGATTCTTTAATTGCACGGCGTTCTACCTGTGTGGAGCCAACAGGTACGCAAATAATAATACGTGGACTAGGTGAAAACCAACGAGAATCACGTGCTTCGCGGATAAAGTATTTTAACATTTGCTCGGTTATAGTGAAGTCAGCAATTACGCCATCTTTCATTGGGCGAATCGCTTTGATGTTACCGGGAGCCCTGCCTAACATCTTTTTTGCTTCAGCTCCAACAGCAAGCAATATGTTCTTGCCACCTTCAGAACGAATAGCGACAACAGATGGTTGATCAAGAACAATACCCCCGGTGCATGTGAAAATCAGCGTATTTGCTGTGCCCAAATCAATGGCTAAATCATTTCGTGAGAAGTAATTACCTAGCAACGAGTCGAGCATGTGTTTTTCCCTGGTCTTAATTTGGCGATTTTATTACCCAAGCACCTCAGATAGGAGCCTAGGACTATATATGACATAAATTCAAGGTATAATAACGTATATTCGACTTAAAATTAAGTTGCAATGAAACTTTAATTACATTGTTTAGCACTTTAATGTAAAGAGATATAAAGAATAGACGTATTTTATGGCCCTTACCATCCCCGACATTAAACGTATTGCGCATCTCGCAAGAATTGAAATTGATGATTCCGCAGCGGATAAAACACTTAATAAGCTCGCTGGTATTTTGACGCTGATAGAGGAAATGCAAGCCGTCGATACCACTGGCATTACTCCTATGTCGCACTCGCAAGATGTGGTGCAGCGTTTAAGGGAGGATGTTGTCACTGCGACAAATCAACGTGAAGTATTTCAAGAAAACGCACCAGCCGTTGATAGTGGCCTATATCTAGTCCCAAAAGTCATCGAATAGCCACAAACAGACGTCTTCAGAATTAGACGGCCTAGAATTTTAGATAGAAAAACCATGATTAACCAAAGCCTTAAACAATTAAGCCAAATGTTGGCGAACAAAGAAGTGTCTAGCGTTGAAATGACACAAACATTCTTAGATCGCATTCTGAAATACAACCCTGACATTAATGCTTACATTACGCAGGATAAAGACAAAAGCCTTGCACAAGCAAAAGCAGCTGATGACAGCATTGCAGCAGGAACAGCAACGCCACTAACCGGCATTCCAATCGCGCAAAAAGATATCTTTTGTGCCAAGGGTTGGCGTACAACTTGCGGTTCTAAAATGCTAGAAACCTTCATAGCGCCTTACGACGCGAATGTGATTACACAGTTTAATAATGCAGGCTCGGTCAATTTAGGCAAAACCAATATGGATGAATTCGCCATGGGCTCATCTAATGAGACCAGCTATTTTGGTGGCGTTAATAATCCTTGGGATTTAGAACGTGTACCAGGTGGCAGCAGTGGTGGCTCAGCGGTAGCTGTGGCAGCACGTTTATGTGCAGCGGCAACAGGTACTGATACAGGCGGTTCTATTCGTCAGCCAGCTGCATTATGTGGGTTTACTGGGTTAAAGCCGACCTATGGTTTGGTTTCTCGTTACGGTATGATTGCTTTTGCTTCTAGCTTGGATCAAGCAGGGCCGATGGCAAAATCAGCAGAAGATTGCGCGATGATGATGAACGTCATGGCAGGTTTTGATGAGCGTGATTCAACCAGTCTAAACCATCCGAAAGAAGATTACACAAGCAGGTTAAATCAGCCCCTAGCAGGCTTGAAAGTCGGGCTACCTAAAGAGTACTTTGCTGAAGGTTTAGATGCTGGGGTGGCAAAAGTGATTGATGAAGCCATTGCTGAGTACAAAAAATTAGGCGCTGAGTTTGTCGATATTTCGCTTCCAAATGCAAGCTTATCTATTCCCGTCTATTACGTGTTAGCGCCAGCTGAAGCTTCGACCAATTTATCTCGTTATGATGGTGTGCGTTATGGACATCGTGCTGCAGAATATGATGATTTGATGGGCATGTATATGAAGAGTCGTGCAGAAGGATTTGGTGATGAGGTGAAGCGCCGCATATTGATTGGTACTTATGTATTAAGCGCTGGCTACTACGATGCTTATTACCTAAAAGCACAGCAGATTCGCCGCTTAATCGCTCAAGATTTCACGGAAGCGTATAAGAAGTGTGACATTATTATGGGGCCGACTGTGCCTTCTACTGCTTTTAAAATAGGTGAAAAAACAGATGATCCAGTGGCCATGTATTTGCAAGACATTTATACCATTGCCGCCAATTTGGCTGGTTTGCCGGGGATAAGCATTCCAGCAGGGTTCAGTAATGGCTTGCCAGTAGGCTTGCAAATCATTGGCAACTATTTTGATGAAGCACGCATGTTGAATGCTGGACATGCGTATCAACAAGTGACAGATTGGCATACAGCCATGCCTAAAGGAATTGCATAATGGAGTGGGAAGTTGTTATCGGGCTGGAAACGCATGCTCAATTAAAAACAAAAACAAAAATTTTTAGTGGTGCTTCAACTGCATACGGCTCTGAGCCGAATACTCAAGCATGTGAGGTGAGTACGGCTTTGCCAGGAGTGCTGCCTGTGCTGAACAAAGAGGCAGTGGAGTGTGCCATTAAGTTTGGCTTAGCCATTGATGCAGATGTGCCAAAACTCTCTGTATTTTCGCGTAAAAATTACTTCTACCCAGATTTGCCAAAAGGCTACCAAATCAGTCAGTTTGAATTGCCTGTTGTCGGCAAAGGCGAAGTGACGATACAAGTGCCAGCAACAAAAAAACAGCCTGCTTATGAAAAAGTGATTGGTATCACTCGGGCGCATTTGGAAGAAGATGCGGGCAAGTCAGTGCATGGCGCTGTTGAAGGCATGAGTGGTATTGATTTGAATCGTGCTGGTACGCCATTGCTGGAAATTGTGACTGAGCCTGATATGCGCTCATCTGCAGAAGCAGTAGCTTATGCTAAAAAATTGCATGCGCTAGTGCGGTGGATTGATATTTGTGATGGCAACATGCAAGAAGGTAGTTTCCGTTGTGATGTGAATGTGTCGGTACGACCAAAAGGCACAACTGAATTAGGTACTCGCCGTGAAATTAAAAACTTAAATTCTTTCAAATTTATGCAGCAAGCGATTGCCTATGAAACACAGTGGCAAATTGAGACCTTGGAAGATGGCGGCAAGATAGAACAAGCGACGGTTTTGTTTAACCCAAGTACTGGTGAAACACGCGCGATGCGTAGCAAAGAAGAAGCGAACGATTATCGCTATTTCCCTGATCCTGACTTATTGCCACTAGAGGTAACTGAAGCGGATAAGGCTAGAGTTAAAGCCGGCATGCCAGAACTTCCATTAGCGATGAAAGCACGTTTTGGAAGTGAGTATGCACTGTCTTCTTATGATTCGTCTTCATTGACTTCTAGTAGAGAGGTGGCGGATTATTTTGAAAGTGTTATTCATGCTGGTGGCGATGCTAAATTGGCCGCAAACTGGGTAATGGGCGGCATTACGGCCAAGCTAAATGTAGAAGATAAAAGCATTGTAGATTCTCCGATTGATGCAGGCACATTGGCTAAATTAGTCAAGCGAATCTCTGATGGCACCATTTCTAATAATGCAGGCAAACAAGTATTTGAAGCGATGTGGTCTGGTGGCTCAGATATTGATGCCATTATTGAGGGGAAAGGGTTAAAACAAGTTTCAGATAGCGGTGCTATTGAAGCGATGGTTGATGAGGTCTTAGCTGCTAATCAAAGCATGGTTGAGGAATACAAGGCTGGAAAACAAAAGGCATTTAATGCACTTGTTGGCCAAACCATGAAAGCTTCAAAAGGTAAAGCAAACCCAGCACAGGTGAATCAAATCTTGAAAAAGAAACTTGATACTTAAGCATGGGTGGTTTATCGCCATAGTGTGTGGCACCTTTTGAGTCAACCCACTTAATCACCTTCTTATCAGCATGCAAATTTAAGCTGGCGAATACTATTCGCTATTAGCAATAATTTGGATAATAATTTAATGAGGCATAATCTCATGGCATTGAATGTTATCTTGATGTACGTGTTTCAACACAGTATTGTTGTTGGTAACTTGCTATCGCAGGCAAGTGTTGCGCCAGTTCATCGCTGCCTTCAATATGGGCCAATAAATCTGATAATTGAGCAATACTGACGACTGGAATCGTATTCTTTTGTTCAACTTCTTGCACGGCAGATAATTCGCCCAACCCCTTTTCTTGCCTGTCTAAGGCAATACTCACGCCACAAGCGATGGCACCATGGGCCTGAATGAGTTCAACTGATTCACGTACTGATGTGCCAGCTGAAATAACATCATCAATAATGAGTACTTTCCCATTTAGCGGCGCACCTACAACTGTCCCACCCTCCCCATGATCCTTGGCTTCCTTGCGATTATAGGCATACGGAAAAATACATTCTCTTTTTGCAAATGCGATCGCAATGCTGGCCGCGAGCGGGATGCCTTTGTAAGCCGGGCCAAATAACATATCAAATTCAATACCTGATTTTTCGATGCTATTCGCGTAAAATTCACCTAGCTTTAATAAACTATCGCCATTATTAAATAATCCCGCATTAAAGAAGTAAGGGCTTAGTCGGCCAGCCTTGGTCTTGAATTCACCAAACTTAAGAACTTGTTGCTCGATACAGAATTGAATGAAGTTTTGTGACAAATTTTGGTGGTTAAGTGACATTTTTTGTATAACTTTAAGGAAGTAAATGCGTATTATAACGTTGAATTTAAATGGAATCCGCTCTGCAACTAAGAAAGGGTTTTATCCATGGCTGTACAAAATGCAGCCAGATATCATTTGCCTGCAAGAATTAAAAGCACAAGCGGATAATTTGACGGAAGAAATGCAAGCACCAGATGGTTACCATGGCAACTTTCATTATGCGCAAAAAAAAGGTTATAGCGGTGTCGGTATCTATTCTAAGAAAAAACCAGATGAAGTGATTGTTGGTTTAGGCATTGAGGATATTGACTTCGAAGGCCGCTACTTAGAGTGTCGATTCGGTAAGCTTTCTGTTATTTCATTATATTTACCAAGTGGCTCCAGTGGAGAAGAACGCCAGAATTATAAGTTTAGTGTACTAGAGCGTTTCATGACGCATGTTAAAAAGCTCATTAAAAGTGGTTTTGAAGTTGTGATTTGTGGTGATTGGAATATTGCCCATCAAGAAATTGATTTAAATAACTATAAAGGCAACAAGAAAAACTCAGGCTTTTTACCAGAAGAGCGTGCATGGATGACCGACTTGTTTGATCGTGTTGGCTGGGTCGATGTTTATCGAGCTATTTATCCTGATACAACAGGCGATGCTTACACTTGGTGGAGTAACCGAGGCCAAGCATGGGCAAACAATGTTGGATGGCGCATTGACTATCAAATTGCAACACCTACTATAGCTTCAAAAATAAAAACGGCTAGCGTGTATAAAGACGAGCGGTTTAGTGATCATGCTCCGCTAATTATGGATTACGAAGAGTAAGTCTAAGTTGCTCATCAGCCAATCAATACCAATTGAGACACTATGATACACATCGCGTCCAGCACCACATCTCAAATCAAGAACCACCTTATCCTTTTAAATTAGGCCGTATAGGCGAACCGCAACCACAGGACTTACACTTCTGCATTCTGTAGGTCTACCTTTTTTGCATTCCAAGGGGCAACTTTAAATAGTAGCAACATGCCCGGAATCGCCAATAATGTACATACATAGAAGAACATTTCCCAGCCTAGAGCTTCTACCATGCCGCCAGTCATCGCATTAAAAATAGAACGTGGTACAGCAGATAAGCTGGTGAATAAGGCGAGCTGGGTCGCGGTGTAAGCGGGGTTGGTTTCACGTGCCATATAGGCAACATAGGCGACTGTACCCAAGCCAACGCCTAAGGCTTCTCCGCCAATCACGACGGCAAGCATCCAGCGCTCCGTTGCACCAACAATTTCAAATGGGCCAGCATTGGCTAGCCATGCAAAGCCAAGAATGGTCACCAATTGCACAATCCCAAATACCCACAAGCCGCGATTAATACCGACTTTAAGCATCCAAAACCCACCGATAAACCCACCTGTGATTTGCATCACTAAGCCACTTCCTTTGACGATGGCGCCAATGTCCGTATTGCTAAAACCCATATCAATATAAAACGGTGTGGCAAGCGCAGTGGCCATGCTGTCGCCTAGTTTATAGAGCAGGATAAATAGCAGGACTAATGACGCATGCTTGATACCTGAACGGTTAATAAACTCAGTGAATGGCTCAATGACTGAATCGCGCAAACTTTTAGGTGCTACTGCACGATTGGGCTCGGTAGCAAAAATGGTCATGAGCATGCCTGGAATCATAAATAAAGCGACAATCCAAAACACGGATGACCATGGTAGATGGTCTGATAAGATCAGTGCTAATGAACCGGGGACTAAGCCTGAAATACGATAAGCATTAACATGAACGCTGTTACCTAAGCCTAGTTCTTCATCACTCAAAATTTCACGCCTAAAAGCATCAATGACAATGTCTTGGCTAGCTGAAAACAAAGCAACTAAAGTGGAAATAACAGCGATACTGGTGATGTTCAATTTAGGGTCAACAAACCCATAAGCGCAGATGGTGATAAACAGGGCAATTTGGGTAAGTAGCATCCAACTGCGGCGGCGGCCCATCGGGGCAATGAGGTTGTAGCGGTCCATTAATGGTGCCCAAATAAATTTCCATGTGTAGGGCAGTTGGATTAAAGAAAAGACGGCAATCGTTTTAAGGTCTAGACCTTCAGTGCGCAGCCATGCTGGTAAAAGTTGGAATAATAAATATAACGGCAAGCCAGAGCTAAAGCCCAACATAACGCAGGCGAGCATCCGCTTGTTAAAGAGTATGTGTTTCACTGGGTTGATTGCCATATTTTTTGTTTTATCGACGTAATAGGTTAAAAAGGAATCGTATGGCTATTTTATTTGGGATTAAAACAATAAGGTTTCCAGTCTAATCAGCGCTCTTAAGGCGATACATCGCGAGGCTACCAAAAAAATTTGGCATCAATTTGACTTCGCGACCATTGGTGATCACTTTGCGTTCGATGATGGCAATATTGTTATGTTTACAGAGCTGATTAAAATCATGAATGGTACAAAGGTGTACATTTGGTGTGTTATACCATTCGTAAGGTAAATGTTCAGACACTGGCATGTTGCCTGACATGATTTGCAAACGGTTGCGCCAATAACCAAAGTTGGGGAAGGTGACAATCGCTTCGCTACCGACACGTAACATTTCACGCACAATGCCTTCTGTATTACGCATGGCTTGTAGGGTTTGTGAAAGAACCACGGTGTCAAATGAGTTGTCTTCAAATTCTGAAAGGCCAGCTTCCAAATCCATTTGAATCACATCGATATCATTTTGTATCGCAGCGAGCCAGTTAGCGTCATCTTTTTCAACGCCATAGCCTTTCACTTCCAAGCCATCACGTAGGTAGCGGAGTAAAGATCCATCGCCACAGCCTAAATCTAGGGCCTTTGAGCCAAAGCCAAGCCAGCTGGCAATAATGGCAAAATCTTGTCGGTATAAACTATTTGTATTGGTTAGGCGTTTAGACATGTTTTTTATACCTCAATCTTACTTAAGTAACTACGCAGAATGGCATGGTAATGTGCATCTAGCATTAAGAATGCATCGTGTCCATGCGCAGCAGTGACTTCTGCATACTTCACTGGCAGCTCATTATCTAGTAGCGCTTTGACAATTTCACGCGAACGGTCAGGTGAGAAGCGCCAATCACTGGTAAATGAAATGACTAGAAACTTAGCGGTGACTTTGTTGAGTGCCGCTGATAAATCGCCGTCAAACTCAGTGGCAGGATCAAAATAATCCAATGCCCGCGTCATGCGAAGGTAGGTGTTGGCATCAAACTCACCTGCAAATTTATCCGCTTGATAACGCAAGTAAGATTCCATTTCAAATTCCACATCAAAGCTATATTTGATAATGTCTTTGAGTTTTCGCCCGAATTTCGCACCCATGGCATCGTCAGATAAATAGGTAATATGGCCTAACATCCGCGCAATGCGTAAGCCACGCCTAGGCACAACATTGTGCTCGTAATAATCTCCACCATAAAACTCCGGGTCAGTCGTAATAGCCTGCCGGGCGACTTCGTTAAAGGCCATATTTTGCGCCGTCAAGTTGGGAGAGGATGCAATCACCAAGGCATGTTTAATGCGCTCTGGATAAGCTATGCTCCATTGCAAAGCTTGCATACCCCCCAAGCTACCGCCAATAATTGCGGCAAGCGTATCGATGCCTAATGAGTCAACTAGCATAGCCTGCGATTTCACCCAGTCTTCTACTGTTACGATTGGAAAGCTTGCACCAAAAGGTTTGTTCGTTGTTGGGTCGATACTGGCTGGGCCAGTAGAACCATGGCAGCCACCTAAATTATTCACACCGATAACAAAAAACTTGTTTGTATCAAGGGGCTTCTCAGGGCCAATTAAATTATCCCACCAGCCAGCATGTTTATCTTCCAGGGTGTAACGACCTGCAACATGATGTGTCCCCGATAAGGCGTGGCAGATTAACACTGCATTGGATTTGTCTGCATTGAGTTCGCCATAGGTTTCATAAGTGAGGTTAAACGCAGGCAATACATCGCCGCTTTTTAACTTGAGTGATTTGTTAAAGTGTGCGGTTTTTGGGGCAACAATGCCAACAGAGTTAATTTCAGACATGAGCGTATTATACTATGTGGCAATTCAAAAAATCATAACGATTAACAAGGACTGTGATGCGGAATATTGAAGGCTTTCAAAATCAACTACCCGAACTAGGTAAAAAAGTATATATCCATCTTAATGCGACGGTTATTGGTGAGGTGAAAATTGGTGCTGATAGCTCAATCTGGCCGGGTGTTGTAGTACGTGGTGATGTCAATCATATCCATATTGGTCACGGTACCAATGTGCAGGATTTAAGCATGCTACACGTTAGTCATAAATCTAGCTGGGACCCAGCCGGTGCGCCTTTGATGATTGGCAACAATGTCACTATAGGGCATAGCGTGATTTTGCATGGCTGCACCATAAAAGATGAGTGCTTAATCGGCATGGGTAGCATCGTCATGGATAAAGCTACGGTACAAAAGCACGTGTTATTAGCAGCAGGTAGTTTAGTACCAGAAGGCCAGGTGTTAGAAAGTGGCTATTTGTATATGGGTCGGCCAGCTAAAAAAATAAGAGCACTAACTAAAAATGAGATTGGCCATTTCATGTATTCAGCCAACCACTATATCAAGCTGAAAAATGCTTATTTAAATGAGGCTATCTAAAGTTTGCACCCAATGGTCACGCGGTCATTACCACCTAAATCTTTGAGCGTTTCGATGTTGCAGAAGTGAGCACTTGCTAACAATGTAGCAACTGATGCTGCTTGCCTGTAACCATGTTCAAACATTAACCACCCATGCGGTTTTAGATGTGCCGAGGCTGCTTGAATAATCTGACGAATATCATCTAGGCCATCTTCACCAGATGCTAAAGAAGAAAGCGGCTCAAAGCATAAATCACCCTGACTTAAATGAGCATCGTCTTGTTCTATATAAGGCGGGTTGCTAACGATGACATCAAAATGTTGATTGTCTAGTGCGCAAAACCAATTGCTCAATACTAACGCTACATTGTGAATGTTTAGCGCTTGCACATTCTCTTGGGCGATAATTAATGCCGCTGCCGATGCATCAACTGCAGTAACTTTCGCATTCAGCCTATGCTTAGCAATCGCTAATGCAATCGCACCAGAGCCTGTGCCAAGGTCTAGTATGTTGGTTGCTTCTGATGGTGGTATTTTTGCTAATGCCGCATCTACCAAAGTCTCAGTATCGGGCCGTGGAATTAAGGTGTCAGGTGTGACTTTGAATAGTAGCCCGTAAAACTCGCGCCCACCCAATATATGTGCAATCGGCTCACCAGTGATGCGACGTTGAATGAGCGCTTCAAATTGTTGCCGCAAATCGCTACTCACTTCATGATCGGCATGTGTAATTAACCATGCATGATTGACGCCAAGAAGTTGCTCTAAAAGCAACTGCGCTTCTAACTTTTCTTCGCCGCTATTATTTGATGCTTTGAGTACGGTTACTGCCTCATGCAAAACTGTATGAACATTCATCGCCTGAATTTGGTTAATTAACTATCTGCACCCAACACCGCCAACATGTCGGCTTGATGTTCAGCTGATAGCGGATTAATTAACTCATCCAAATCACCCTCGGTAATGGCATCAATTTTATACAGCGTTAAATTAATGCGATGGTCAGTAATGCGGCCTTGCGGGTAGTTGTAAGTGCGAATGCGTTGTGAGCGGTCACCTGAACCAATCAGGTTGCGGCGTTCAGAGGCAATTTCAGCATATTGTGCATCCACTTCTTGCGCTTTAATCCGTGCCGCGAGCACTTGCATAGCTTGCGCTTTATTCTGATGCTGGCTTCGGCCATCTTGGCACTCCACCACAATACCTGTTGGCGCATGGGTAATACGCACGGCAGAGTCGGTTTTATTAATATGCTGGCCACCTGCACCTGAAGCACGGAAGGTATCTAAACGGATATCGGCTGGATTTATGATGACATCAGCCACATCTTCTACTTCTGGCAGAATCGCGACGGTACACGCTGAGGTATGAATGCGGCCTTGTGTTTCGGTATCTGGTACGCGTTGCACACGATGACCGCCTGATTCAAATTTTAGTTTAGAGTAAGCGCCTTGGCCTTCAATTTTAGCGATGATTTCTTTATAACCACCGACGTCACTTTCATTAGACGATAAAATTTCTAATTTCCAACGCTTCTTTTCAACATAGCGGCTATACATACGGAATAAATCACCTGCAAACAAGGCTGACTCATCACCACCCGTTCCAGCACGTATCTCTATGATGATATTTTTATCATCATTCGGGTCTTTAGGGATGAGGAGTTTTTGTAGTTCCAACTCAATTTCTTCTAACTGTTTTTTACCGACGCTGATTTCTTCTTGCACAAATTCTTTCATTTCAGGGTCGCCAAGCATGCTTTCTGCTTCTTGCATATCCACTTCAGTTTGTACGTAAGTATTGTACTGCTCAACAATTGGTGTGATTTCTGCGTGTTCACGTGTGATTTTGAGGTAATTATCCATGTCATTGGTAATGTCTTCACTCGACATTAAACGATTGAGTTCATCGAGACGTTCGCTCAAATTAGAGAGCTTTTGTAATATGCTGGGCTTCATTTTCAACTTAATGTAAAGGTTTTAATTCTTAATTTGGTAAATATGGCGGAGTAATTGCGCTAATCGCTCGTGTTCGTCGCCATGACTTTGGTTGAGCGCGTGGCTAGGCGCATGTAGCATTTTCTTTGTGATGGCTAAGCTTAGCATTTCTAGTGCCTTTTCTGGGCTTTCCCCTTTTTGGATCAGTTTGATTGCTCTTTCTAGTTCGGTAGTCCGCATAGTTTCTGCTTGGTCTCGCAGCGCTTTGATGGTTGGCACCGAGTTACGCTTTTGCAGCCAATGCATAAACGCTTCAACGCGCGTAGATACAATCATTTCCGCAGTGACTGCGGCTTCTTGACGGTTTTCAATGCCATCGGTAACGACCTGAGATAGGTCATCCACCGCATATAAAAACACATCATCTAGCTGTGCAACTTCTGCCTCTATATCACGTGGCACGGCTAGATCGACCATAAACATTGGACGGTGCTTACGTGCCTTAATCGCGCGTTCCACCATACCCAAGCCAACAATCGGTAGTTGGCTGGCTGTACTGGTGATGACGATATCAAAATCAGCAAAATGCTCTGGTAAATCATTGAGCAGTATGGCCTCAGCGTGAATTTTCTCTGCCAACTCTAAGCCACGCTCTTTCGTACGGTTGGCGACGGCCATGCTTTTTGGATTTTGCGCAGAAAAATGGTGGGCACAGAGCGTCACCATTTCCCCTGCACCAATAAATAAAACTCTCTGCTCTGATAGGTTGCCAAAGATACGCTGGGCTAATTTAACTGCAGCCGCAGCCATGGAGATTGAGCTACCGCCAATATCCGTATTGGTACGTACTTCCTTTGCAACTTCAAACGTGCGTTGAAATAGCTGATGTAAATTAGTGCCTAATGTGCCGGCTTCTTGCGCTAGTTTTACAGATTGCTTGAACTGCCCCAATATTTGCGGCTCGCCTAGTACCATGCTATCTAAACCAGATGCGACTCTAAAGGCATGTTTTACCGCTTCTTGATTGGCTAGTGTATAGGTGTAAGGCTGAATGTGGTTGATATCTAGCTGGTGATAATCCGCCAACCAATTCATCACGGATAGAGCGTCGGCTGATTGTACATAAACTTCTGTGCGGTTGCAGGTCGACAAGATAGCCGCTTCGGCCGCCATTTTACTTGTCAAGTCCGATAGTGCTTCGCGCATATTATCCACACCAAACGCGACATTTTCGCGAATCTCTATGGGAGCGGTGGTGTGATTGACACCTATGGCATACAACTGCATTTCGCTATTTTAACAAGCCATGGATGTTGTTGGAAAATAAACTAACATTTGAATTGTGGTTTAGTTCACCAAAACATCTGCCTAGATGTTTATCCAAATAGCAAAATCGGGTTAAAATAACGGCTTAGTAGTACATAATGAATTCAAAATAGATTAAGAATGGAAAGCGCCATGAGTAAAGACTTCAGAATTGCCCCTAGTATTCTTTCAGCTGATTTCTCTAAGTTAGGACAAGAGATTGAAGACGTCATTAAGTCAGGTACAGACCTTGTACATTTTGACGTGATGGATAACCACTACGTGCCAAACTTAACAATTGGCCCACTAGTTTGTGATGCGATTCGTGAGTTATCACATAAAGCAGGCGCATTGATTGATGTACATTTGATGGTGAAACCAGTGGATCGCATTATTCCTGACTTTGCAAAAGCAGGTGCGGACATCATTACTTTCCACCCAGAAGCTTCAGACCATATTGACCGTAGCCTTGCTTTGGTGCGTGAGTTAGGCTGCAAATCTGGCCTAGTATTCAACCCAGGAACTTCATTGAGCTATTTGGATCATGTAATGGATAAAGTAGACATGGTTCTATTAATGTCTGTTAACCCTGGGTTTGGTGGTCAAAAATTCATTCCAGAAACATTGGAAAAACTAAAACAAGCACGTGTACGCATTGATGCTTATGAAGAAAAAACAGGCCGTAAAATCTGGCTAGAAGTTGACGGCGGTGTAAATCCTGACAACATCGCTGATATTGCTAGAGCTGGTGCAGATACATTTGTAGCGGGTAGCGCCATCTTTAGCAAACCAAATGATGCAGATGCAAACCGTTACGATACAGTTGTCGGTAAAATGCGTACTGCATTAGCAACTGTTTAAGAAGCAGTTTAGATACAATGAACTTCCTTAAAAAGCATGTAGTAACAAGTTGGCGATGGTGGGGTTAAATCAAGCTTCACGCGCTGGCACTTGCCTGCGCACATCGCAAAAAACTTTTTAAGGAAAATCATGCTTCAAACCATTACTCAAATCGAATTCGATGCCTTGGCGCAACAAGGCTATAACCGTATCCCGCTTGTACAAGAAACTTTTGCCGACCTAGACACGCCTTTATCTTTATACCTCAAACTGGCTAACCAACCCTTTTCATACTTATTGGAAAGTGTACAAGGCGGTGAGCGTTTCGGTCGTTATTCCATCATTGGCTTACCCGCAAAAATACGTATCGTCGCGAACGGCTTTAGCGTGCAAGTGATGCAAGGTGACGAAGTATTGGAAACACACGAGGACACCAACCCACTCGACTTCGTCAAAACCTTTCAAGCGCGCTTTAAAACGCCACCGTATGAAGGCTTGCCACGTTTCACTGGCGGCTTAGCAGGTTACTTTGGTTACGAAACCATCCGTTATATTGAAAAGCGTTTGGCTAACAGCCAAAAGTCTGATGTCATGGGCACGCCAGATGTCTTATTAATGGTGTCTGAAGAAATTGCGGTCGTTGATAACTTAAGCGGTAAACTTTACTTTATTGTCTATGCGGATCCAGAAGAAGATGGCGCTTATGATCAAGCACGCGAACGTATTCAAGGCTTAATGCAGCAACTCCGTCAACCAGCTAAGATTCCTGAATCGCTACAATCAGTAGCGACTGAGGCCAAGTCAGAGTTTGGTCAAGAGAACTTTAAAGCAGCAGTTAAAAAGGCTCAGGACTATATTTTTGAAGGTGACATCATGCAGGTGGTCTTAAGCCAGCGCATGTCACAAGACTTTACTGGTTCACCGCTGTCACTTTATCGTGCACTAAGAAGCTTAAATCCATCACCTTATATGTTTTACTACGACATGGGCGACCATCACGTGGTAGGCGCTTCACCAGAGATTCTCGTGCGTTTAGAAGGAGGCCTTGTCACTTCTAGACCAATCGCTGGTACTCGCCCACGTGGCCAATCGCGTGAGGAAGATATGGCATTGTCTAAAGAGCTGCTAGCCGATCCAAAAGAGTGTGCAGAGCATGTGCAGCTGATGGATTTAGGTCGCAATGATGTCGGTCGTGTTGCGCAAACAGGTACAGTTAAAGTCACGGATAATATGATGATCGAGCGTTACTCACATGTGATGCACATTGTGAGTAACGTAGAAGGTCAATTGAAGCCGAATATGGACGCGATTGATGTACTAAAGGCAACATTCCCTGCTGGCACCGTATCAGGCGCGCCTAAAGTGCGTGCCATGGAGATTATTGATGAATTTGAACACACCAAGCGTGGCATTTACGCAGGGGCTGTTGGCTACCTAGGGTTTAATGGTGATATGGACGTGGCGATTGCTATTAGAACTGGTGTGGTTAAAGATAATAAGCTTTATGTGCAAGCAGGTGCGGGCATCGTGGCCGACTCGGTACCACAAAGCGAATGGGAAGAAACGCAAAACAAAGCAAAAGCAGTGCTTCGTGCTGCAGAGTTAGTACAAGCAGGTTTAGATAGTAAGGGCAAACAATAATGTTATTAATGATCGATAATTACGACTCCTTTACTTATAATCTTGTGCAGTACTTTGGTGAGCTAGGCCAAGATGTGCAGGTTTATCGCAATGATGAAATTGACTTGGCAAAAGTAGCCGAATTGAATCCACGCCATATCGTGATATCACCTGGGCCATGTACGCCAAATGAGGCGGGTATTAGCCTAGCCTTAATCAACGAGTTTGCTGGGAAAATACCGTTATTCGGTGTATGTTTAGGTCACCAGAGTATTGGCCAAGCATACGGCGGTAAAATCATCAATGCCAAAACATTAATGCATGGTAAAACGTCATTGATTCACCATGCGAATACTGGCGTGTTTAAAAGCTTACCCGGCCCTTATACAGCGACACGTTATCACTCATTAGTGATTGAAAAGGAAAGCTTGCCGGATTGCTTGGAAATTACAGCATGGACAGAAGATGGTGAAATTATGGGCGTACGTCATAAAACACTCGCCATCGAAGGCGTGCAATTTCACCCGGAATCAGTGTTGACGGAGCACGGACATGCGCTACTCGACAACTTTATTAAGACTTACTAATAAGGCGTAATGACCATGTTTAAAGAAGCGCTTAATCAATTACTAGACGCACAGGATTTATCGCACGACCAAATGTTGGCCGTGATGCAACAAGTGATGAGGGGCGAGCTGACGCCAGCGCAAATCGCAGCCTTATTAATGGCATTGCGATTAAAAGGTGAAACAGTTGATGAGATTACAGCTGCGGCAACGGTCATGCGCGAACTATCAACAAAGGTTAATATCAAGGACACGGTGCATTTAGTCGATACCTGTGGTACTGGTGGTGATGGCATCCAAACCTTTAATGTTTCAACGGTGTCTGCCTTTGTCGCAGCCGCAGCTGGTGCAAAAGTGGCTAAGCATGGCGGCCGTTCAGTATCGTCTACGTGCGGTAGTGCCGATGTGTTAGAAGAGCTAGGGGTTGATGTCAATAAAACGCCTAGCGAAGTGGCGAACAGTGTGAATGAAATTGGCATTGGTTTTATGTTTGCACCAAATCATCATAGCGCCATGAAACATGCTGCACCAGTACGTAAAGAGCTAGGTGTGCGAACCATCTTCAACTTGCTTGGCCCACTTACCAATCCTGCCGCAGCACGTCGGCAGGTGATGGGTGTGTTTGATAAAGTGTTAACAGGTAAATTAGCTCAAGTATTACAAAAGCTAGGAAGTGAGCATGTATTAGTCGTGCACGGCGCTGATGGCATGGATGAAATCTCTTTCACAGGTGATACCTATATCGCAGAGCTAAAAGATGGAAAAGTCACAGAGTACACGGTGAATCCAACGCAGTTTGGTTTGAATTTCCATCTGTTAAAAGACATTCAAATCCAGAATGCAGCGGAATCAAAAGCGATGATTATGGATGTACTCAATGGCACAGCAGGCGCGCCACGCGATATCATATTGCTCAACGCAGGCGCAGCCATTTATACAGCAGGAATTACGACCACATTAGCAGCCGGTATTGAAAAAGCCGCGCAGATGATTGATGATGGTGCTGCGCTGACAAAACTAGAAGCCTTACAGGCAAGATAAGTCTTAGAGGAAGGTAATGAGAAGTTTAAGCTTAAAAGGTGGTGGCGTACACTGGTCACATTTAGACCCACGCCATACACACAAAGCCGGTTAGATTAAACATAACGGCATTACTTATCAGTAACGATTGATCAATTAAAGTAGACGTAAAAACATGTCAGATATATTAAATAAAATACTCGCCACTAAGCAGGAGGAAATCGCTAAGGCGAGTGCAGTTAAATCATTAAAAGAAATACACGAAGAAGCGCTCGCACAGCCAGAGCCGAGAGACTTTGTTGCTAATTTAGCTAAAAAAGACGAAGACAACTTGCCAGCGGTGATTGCTGAAATTAAGAAAGCTAGCCCATCAAAAGGCGTGATTCGTGAAGATTTCAACCCGGCTGAAATTGCAAAAAGCTATGAGCAAGCGGGAGCTGCATGTCTATCTGTCTTAACAGATGAGCAATATTTCCAAGGATCAGCAGCTTATTTAAAACAAGCGCGTGATGCTTGTAAACTGCCCGTGTTGCGTAAAGACTTTATGGTCGACCCATACCAAGTGGTCGAAGCCCGCGCCATGGGTGCAGATTGTATTCTGCTGATTGCCGCCGCATTAGAATTGGAGCAAATGCAGCTATTAGAAGATGTTTCACATGAGCTAGGTATGGCAGTGTTGGTGGAAGTGCATAATCAAGAAGAACTTGACATAGCACTGGAGTTGGCAACACCATTAGTGGGCATCAATAATCGCAACTTACGCACTTTTGATGTCACGCTACAAACGACAATAGACTTATTAAAAAAACTACCTGATGATCGCTTTGTGATTACAGAGTCTGGTATTTTCACCCCTGAAGATGTCGCACTCATGCGCGAGCATAATGTGAATGGTTTTTTAGTAGGTGAGGCATTTATGAGGCAACCAGACCCAGGCGCAGAGTTTAAAAAAGTATTCGGCTAATTTCTGCAATAGCAACATTGTGCGGCTTTATCAGGATTTTCGTGCTGAATTACGTTAATAAAATAGTAAGATTACTTTAAATAAGTGGCATTGTTTTACGATTGCTGTGCTTAGGCACAAGATAATAAAGGAGGTTTTATGGCTAACCAATTTCTTGCAATGCGCCCGCGTCGTATGCGTAAAGATGAATTCTCTCGTCGCATGATGCGTGAAAGCGTACTGACGACGAATGATCTTATTTACCCTATATTTGTATTAGAAGGCGAAGGTAAAACAGAAGAAGTGAACTCAATGCCAGGTGTGCAACGTCAAACAATTGATGTGTTGCTTAAAACAGCAGAAGAATGTGTTGCCTTAGGCATTCCCGCCATCGCTATTTTCCCAGTCATTTCTGAAGACTTTAAAAGCTTAGATGCGAAAGAAGCTTACAACCAAAGTGGCTTAGTGCCAAAAACCATCAAAGCCTTAAAAAAAGCCTTCCCTGATTTAGGTGTCATTACCGATGTGGCATTAGACCCTTACACTACACATGGCCAAGATGGCATTATTGATGATGATGGTTATGTGTTGAATGATAAAACAGTAGAGGTGTTGGTGAAACAAGCTCTGTGTCATGCCAAAGCCGGCGCAGATGTAGTTGCTCCCTCCGATATGATGGATGGGCGTATCGGTGCAGTTCGTGATGCCTTAGAAGAAGATGGCTATATTCACACCCGCATTTTGGCATACTCAGCTAAGTATGCATCCGCTTTTTATGGACCATTCCGCGATGCAGTTGGTTCTTCAGCCAACTTAGGTAAAAACAATAAAAATAATTACCAAATGGATCCTGCTAATTCAGATGAAGCCATCAAAGAAGTCGCGCTTGATATTGAAGAAGGTGCTGATATGGTCATGGTGAAACCTGGCATGCCGTATTTAGATGTTGTTCGCCGCGTGAAAGGTGAGTTTGGCGTGCCAACATATGCCTATCAAGTGAGCGGAGAATATGCAATGTTAAAAGCAGCTTCGCGAAATGGTTGGCTGGATGAGCAAGCTTGTGTGATGGAGAGCTTATTGGGGTTTAAACGTGCAGGGGCTGATGGAATTTTGACTTATTTTGCGATGGATGTAGCACGGTGGTTGAAGGGGTAGATTAGCACTTACGCAATAAAAAAGGTTATTTATGAAATCGCTTCCCCAAATAGAAAAATTTATATCGGTAAAAACTTAACTAACACCCTTACTTATTTCAGCAGCGTGAATAATGATTGGGTTTAAAAAGACTTTAGTGAAGAACAAAAACAGTTGATTGGACATCGTTTTCTACTTGATTAACGCTCTTACTTCAGCAATACCTGCTTTATCCACATCACTACGATTTGAAGCTCTCTTAGTTGCAATGCGAATATCATCATATTCAAATACGCTGATTTTTTGCAGTCCATATTCCGTTTCTAAAGCATATAACGGCACGGTTTTGCATGCTCTGTCTTTTTTGTTTTTACTGGGCTTACCTGATAGGCGATGGGCTTTTTCATCTGCTTTAAATGGGATTTGTTCGCTAAGTAAAAAGATTTCAACCTCTTTGGCGCTATCCACAAATAAGTGAATTTCCGTTTGGGCATTCTTGCCTGCAGTGCCATCTAGTACGTGGCCTGTTAAATAAGGGTTGAATCGTTCGAACAGTTGCATAGTTGCTAATGCTGCTTGACGAAGTAACTTGAGTTCTTGCGGCTGGCCTTCATTGAATAGTTGATGATACAGCTTAATCTCTTCTTCTATTTCAGCATTGCTAGGTAGCGCACTATTCTCAGAGGTGCCTACTTGCTGGCCAGCTTTTTTTTTTGCATAAGCAAAGTCATGAATGCCATCTTCCACCATCAGGCGTGCGGCATGTTGGGCGATGGTTTGTCTTAAATTATTCATACTTTACGCAGCCAATATAAGGTTAAAAGGCAGAAGGACTTAAAATATTTCTAGCACGGTCAGTACTAGAAATACCGCCTCTTTTGGGGCTTGGCTTAGCCTCTGGCACCTCTGGTTTTGTTATCGATGTAGTATTATTCGACTCCACTGGTTTTTTTGTAATTTCCACTGGTTTTTTTGTAATTTCCACTGGTTTTTTTGTAATTTCCACTGGTTTTTT
>CAJVXS010000001.1 GCA_913009235.1 uncultured Methylophilaceae bacterium | reverse complement strand
GTGCGCATTGTACAGGGCTTTCAAAGCCAGTCAAGAACTAATTTCGACAATCTCAAAAGTAATTCCTTAATGCTGTATAAGACCAGGCTTACCTTCTAAAAGACAAGCAATAAACTTGGTTGCGGGGACAGGATTTGAACCTGTGACCTTCGGGTTATGAGCCCGACGAGCTGCCAGACTGCTCCACCCCGCGTCCGTGTCGACATATGTAACGCCGAGAGGTGAGACTATAACAAGTTTTTCACACCCCTGTCAATGCATGCTTAGCTTTTATTTGAACTAAAGCGAACTAAATATTTGTTATAAAAAAGCCCCAAACCATGAATGACTTAAGGGCTTTGCAAATAGCAGCTACTTATACAAGCAATGCGTTAACTCTACGCACAAAGCTGGCAGGGTCATCTAACTGACCGCCTTCTGCGAGCAATGCTTGGTCAAATAATACGTGAGTGTAATCATCAAACTTAGTATCATCTTTTTCAGATTTTAGCTTTTCAACTAAACGATGGTCTGGATTCACTTCCAGCACAGGTTTAGATGCTGGTGCATTTTGTCCGGCCGCTTTTAGTATACGGACCATATTGCCTGACACATCATTATCACCAACGACCAAGCAAGCTGGAGAGTCTGTTAAGCGATGCGTTACACGAACCTCTTTCACTTCTTCACCTAGTGTTTTTTGAATGCGCTCGATTAAATCTTTCGACTCTTCTTCGACCTTTTTTTGCGCTTCTTTTTCAGATTCGTCTTCTAACTTACCTAAATCCAAGTCGCCTTTAGCAATCGACTGTAGCTTCTTACCATCAAACTCGCTTAAGCCACCTAGCATCCACTCATCCACTTTGTCAGACATCAATAATACTTCGATGCCTTTTTTACGGAAAATCTCCAGGTGTGGTGAATGCTGTGCAGCTGCGAATGTATCAGCAGTAATATAGTAAATTGCTTCTTGGTCTTCTTTCATGCGGTGAATGTAGTCAGAAAAACTCACATTTTGCGTTTCATCATCCTTATGTGTAGAAGCAAACCTTAATAAACCAGCAATTTTATCCTTGTTAGGCACGTCTTCGCCTGGACCTTCTTTCAACACGCGGCCAAACTCTGTCCAGAATGTTGTATATTCTTCTGGCTTGTTTTTAGCTAAATCATCTAACAAACCTAAGACTTTATTCACAGAGCCTTTTTTAATCGCATCGACATCACGGCTATCTTGCAAAATTTCACGTGATATATTCAATGGCAAGTCTGCACTATCAATCACACCGCGGATAAAGCGCAAGTATTGTGGCATCAACTTCTCAGCATCTTCCATAATAAAGACACGCTTCACATAAAGCTTAATACCATTGCTACGATCACGGTCATACAAATCATATGGCGCTTTAGAGGGCACATATAATAGCGAGATATACTCTTGGCTACCTTCTACACGGTTATGCGTATAGGTAAGCGGATTCTCCATATCATGTGCAAGATGCTTATAGAACTCCTGGTATTCTTCTTCGGTAATATCTTTTTTACCGCGCGCCCATAATGCAGAGGCTTGGTTAACAGCTTCATCTTCATCCGTCACAACCATTTCGCCGCCAGCACCCTCCTCTTCGCCCTCTTTCCATTCTGATTTTTTCATCAGAATTGGTAGCGTAATATGGTCTGAGTATTTACGAACGATGGATTTTAATTTCCAATCATTAAGGAATTCATCTTCACCTTTACGTAAATGTAAGATAACGTCAGTTCCACGGCCTGCTTTTTCTACCGTATCTAACGTAAAGTCACCTTCGCCTGCTGATGTCCATTGCACGCCTTCTTTGCTACCTGCGCGACGTGTGGCCAATGTGACCTTTTCAGCAATAATAAACGCTGAATAGAAACCAACACCAAACTGACCAATCAAGTTTGCATCTTTTACTTGGTCCCCAGACAAGGCCGTCATAAAATCTTTTGTACCTGACTTAGCAATCGTACCAATATTGTTCACGACTTCATCACGTGACATACCAATACCGTTATCAGAAATGGTTACCGTACGTGCATCTTTATCAAAGGCCACACGGATGTTTAAGTCGCTATCTTCTCCATACAAACCACCATCGGCCAATGCTTCAAAGCGTAACTTGTCTGCCGCATCTGATGCGTTTGAAATCAACTCACGCAATACGATTTCTTTGTTCGAGTACAACGAGTGGACCATGAGGTGTAATAACTGTTTAACCTCTGCTTTAAATTCCATCTTTTCTGATTTTTTCGTAGCCATCTTTTTTCCTTTTCCATACGGTTAATGCGGTAAACTATTCCTGCCCAATAAGGCTCTGCTTACAGCTTGGGTTGAAAGTTGAAATTTCAAGCGTACAGTAAATAAATTATAAGACTTTAAATTGAGAGAGTTATGGCAACCATTACGGTAAAAGAAATTAATGCGAAACGCTTTAAAGTTATAATCGCCTCCAATAGCACAACAGAACATGATGTCACTATCGATGCTGCTTATGCTAAGCGCCTTTGCCAGGACAAACTCACCACGGCAGCCTTAATTGAGAAGTCATTTGAATTTCTACTCACAAGAGAATCCAACACGAATATATTACGGACTTTTGATTTAAGTGTGATTAGCCGTTACTTCCCCGAATATGAGTCTGAAATCAGCCAGCAATAGTATCAATCAAACTATTCAGCGCCAACTGCGCTATCGCAAACCCCATCGGGGCAGTTACGGTAACACTAGAACCAAATCCAGCACAGTTTATTCCGCTAATACTAGAGCCAGCATCAGCACTCGTATCGCAAGCGGCTTCTGGCGTCGTCACAAGCTCATCAGAATAAACACATTGCACGTCAAACTTTTTCGGCTTCTTAAGTGGGCGCTTACCCATGTCAGGCGCTTTGGGAAAGTTGTGAGATTGGCGTAATTGCTTACGCACTTTTGACAATAGCATATCACCGAAAGCCGCTGACAAATCCGCCACCTTAATCCGTGTCGGATCTAATCGCCCACCTCCGCTACCAGACATCATTAAAGGTATTTTTTTCGTTCTGCAGTAGCAGGCCAAACCCATTTTGGCATAAGTGGAATCAGTGCAGTCCAACATCACATCACAATCAAAATTGAATATGTCGTTAATATTGTCGGTCGTCAAAAAGTCTTCGATTTCATGCACTATACAACCAGGATTAATTGCTTCTATACGTTCTTGCATGGCCGTTACTTTAGCTTTTCCAAGATTAGCATCTACTGCGTGAATTTGGCGATTCACATTAGACTCGGCAATACTGTCTAAATCTATCAGGGTAATTATTCCTACAGCATTTCGTGCTAAGGCCTCAACAGCCCAAGAGCCAACACCACCAATGCCAATCACCACTACATGCGATGATTGAAACTTCGCCAAACCAGCTTCGCCATACAAACGACGAACACCACTAAAGCGACGTTCAAAATCTAGATTTTCATTCATGTGCGAAATATAACAAAATTCGAGGAGGGCCGTTGAATACCACCCGTTAATGTGAATGTGGAATTCAACTAAATACCACGGCGTTCTTTAATTAAGTCATAAGCCACTTGTATTTCTGTTGCTTTTTCAGTGGCGACGGCAACCATGTCTTCTGGCAACCCTTGCCCCATGAGCTTGTCAGGGTGATATTGACTCATTAGCTTGCGATACGCACGCTTAATTTCTTGGTCGGTATTGCTTTCCGTTACGCCTATTGCTTTGTAAGCATCGGCTAATGTAGTGGCTGAAGTCGCTTGACCTGCGCCGCCCGCTCCTGAGCTAAAGTGAGATTGATTCAGCACCATCTCTAATAACTGCTGAAACTGCACACTACTATAACCTAAACGTGAAGCAATCTGTTCTAGCAACACAACTTCAGCCTTGTCTAGCACCCCATCAGCAACCGCCATCACAATCAAATAGACCACGACCATTTGTTTGAGATTGAGCGTTTGACCACAAGCGGCCATAAATGTATTGAGTGTTCCAGCAATCTCAAAACCCGCCGCCGAACCACGTTTGAACTGAGCAGCAGCCTGCTCTCTATGCTCAGCCGTCATACCCATTTTTTTGATGAATAGTTCCACATGGTCAATTTCATCTTTGGTGATAACACCATCCGCCTTCGCGAGCTTGCCCATTAAGGTAAAGACAGTCTCCAAAAATACTTCTTTACGCCGCCCTGTACCTAAAGGATTCACCCCGCCGACACCATAGCTACGTGCACGATCAATGCTGCCGCCAATGAAGTATCCAATTAGCGCACCGGGAAGGCGGAATAAGTAGTAACCTGCAAGCGCAAAGATAATTTTAAACACGGTATATCCTTCTTTTAAAGTATTGAGAGTAGTGAATATGAACAAAAACGTAGCGTTTAAACGCTAGCCTAAAGTTTCTAACACGACAAATGCCGCAGCTAAGTTCTTTTCATCACTAATAGTGATGTGCATGTTGTTAATACCTTTTTCCGCTAGCAAACCTTGCAACTCTCTAGCCAACACCAGAATAGGCTTACCTAAGTCATCATGTGAAACAGCGATGTTTTGAAATGTCGCAGGCTCGCGTAAGCCTGTGCCTAGCGCTTTTGAAAAAGCTTCTTTTGCGGCAAAGCGTTTGGCTAAGAATCTAGCTTTGATTCGTCCTTCGGCATTAGCCTCTAGGTATCTAGGCATCTCACTCTCAGCCAAAATACGCTCAGCGAAATCATTCCCAAACTTTTCAATTGAGGATTCAATCCGCCCTACCTCAACGATATCTGTACCGATACCGTAAATCATTTGATTGTTGCTTCTTTAATGAGCGCTTTCATCTCGCGTACCGCATTATCCCATCCGACGAATAACGCATGCGCAACGATAGCATGGCCGATATTTAATTCTTCAATGCCTGGCAATGCGGCAATATGGTGAACATTATGATTATGTAAGCCATGACCAGCATTCACTACTAAGCCTAGCTTTAGCGCATAATCCAATGCTTTTTCAATCCTGACTAATTCAACTAATTGCACAGCATCATTTTTAGCATCAGCAAACGTGCCTGTATGTAGTTCGATGACGGGTGCGCCTGCTTTATGTGACGCATTAATTTGCTCGATATCTGGTGCGATAAAGAGTGATACGCGTATGCCTGCATCAGTCAGCTTTTTGGTTGCCGCAGCCACTTTATCGAAATTCATAATAACATCCAAACCACCCTCTGTCGTGCGTTCTTCACGGCGCTCTGGCACCATGCATACATCTTGTGGCGCCACATCCAAGGCAATCGCAATCATCTCATCAGTTACGGCACATTCAAGGTTCATCTTGGTTTGCAGTAATGGTCGTAACGCGTAAATATCGGCATCTTGCATATGACGACGGTCTTCACGCAAATGTAGCGTGATGCTATCGGCACCTGATTGCTCCGCTCGTAAGGCTGCTTGAATCACACTAGGGTACTTAGTCCCTCGTGCTTCACGCAACGTGGCAACGTGATCAATATTAACACCTAATTTCTTCATCATTTATCCTACTTTTTAGTTATGGCTCAACTTTACAAGCCTTGTAAATCCATTAATAGTTGCCGAGTGTACAAAGGCTTGTCACCCAAATAATACGCTAATAAATAACGCATTAGCTGTTTGCTCTGCTGTTGTGTTTGGGGGCTAAGGTAGTTGCCTTGCTTCATATTCAATAGTGTTTGACCGCTCAGCACAATGCCATTCTTAGTTGCCGATAGTGCGCAAGCACCATATTCAGCCTCATAGCGATACTGTTTTACCACATCAATAACCACATCATTCTCATCGAGATCCAAGGGTACTGCGTAACCCATTTCTTGCAACATTTTTAGTTCGAAGCGACGTAAATAGCTCGCCAAATGCGTGCCTTTTGCCAGCGCCTTCAATGTCGCTTGATAGTATTCGAATAATTGCGCATACGCATCTTCCCGCGGTAGCAACCTTAACAACAATTCATTCAGGTAAAAGCCACACATCAATGCTTCACCTTGCAAGGTCACAAGACCGTCTGACCAATCTAAACTGTGTAATGTTTTTAGTTCATTTTTACCAGACCATGTACCTGATAGCATTTGAAAAGATTGTAGCTGTCCCCGCATGGCTGAACGTGGTCTGCGCGCCCCTTTTGCAACAGCAGCTACGCGGCCATGTTCTTTTGTAAACAGCTCAACCACTAAGCTGGTCTCTTTAAATTCATACGTATGCAGCACATAAGCAGGCTGATTCGACTGTTTATGTTGATTGATGGCCATGAAGGATTCTCTTTAGGAATTAATAACCGAGACTTTTCAGCGCTCTTTCGTTATCAGCCCAACCGCTTTTAACCTTAACCCACGTTTCTAAGTAGACTTTCCCACCAAACAGTCTCTCCATATCTTGCCGGGCTTCTGTAGATATTTGTTTGAGCTTGACACCTTTTTTACCAATGATCATTGGCTTTTGACTGTCTTTATCTACAATAATAGCCGCAAAGATACGACGTAACTTTCCAACCGTTTCAAACTTCTCAATTTCCACGGCAATTGAATAGGGAATTTCATCACCTAGCAACCTGAATACCTTTTCACGTATCATCTCTGCCGCTAAGAACCGCTCATTTTTGTCAGTCACCTCATCCTCTTCAAACATAGCCGGCTGCTCAGGCAGGTGTTCTCTTGCCGCTGCCAATAAATCCTCTAAGTGAAGGTTCTTTTTCGCACTCACTGGAACAATACTGGTAAAAGGGTGGAGTAAGTCAAAATCTTGAATCAGAGGCAATAAGTTGTTTTTATCGCCCATTAAATCTGATTTATTAACCACTAAAATCACCGGTTTATCTTTAGGTAATAACTTTAAAACTCGTTCATCTGCTTCGCCCAGTTTCATTGGCTCAATCACAAACAACACCACATCAACTTCACTTAACACTTGTGTGACGGTTTTATTGAGTGATTTATTCAGCGCATTTAAATGCTTCTGTTGAAAGCCCGGTGTGTCGACAAAAACATACTGCGTATCGTCAGTGGTGTGAATACCAAGCAAGCGATGACGTGTCGTTTGCGCTTTACGTGATGTAATCGCTAACTTTAAACCCAAGATATGATTGAGTAAAGTTGATTTACCGACGTTAGGTCGGCCAACGATGGCGACAGTGCCGCATTTAAATAGTGTTGTTGTCATAGTAAAATTTCTTCCAGGGCTAGTTCCGCCGCTTGTTGTTCCGCGTTACGGCGGCTAGTGCCTTCGCCTAGCGTCGTAATATTGAGTTTGTTGATGCTACATGAGACTTTAAACGTTTGTGCATGCGCCTCACCTTCAACCGATATAACCGTATAGTCAGCCAAATCAATTTTCTTACTTTGCAAGTACTCTTGTAATTTAGACTTAGCATCTTTATCAATCGATTTAGGGTCGATGTTTTCAAATCGTTCCTCATAGAGCTTGCACACCAATGCTTCTGCAGCAGCAAAACCTCCATCCAAATAGGTTGCGCCAATAATGGCTTCTAATGCATCCGATAAGATAGAAGGTCGACGCCAGCCAGCGCTTTTTAGTTCACCCTCACCCAGATTAAGAAGCTCACCGAGCTTCAGGCTTAAGGAAATTTCGAACAAGGTCGCTTCCTTAACTAACTGCGCACGTAAGCGACTTAAATCACCTTCTGGTATTTTTTGAAATCGTTGGTACAACTGGTGAGCAACAATAAAATTAAGGACACCATCGCCTAAAAATTCTAGCCTTTCATTATTGTTACTCGCATAGCTCCTATGCGTTAGCGCTTGTTTCAGTAGTGCTGGTTGATTAAACTCATAACCAAGTTGCTTCTGTAGGCGTTCCAATGACATTAACTGCTACTTGCTGAAGCTCTAAAGCCCATCAATGCAAGGCAATCACTGCAATAAGCATAAACCCTAGAAACGTCACTTCTTTTTTGTTTTGCCAACATAATAACTCCCTAAACTTAATGAATTGAATCACCAATTCTGGAAAAATCATCAAAGTTTAACCAGATTAAAAATGCCCTGCCAACTATGTTTCTTTTTGGAACAAAGCCCCAAACACGGCTATCAGAACTGTTATCGCGGTTATCACCCATCACATAGTAATGCCCTTCAGGCACAGTCACTATTTCACCATTGAGAAATCGACCGCCTAATGAATCTGCTGCATAACGATTCGGCATATTATGCAACAACACGTTATGCTTCATATTAGGCAACTGCTCCTCAAACTGCCGTGATCTAATAAAACTTTCACCCTGCATCCCATCATCAGCGCCTTCTAATGCAACCATTGCTACCTGTTGTCCATTAATCGTTAGCTGCTTGTCTTGATACTGAATGCGATCACCAGGTAAACCAATGACACGCTTAATATAGTCTATTTTTGGGTTTGGTGGAAAATGAAACACCATCACATCGCCGTGTTTAGGTTCGCTCACATTTAAAAACACTGAATTCCATACAGGAACACGCAAGCCATAAGTGAATTTATTCACCAATATATAATCGCCCGCTAACAATGTAGGGTTCATTGAAGCTGAAGGTATTTTAAAAGGCTCCGCAATAAATGAGCGAATGACGAACACCAGTAAAATCACAGGGAAAAAGCTTTTTGCATACTCAACAGCCGTTGGCTCTGTTGTCGAAGTAACACGCTTTTTCTCAAAGAACAGATAGTCGACCAACCAAATAACACCTGTAAGCAATAGCATTAACAGCATAAAGAGTGGGAAACCAATAATGCCAAAATAAACCCCTGCCAACCCTAAAAAAATTAAACCAAAAAACAATACCGTCATTACTTGTCCTCTACTTTTAAAATAGCTAAAAAAGCTTCTTGCGGGATTTCAACATTACCAACTTGCTTCATGCGTTTTTTACCTGATTTTTGCTTTTCTAATAATTTACGTTTACGTGAAACATCGCCACCATAACACTTTGCTAATACATTCTTACGCATAGCTTTTACCGTTTCACGGGCAATAATATTGGCGCCAATCGCAGCCTGAATAGCTATATCAAACATTTGACGCGGAATCAGCTCACGCATTTTAGCGGCCACTTCACGCCCACGGTGCACACTGTTTGACCTATGCGTAATCATACTGAGTGAATCAACTCGTTCTCCATTAACCATAATGTCAAGTTTGACCAAGTCTGCCGCACGGAATTCCAAAAACTCATAATCCATCGATGCATAACCACGAGAAACTGATTTCAAACGATCGAAAAAGTCTAACACCACTTCATTTAATGGTATTTCATAGCTCAACATCACTTGCCGACCCATGTATTGCATATTCTTTTGGATACCTCGTTTATTGTTACACAATGTCATCACAGGGCCAACATAGTCCTGTGGCATTAACAAGTTAACCGTAATCACTGGCTCACGAATTTCTTCAACAAAAGATAATTCCGGTAGCCGTGAAGGATTCTCAATTTGCTCAACATCTCCATTTTTCAGCAGCAACTCATAAACCACAGTTGGTGCAGTGGTAATCAAATCCATATCGTACTCACGCTCTAAACGCTCTTGTACAATTTCCATATGTAGCAAACCTAAGAATCCGCACCGGAATCCAAAGCCTAACGCCGTTGAGTTTTCTGGCTCAAAGAGCAAGCTAGCATCATTCAAACTCAGCTTTTCCAAGGATGTTCTTAAGGCTTCAAATTGATTTGACTCAACAGGGTATAAACCAGCAAACACCTGCGGCTTCACTTCCTTAAAGCCTTCCAATGCTTCAGTAGCAGCATTATCAATTAACGTAATCGTATCGCCAACTTTAGCTGCTGCCAATTCTTTAATCCCTGCAATCACAAAACCAACTTCGCCTGCTTTCAGCGATGGCATTGGTTCTGATTTTGGTGTAAACACACCGACTTGCTCACACAAATGCTGTGTGCCTGTTGCCATCATTTTAAATTTATCTTTACGCTTGAGTTCACCATCAATAATTCGCACTAACATTACAACACCGACATAGTTATCAAACCATGCATCAACTACCAGTGCCTTTAATGGTGCTTTAATATCACCTTTCGGCGCTGGCACTTTGGCAATCACCTCTTCAATAACATCACGAACGCCCAAACCTGTTTTAGCAGAACATTGCACTGCGTCAGTCGCATCAATACCAATCACATCTTCGATTTCTTGCGTCACACGCCCAGTGTCAGCTGAAGGTAGATCAATTTTATTCAACACAGCGGTGACTTCCAAGCCTAAATCGATCGCGGTATAACAATTAGCTACGCTTTGTGCTTCTACGCCTTGGCTAGCATCCACCACTAGCAACGCGCCTTCACAAGCCGAAAGTGAACGACTCACTTCATAGCTAAAATCCACATGCCCGGGGGTATCAATCAAGTTAAGCTGATAGACTTCATCATCATCGGCTTTATAGTTCAGGGTTGCGGTTTGCGCTTTAATCGTAATACCGCGCTCACGCTCAATATCCATACTGTCCAATACTTGCGCCTCCATTTCACGGTCTTCCAAGCCTCCACATAAGTGGATAATCCGATCAGCCAACGTGGATTTGCCGTGATCAATGTGTGCGATAATGGAGAAGTTGCGGATGTTTTTCATGTGTTCTTTATAAGCTTTGCAAATAAATAAAGCGCTTAGAGCGCCCTTTTTTCAATTGCCGTGATTTTACTACAAATGCTTGATTAGTTTGCGAATTAATTGAAATGCAATCAAATGAGGCTCGAACGAACAATCTCCTTCAGTATGGGCACCCTGCCACAAAAAACCCGCACTAGTAAAACTAGACGGGCTTTAATTGCAAAACAAACTACTTCACTACTTTAATCGGTACATACAATGTGGTATCACTACGCCGAACCAAAACTGCAACAGTTTTACCTTTACGCACGGCATTTACCTGCTTATTAAACTGCTCTACACTCTGTGTTCCACCATTATTCAAGCCTAAAACCACATCACCACGACGAATGCCTGCTTCTGCCGCCGAACCAGTGCTAGCAATGACTAACAAACCATTTTCACCATTCTGATCTTTCTTTTGCTCTGGCGTGAATGCCTTCAGCGTTAAGCCAATTTTATTAGTTGCACTCTTAGCAGGCGACTTTTTATTTTTCGCAACCCGCACACCATCAAAATCCATCTCACCCACTTTAATACGCAGCTGCTTGTTACGGCCTTTACGTATCACTTCAACACCCACCTGCTTATCTGGATCTGTTGCGCCTACAATGCGAGGTAGGTCACTAGAAGTCACTACATTCTTTCCATCGAATTTGGTAATGACATCTCCGGCCTCTAAACCACCTTTTTCCGCAGGACTGTCTTTCACTACACTTACGATTAACGCACCAGCTGCATCCTTCATGCCAAATGACTCAGCCAACTCCTTCGTCACCTCCTGAATAGCAACGCCTAACCAACCACGCGTAACCTTACCAGCACTTCTCAATTGCTTAGAAATGTTAATTGCCACATCAATTGGAATACTAAATGACAAGCCAACAGAACCGCCGCCACGGCTATAAATTTGGGAGTTAATACCAACCACTTCACCCGCTAAATTAAACAATGGACCCCCAGAGTTTCCTGGGTTAATCGCCACATCAGTTTGAATAAAAGGCACATAGTTTTCTTGCGGCAATGCACGCGCTTTAGCACTCACAATCCCTGCCGTCATCGTGTTTTCTAAGCCAAATGGAGATCCAATAGCCGCAACCCATTCACCCACTTTAAGTTTAGATGGGTTGCCGATCTTCACTTTTGGCAAACCACTTGCTTCAATCTTAATTAAAGCTACGTCAGTACGCTTATCTGCCCCAATAATTTTAGCTTTAAACTCACGTTTATCCGACAGCTTTACTATCACCTCATCTGCCGCATTCACCACATGTGCGTTGGTTAAAATATAACCATCATCACTAATAATAAAGCCCGACCCTAATGATTGAGATTTATACTCCTGACCACCTTGCCCCGGCATGCCCGGCACTCCTGGCATGCCCGGAATTCCAAATCGCTTAAAAAATTCTTGCAGGCCTTTATCGTTCAACATGCCTGGAAAAGGCATTTGATTACCACGGTGCACCACTTGTGTAATGCTAATATTCACGACCATTGGGCCTTGCTCTTCAGCAAGCACCGTAAAATCTGGTAAGTTAGCCGCCACAGAAGGCGCGATAAACGCAATACTGGCTGACAATGCAATGACAGCCGTGGATAAAAAATTTTTCAACATTGATTCACCTTTCACTTATTTAAATGTAATTGCTTCATCCTCTGATGCCGCTTGATCTAAGCGCAGTATTTTAGGCTGATAATTTTGATAGTAACTACGTCCAGCAACATGCGATTTGATCCAAAAAAAGCCAACAACTAAACCCACCACGGCTCCAGCCATTGCACTCAAATCAGACGATGATACTTGTAATGCTAACATGGCGCCAAATAACATGGTGACAAGTGGCGCGACATATAAAAGCAAAGCGCTTTTCATAAATGCCTTTTCCTCAATGCCCACAATCACACTTTGACCGACTTTGGCATTGATCGTATTTTCTGCTTTTAGGCGCGGGTCTTTATGTCCCAATAACTTACCCCAAAAAGCATTGCCACAGCCACGCGTCTTGCCACACAAGCCACAAGCCGTTTTGCGGGCCACCTCTATGGTTGCGACCTCTTGACCCTCAGTTAGCGTTTCTATTGCAAGAATAATGGCGTGTTGTTCTATCATGTTTCTATGTCTTTCTTAATGGGTTTTCTCATGTGGAATATGACTAAAATTCAAATCATCTAGCGCTTAAACTAACTGCCTTGGCAATGCTTTTCACGGTTACTGCAGGCACTTCGCCCACTACAATTACTTGACGCCCTTTAATCACTTCGGCACAAATATTGGTTGAACCCACCAGTAAATAACCTTTTTTAAGTCGCTTACCTTTTATAAGAGGCTCAATAAAGACGGAAACGGAACCAATACCATCTGAGAAAATGAACTGATCGACAACTGTATTATCACGATCAACAACACGCTGAATATGATCGACCTCTCGATAACCTACTGGCAACTGGGTAATCATTAAATCATTGGCCACGTGCTTGATAGGTTTGGCTTGCTCGGTAACGTAATTTTTACCCATTTCAATTTTAGGTTGAAACCAATCTAAATTTTGCGAGCTCAGCATACTAAGCTTGTTAAAATAAACCTGCTCTAATGCTTTATTCTCATCATTTAGCACCGTCATTCTCAATATCAAGCCAAACTTAGTATCCGTCCAGACTTTATATCGATAACGGTATGCATCACTCGGCAACAGCTCCACAATGTGCGTTTCACGGCCTGCCACAAACTCTGTGCCAGCTAATACCGCTTTATATTGTTGCTTAATGCCACTTAAATCAGTTGGCAACATCGCTGGGAATAAGTTTTGCCCACGTCTTCTTTTGATTACCACCTTTTTATTAGTCGGCTGAATAATCACAATATCAGCGCCCTGGCTATAAACCTCTCGATGGCCCTTATCCAACACGATATTACGCGCAACTTCATTGCCACCATAATTCATATGCGTCGTATCGACCGTGCGCGCATGCTTGCCGTTGATATACCTGAATTGACCTTCGTAGTTTAATTCACGTGCTGCATGTGCAGACCTTTCCAACAGCTGCCAAGCATCTGCTGAAACAGCTTCTGCAACCGAATGGAGACCCGCACTTAACAGGATAAGTCCAAAAATAAAATGCCACATTATTGGCCAGACTCCATATAGCTTGCTGACTGAATATAATAAGCAGCACCACTTGGCGCGGCAGACTGATGGGCTTGCAGGTACTCAATTGGCACACTGTTGGCAATTTCAACTGGCGACATATCATCAACATCGTCTAACTGTAATTCAAACACCATCAAACCCACAAACATGATCGCTGCAACAGAAGCTGAAACTGACCAAAAAACAGGTGTTTTAACAACAGGTCTCTTCGCATTCGATTTTGAATCTCCAACTATAGTATCTTGCAACTGCTTATTCACAGCCAACACAGTTGGCTCATCATCTAAAGCCTGCATGATTTTTACAGTTAAATCAGGCCTCACATTGTCATCACCGCGAATCGCATCGCCGATTAGATTATAGTGTTTCCACGATTCCTTCACCTCACCATCAACCTTCATGGCTATGATGAGATGATCGGCTTCTTCAATATCAAACTCACCATCGATTAGTGCAGATAATTGATTTTTCATACCAACCTCAATAACAAACGTTTTAAAATTTAACGCCTACCAACGTTTACTGCTTGAATGACTCAGCAGTGGGCGTAGCTTTTCAGAAATAGTTTCACGCGCTCTAAAAATACGCGAACGAACCGTACCAATAGGACACTGCATAACATCTGCAATCTCCTCATAACTCATGCCTTCTAACTCACGCAGAGTAATCGCCGTGCGTAGATCTTCTTGTAAGGTGGCAATCGTATCATTCACTGTTATTGCAATCTGCTTAGTTGCCAATGCGGTTTCCGGCGTTTCCATGGTGCGCATATTAGTCACACCGTCGAAATTTTCAGCATCTTCCATTTCAACATTATTCAACACTTGCGGCTTACGCCCCAAGGAGATCAAGTGGTTCTTCGCCGTATTAATGCAAATGCGATACATCCAAGTATAGAAGGCGCTATCGCCTCTAAAGTTATGTAACGCACGATACGCTTTAATAAAAGCCTCTTGCACCACATCTTCTACTTCCGTTTGATCTCGTACCAAACGACCAACCAAACGCCCTAATTTGCGATGGTACTTCTCCACCAATAAACCAAATGCCTTTTTATCTCCAGCTTGTGCGCGCTCTACTAACACGCAATCTAACTCGCGATTAGCATTCGCTGGCAAATCATTTGGTTTATCAATCATTACAGAACTCCCATTCGCACCTGCTTCGTTCATTTTAGCACCACCAGCAAGCGATTCGTTATTATAAGCTGATGGCACAGGTGCGACGAAATTCGTTCGAGTTAAGCTCTCAAACAAAACCACACAATACTATTTGTCTAGCTTAAGAAGAAAGACACAGTTAAACTGTGATTAGTTCACTTAAATTTAAACTTTATGTCACAACAATTTGATGTTCTTATTATTGGTAGCGGCCTCGCAGGCCTTACCCTTGCACTACAAGTCGCCGATCAAAAAAAAGTTTGCATCGTCAGCAAACGTAATATGCAAGGCAGTGCCAGCAGTTGGGCGCAAGGTGGCATTGCAACAGTGCTCAATAGTGACGACTCCATAGAAAATCATGTTGAAGACACCCTAGTCGCAGGTGCAGGCTTGTGTGACCCTGACATTACACGCATGGTCACTGAGCATGGTCGCGAAGCCATTGATTGGTTGATTGACCTAGGCGTTGAATTTACCCGTGAAGAAAATAGTGAAACTGGCTACCACCTCACCCGTGAAGGTGGTCACAGCCACCGTCGCATCATTCATGCCGCTGATTCCACAGGGCATGCGGTACAAAAAACATTGTCGCAGAGAGTGCGCGAACACAGCAATATCACGCTATTAGAGAACCATATTGCAGTTGACTTAATCACATCAGAAAAACTCAAACAACAATCAAAAAATAGCTGCTTAGGTGCTTACGTACTCGACAACGAGTCAGGTAAGGTTATTACCATTTCCGCACAACAAACAGCCATGGCAACAGGTGGAGCAGGTAAAGTTTACCTTTATACAACCAACCCTGATGTCAGCACGGGTGACGGTGTTGCCATGGCATGGCGCGCTGGATGCCGTGTCTCTAATTTGGAATTTATCCAATTCCATCCTACCTGCTTATTTCACCCACATGCAAAATCATTCTTAATCACAGAAGCGGTGCGTGGTGAAGGTGGCATACTCAAGCTACCAAATGGTGAATGTTTTATGCCTTCACATGATGAGCGCGCAGAGCTCGCACCTCGTGATATTGTGGCGCGTGCCATTGACTTTGAAATAAAGAAACGTGGTTATGAATATGTGTTACTTGATATTAGTCACAAACCAGCCGACTTCATTAAAGAACGGTTCCCAACCATTTATACACGCTGCTTAGAGCTCGGCATTGATATTACCAAAGAGCCAATCCCTGTCGTGCCAGCTGCGCATTACACCTGCGGCGGCATCATGGTTGATGACAAAAGTCATGCTGACATTACCAACCTATACGCCATCGGCGAAACTGCTTGTACAGGCTTACACGGCGCTAACCGTTTAGCTAGCAACTCATTACTGGAATGCATGGTATTTGGTCACATTGCCGCTAAAGAGATTCTTGCTACCAAACCACGCGTATTAAACGACTTACCTGATTGGGATGAAAGCCGCGTCACCGATGCGGATGAAGAAGTGTTGATTACCCATACTTGGAACGAGCTACGCCGCTTTATGTGGAACTATGTTGGCATTGTCCGCACCGACAAACGACTAAGCCGCGCCATGCATAGGATTCATATGCTACGTGATGAAGTCCATGAGTTCTATAGTAACTTTAGAGTCA
Source organism: uncultured Methylophilaceae bacterium (assembly GCA_913009235.1). Classification (GTDB taxonomy): domain Bacteria; phylum Pseudomonadota; class Gammaproteobacteria; order Burkholderiales; family Methylophilaceae. Next base: position 343,460 of record CAJVXS010000001.1, on the reverse strand, counting down.
CCAATGACTTAATCGAACTGCGCAACCTATTACAAGTCGCAGAACTCATCGTCAGAAGCGCCATGGAGAGACGCGAAAGCCGCGGTCTGCATTATAGTAAAGATTATCCAGACTTGTTGGATGAGGCGATTCCTACCGTGCTAATTCCAGAAGAAAACTACTCTCTCTTAGATAACGAGTGCAGTCATTAATGCGTTTTATTGCCGCATTTATGGTTGCGTTAGCTATTCTGATTTTTTTTAGTGCTAGAGCACACTTATGATAAAACTTAATACAAATAATCGACCAGCCAAAAAAGCCTGTAAAAACAACTCAAAACCATTAAAATTCAGCTAAGTATTTAACAAACGATTAAACGATACATTTAACAATCCAAGGAAACCTAATATGCAAATCGCCATGAACAGCGTTGTAACCATGACATACAAACTTCAAAACAGCAAAGGTGAGCTACTAGAAGAAAGTAAAGAGCCTGTTGCTTACTTGCATGGTGGATACGACAATATCTTCCCAAAAGTGGAAGAAATGATGCACGGCAAAAGCATTGGTGACAAAGTAGAAGTAACGCTAGAACCAGAAGATGCTTTTAGTGATTACAATGAAGAGCTTGTCCAAATCGAGCCTGAAAGTGCTTTCCCAGCTGAGAACCTAAAAGAAGGCATGCAGTTTGAAGGCGAAGATGATAAAGGCGACGTAATCTTATATACGGTTACGAATATTGCTGATGGGAAGGTAGTTGTTGATGGCAATCATCCATGGGCTGGTGAGCGTTTATTGTTTACAGCAACAGTGACAGATGTACGCAAGGCTAAGACTGAAGAGGTTGAGCATAAACATGTGCATGGGGCTGGTGGGCATCAACACTAGGACATTAGACCTTAGTTGCATTCCAACAATTCAGGTGATATCAATAATCCTTAGATATACAGGCTTAAGAGAATGGCGTAATCTGCAACATGCAATATCTACCACTACATTGAACATGTAGAGGGTAGTCTGATTTGGTGAACAATTACACAACTATTTCAAAGTTAAGATAAACCGACTAACTTAACTCTTTTAACTTATACAATAATTCCAATGCCTGTTTAGGCGTCAAATCATCTGGCTGAATAGACTCCAACTCACTAGCTGCCGAATGTAATGGCGCCTCTTCCGGCTCGGAATTCGAAGAAAACACATCTGGCTCCCCATCACTTTGTGATGCCTGATTACTCTCCAACTGCATCAACTTCCGTTTAGCAGATGAAACAACCGATTTAGGAATCCCAGCCAATTGCGCTACTTGTATCCCGTAACTTTGGTTAGCCGCGCCCTCTTCTACCTTATGCAAGAACACAATGCCTTTACCATGCTCAGCTGCATCTAAATGTACATTGGCCGCTTGTTTAAATTCATCAACAATGCGTGTTAACTCAAAATAGTGTGTAGCAAATAAGGTTAAGGATTTGTTCCTTTCTAACAAATGCTTAGCCACTGCCCAAGCCAAACTCAAGCCATCAAAAGTGCTCGTCCCACGGCCAATTTCGTCTAGCAACACTAAGCTTTTATCCGTTGCATTATGTAGAATGTTAGCGGTTTCTGTCATTTCCACCATAAAGGTTGAGCGACCACCTGCTAAATCATCAGAAGCGCCAATTCTAGTGAATATACGGTCAATTTCACCAACCTTAGTGACATTTGCTGGCACATAGCATCCACAATAAGCTAATAATACAATGAGTGCATTTTGACGCATAAAGGTTGATTTACCACCCATATTAGGGCCAGTAATCAGCAACAACTGCCTGTAAGGACTTAATACCACTTCATTAGAAACAAAAGGCTGTGTGATTTCTTCAACAACAGGGTGTCGTCCTGCTTCGATATGTAAGCTACTACCTTGCACAAATTGCGGCATCACATAATTCAAGCTCACTGCACGCTCGGCGTAACAACACAAGACATCTAAACTAGCTACCGCACCAGCATTTGTCTGTAACGATGTGATATGTGGTGCAAGTTGATCCAGCACTTGTTCATACAGCGTCTTTTCTCTGGCCAAGGCGCGCTCATTGGCGCTAAGCACTTTATCTTCAAACTCTTTTAGCTCAGGAGTAATAAAGCGTTCTACATTTTTAAGCGTCTGTCTGCGGCGGTATTCTGTCGGTGCATTTTCGGCTTGGGCGCGACTAATTTCGATATAGAAACCATGCACACTGTTGAACTCGACTTTTAGGTTGGTTAAGCCTGTACGCTCTTTCTCTGCGATTTCATATTGCAATAAGAAGTCGCCATGGTTGGTTTGCAATGCTCTTAACTCATCTAACTCAGCATCAAAGCCATCAGCAATCACACCGCCTTCACGCAGCAATACAGAAGGCTCTACTTTAACGGCACTCGCTAACAGCAGAGTCGCCGTTGACTCTGCTTGTAAAGCTTGGGCCAATGTTTGTAACAACCCACTTTGACTATTTTTCAAAGCGGCTTCTACCACTGGCAATTGATTTAAGCTGTCACGCAGCGCAGATAAATCTCTAGGCCGTGCTGTCTTTAACGCTACCCTAGCCGTAATGCGTTCTATATCGGCTATGTGTTTTAACACGTCATGCAAGTCTGCCGTTTGATCTTTTTTAATCAGCTCCGCCACGGCTTCATGCCGCTTGGAAACCAGCGTTCTATCACGTAAAGGATGATGCAACCAATGGCGCAACAAACGTGCGCCCATCGCTGTTTTTGTGGTATTCAATAAAGAATATAAAGTCGGTGAAACTTCACCACGAATCGTCGTATCAATTTCCAAATTACGACGAGTTGCCGCATCAAGCTGAATGTATTGACTAGTCTGCTCTACACTGAGCGCCGTAATATGTGGCAATGTAGTGCGCTGTGTGTATTTAACGTATTCTAATAAAGCGCCAGCAGCAGAAACAGCAGCACTTAACTCAGCACAACCAAAGCCATTCAGGTCTTTAGTATTCAATTGTCTTGTCAGTACATTGGTTGCCGCTTCGTAGTCGAACTGCCAACTAGCAATGTGTTTCTTGGGTGCTTTATGCTGTTCTATAGCCAGATTATTTAAGCCTTCAGCACAAATAATTTCAGCAGGACTAATACGCTCTATCTCTTGCGCCAACTGTCCAATAGCGACTTCGCTTAAAACAAATTCACCAGAGGTTAAATTTAACCGTGCAAGCCCGACCAAACCATCAGAAAAGCAAATACCCAATAAAGCGTTCTCTCGGGTTTCATCCATTAACGCAGCGTCAGTCAACGTACCTGGCGTTAAAATCCGTGTCACTGCTCGCTCGACTGGTGCTTTATTCGCACCGCCTTTTATGACCGCACCGACTTGCTCACAAATGGCAACGGCTTCACCGAGCTTAGTCAGCTTAGCTAAATACTGCTCCACCGCATGGTAAGGCACACCCGCCATCTTAATCGGCTCCCCATTACTCTTACCGCGATGTGTGAGCGTAATGCCAAGCAAACGAACCGCCTTCTCCGCATCCCCAAAAAACAACTCATAAAAATCACCCATGCGAAAGAACAGCAACATACCAGGATTCTGTGCCTTTATCGTCAAGTATTGACGCATCATGGGAGTGTGTTTTTCTAGGTTCATCGGTTGTATGACCAAAGCCTTTTATTCAAAAGACTGCTTAGCGATCACTGGCAGCCTTGTCAAAACAGCCTGTCTTATTTTGGCGTTTTCATTTGTTTCGTTAAGTGCGGCGCAAGCACTTGTAACATTTGTGCGAACACTTTGGGGTTGGCCGCAACAATATTACCTGTTTTCAACCAGCTTTCATTGCCTTCAAAATCACCAACGATACCGCCTGCTTCTTTCACTAATAAACCACCAGCAGCAATATCCCAAGATGATAGATTCAGTTCAAAGAAACCATCAGAGAAGCCAGCAGCTACATAAGCCAAATCCAATGCGGCAGAACCTGGGCGACGGATACCTGTGGTGCTTTTAATCATGTCTTCCAGCATGCCCATGTAAGTATCTAAATATGAAAACTCACGGAATGGGAAGCCTGTTGAAACCAATGCTTCTTGCAATTTGGTGCGACTACCAACACGAATACGTTTGTCATTTAAAAATGCGCCACGGCCTTTAGTCGCGGTAAATAAATCATTGCGTACTGGATCATAAATCACTGCTTGTGTTAACACGCCATTTTGCTGTAAGGCAATCGAAACGCAATATTGTGGGAAGCCATGTAAAAAGTTCGTCGTGCCATCAAGTGGATCAACAATCCAAATGTTTTCAGCGTCTTTGTTAATGTCGCCGCCCTCTTCACCTAAAAAACCATGGTCAGGATAAGCCGCTTTCAAGGTGCCAATAATGGCTTGCTCTGCCGCTTTATCCACTTCACTCACAAAGTCATTAAATGATTTTGTTTGGATTTTAAGCTGACCTAAATCACGTGAAGCAAAATTAATAATATCGCCAGCTTGGCGCGCCGCCACAACGGCGTTGGTTAACATGGGGTGCATAGTCGGTTTTTCATTAAGAAATGTTAAAATAGCATTTTAGCATTGATGCTCAGTTAATAATATTTAAAGCAGCGATAATTGCTAACCTCAACCATAAAGCACCAATCATCTACATTAAGAGCTTAACCCATTGAATCAATCTGACATTTTTAACAATATCCGAGTTGTCCTTTGCCACACTAGCCACCCTGGCAACATTGGCTCAACCGCACGCGCCATGAAAACCATGGGCCTTAGCCGACTATACCTGGTTAAACCAAAGAAATTTCCTGATGGTGAAGCTAAGTCTCTTGCCGTGAATGCAGCAGATGTACTACGTACTGCAGTCGTCACGGAGACATTAGATGAAGCCATTGCTGATTGCAATTTCGTCTTGGCGGTTAGTGGGAAAGAACGATCGCTCTCACAAGAAGTGATGACGGCACACGAAGCTGCTAGCAAAGCCAAGCACATGGCTGGATCACAACAAGTGGCACTGGTATTTGGCAATGAAACCAATGGATTAAGCACAATAGAAGCGAGCAAGTGCCATGTGTTAGCTACCATCCCTGCCAACCCAACCTACACTTCACTTAACTTGGCGCAAGCAGTGCAAATCATGTGTTACGAAATCCGGATGGCGGTGACCGATGGCAAGATTCATTATGATGAGAAGCCTGTTGAGCTTGCCACTCAGGAAGACTTGGAGCGGTTTTATGCTCACCTACAAGAGGTGCTGACGCTCATTGGCTATATCAACCCGAAAGCACCGAAGAAGCTGTTTGAAAGATTACGCCGCATGTATGCAAGAGCCAGCTTAGAAAAAGAAGAAGTGAATTTATTACGCGGGATATTGACTTTAACTAAAAAACCAAAGAGCCATAGCAAGTACTAAACCGCGTATTAGAAAGAGTCGCTAGACTTTATCTCCCAGCTTAAGTATCGACTAGTATTGCTTTGTTTTCGCAATGCTTCATTACAGTATTAAGTCTGCTTTACTTGCCACAACAAACTATAAATGCATCAACCCTTAATTAACCAAGTGTTTTAGTCAAGAATTGGCTTTTATGGCATAATTATAGCTTCATCATTAACTGCGAGTACTCGACATGTTTGACCATCTAAAACAAGACATTTCTGTCGTATTCGACCGCGATCCAGCAGCGCGCACACACTTTGAAGTACTCACCACCTACCCTGGCGTGCATGCATTAATCCTGCATCGCTTTAGTCACTGGTTGTGGGAACTAAAATTGCAGTGGCTAGGCCGCTTTGTCTCGCATATTGCCCGCTTCTTAACGGGTATTGAGATTCACCCGGGCGCGATTATTGGCCGCCGCGTTTTTTTTGACCATGGCATGGGTATTGTGATTGGTGAAACCGCCATTATTGGCGATGATTGCACGTTGTATCATGGGGTCACACTTGGCGGCACTTCTTGGAATAAAGGCAAACGCCATCCAACATTAGAAAATGGTGTGGTGATTGGCGCCGGGGCCAAGGTGTTGGGCCCTATCACGGTTGCTAAAAATGCCAAGATTGGCTCCAATGCTGTTGTGGTCAAAGATGTGCCAGAGAATGCAACAGCAATTGGCATTCCTGCACGCATCTTAGAAGAAGAAAAGGCCAAGAAAGCGGCAGAAAAGGCACAGTTTAATGCTTATGCTGTTGGTGATGATGAAAATGACCCAATAAACAAAGCATTGCAACCGTTGTTAGCTGAAATCAAAGCGTTGAAAAAGCAGATTGGGGCATTGGCTGACACTCAATCAGAAACGAAAGTTGCTAAAGCATTCACAGTTAAAAAGACCAAGTCCGCCCCTAAAAAAACAAACATTTAACCTCGCTTTAAAAGCTAATGGAACTTAACCCTATAATAATTGACTAAATTAGTAGGTTATTATAAAATATATGGCTAACTTAAGGATTAATTAACCCACATGAGACTAACCACTAAAGGTAGATTTGCGGTAACAGCAATGCTAGACCTAGCTTTAAACGAGGTGTCTGCTGATAACAATTTGAAGCCAGTCACTCTCGCAGGCATTAGTGATCGCCAAGACATCTCGCTTTCTTATCTCGAGCAATTGTTTAGCCGCCTGCGTCGTCAAGGCTTGGTGCGCAGTGTGCGCGGCCCTGGTGGTGGTTACAATCTAGCCAAAACAAAAACAGACATTTCTGTTTCTTCCATCTTTTCAGCCGTTGATGAAGATGTTGATGCAACACAATGTGGTGGTAAAGAAAATTGCCATGGCCCAGGAGGTCGTTGCATGACGCATGACCTATGGGCAGAATTGAATACCAAAATTTTAGATTATTTATCAAGTGTGAGCTTAGCTGACATAGTCAACTCACACCTAGAAGAAGGCTACGGTATGATTACTTTTTCTGAGCGCAAGTCATGTGGCGCGAATAAGGCTGCGGCCAATGGATAAGGTTTATTTTGACCATAATAGCACCACCGCCATAAAGCCCGAAGTGCTTGAGGCAATGATGCCGTATTTGACCAATCAGCTTGGCAACCCAGCGAGTCAGCACAGCTATGGCCGCAATACGCATATAGCCATTGAGCAAGCACGTCGTCAGGTTGCAGCAGCCGTTGGCGCGCAAGCGAATCAAGTTATTTTTACTGCCAGTGGTACTGAAGCGAATAATTTCGCCATTACTGGCATTGCAAGCAATATGGATTCAGAACAAATTCTGACTAGTCAGATTGAACACCCCTGTGTGTCCAACCCTGCCAAAGCCATGCAGGTACGCGGCTGGAAAAGCAATAGCATTCCAGTCGATAGCAATTGCAAACTCAGTACGCAAGACTTACAAACACAGTTAGAAGCCCCCACAGATTTAGTCTCGGTGATGCTAGCGAATAATGAAACAGGCACCATACAGGATATTGAAGCCGTTGTTGTATTAGCCAAAGCGAAAAAGGTATTCGTACACACGGATGCTGTACAAGCTTTAGGAAAAATCAATGTCGACTTTTCTGCATTAGGTGTTCATGCCATGACGATTTCTAGCCATAAAATTGGCGGACCTTTAGGTGTTGGCGCATTGGTGCTGAATAAGCGCATTGATATTCAACCCTTGCTACATGGAGGTGGGCAAGAAAAAGGATTGCGTAGCGGCACAGAAAATACTGCGGCGATTGTTGGTTTTGGCGCCGCTTGTGAGTTAGCAACACAAGCACTCAATGACTTTGCTAGCCATACCACATTGTTACGAACTGCTTTAGAGGCTGGCTTGAGTAATATGAGTGCGGTTATTTTTGGGAAACAAGCAATGAGATTGCCAAATACAAGCTTCTTTGCTTTCGAGAATGTCGAAGGTGAAACATTGGTAACGGCTTTAGATAAACTCGGATTTGCAGTTGCCAGCGGCTCAGCATGTTCCAGCGCTAGCGGTGAACCAAGCCACGTGTTGTTGGCAATGGGCATAGACGAAGATTTAGCACGCGGTGCAATCCGTGTGAGTTTCAATATTAACAATACGATGAAACAAGTAGACGAATTTTTAATCGCACTAAAACAAGCATTGCAAGATTTAAGGCAGATGACAGCCGTCGCCGCTTAGATAAACAATATTAACTAAAGGAAGTAAAACGCAATATGGATAGAATGCCAATTTATTTAGACTACTCTGCAACAACACCAGTTGACCCACGTGTCGCTAAGAAAATGATTCCATACTTAACAGAGTCGTATGGCAACCCCGCTTCGCGTAGCCACCCTTACGGTTGGACAGCAGAAAAAGCAGTAGAGAATGCACGTGAAGAAGTGGCGAAACTCGTTAATGCAGACCCACGTGAAATCGTGTGGACATCAGGTGCAACTGAATCTGACAACCTTGCAATTAAAGGCGCTGCTAACTTTTATAGCGGCAAAGGTAAACACATCATCACGTTAGCGACTGAGCATAAGGCGGTGATTGACCCTGTGCGTGAATTAGAGCGCCAAGGCTTTACTGCAACATTCTTAGAACCTAATGATGACGGTCTAGTCGACATCGAAGATTTTAAAGTAGCGATTCAACCTGATACTGTGCTGGCTTCTGTGATGTTGGTGAACAATGAAATTGGTGTAATTCAAGACATTGAAGCAATCGGTGATATCTGTCGTAAAAACGGCATTATTTTCCATGTAGATGCTGCACAAGCAACTGGAAAAATTGAAATTGACCTGGCAAAACTGCCTGTTGATTTAATGAGTTTCTCTGCACACAAAACATACGGCCCTAAAGGTATCGGCGCATTGTATGTCCGTCGTAAACCACGAATCCGAATCGAAGCACAAATGCACGGTGGTGGCCATGAACGCGGCATGCGCTCTGGTACGTTAGCACCGCATCAAATTGTGGGCATGGGTGAAGCATTTAGAATCGCACGTTTAGAAATGGTAGAAGAGAATACACGCATTCGCACACTACACGACAGACTACTAAACGGCTTGCAAAAAATTGAAGAGACTTATGTAAATGGCGACTTAACAAAGCGTGTGCCACACAACCTCAACATCAGCTTTAATTATGTTGAAGGTGAGTCACTCATTATGGCGATTAAAGGCATTGCAGTTTCAAGTGGTTCTGCTTGTACATCCGCCAGCTTAGAGCCAAGCTATGTATTACGTGCGCTTGGTCGTACAGATGAGTTAGCACATAGTTCAATTCGCTTCTCAATTGGTCGTTTTACGACTGAAGCTGACGTAGATTACACGGTCGAGTTGCTAGCTAATAAAATTGGTAAGCTACGTGAGTTATCACCACTTTGGGAAATGTTCCAAGATGGTATCGACATCTCTAAAGTAAAGTGGGCTGAGCACTAAGTCAGCATTTAGTTTTAAATTAAGGTTTTAGAATTTTATTAAAATAAGAAGCAAAACCTAGTTGGGTTGCCGAAGACTGTACTTAGTACGGCAAGGAAATCTAACGCAGAGTTTGCAAAGTATTTTAATTACACATAGGAGAAGTAAAATGGCATATTCAGACAAGGTTCTAGATCATTACGAGAACCCACGTAACGTAGGTTCTTTAGATAAAAATGACCCTAATGTTGGTACTGGCATGGTCGGTGCACCAGCTTGTGGTGATGTAATGAAATTAATGATTAAAGTGGATGACTCCGGCTTAATCGAGGACGCTAAGTTTAAAACTTACGGCTGCGGTTCAGCAATTGCTTCCAGCTCACTCGTGACAGAGTGGTTAAAAGGAAAAACAGTGGATCAAGCTTACGAAATCAAAAACTCAGCGATTGCTGAAGAGTTAGCTTTACCACCAGTAAAAATTCACTGTTCAGTATTAGCAGAAGATGCGATTAAAGCGGCGGTTGCTGATATTAGAGAGAAACAAGCTGCTGTAAAAGGGGTTAAGTAATATGGCAATTAGTTTGACCCCGGCAGCAGCTGGCCGTGTAGAAAAATTCCTTGCTAATCGTGGCAAAGGGGTTGGCCTGCGCCTAGGTGTTAAAACAACAGGCTGCTCAGGCATGGCTTACACATTAGAATTTGTTGATGAGATGGCAGAAGAAGACATGGCATTTGAGTGCCATGGTGTTAAGGTGATTGTTGACCCTAAAAGCTTGGTCTACATTGATGGCACGGAATTAGACTTTACCAAAGAAGGCTTAAATGAAGGTTTTAAGTTTAACAACCCTAACGTAGCTGATGAATGTGGCTGCGGTGAAAGCTTTACAGTATGAACCAAAACTATTTTGAGCTGTTTGCACTCGCTGAAACATTTGCCATCGACTTATCTGTATTAGAAAGCCGCTACCGCAAGATTCAATCTGCGGCACACCCTGATCGCTTCGTGACGACATCATCTGCTGAAAGGCTGCAATCAATGCAAGTAGCAACATTAGCGAATAAAGCCTATCAAACGCTCAAAAATCCAGCCTCTCGTGCAAAATATCTACTATCACTCAATGACATTAATGCAACACAAGAAACCAATACAGCGATGCCTGTTGATTTTTTGGTGCAACAAATGGAGTGGCGCGAATCATTAGAAGATCTTAAAACAGCAAAAGACGTGAATGGGTTAGATGATTTGACGAAGAAAATGCGACAAGAAGCCAAAGTGCTGACGACTGAACTCACTACAATGTTTGATAAGAATCATCATTTAGTTGCGGCGACTGACACAACTCGTAAACTTATATTTATAGATAAAGTATGTGAAGACATTAATAAAGCCATCACGCAAATAGAAGACTAATGGCATTACTACAAATTTCCGAACCTGGCATGAGTGCCGAACCGCACCAGCACAAGCTGGCAATCGGCATCGATCTAGGCACAACAAACTCATTAGTGGCTACTGTACGTAGTGGCGTGAGTACGGTGCTACAAGATACGCATGGTCATGCCTTGCTACCATCTGTTGTCCGATATATACAAGATGGCAAAATCATTGTAGGCCATCAAGCTCAAGCGCAACAAAGTGAGGACCCGATTAATACGATTGCTTCCGTCAAACGCTTTATGGGGCGTAGCTTAAAAGATATTGCCGATCAAGCCCACATCCCTTATCACTTCGTGAACAGCAGTACATCTGATGATGCATCACAAGGCCAACTACAACTTAAAACACGTGCTGGTTTAAAAAGCCCTGTAGAGATTTCTGCAGAGATTTTAAAATCACTGAAAACACGTGCTGAGAAAGCCTTAGGTGGTGAATTAACGGGTGCGGTCATTACCGTTCCAGCTTACTTTGATGATGCACAACGCCAAGCGACTAAAGATGCCGCGCGCATTGCAGGATTGCACGTACTGCGCTTATTAAACGAACCAACATCAGCCGCAGTGGCTTATGGCCTAGACAATGCCTCTGAAGGTGTTTATGTTATATATGACTTAGGTGGCGGCACATTTGATGTCAGTATTTTACGTTTATCAAAAGGTATCTTTGAAGTGCTTGCGACTAACGGGGATTCTGAATTAGGTGGTGATGACTTTGACTACCGTATTTATTGCTGGATATTAGAGAATATCCGCGAGTCAGGTCCAAGTTTAAGTCCGCTCAATGAGGGAGACACACGCTTATTATTAACAAAAGCACGTCAGGCGAAAGAATGGCTGACCGATAATCACGAAACACAAATCTCTTGTACTTTAAGTAATAATTATGCTGTCAATATCATGCTAACAGCAGATGCTTTGGTAGAGTTAACACAAAACCTAGTGAATAAAACACTGAGCCCAATGCGCAAAGCCATGCGTGATGCCAGTTTGGATTTAGAAGACATTAAGGGCGTTGTCATGGTTGGTGGTGCGACACGTATGCCGCATGTGCGTCATGCAGTACAAGCATTCTTCGAGCAAGAGCCATTAACTAACTTGGACCCTGATAAAGTCGTTGCACTAGGTGCCGCCATTCAGGCCAATGTACTAGCTGGCAACCGTGGTGATGAACACTTGCTATTGCTCGACGTCACACCGCTTTCTCTAGGTTTAGAGACCATGGGTGGCTTGGTAGAAAAAGTGATTCCACGTAATTCAACGTTACCTGTAGCACGTGCACAGGATTTCACTACGTTTAAAGATGGCCAAACTGCTATGAGTATTCATGTACTACAAGGTGAACGGGATTTAGTCAGCGCGTGCCGCTCATTAGCACAGTTTGAACTGCGTGGCATTCCACCGATGGTAGCCGGTGCTGCGCGAATACGGGTTACCTTTCAAGTCGATGCAGATGGATTGCTTTCTGTTACTGCTAAAGAAGAAACCACAGGCATTGAAGCTAACATTACGGTTAAACCATCTTATGGCTTAAGCGAGGATGAAATCAGCAATATATTGAAATCAACATTTGGGTCAGCAGAAACTGACAAACTAGCACGCGCATTAGCAGAAGCAAAAGTGGATGCAATCCGCTTGGCGAATGCCATTAACGCTGCATTAGAACAAGATGGTCACTTACTGAGTGCAGAAGAAAAAAGCCCAATCAACAGTGCGATTGCCACATTAGAGGACTTACTAAACACCGAAGATAACCATGCTATTCATGATGCGACAGAAGCGCTTAATAAGGCAACGGAACAGTTTGCTGCCAAACGTATGGATGTGAGTGTTAGTCGCGCATTAGCTGGCCAAAACATTGATGAAGTGAATCTTTAAACAAGAGTACTTAATATAGAAATAGAGAAGAAATAAATGGCACAAATAATTGTATTACCACACGTAGAACTTTGCCCAGAGGGCGCTGCCTTTGAGGCAAAAGAAGGCGAATCTATTTGTCAGAACTTGCTAGACAATGATATTGACATGGACCACGCCTGCGACCAAGTATGTGCTTGCACCACTTGTCACGTAGTCGTGCGTGAAGGTTATATCACACTGAATGAAGCAGCAGAAGACGAGGATGACTTACTTGATAAAGCATGGGGGTTAGAACCGGAATCACGACTTTCTTGCCAAGCGATTGTTGGAGAAACTGATTTAGTCGTGGAAATTCCTAAGTACTCAATTAACATGGCAAAAGAAGGCCACCATAAAGATTAAATCAAAGATTCAGTTTGAGTCAACAATAAAAAAGGTGGCCAAGACCACCTTTTTTATTGTGCAGTTTTACACTACTTCCTATCACGTAGGCTGGAAACCGATAGCCGTTTCCTCCATAAACCTCACCTTACCTGTAGATAGGTCATAGACAGCGCCAATGATACCAATCTCTTTCGCTTGTATCATACCTTCTAAAATATCACTACAACGTAATATGCTTTCTATTTGGTGCTTCACATTTAAATCACAAACTTTTTGTACAAAGTCAGCATTCTTAGAGGTGCGCTGGTCAGCGCCCTTAACTGTTTTCTCATATCGAATAGACGGTTTAATCATATTCACAATTTCACCAATATACCCATCTTTAAAATCGTCACAGGCTGCTTTAACGCCACCGCAACTCGTATGCCCCATCACCACAATTAACTTCGCACCTAAGTATTTACTACCGAACTCCAAGCTACCAACACCTTCATCTGAAGCGATATTACCCGCTAAACGCACACTAAAGACATCCCCTAGTGCTTGATCAAACAATAACTCAACTGGTGCTCGTGAATCACTACAACTTAATACGGACACAAAGGGGTGTTGCTGATTCTTAGTTAAATTAATCAATGACTTAAAGTCTTTATGTGTTTCAATTTCGTTCGTGAAACGCTCATTGCCTTCCACCAGAATTTCAAGTACTTCTTGTGGCGTCAGCTTATCACGATCCAATAATGGGCGATTATACATATCAATAAATTCCTATCAGTCAAAGTTAATTATTATCGTTTCTATACCACAGCTCTACTTCAATGCCTTTAAGCGGCGCATGCAGTTGGTAATTATCGATTACTTCTTGTATATCGTATTCAATCACTTTAGTCTGCATACAGTCAATAATCACTTTAGCCTTAGCTGGCACTTTTTCAAGAGACTGAATGATATCGGCTTTATTAAAAAAAGATACCTGCTCTGCAAGCACGATGTGATGCACATCCCTACCACCTTCTGCTGTAATGATGTCTTTAACATAGTGTGAGTATTTATAACGATGATATAAGGTAAAGAAAATACCCACCAGCAAACCCGCTGTAATCCCTCTGAGCAAGTCCATCAGAATAATCGCTACAATTGTAATAACAAAAGGCACAAACTGTTCCCATCCCAGTTTATACATCTCAACAAATAGCGCTGGTTTAACAAGCTTATATCCCAAAATCAACAAGATAGCTGCTAAACTCGCTAGTGGAATCATGTTTAAATACTCCGCAATAGTAACCACACTCACTAATAGAAACAGACCATGCAAAATAGCCGACAGTTTTGTCTTTCCACCGAATTCAATATTGGCAGCGCTCCGTACAACCACTTGCGTAACTGGCAGGCCTCCAACTAAGCCTGAAACCATATTGCCTAGGCCTTGTGCTTTCAACTCTTGGTTTGTTGGGGTCACACGCTTATATGGGTCTAGCTTATCCGTCGCCTCTACACATAAAAGCGTTTCCAAACTCGCCACAATCGCCATTACAAAAGCAATCTTATAGATTTCCACGTTTGTTATTTGTGAATAGTCAGGAAAAGTAAAAAATGTAATGAAATTAGCCAAGCCATTTGCAATAGGTAAACTCACCATTTGGCTAGAATCTAACACAAAATCAAACATGCCATTTTGATACAAATTTGACATCAAAACTCCAAACATAACCACGGCAACTGGCCCTTGAATAACTTGGAAAATCTTATGCTTTTTAGAAAGAACCACCTCCCACAATATCAGCATGGATAGTGAAATAAATGAAATGAGCACTACACCTGGCGTTAAGAGATCAAAGGCACTTATGATTTCAGTAAAGGTATTACTGCCATCTGGCAAGATGAAAGAGTCATTACCCTCCAACCCAAGGTCATAGCCTAACGCATGTGGAATTTGCTTTAAAATAATCAGCAGCCCGATACCAGAAAGCATACCTTTAACCACTGATGATGGGAAAAAGTAAGCAATCACCCCAGCCCCCATAAAACCAAGTAACAGTTGAAATACACCAGCTAAAACAATCGATAGTAAAATTGATTCAAATGAGCCTAATGTACTAATAGCCGTTAATACAATCACGGTCAAACCTGCTGCCGGCCCGCTCACACCCAAAGAGGAGCCACTCGCAACCCCAACAACAATACCGCCAACGATTCCAGCGATCACTCCTGAGAATAAAGGCGCACCAGAAGCCAGCGCAATACCTAAACATAATGGTAATGCAATAAAAAATACGACAATACTGGCTGTAAAATCAGATTTAAAATCATCAAAAAGTTTAAGCTTCATATCCCATTACTACCTATAAATTAATTTTAAGAATTATAACCATCATATATAACGACTTACTTAGCCACCCTACTTCACGAAAATAGTAAGCTATCAAATAAACATGTTTAGACACATGAGAATTAACTCACATTAGAACGCCCATTGTGCACGTACTGTCAATGTATCAACATCATCTGCTTCGCCACCTGCTTTACTTTTAACAGGGCCATTGTTGATGTCATATATTTTTGAGTAATCCGCCATGATGCGGCAATTGTAGTTCAAGTACCAATTTAGCGCTAATGTGTAACGATCACCTTCACCGCCTGTAATAGCAGTTGCACCATTGCCATCGTTTAGGTCAAGACTGTCCAACCGTGCAGCGACTTCCCAAGCACCCCAGCCTCCATTTTTAAAGCTAAAGTCATTTTTAGGTTTTAAACGTTTAAACTCGCCATCTGTTGGATTATATGAACGTGACTCACCCGTTAATGTGTAACCAACTGTTGCATACCATGCGTCAAAGTCGTAATCGTTAGTACCTTCAACGTTAGCCCTATGATACTCAGCCTGG
Organism: uncultured Methylophilaceae bacterium; assembly: GCA_913009235.1. GTDB lineage: Bacteria > Pseudomonadota > Gammaproteobacteria > Burkholderiales > Methylophilaceae. Next base: position 327,634 of record CAJVXS010000001.1, on the reverse strand, counting down.
AATGAAAGTGGCCCATTCATCGCTGCAAATTCAATAGCAGCCAATTTAACTTTATCGAAACCAGTAATATCAGGTGTGTCTAACAGCTTCAAATTAGAACCATTGGTTGTCTCGTAAGCAAAGTCACCTTTACCACCACCTGATATTTTTCTTGTATCATCAGACACACTACGAACACCGTAACTAGCACCGATGTGAACCATTTGGCCTTCTTTTTTATTCCATACTGGTGTTACTGTGCCGCGGATAGCATAGCCGTGACCTTCATCAACTGAACCAGATTCCTCAGGACCATAGTGATCGCCGTAGATACCACCTTGCACGTTCCAAGTTTCACCTTTAACTTTAGCGTTGACACCAAGTGCACGATCAAAGTAAGGTACTGATAATGCATAAGTCATACCGCGCTCGGTAAACATAATGTCGTTTGAGCTCTCTTGCACTTCCATTGTCATCGCATGTTTTTGGTTGCCAACTGTAAGGTCCCAGTTATCAATGCCAGTATAAACAACAAAGACATCTTTCATGCTGACTTTGTTACCTGCCAAATCCGCTTCAAGAATATATTCAATTTCTTTTGCGTGGCCTTTAAGGTAGATACGTGAGCGACGAACATCCGTACCATCAGTCGCTTGTTTAGTTAATCCTTCATCGCCGCTATGGCTCATTGCTTCTATGTGTATACGGCCACCAACTTTTGCTGAATATTGACCATCGTTACTTTTCACAGCCAAACCTTTTTTCCCCGCTGTTACAGTCGAGCCAGCCTTCTTCTGAATTTCTTTTTCAGCAACACGGCCTTTAAGTAATAAAAAACCTTCTTCTTCAGTTAACACACCTTTAGCAATCAGCGCATTAACAATATCATCTGTAGAATCAGCTAATGCATTACCAGAAAAGCTTATTGCTAATGCCGCTGATATTACAGCAGCTACGCTACGTGATTTAAAGTTTTTCAAAATTTACTCCTAGTTAAAAATTGGCTTTTGTTTCAGCGAGAGTAAGTTTGAGGTTTTAATATGACACTTTTATGACAAACAATGAATCTAATAATGGAGAGGTGACAAATTTACAACAAATAAAAAGCCAGTTAACCTTCGTTACTGGCTTTCTTATTGTCACGCGCTTACTTAACATGAGGCCTATATAAAGCTTAACTAAGCCTCTGCTCGCATATGTGGGAAGAGAATCACATCACGAATGCTTGGGCTGTCAGTAATCAACATAACTAAACGGTCAAGGCCAATACCACAACCACCGGTTGGTGGCATACCATATTCAAGTGCTCGAATAAAATCAGCGTCATAATACATCGCTTCATCATCACCGGCTTCTTTGGCTTTCATTTGCGCTTGAAAGCGTGCTGCCTGGTCTTCAGCATCATTTAACTCACTAAAGCCATTAGCCATCTCACGTCCTGTAATAAAGAGTTCGAAACGCTCAGTGACGGTAGCGTCGTCATCAGAAGTACGTGCTAGCGGTGAAACCTCGACTGGATAATCAATAATGTACGTTGGCTGCCATAGCTGGCTTTCTGCTACCTCTTCAAACAAGGCCAATTGCAACGCACCTAATCCCGCATGGTCGAATGGCTTCGCACCATGTTTTAGTATTTCAGCACGCAAAAATTCAGCATCATTCAATTGGTCCAGCGTATATTGTGGTGCGTATTTCTGAATCGCACCAACAATTGTTAAGCGTTCAAACGGTTTGCTTAAGTCGACTTCTTTGCCATCATAACTAATCACGGCCGAGCCATGCACAGCCATCACTGCGGCACGGACACATTGTTCGGTGTAGTCCATTAGCCATTGGTAATCGGTATACGCCGCATAAAACTCCATCATAGTGAATTCAGGGTTATGACGAACACTTAAGCCTTCGTTACGGAAGCTCCGATTAACCTCGAATACACGATCAAAACCACCAACAACTAGGCGCTTCAAATACAACTCTGGCGCGATACGTAAGAACATTTTCATGTCAAGGGCATTATGATGTGTCGAAAATGGTTTAGCAGAAGCGCCTCCTGGTATTGGATGCAACATCGGTGTTTCGACTTCTAGGAATTCATTACCCGTCATAAAGCTGCGAATCGCAGACATGACTTTAGAACGCGCCCTAAAAGTGTCGCGCGTTTCTTCTGAGGTAATTAAATCTACATAGCGTTGGCGATACTTTATTTCTTTGTCACTTAAGCCATGATATTTTTCAGGCAATGGGCGCAATGACTTTGTTAGCAAACGTAGCCCAGATACTTTTATCGACAGCTCACCTGTTTTAGTTTTAAACATAGCGCCTTTTGCGCCAATAATATCCCCTAAGTCCCAATGTTTAAAGGCCTCATAAATGGCTTCACTGTTTTCATCTGTTAAGTTTTGCTTGCTAATAAACAGTTGAATACGACCAGTTCCATCTTGAACCGTCGCAAAACTGGCTTTACCCATCACACGCTTTAGCATCATCCGTCCAGCCACTACCGCTGGAACAGCTTGTGGATCTAGCGTCTCTTTATCTAGCGCATCATATTGCGCATGCAATGCAGCGGCTTGATGTTCCGGCTTAAAGTCATTTGGGAATGTCGCTGTATTAGTTGCCTTTGCCGTCTCACGCAGGGCTTTTAGTTTGTCTCTTCGCTCCGTGATGACATGACTTTCATCAACATGGGTTTCGTCTGCGTTATCTACTTCCGGCTGTGCCTGATCTGTCATTTGGTACTCGGCTAGTTAAAATTGAATAGGTCGCATTTTAGCATTATCTGCTACTGGTTGATACGCTTGTCGTTGTACACACTAATCTCTATAAAACAGCGGCATGTAAAATCGTGTCTTTCATTATTTCAATCTTCTAAAGTTTGGCCTTTTGAATCATGCCCACCTGCTGCTCAGCTAGGGTCGCATAAAGCGGCTTGCTAAATATTTTCGACACCATTGAAGCCAAGAAAGTAATTGCCATCAAACTAATGATCATTTCATGACCATTAATCATCTCCATTACAATGATAAATGAAGTCAACGGTGCTTGTGTGACCGCGGCGAGAAAGCCTGCCATGCATAAAGCAATAATGGCACTGCTTCTTGCCCCTCGCATAAAAGCTTCTAATGTCATCTAAATTCAAGTGGTATTTAATGTGTTGGCCTATACTCGCAAAGCATGCTGGAAAAACTAAATGCCTTGCTTCAAGCTCACTTGAATAAACTGATCTAGATCGCCATCCAATACCCCTTGAGTATTCCCAACCTCAACATTCGTACGTAAATCTTTAATACGTCCTTGATCTAGTACATAGCTACGGATTTGATGTCCCCAACCAATATCGGTTTTAGCATCTTCTAACGCTTGCTTCTCTTCATTCCTCTTACTGAGCTCTAAGTTATACAGCGCGCCTTTCAACATGTTAAAAGCTTCATCTTTATTACGATGCTGAGAACGATCATTTTGGCACTGAACCACCAAACCTGTTGGCATATGCGTTAAACGCACAGCAGAGTCTGTCTTATTAATATGCTGACCACCCGCACCACTGGCGCGATAAGTATCAAGGCGAACATCCGCAGGATTGATATCAATTTCGATAGAGTCATCGACTTCTGGAAATATCTGCACACTGGCAAAACTAGTATGGCGTTTTGAATTAGAGTCAAATGGGGACTTACGTACCAAACGATGTACACCATTTTCAGTGCGTAAGGCACCAAATGCATAATCACCAGTTATTTTTAGCGTTGCGCCTTTAATACCAGCCACATCGCCATCTGACTTTTCTAATACTTCAACTTTAAAGTCTTTACGCTCACAGTATCGCAAGTACATACGTAATAGCATATTAGCCCAATCTTGCGCTTCAGTACCACCACTGCCTGACTGGAATTCAATAAAACAATTGTTCTCATCCATCGGTTCAGAAAACATGCGTCTGAACTCCATCTCTTCAACCTTTTTTTCCAATGCTTCCGAATCGTTTGCAATCTCTAACAGAGACTCATCATCATTCTCTTCTTTCGCTATTTCAAATAGCTCCTGACTATCAAGAATATCTATCTCAAGAGTATTCAAAGTGTTCACAACCCCTTCTAGTATGCGCTTTTCTTTACCTAATTTCTGCGCATTTTCTGGATTATTCCATATGTCAGGGTCTTCTAGCAGCCCACCCACTTCAGCAAGTCGTTCCGATTTGGTAGTAAGGTCAAAGATACCCCCGAAGATCTAGGTTTCGAGTATGTAAATCAGTTAGTCGGTTAGCAATCTGATTGAGTTGTTCGGCTTCCATGAGTGGTTTCTACTAAGCTATTCAAAGACGAAATTATACAACAAAGCTCACTAAACGGATGGTGGTTCAGCCACTTCACATTTTCATTCTGCAAATGTCGCTGCAAGTAGCGGAACAAGCAACTGTTGTTGCGCACTGGAAAGCACTAAAATCGGGTTCAAGCTTTGGTGGTAAAGTACAAGTTAGGTGTGAAAATAAGCACCATTCTAAAAACCATTAAGTTAAGCACATAATAATAGCATCATAAAAATTGGTCTAAACTGGCATTTTTTTCGTCTAAAAGCGACACACTGAGATTAACTAGCGTTAAAATTACTCATATTATTTATTGTCATAAAACTGTCATAAAAGAACCGTAAAATGGCTATACAAATTATTAGGGGCAACGATGAGCGCAGCTAAATTAATCTTAAAATGTACCATTCAATTAACGAGCGCTATTGCCATCGCATCGGCTTTGGGTGCGTGCTCTAAATCTGAAAACACGACGACAGTGGCTGATGCCGCCGCTTTTGATTCAAAAGCTATCGTGAAAATTGACGGTTCTAGCACGGTATTTCCAGTAACAGAGGCGGTTGCAGAAGAATTTCAAATTGAAACAAAAGTGAAAGTGACGGTTGGTATTTCAGGTACTGGTGGTGGTTTTAAAAAATTCTGCCGTGGTGAAACTGATATCTCAGGCGCTTCCCGCCCGATCAAACAAAAAGAGATTGATAAATGTAAAGAAGCTGGCGTCGAGTTTATCGAGCTGCCAGTTGCATTTGATGCGCTAACGGTTGTGATTAATCCAGCCAATCACTTTGCAAAAGAAATGACTGTTGCTGAGTTAAAAACAATTTGGGGTCCAGAGGCACAGAAAACAATCACTTCATGGAATCAAGTCAATCCAGCATGGCCTGACCAAAAAATCAAACTATTTGGCCCAGGTGCTGACTCAGGTACATTTGATTACTTTACGGAAGCAGTTGTTGGCAAAGCAAAATCTAGTCGTGGTGATTTCACTGCATCAGAAGATGACAATGTACTAGTTACTGGTGTTGCTGGTGATAAGGGTGGTATTGGTTACTTCGGTTATGCTTACTATGAAGAAAATAAAGACAAGCTTTTAGCTGTAGCGATTTCAGAAGAAGCTGGGAAAGTGGGTGTTTTACCTTCTAAAGAGTCAATTGAGGACGGTACTTATCAACCTCTTGCTCGCCCTATCTTCATCTACGTGAAGAAAAGTTCAGCTGAAGAAAAACCACATGTAAAAGCATTTGTTGATTATTACTTAGAACAAGGTCGCCCTCTAATTGAAGAAGTAAAATACGTACCACTACCTATTGAAGACCAAGTAGCTGTTATTGCTCATTGGGAAGCATTAAAATCGGGTACTGGCTTTATCGGTGGAAAATCAGAAGTCGGTGTAAAAATCAAAGACTTACTAAACCACGTTCAATAGTCTTTAAGACCATTTCCATTTCTTAACGTTTTATTCAATCTCTACAATACGGAAGTTAACTTAACGTGAATACGCCCACAACAGATAACGTCATCAGCCCGCGCCTTGTTAAGAGCTTTAAGCGTAATATTAGAGAACGTTTTATTGAGTTCTTGCTCATGTTGTGTGCGCTTTCTGCTGTGTTTACAACAGTGGCCATTGTAGCGATTCTGGTCTATGAGTCATATTCATTCTTTGAGCATGTCTCAATCGTAGACTTTTTAACAGACAACCAATGGACACCGTTATTTGAAGATGCGCATTACGGTATCATGCCACTAGTTTCTGGTACGTTAACCATCTCTTTTGTTGCATTAGCTTTTGCAATCCCTGTTGGAACAACTGCAGCGATTTATCTATCTGAATTTGCTTCTCACAAAACACGGGAAACGGTTAAACCAATTCTTGAGTTATTAGCAGGTGTGCCGACAATTGCATTTGGTTACTTTGCACTCCTCTTGGTTACGCCTTTATTACAGTGGGTTTTCCCAGACCTACCAACATTTAATATGTTAGGGCCTGGTATTGTCATTGGCATTATGGTGGTCCCTTACATTGCCTCTGTTGCTGAAGATGCGATGCGCGCTGTTCCAATGAGTATGCGCGAAGGTTCTTATGCGATGGGTGCAACACGTTTCCAAACCGCCATGCGCGTTGTAACGCCAGCAGCGATTTCAGGCATTATTGCTGCCTATATCTTAGCAATTTCACGTGCCATTGGTGAAACTATGGTCGTTGCAATTGCAGCTGGCCAACAACCAAACCTTACATTCAACCCAATGGACTCTGCCGCAACGATTACTGCTTACATTGTGCAAGTTGCCATGGGCGATTTGCCACACGGCAGTATTGGTTATCAAAGCATCTTCGCCGCTGGCTTAGTACTAATGTTAATGACCTTGTTCTTTAATGTGCTTGGCCACTTCACCCGTAAAAAATTCCGCGAGGCTTATTAATATGTCAGAGTCAAAAACAGCATCTACATTGAAAGAAAACAACTCAATGAGAGCTCTGATTAAACGTGCTAAGTTCAATGACCATTTATTTGGCACGATTGGCTTGCTCTGTATCATCCTTATCCTAACTACACTGCTTGTTTTGTTTGTGGACTTAGTGGTTGACGGGTTCCCGCAATTAACCAACGGGGACTTCTATAGCAATTTTCCTTCAAGACATGCTGCTAGAGCTGGCTTACTGTCTGCGCTAGTCGGCTCATCCCTTGTGATGCTGGTGACCTTTATCTCAGCCGTCCCAATAGGCGTTGGCGCTGCAATTTATTTAGAAGAGTATGCACCTAAAAACTGGCTCACTGAGATTATTGAAGTAAACGTGACCAACCTGGCGGCCGTACCCTCTATCATTTACGGCTTATTAGCATTGGGGTTGTTTGTCTATACATTTGATTTTGGTAACAGTATTTTAACGGCAGGACTCACGCTAGGCTTGTTGACATTGCCGATTGTCATCGTGGCAACGAGAGAGTCTATTCGTGCGATTCCAGTCGCCATCAGAGAAGCAGCATACGCAGTTGGTGCGACGAAAGGACAAGTGGTTAGTCAACACGTTGTTAAGTATTCAGCTGGTGGCATTTTAACGGGGGTGATTATCGGCATGGCACGTGCGATTGGTGAAACAGCACCTGTGATTACTATTGGTGCATTAACGTTTATTGCCTTCTTACCAGAAGCACCAATATCAGCGACACCTCCATTTCTTAACTTTGAATGGTTAACGTCCGGCTTTACCGTCTTACCGATTCAAATGTTTAGTTGGCTTTCACGCCCTAGCTCAGCATTCCATGTGAATGCAGCAGCAGCTGGTGCCATTATTATTCTGGTCACGCTACTGATGAATGCTGTTGCCATTAGGATGCGCTATAACATCCGCAAGAAAATTAAGTGGTAATAATAATACGACTTGAAAAATGGCCAGTTGATTTGCAACAACATTATTTAGAAACATTACTCTTTAGGGAATTGAATATATGGCGAATGCTAACCTAACAATTAAAGCGGAAACACGTGACTTTAACTTCTTTTATAGTAACGGCACCCATGCGTTAAAAAATATTAACCTCCCGTTGTATGAGAATAAGATTACAGCGTTAATCGGCCCTTCTGGCTGTGGAAAATCGACGCTATTACGTTCATTCAACCGTATGCATGACTTGTACCCTGGCAATCGCTATGAAGGTGAAATTGTCATGCAGCCTGACAATACGAACATCCTAGATCCGAATGTTGACCCAATTGAAGTCCGCATGCGAATTAGCATGGTGTTCCAGAAACCAAATCCATTTCCAAAATCTATTTTTGAGAATGTCGCTTACGGCTTACGTGTCCGCGGCGAGAAAAACAAACGCTTATTAACAGACAAAGTAGAGGAAGCGCTTAAAGGTGCTGGATTATGGAGTGAAGTGAAAGACCGTCAACAGGATTTGGCCTTTAACTTATCAGGTGGCCAGCAGCAACGTTTGTGTATTGCGCGCGCACTGGCAACAGACCCTGAAATCATGCTGTTTGATGAACCAACTTCAGCACTAGACCCAATTGCAACAGCTAATATTGAAGAATTAATGAACAACTTACGTGGCAAGCTGACCATGTTAGTTGTGACCCACAATATGCAACAAGCAGCGCGTATCTCTGATTACACGGCATATATGTATCTAGGTGATTTGATTGAACATGATAAAACGGGTGATATTTTCATCAAGCCCAAAGATAGACGGACTGAAGATTATATTACTGGTAGAATCAGCTAAACTCAACTTAAAACAATGCCGGCAACAATAGCAATTAACTAACCTTAACGTTAGGAAAAAATATGATTGAAACAACACACCTTTCAACCCAATTTGACGAAGATTTAGAGCGTCTACGCAGTCGCGTACTAGAAATGGGTGGCCTAGTAGAATCACAACTAAACATGACCACCATGGCCTATGCTGACAATAATAGTACGATAGTGCTAGATGTATTAGAGAATGATCATGATGTGAATGAGCTTGAGAAAATCATTGATGATGACTTGATTCATGTGATTGCAAAACGCCAACCGACTGCTTCTGACTTACGTCTTGTCATGGCCATTAGTAAAATGGTAACCGACCTTGAACGCTCTGGTGATGAGGTCAAGAAAATGGCAAAAAGCATTCGTCGTATCCAAGAGCGTGATGTGACGGTACTCAAGGCAACGACAGACGTAAGGCACTTAGCGGATGCCGCAAGTAAGCAAATCAGATCTGCTTTAGATACGTTCGCAAGGTTAGATGTAAGTGAAGCTAGCTCTATTATTGATGCGGACGAAGCGTTAGACACAGAGTTTAAAGCCATTGTAAGGCAGTTAATTACCTACATGATGGAAGATCCGCGCTCTATTACAACAGCAATGGACATCATTACGATTGCACGTGCAATCGAGCGTGTGGGTGATCATGCAAAAAATATTGCAGAACAAGTTATTTATATTGTTGAAGGTCGTGACGTACGTCACATGAATAGCAACGATTCATAACGGTCATCAAACTCTCTGTGGCCGATGACCTAGCACGTATTAATATGACAAATTAGTGACCTTAGAGTGAAACTCTATCATCAAAAAACTAAATGGCTTTATTGACACCACCGAGAATACCATGACTAATTGCTTTGTAATTCCACAATAGCTGCAATACTTTCCGCCAGCTTTTGTACCAACGTAGCATCTTGGCCTTCAACCATGACACGGATTTTTGGCTCTGTTCCAGAAGCACGTAACAGAACACGCCCTGCATCTTTCAATTCATCTTCTGCTTGTTTAACTGCAGATTGAATCGCAGGGATTTTCAAATCTAACTTTTTCTTAGTCGTAACATTTATCAACACTTGTGGGTAGAGCGGAATAGCCTCTCTCATCTGCGCCAGTGTTTTTCCACTTTGTTTAAGCGCATGTAACACTTGCAAGGCCGCAATAATGGCATCGCCACTGGTGTGTTTATCTAAGGTCAAAATATGCCCTGAATTTTCACCACCTAATTGCCAGTTTTTTTCTTTCAACAGTTCCAATACATAACGATCGCCTACATTGGCGCGAGCGAATGGAATTTGGTGTTTTTGTAAAGCATGCTCCAATGCGAGGTTCGTCATTAATGTTCCCGCGACACCGCCCTTGAGCTTACCTTTTGCGTACAATCCTAAAGCAATGATATACAACAACTGATCGCCATCAAGCAACTCTCCGTTAGCTGCTACCATTAATACGCGATCACCATCTCCATCAAAGGCAATGCCTAAATCGGCTTGATGCTCTACGACCGCCTTTTGCAAAGCTTCTGGATGTGTAGAGCCAACATCTAAGTTAATATTCAACCCATTGGGTTTGTTACCAATGGTAACCACTTCAGCCCCTAGCTCATAAAACACCGGTGGCGCAACGTGATAAGTAGCGCCATTTGCACAATCTAGTACGATTTTAAAACTGCGTAAATCCATGTCATTAGGAACCGTACTTTTACAAAATTCAATATAACGACCAGCTGCATCATCAATACGTTTCGCTTTACCAAGGTGAGCGGACTCCATCACATGCATTGGTTTCTCTATCTCAGCTTCAATCGCATGCTCAATCTCATCACCTAACTTCTCACCTTCACTAGAAAAGAACTTAATCCCATTGTCATAGTAAGGGTTGTGTGAAGCGGAAATCACAATACCAGCTTGCGCACGTAAAGCACGCGTGAGATAGGCAATTGCAGGCGTTGGCATTGGCCCTGTCATCATGGCATTCACGCCAGCTGCCGTTAACCCAGCCTCTAAAGCAGCTTCTAACATATAGCCAGAAATACGGGGGTCTTTTCCAATCAACACCGTAGGGTGCTCACCTTTTGCTAAATTACTTTGTAAATCAACAAAAATACGGCCGGCCGCATATCCCAAATGCATTACAAACTCCGGTGTAATTGTTGATCCGCCAACTTTTCCACGAATTCCATCTGTACCGAAATATTTTTTAGCCATACTTCATGCTTCCTTTTTTAATCATTACTTTACTACCAATGAATTATTAGCGCCTATAACTGAGTCATCTTTAGGCAAGATAGCAGCGACCACTTTCAATGCTTCAACTGTCGCCTTCACATCATGTACACGTAGTATTTTTGCCCCATTAATAGCAGAAACCACAGCAGCAGAAACACTAGCATATAAGCGGGCATCAATATCATTTCCTGTCATTTCCCCTAATACAGACTTACGTGACAGCCCAACCAATACTGGATAGCCAGTCATCACTAGTGTATTTAATTGTTGAATTAATGTGATATTGTGAGCACGCGTTTTACCAAAGCCAAAACCAGGGTCAATCAGTAAGCGATTTTTTTGAATGCCCTCTTGTTCACAAATAGCAGCACGCTCTAATAAGAACGTTACCACATTTTTAACCACATCATCATAATGCGGGTCGTCTTGCATATTCTGCGGCCCGCCTTGCATATGCATTAAACAAACACCAACCTCGGCACCTGCAACAGCCTCTATCGCACCAGCCTCTTGTAATGCCTTCACATCATTCACAATGCTAGCTCCAGCTGCTATCGCTGCGCGCATCACCGCAGGCTTATAAGTATCAATTGAAATGGGAATGTTAACCTTACTAACAAGCGACTCAATAACTGGAATTACACGGTCTACCTCTTCTTGCAAACTGACAGGCTGAGCATTAGGACGTGTTGATTCACCACCAACATCTAAAATATCAGCACCTTCTTCAATTAGTTTATTGGCTTGTGCGAAAGCAAGGTCTGTTTGCAAGTAACTGCCGCCATCAGAAAAAGAGTCAGGCGTAACATTAAGAATACCCATGACGCGTGGGCTAGATAAATCCAATGTAAATTGTCCGCAATGTAGGTTCATAAGGCAATAAGGGACTGGCTACTGGCCAGTCCCTTATTTTAACCTAACTCGTATAGTAGCAATTAACTTTTCATGCTCGGTTGTGGCTTGGGCGCTACCGCTGATGCCGCGTCACCACCTGTGTTGCTAGTGTCGTTTTTACTTGGCTCTTTTGGCTTTGGCTTTCTTGCTGGCAAACCCCCCATTATGTCATCAATTTGATCTGCATCGATGGTTTCAAACTCCAGGAGTGCAGCTGTCATTGCTTCAACTTTGTCACGGTTATCTTCTAGCAACTTACGCGCAACCGCATATTGCTCATCAAGGATGCGACGAATTTCAGTATCCACTTTTTGCTGTGTTGCTTCTGAAACTGTCTTAGCACTGATACTACCAAAGAATGATTCCTGCTCATCCCCCGCATATACCATGATACCTAAAGCATCACTCATCCCATATTTAGTCACCATATCTCGTGCAAGTTTAGTTGCGCGTTCAAAGTCATTAGAAGCGCCTGTCGACATTTGATTCACAAACACTTCTTCTGCAATTCGACCACCAAACAAAATAGCAATCTCTTCTAGCATTTTGACCTTGTAATTACTAATACGATCAAACTCTGGCAATTGCCATGTTAAACCTAATGCCCACCCACGCGGCATAATCGTCACTTTGTGTACTGGATCTGCATTTGGCAATAGCTTTGCTACCACCGCATGACCTGACTCATGGTAAGCCGTGTTACGACGCTCTTCTTCACGCATGACCATTGATTTACGCTCAGGCCCCATGAAGATTTTATCTTTAGCATCTTCATAATCCTCCATGTCAACCATGCGCTTATTACGTCGAGCTGCAAACAGCGCAGCTTCATTCACAAGGTTAGCCAAATCTGCACCACTCATACCTGGTGTGCCGCGGGCTAAGATATCTGCTTTCACACCTGGGTCAGATGGCACTTTACGCATATGCACCAATAGTATTTGTTCGCGACCTTTAATATCTGGCAATCCAACCATCACCTGACGGTCAAAGCGCCCAGGACGCAATAAGGCTTTATCTAAAATATCAGCGCGGTTAGTTGCCGCAATCACAATTACACCAGAGTTTGCTTCAAAACCATCCATTTCAACCAGCATTTGGTTTAATGTTTGCTCACGCTCATCGTTACCGCCACCAGTGCCTGATCCTCGGCTACGCCCTACTGCATCAATCTCATCAATAAAGATAATACAAGGTGAGTTTTTCTTGGCCGTTTCAAACATATCGCGCACCCGTGATGCACCAACCCCGACAAACATTTCCACAAAATCCGAACCAGAAATCGTAAAGAAAGGCACTTTTGCCTCACCCGCAATTGCACGTGCTAATAACGTTTTACCTGTACCTGGTTGGCCCACCATCAACACACCGCGCGGCATACGGCCACCTAATTCTTGAAATCTACTTGGGTCGCGTAAGAAATCAACTAGCTCAGCCACCTCTTCTTTCGCTTCATCACAACCTGCTACATCAGCAAACGTTGTTTGATTGCTCGTTTCATCCAACTGCCTTGCTTTACTCTTACCAAAAGAGAAAGGGCCGCCACCTTTACCCCCACCTTGCATTTGGCGCATAAAGAAAATCCAAACGCCAATCAACAAGATCATCGGGAACCATGACATCAGAATCTCTAGCAATAGTGAGCGCTTCTCTTCAGCTTTAGCTTCAACCTCAACATTGTATTTGAGTAAGTCACTAACCATCCATAAATCGCTCGGCGCAAACGTGCTGAATGTTTTGTTGTCTCTTGTTGTGCCGCGAATAATCCGTCCAGAAATCTGCACTTTTTGGACTTGACCCTTTTTCACATCCTCCATAAATTGCGAATAGACAATTTGAGACGATGCTTTATTCGTGCCGCCAAACTGTTGAAACACAGTCATCAACACAAACGCAATAGCAATCCAAATGGCAATGTTCTTTGCGGTATTATTCACTAGCTTTTCCTTTTTAAACTTGGCTGTTCATGATAAAACTACACTGCCAAATAACTTTGTACAATTAATGTCTACTTGCTTGCCTCAATCACTTACGGCCTAGCCCAAGCAAATAGGTTTCGTTGCTACGCCCTCTTGAAGCTTTTGGTTTCCTTGTCACAACTTTCTCAAACTCTAACCGCATCCGCTTGACAATATCATCAAACCCTACGCCGATGAAAACTTTGACTAAGAAGTTGCCCTTTGGTTTCAACCACTGCTGGTTAAATTCCAGCGCCAGCTCCGTCAAATAAACAGTGCCAGCTTGGTCGGCATCTTTCACCCCACTTATATTGGGGGCCATATCGGCAATCACAAGGTCGACGGGTTTATTATTTAACTTTTCTTCCAATTCTGTCAGAGCACCTTCCTCCCGAAAGTCACCTTGAATAAACTCTACACCAGGAATAGGATGCATATCCAATAAATCCAAACCAATAATGCGCCCCTGACCTTTTAAGCGTTGTTGAGCAACTTGGCACCAGCTACCTGGGGCTGACCCAAGATCAACAATCGTCATCCCCGGTTTAATCAGCATATCTTTATCGTCAATTTCAATCAGCTTATAGGCTGCGCGTGCTCGATAACCTTCTTTTTGTGCACGCTTCACGTACTCATCGTTCAGATGCTCTTGCATCCAGGCTTTACTACGATTACTTAGTTTCATATCTATAAGGCTTCATGTTTATTATATGAATTCATGATAAAATTCGTCCATCTAAAGATTCTAAAAAACATACCAACTCATGAAATTAGACCCTAAACAAATCAGCCACCTACGTGGCATTGCCCATAATCTCAGTCCAGTTGTCATGATTGGAGACAAAGGCCTGACAGAAAACGTATTAAAAGAAATTGACAGTGCCTTAAATTCGCATGAGCTGATTAAAATTAAAGTTGCTGGTGATGACAGAGACGCACGGCAAGCCATTTATACGGCTATTTGCGAAAAAAAAAGTGCTGTAGCAGTGCATCACATTGGTAAACAGTTAGTAATTTACCGTGCTAGCGAAACAATTAAAGAAAAACATAAAATCCATATTCCTAAGCTGTAATTCTTTGCAGTAATAGCTTTACTGCTCTGTTCGAACATTAAGCACCAAAGCCAAGCCCAACAAGCACTCAACCAAGTAAACTGCATCAGATATGCCGTGCCATGCCGCAAACTGACTAGCGTATTCACTTTCCATCACAGCAACAGGATAGGCATCTACTTTCAGCTGTGCCAAGTGGGCTTGTATGCCAAAGCAACCAATCACTATTAGGCATACCATCGCAACCACAATCCTAAAACAGACTTGCTTAAAGATTACATTTTTCGCTACTAACCAACGTTGTAATAATAAATACAAGCCACAACCCAATATAACTCACGACTGCAAACAAGTGGCCTGCCACCTCACCCGCTAATTCCCCATCCTGAATCACATCAAACAAGATGCTGGCAGTTAGACCAGTCACCCATAGGCTACCCACCCAAAAAGTCACTATAACAATGGATAGCTTATGTAGCATAATTAAACGTATAATACCTCGATAATTTCATACTCTTTAATGCCACCTGGCGCCTTAACTTCAGCAATATCACCTTCTGATTTACCAATTAATGCACGGGCAATTGGAGAGGCGATTGAAATCATTCCACTTTTAATATCCGCCTCATCTTCACCAACAATTTGATAGGTTTTACTCTCGCTAGAATCCACATCTTCGAATCTCACCGTCGCACCGAAGACAACACTGCCTTCAGTATTTAAGGTTCTTGTATCAATGATTTGTAAATTAGATAACTTACCTTCCAACTCTGAAATGCGGCCTTCAATAAAGCTTTGCTTTTCTTTTGCCGCTTCATATTCTGCATTTTCAGACAAGTCACCTTGCTCTCTTGCTTCTGAAATGGCTTGAATTACATTTGGGCGATCCTCAGACCTAAGCTGGAGCAGCTCTGCTTTAAGCAATTCGCTGCCACGCACTGTTACTGGAACTTGATGTCCTGCCATACTTATATACCTTTATAAAAAATAAACCACACTCGCTGAGCGTGGTTTTAAATAATCTTCAATAGATCCAGTGTATTTTACGCAAGCTTCTTGTGCAAGTTTTGAATAGACTCAACATTTAGCTCTTCCATCTCCATCATACCAACACATGCGGCTTTTGCACCAGCCACTGTCGTGTAATAAGTGACTTTGTTCTGTAAAGCACTGTCTCGAATTTCATAAGAATCTGCCACCGCTTTTTTATCTTCGGTCACATTCACAATAAAATCAATCTCATTGTTTTTGATCATATCAACCACGTGCGGCCTACCCTCTGCCACCTTGTTAACAAAAGTGACCGTTAAGCCATGTTTTACTAGCGTTCTGGCAGTGCCTTTGGTCGCAACTAACTCAAACCCTAATTTAGTAAGGTCTTTGGCAATATCAACCACTTTCTCATGGTCTTCCTTGCGCACACTGATAAATGCTTTACCACCTTCTGGCAACACCACTGAAGCGCCTAGCTGCGACTTCACAAAAGCTTCTGCAAATGCCATACCAACACCCATTACTTCACCAGTTGACTTCATTTCTGGACCAAGAATCGTATCGACACCAGGAAACTTAATGAAAGGGAATACCGCTTCTTTAACTGAGTAATAAGGCGGTATAATTTCTTTCATCATACCCTGTGATTTCAGGCTCTGACCCTCCATGCAACGTGCCGCAATCTTCGCTAGCTGCAAGCCACAAGCTTTAGAAACAAATGGCACGGTACGTGAAGCACGCGGGTTCACTTCTAATACATAAACTGTCGTGCCTTGAATCGCAAATTGTACATTCATCAAGCCTTTAACTCCCAGTGCTAAAGCCATTTTGGCCGTCTGATCACGCAGATCGTCTTGTAGTTCAGCGCTTAAACTGAAAGGTGGCAATGAACAAGCAGAATCACCCGAGTGAACACCAGCTTGCTCAATATGCTGCATGATGCCGCCAATTAACACTTCTTCGCCATCACAAATCGCATCAACATCAATTTCTATTGCATCGTTTAAGAATCGGTCTAACAACACAGGTGAATCATTAGAAACCTTAACGGCTTCACGCATATAGCGCTCCAACTGACTTTGTTCGTGTACGATTTCCATTGCACGACCACCAAGCACATAGCTTGGACGCACAACCAATGGATAACCAATTTCCTCTGCTAAGCAAATCGCTTCTTCTGCCGCACGGGCAGTACGGTTGGGCGGCTGTTTAAGATCAAGTTCTTCCAACAGTTTTTGGAAGCGTTCACGATCTTCAGCACAGTCAATCGCATCAGGCGACGTTCCAATAATTGCCACCCCTGCTTTTTCTAAAGCGCGCGCTAGTTTCAATGGTGTTTGACCACCATATTGCACAATCACACCTGTTGGTTTCTCGATATTGACAATTTCAAGCACATCTTCCAATGTCACTGGCTCAAAATACAAGCGATCAGATGTATCATAATCGGTAGAAACCGTTTCAGGGTTACAGTTCACCATAATGGTTTCATAACCATCATCGCGCATCGCAAAAGCAGCGTGTACACAGCAATAATCAAACTCAATACCCTGGCCAATACGGTTTGGACCACCGCCAAGCACCATGATCTTTTTCTTATCACTTGGTTCTGATTCGCAGTATTCTTCATAGGTAGAATACATATAAGCCGTATCTGTTGCAAACTCTGCAGCACAAGTATCCACTCGCTTGTAGACTGGACGAACATTTAAGGCTTGACGATAAGCGCGCACTGAATGCTGGTCAGTATCCAACAGCTTAGCTAAACGTAAATCCGAGAAGCCTGCACGTTTCAATTGATACAGTGCATTCTTATCTAAATCAGCAATATGCTTACCTTGAAGCGCCTTCTCATGCTTAATCAAATCTTCTATCTGCGCTAAAAACCAAGGATCAATTTTGCTAATCTCAAATATTTCTTCTACAGTCATACCAATTCTAAATGCATCGCCTAGATACCAAATTCGATCTGACTTAGGTGCACCTAATTCTTTTTTAATGGCATCGACATCAGTCGTAATTGGGTCCAAGCCGTCCACACCGACTTCAAGACCACGCAATGCTTTTTGGAAAGACTCTTGAAAGCTGCGACCAATAGCCATGACTTCACCCACAGATTTCATCTGTGTCGTTAAGTGGCTATCCGCTTGTGGGAATTTCTCGAATGCAAAACGTGGAACCTTAGTAACCACGTAGTCAATAGAAGGCTCAAAAGAGGCTGGTGTTTGACCATCAGTAATATCATTGCTAAGCTCATCTAACGTAAAGCCAACCGCCAACTTAGCCGCCACTTTAGCAATAGGGAAACCAGTTGCTTTTGAGGCAAGCGCTGATGAACGCGATACGCGCGGGTTCATCTCAATCACAATCATACGTCCATCTACTGGGTTAATCGCAAACTGTACGTTTGAACCACCCGTATCGACACCGATTTCACGCAACACTGCGAACGAAGCATCACGTAGGATTTGATATTCTTTATCCGTTAACGTTTGTGCAGGCGCGACCGTAATCGAGTCGCCAGTATGCACGCCCATTGGGTCTAAGTTTTCAATTGAGCAAATGATGATGCAGTTATCCGCGGTGTCGCGCACCACTTCCATCTCATACTCCTTCCAACCTAGCATCGACTCTTCAATCAACAACTCATTGGTTGGGGAGGCCTCCAAGCCTCTCTCACAAATCGCAACAAATTCTTCGCGGTTATAAGCAATACCGCCGCCGCTACCGCCCATCGTAAATGAAGGGCGAATAATAGCGGGAAAGCCAATAGTAGCTTGCACTTGTGAAGCTTCTTCCATGCTATGCGCAATCATTGAACGCGCAGAGTCCAAACCAATTTTAGTCATAGCTTCTTTGAATTTTTGACGATCTTCCGCTTTATCAATCGCATCCTTAGAAGCACCAATCATCTCTACATTGTATTTTTCTAGCACGCCGTGCCTATCTAAATCCAATGCACAATTCAATGCCGTTTGCCCACCCATGGTTGGCAACAAAGCATCTGGTCGTTCTTTTGCAATAATCTTTTCAACTACACCCCAGCTGATTGGCTCAATATAAGTTGCGTCAGCCATTTCTGGATCGGTCATGATAGTCGCTGGATTAGAGTTCACCAAAATGACACGGTAGCCTTCTTCTCGCAAGGCTTTACAAGCTTGCGCACCTGAGTAATCGAATTCACACGCTTGCCCGATGACAATCGGACCCGCTCCAATAATTAAGATGGATTTAATATCTATACGCTTAGCCATTAGCTAGCCCCTTCTTGCATCATGCTAATAAAGCGATCAAATAAATAACTCATTTCTGTCGGGCCTGGGCTTGCCTCAGGGTGCCCCTGAAAACTAAACGCTGGCTTGTCTGTTAACGCGATGCCTTGCAGACTGCCATCAAACAATGAAACATGCGTTACTTTGATATTACTTGGCAAGCTCTCTGCATCAACAGCAAAGCCGTGATTCTGACTAGTAATATAGACACGCTTGCTCTCGACATCTTGAACTGGGTGGTTAGCGCCGTGATGTCC
Organism: uncultured Methylophilaceae bacterium; assembly: GCA_913009235.1. Taxonomy (GTDB): domain Bacteria; phylum Pseudomonadota; class Gammaproteobacteria; order Burkholderiales; family Methylophilaceae. The sequence continues at coordinate 308,440 of CAJVXS010000001.1, read as the reverse complement.
AAACTTCATCTTAATGGTTTTAGCACCACCAGCTAAAGCTAATAATTGATGGCCTAAGCAAATGCCAAAAGTAGGGATGTCCTCTTTTAGTAAAGTTTGAATGGTTTTAATCGCATAATCACATGCTTCAGGATCCCCTGGCCCATTGGATAGAAAAATGCCATCTGGTTGATGGCTTAGCGCCTCCTCAGCTGTTGCCTGTGCTGGCAACACGGTCACCTTACAACCACGCGAAATCAGCATGCGAAGAATATTACGTTTCACACCATAATCAAATGCCACCACATGGTAAGGCTGACTATCGGGAGCAACATCATATCCACTGCCTAATTGCCACTCACCTTCCACATATTCATAAGCAGATTGACAAGTCACTTCTTTCGCCAAATCCATCCCAGCCATCCCCGGAAAACCTTTGGCTAAAGCCAATGCTTGCTCAGCATCATCACCTACCAAGATACAACCTGCTTGCGCACCTTTATCACGTAACACACGTGTTAACTGGCGCGTATCAATGTCAGTAATCGCGACAATATTATTAGCCGCCAAATAAGCTGACAACGACTGATCACTACGGAAGTTACTCACTAGCAAAGGAAAATCTCGAATCACCAAACCTGATGCACACACATTGCTTGACTCAGCATCCTCAGTATTTGCGCCGGTATTACCAATGTGAGGATATGTGAGTGTAACGATTTGTTCGGCATAAGAAGGGTCAGTCAGAATCTCTTGGTAGCCCGTCATTGACGTATTAAAGACGACTTCACCAACCGTGTGACCAGAAGCACCCATTGAAGCACCTCGAAACACTGTTCCATCTGCTAACACTAAGATTGCTCGTGTCATTTCTACAGGGCGTGTTTGCAGCAATGGTAGCTCCTTCATTTTCTTAGTTTAATTTTTCGCGAGCATTGTAGCACTGAGTCAACAATGCTCGTGCTAGACATGTAAAACGGGAAAAGTAAATATACTCTTCCCGCTTCAAGAATTGACGAATTATAGCGGGATTAAACTTTTGTTTCAAGCATAGCAGGTTGTTTGTTATGAGAATTTTTCAAAGAAAAATGGTATGCATATTGCACCAATTAAAGCAGCCAGCTTATCCAAAATACACGTTATGCACCGATAAAATTCTTTTGCTGCGCCCGATGCAATCCCCACCCACCACTCAGTGAATTCGTAACAAGCGCCATTTAAAACGAAGACTGAAGACTATTTAAAACCTAATACATCCTGCATATCGAAAAGGCCTGCTTCTTTGCCTGATAGAAATTTTGCTGCTCTCAGCGCCCCTAATGCGAAGGTTGCACGACTACTAGCCTTATGTGTAATTTCCACACGTTCACCAGCCCCGGCGTAAATCACTGTATGGTCACCAACAACATCGCCGCCGCGTAATGTCGCAAATCCAATTTTTCCAGCTTCGCGCTCGCCTGTGACGCCTTCCCGTGCATAAACCGCACAGTCTTTTAAGTCTTGGCCCAAACCCTTTGCCGCAGCCTCGCCTAAACGTAAAGCTGTACCAGAAGGCGCATCCACTTTATGTCGGTGATGCATTTCCACCACTTCAATATCGTAACCTTCATCAAGCACTTTAGCCGCTTGCTCAACCAAATTAATCAGCAAAGTCACACCCACGCTCATGTTCGGAGCAAATACAACGGCATTCTTTTTCGCCGCAGTCCCTATCTGAGTCTTCTCTGCTTCAGTAAAGCCTGTTGTTCCAATCACCATCCGAACACCAGCTTGCTTACATGCGGCCAAATACTGCATTGCAGCCTCAGGCCGCGTGAAGTCGACTAACACATCAGCACTTATTAACGCCTCTGTTAAATCACTAGTCACCTTCACACCCGACGTTAATCCAAATGGTGCGCCAGCATCTTGTCCGACCAAATCACTACTTGAACGATCGATTGCAGCATGCAGCGTCAGCGCATCATCCGTAAAAATGCCTTTTAACAAAGCTACTCCCATGCGCCCAGATACACCTGTAATGACTACTTTTGTTTTCATGTTTTTATCTTTGGTATCCATAAATTTATGCCCCATCAAAAGCCTATTTTTTCCAATAAGCGTTCAAAAATACCTGGCTCTTCTTGGTATGAAAGCGAACTGTCACTTGGTTTGCTTTTTAACTGCACTTCCCTGGCTTTAGGCATTACTTTAGACTCCACTTCTGGCAAAGTCTCTGGCACCGGCATAGCTCGCTCTACTCGACTGACATCTAATTGTCGCTCCAACCCAGGCACTCCCCGACGTTCTGAAGCAATACTTGTTGATACTGGCATTGTTGGCGCATCTGCTGCACTTGGCACCCTAGTAATGGACTTCTCTTTAAGCACCTTAACAGCTTTCTCCATTTTTTCAGCCGCTTTCACATCAACCAGTTCGGGCTCAGGTTTTACTACAGGCTCAACCATCGGCAACGCCTTAATCTCAGCACCTTCAGGCACGACATCTCCACGCACATGAGCTAATAACCCGCCCTCAAAATCCAAAATCACACGGCGCTGATTAACAACTTTGCCTTGTTTACGTAGCTGATAGAAATAATCCCACCTATTTGAATGAAAGCTATCGACCAATAGTGGCGTACCCAAAATGTATTTCACTTGTGATCTAGTCATGCCCGGGCGTAACTTCAACAACATCTCAGAGGTCACCACATTGCCTTGCTGTATATCCATCTTAAATGGCTTGATTGTTTGCATGCTAACACCACACCCAGCGATGATGATCAACATGATCAATGTGAGAAGTTTTTTAAAATTGTGCATAATTTAATACGTTAAAGCAGACAGATGTATGAATTCTCGTTAATATACCACGATGGAGATAAGCCTAAAACTAAAAAGTTTGAGAAATGAGTTTAAACTATGCACGATCAAAAAGATTTAAAAAATGCCGGATTGAAAGCAACATTACCAAGACTGAAAATATTAGAGTTATTTGAAAAAAGCGACAACCGCCACTTGTCTGCTGAGGATGTCTACAAAATACTACTGGGCTCAGGTGATGACGTTGGGCTTGCTACTGTATACCGCGTACTCACCCAGTTTGAAGATGCGGGGCTATTGATTCGCCATCATTTCGAAAGTGGTAAAGCTGTTTTTGAACTCAATCAAGGCAGTCACCACGATCATATTGTTTGCGTAAAATGTGGCGTTGTTGAAGAGTTTTATGATGCAGAAATAGAACGTCGCCAACAAGAAGCTGCAGAATCACGTGGCTTTAAAATACAAGACCATTCATTGATGATTTATGGTGTTTGTAAAAAATGTGGTTAATTAACCTGATTTTACTCATTGTATTAGTTGCATTAGTGATCTTTTCCGCCATTAACTGGCTAGCCATCACGAAACCTGTGCCGCTATCCTTGCTGTTTAGCGATGCTGAAGCGCCGCTTGGCCTTATTTTACTAACCATCACAGGCCTCCTGACACTACTATTTCTAGGCTTTGTCGTCTATATGCAATCATCGACACTTGTGACCAGAAGAAAGCTTAATAAAGAGGTGGAGGAACAACGCAAACTAGCCAACAAAGCAGAATTATCACGCTTCACAGAGTTACGTACTTTTTTAGAAATAGAGCTACAACAGCTTAAAACGCAAGGTGCCGATGTGCATAAAAAAGTTGAGGTGCAACTATCTGAGGTTGAAACAGCAGTTAAAGGTGCTGTAGAAGATTCTGGCGCTAGCTTATCTGCTTATATTGGAGAGCTTGGGGACCGGTTGAATAAGAAGTAGGTGAGGTGAATGATGGAATCAGCCAGTATAAAAATACTTAATTTCCGATCTTAGAAGCCTTAAGGTTAATGATAAGTCATTTAAGAAAAATGAAGGGGCTATTATTGCAAAACTGAGGGCTCTTATATAAAAAATCCCAAAATCATTTGCTAGTGATGAGATAAAAGAAATAAAAATACTAATTAATATAAAAGAGCTAGCTGAAGATATTGAATACTGCAAATCAAAAGAATCAATTAATCAGGTTATTGCAGAATTTCACAGCCTTGCGGGTGAAATAGAAGGAGGTGTCCGCAACCTCGCTAAAGGCTGAAGCATCAAGTCGTTTGTGAAGCCAATTGGGATAACATCTCTTTAGCATGACTTCTAGTCGCATCCGTCACTACCACCCCACCAGACATTCTAGCAATTTCCTCAATACGCTCGGCTTCACTTAACTGTTGAATATGACTAAGGGTTGTGTTGTCTGTTTGGGATTTTCTAACTTGCAAGTGCTGTGTAGCTTGCGCAGCAACTTGGGCTAGGTGGGTAATGACTAATACTTGGCGGTTCTCACCTAGTTGTTTGAGTAACTTTCCAACCACTTCGGCAACACCGCCACCAATGCCAACATCTACTTCATCGAATATCATGCATGGCACACTGCCTTGCGCGGCTGTAGTGACGTGTAATGCTAGGCTAATCCGTGAAAGCTCTCCACCTGATGCAACCTTCCTTAATGGTCGTGGTTCGACACCTGCGTGACCAGCGACTAAAAAGTCGATTTGCTCTAAACCATTAGTCGACTGTTTGCATGGCTCTAACGCCACCTTGAATTGACCACCACTGAGTGATAAACGCTGCATTTCAGCACTAATTTTTTCACTTAAATCTTGCGCCGATCGTTGGCGTACTGTACTTAATTCTTTAGCTAACTCCATATAACTAGCCAATGCATCAGCAACTTGTTTTGCTAGCTCACCATCATTAACAAATGATTCCAGTTCGGATATGCGCGCTTGCCAAGTGCTGAGCAACCCAACCAGGCCATCTGGTTGCACACGGCATTTACGAGCAATGCCATGAACGGCTTGTATGCGATTTTCAACTTCTGCCAATCGTGCTGGGTCAATATCGTCTTGCTGTAAATAGCGACTTAAGCTGCGCGCTGCTTCTTGCATTTGAATCACGGCAGAATCAATGGTTTCGGATGCTTCTTTTAATTCACTATCTAACTCAACTAAGGCCTGTAATTTTTGCTGCGCATGGGAGACCATGGATAAGGCATCTTGCTCGCCTTCACTGACAAGATGTAAGCTTTCTTCAACACCTGCAATCAACTCGGCACTATTACCTAAACGACTGTGCTCTAACTGCAGCTCTTCCCATTCATCTGTGGTAAAACCCAGCTGGCTTAATTCACGTGTTTTATCACGTAATTCAGCTAGCTCATCAGTATAGCTAGCCGCACTCTCTTCAACCTCAACTTGCTGCACATGCAGTGTATGCCACGCCTTATATTGCTCTGCGACTTGTTTCGCTAATGCTGCGCTGCCAGAGAAAGCATCTAATATCTGTCGCTGTGTATTCACGTTAAGCAATGAATGGTGTGCACTCTGGCTATAGATATCGACCAAAAAAACCCCCAATGATTTTAATTGCCCAACCGTTGCCGCCGCACCATTAATAAAACCTCGACTGCGCCCATCGCTATAAATCACGCGGCGCAAAATTAAATCATCATCCGCCTCAATCTCACTCTCATCCAGCCATGCTTGCGCGGCCAGGTTCTGCTGAATCCCGATGGTGACGCTGATATCCGCCTTATCACAACCATTCCGAATCACTTCACCTTCATTTCTCGCACCCAGTGCTAATGACAAGGCATCAATCAAGATAGACTTACCTGCACCAGTTTCACCAGTCAACGTCGTATAGCCTTGGCTAAACTCTAGGTCTAACTGTTCGACAATGACAAAATTTCGGATGGATAAGGCTTGTAGCATAGGTTAATTATTTAATCTTCTTTATCAGTAAAGTATTTTTGGTTTTAGCCCAAGTGGAGTTTGTTTCGCAACATCTCATAATAGCAATAATCACGAGGATGTAATAACGTCACACTCTCTTCTGCGCGCTCTACTTTAATGCGATCTCCCTGCAACAAATCCAGTTGAGATTGCCCATCAAAACTAATCGCCGCATGACCAACCTGCACCACGACAATGTCAACCTTTGCATTACCATTCACCGCCAGTGGTCGGTTGCTTAATGTGTGCGGGCAAATCGGCACTAGCGCAATGGCTTCTACATCTGGATGCAATATTGGGCCCCCTGCCGACAATGAATAAGCGGTAGTGCCTGTTGGGGTGCTTAAAATCAAACCATCTGCGCGCAGTTTGTGAATAAACTTACCGTCAACCATCACTTCTAATTCGATTAATCGCAGTTCACTTTTGAGCACAATGTCATTAACTGCATGGTTTTCCAATATCGTTTTACCGCCTCGAATCACGCTTGCACTCAGCACCATGCGCGATTCGGTTTGATGTTCGCCTGCTAAAATTGCATCAACAGACTCCAACATCTCTTCAGCTCGTAAGTCGGTTAAAAAACCAAAGCGGCCTCGATTTATGCCGACCAATGGAATGCCACTATTCTTAAGCGCACGTGCCGTGCTAAGCATGGTGCCATCACCACCCATCACGACGACTAAATCAGCCTTTTGACCAATCTCATCCAGTGGCATGGTCTTAAAATCCTCAATTTTTGCATGGGAGGCAGTATTACTTTCAAATAGCACCTCAATCTTTTTAGCTTTTAAATGTTGGGATAAATCGACTAAGTCTTTACGCATCAGCTGTACGGCTGACTCTCGCATAAACTTGCCAACAATCGCAATAGTGTTGAATTCTGTTTGCATGTAGGAATTTAATCACAGATAAGCAATTACAACCAGTAGCAACTGCGCACTAAATCAGGCAAAATGGAAAATCAAACTAAATGGCTGAATAAATAAGTTGGACAAACGCGCTCAAATACTACTAAAAACCCTAGTTGAACATTACGTGAGTGATGGTCAACCAATGGGTTCCAATGCGCTTTTGCAACATTCCGGCTTAGAGTTAAGCCCTGCGACCATCCGCAATGTCATGAGCGATTTAGAAGCACACGGATTTGTATCCAGCCCACATACTTCTGCTGGGCGCATTCCAACAGAGCAAGGTTATCGTTTTTTTGTAGATTCTTTACTGAGTGTTCAGCCACTAAAACTAAAACAAATTCATCAGTTAGAAACTGTATTATCCACAACCGACCAAGGCGAACTAATTACCACGGCGGCAGATATACTTTCTGAATTAACGCAGTTTGCAGGCATGATTCTGATTCCCAAACACAAAGCCTTGGTATTTAAGCACTTGGAATTCATTCCTTTATCAGACAAACGCATTTTAGTGATTATTGTTACAACCGATGGCAGTGTGCAGAATCGCATTATCTTAAGCGATACGCCTTATTCATCCTCCAGCCTGACTGAAGCCAGCAATTATTTTAATGTGCACTATTCAGGCCAAACCTTTGAGCAGGCGCGCCACACATTACATCGCGACCTCAAAAAGATGCAAGCCGACATTAGTCATTTAATGGCGGCTGCACTAGAGGATCCCAGCCAAAGTCAATCTAAAAATAAAGAAGAAGGCGTGATTATTGCTGGCGAGCGGAATTTGCTTAATGTAGATGAGTTGGCAACTAATATCATTACCTTGCGCAAACTATTTGATGCATTTGAACACCGCTCCTCGCTTATGCAGCTACTGGACAACAGTCAAAAAGCTGAAGGTGTACAAATCTTTATTGGTGGCGAAAGCGGCTATAACCCTTTAAACGAGTGCAGCATGGTCACATCCCCTTACAAAATGGATGACCAAGTCGTTGGCACCTTAGGAGTTATTGGCCCGACGCGTATGGCTTATGAGCGTGTTATTCCCATTGTTGATGTAACTGCGAAACTTTTATCCAATGCCCTGTCTAACAGCTAATCCCTGTCATACCCATTAAGTACCGATCAAATTTTACGAAGTTACTTCTATATATATGGCCTATTACAATCAAGAACCAGAATACAAACATAGCGACCAATTGAAGGTGGGCATTTTGCTTGCAAACTTAGGTACACCAGATGCGCCAACGCCAAAAGCATTACGTCCGTATTTAAAGCAATTTTTAATGGATAGGCGCGTCGTCGAAATCCCAAGATTGATTTGGTGGTTAATACTGAACTGCATCATTTTAGTCATTCGTCCTAAACAATCTGCGGCAAAGTACTCGCAAGTGTGGATGAAAGAAGGTTCACCATTGTTGGTCCATATGAAAAGACAAGCGCAGTTGTTACGTAGCTATCTCACGCAAAAAGTGAAATCGCCTTTTGCAGTTGAATTAGGCATGAGCTATGGCAACCCGAGCATACAAAGTGCGATTGAAAAACTCAAAGCACAGCATTGCAACAAAATTTTAGTCTTTCCACTTTACCCACAATATGCTGCAAGCAGTACAGCTGCAAGTTTAGATGCTGTTTGGAAGACGCTACTTAAAATGCGTAATGTGCCTGCCATCAGAACCATCAAGCACTACCATGACCACCCAGCTTATATTCAAGCATTAGCTGCAAACGTTAATCAGTTCTGGCAAGCGAATGGCAGACCTGGAAACCTCATTATGAGTTTTCACGGTGTACCGAAATTTCATTTGATGAAAGGTGATATGTACCATTGCGAATGCCATAAAACAGGCGGATTACTAGCAGAAGCATTAGGTTTAGATAAAGACCAATATCAAATTGCATTCCAATCTCGTTTTGGCAAACAGGAATGGTTGAAACCCTACCTCGCCAACACACTGGAAGTGTTAGGCAAAGCGAAAACCAAACGCATTGATGTGATTTGCCCCGGCTTTAGTAGCGACTGTTTAGAAACTCTAGAAGAGATTGCCATGGAAGGAAAAGGCATCTTCCAAACCAATGGCGGCGGTGACTATAACTACATTCCCGCGTTAAATGAAAGCGAAGCTTGGATACATGCCATGACAACCATTGCATTAGAAAACCTACAGGGCTGGGTATCAGCCAATTGGAGCAATGAAGCGGCGAAACAGACCGCAAATAAAAAGGCTGGAAACGCAAAAGCTTTAGGCGCAAAACAATAAGCGGTATAATCTCGCTATTGGACTATTTTATTGTTATTTGAGGTTTTTATATGGTTGTAATTACTGGCGGTGCGGGGATGATTGGTTCGATGATCGCTTGGCACCTCAATACTAAATGCAATCAAGAAGACCTTACCATTGTGGATGACATCACTCATGAATCCCAATGGCAAAATCTAGTCCACCGCAAATACGATACTTACCTTGATAAAGAACAGTTGTTTGATTGGCTGTATAAGAATGACGAAATCACTGCCATCATTCACATGGGGGCCATCAGCACGACAATAGAACGCGACTTTAATAAACTAGTCGAATCTAATATTCAATATTCACAATATTTATGGGAATGGTGTGCTGAGAATTCAGTCCCGTTCTTCTACGCGAGTTCTGCTGCTACTTATGGCGATGGCGGTCAAGGTTACGATGACGCAACGATTGATAATTTAAGACCACTAAATGGCTACGGTTATTCCAAACACTTTTTTGACCAGTGGGTATTAAGACAGGTTGCTGATAATAAACCGTGTCCGCCTAGCTGGGCTGGATTTAAATTCTTTAATGTTTATGGGCCGAACGAGTATCACAAAGAGCGCATGGCCAGTGTGGCTTTCCATACCTTTAATCAGTTCAGTGAAACTGGTACGATGAAGTTATTCAAAGGCACAAAAGCAGACGTTGAAGATGGCATGCAAATGCGTGATTTTGTTTACGTAAAAGATGTGGCGGCAGTGCTTGCTCACTTTTATACCACCGCAATTAACGGCAACCCAACTGCCAACGGCATTTACAACATTGGGACTGGCTCCGCACGTAGTTTTAAAGACTTAGCAATAAACGTGATGAGGGGCATGGGGCATGAGCCAGATATTACCTATATTGATATGCCAAAAGATTTACAAGGTAAATACCAATACTTTACCGAAGCCACAATGCAAAAGTTACGTGATGTCGGTTATACCCAAGCATTTCATAGCTTGGAAGAAGGCGTGAAAGATTACGTGCAAAACTATTTAATGCAAGAGGACCAATACTGCTAATGGATTATATTGACTACCTTAAAGGCGAGCATGCTGCGCATACGGCCATGTTTGATGCGCTTGAGCCGCTTTTCCCACAAATTAGTGTCGTTGGTATTGCGATGCAAAACAGTGTCAAAGCAGGTGGCAAGATATTGCTCATGGGCAACGGCGGCAGTGCTGCAGATAGCCAACATATTGCAGCAGAAATTGTTGGGCGCTTTAAAAAGGAACGCAAAGGCATGCCCGCTATTGCGCTGACGACAGATACCGCCATCCTAACCTCAGTCGGCAATGACTATGGCTACGATTATATTTTCACAAGACAAGTTGAAGCATTGTGCCAGCCCAATGATGTAGTGATTGGCATCACAACATCAGGCAATAGCGCTAACGTAGTAAATGCGCTGGAAGCAGCTAGAATCATTGGGGCAACCACCGTTGGATTAACTGGCGGCTCAGGCGGTAAGCTCAACGGCCTCTGTGACCACAACTTGATGATGCCATCGAATGTAACCGCACGCATCCAAGAGGCACATATATTCGTCGGTCATTGTTTATGTGAAATTTTAGAGTCAGATTAATTGATGCCGATATCAGAAAAACTACTTAACACCGTTAAAGAATTTGGCAGTAAAGAACTGCATGCGCTTGTGATTGGCGATGTCATGCTAGACCGTTACTTAATTGGCAATGTTGGCCGCATTTCACCAGAAGCACCCGTGCCTGTAGTTTTACTAAATGAGAAAAATGAACGTGCTGGTGGCGCTGCTAACGTAGCTGCCAACTTGGCATTATTAGGTATCAAAACTCATATTATTGGTTGTGTCGGAAATGATACAGAAGGCGATAGCCTTAAAAAACTCATTGCAGCAATCGGTGTTGGCACGAGTGAAATCATCAATACAAAGCACCGCCCTACTATCGCGAAAACAAGGATTTTAGGCGGTCATCAGCAAATGCTGAGGCTGGACCAAGAAAGTTCAGCTGCTTTTAATGATGAAGAAACTAAGCAAGTGTTGGCATCTATTACAGCAGGACTTGCGCTTAAACCTAGCATTGTGATTTTGTCAGACTATGCCAAAGGCTTGCTCAGCGATACTGTTTGCCAGCACATTATCAGCGCATGCCAAACACAAAATATCTCCGTGCTAGTCGACCCAAAAGGAAAAGACTATACGAAGTACAAAGGGGCAACTGCACTCACGCCAAATAAAAAAGAAACTGCAGAAGCATGTGAAATGCAACTAGATGATACCGACTTAATTAGCAAAGCGATTGCACTTAAAGAAAGCTTATCATTAGATTTCTTAGCTGTCACACGCGGCGAAAAAGGCATTACACTGATTGACGACACCACTCACCAAATTGACGCAACAGCACAAAAGGTATTTGATGTTTCTGGCGCAGGCGATACGGTGATTGCAACATTAGCAGCAGGTTTAGTATATGAGCTTTCACCATTAGAAAGCTTGCAGCTAGCCAATCTGGCAGCTGGCGTTGTTGTTGGTAAAGTAGGGACTAGTCCTATCAGCCGTGAAGAGTTGATAGAAACACTCTCCCGCCTACAGAACAGTACGCAAGTATATAAAGTATGTGATTTAACACAACTAATCGACAAAGTGGCTAGCTGGAAAAAAACACATCAAAAAATTGTCTTCACCAATGGTTGTTTTGACTTACTCCATGCGGGGCATGTAACCTACTTAGAAGCAGCAAAAAAACGTGGCGATAAACTCATCCTTGGCCTCAATACGGACCGCTCAGTGAGCGCTATAAAAGGTCCGACCAGACCAGTGGTAAACGAAAGTGACCGTGCGAGAGTATTGGCTGCATTAGAGTCAGTAGATGCTGTGATTTTATTTGATGAAGATACGCCAATTAAGCTTATTAATGTCATCAAACCAAATGTGATTGCCAAAGGTAGTGATTACACTGCTGATGAAGTGGTTGGCGGTAAAGAGGTTAAGTCTTGGGGTGGTGAAATCGCGTTAATCAATTTAGTAGAAGGTCGAAGCACCAGTAATATTATTCAAAAGCTTAATGGCTAAGCCAGTTAAATTAAATCACCTATGCCATTAGAAAAAATTCTTATTATGGGTCCTTCTTGGGTAGGTGATATGGTGATGGCACATAGCCTATTTCAGCACTTAAAACAACAAAATCCAACCGTTCAAATTGATGTTGTAGCTCCTGCATGGACACTGCCATTATTAGACCGCATGCCAGAAGTGACAGCAAAAATAGCGTCGCCATTTAAACATGGTCAATTAGGCTTGATGGAGCGTATTAAATTTGGCCGCAGTTTAAAAAACAAGCATTACACGCAATCTATTTCTTTAATAAACTCCTTAAAATCCGCCATCTTGCCCTTTGCTGCTGGCATTCCAAAGCGAACTGGATTTTTAGGTGAAATGCGCTATGGCTTATTAAATGATATCCGCCCATTAGATAAAGACGCACTTCCTAAAACAGTGGAAAGGTTTGTTGCATTAGGCCTCAACAAAGGCCAACCGTCACCAGCCATACCGCAACCAATATTACTAGCTGATAGTACTAATGCAAAAGTAGCGCTTAATAAATTTGGCATATCTCTTTCAAGTAACAAAGTACTAGGTCTATGCCCAGGTGCCGAGTATGGCGAGGCTAAACGTTGGCCTATAACACATTATGCTGAAGTGGCTAACGCTGCAATTGCACAAGGCTGGAAAATCTTATTATTTGGCTCAGATAAAGACACTACAATCACTGCGGAAATTAATCAAATCACGCAATCGCGTTGTATTGATTTAGGCGGCAAAACTAACTTAGGCGATGCCATCGACATCATGTCACTATGCAACACTGTTATCAGTAATGATTCCGGTCTTATGCACGTTGCCGCGGCACTTGATATAAAGCTTATTGCAATTTATGGGTCGAGCGATCCACATCACACACCTCCGATTCACCCTGGTGCTATTATTGAGTATTTAGCATTAGAATGTAGTCCATGCTTTAAAAGAGAGTGCCCACTACAAAATAAGTCTCACCTAGCTTGCTTAAAAAAAATTAACCCTTCTACGGTAATAAGTAAAATTCACATTTTATAAATTCAGTTTTAGCAAAAAATCTTCTACTATCAACAGTGAAGCAGAGCACTTCATTAGCAAACTGTTACCCTAATATATTGCACCTAATTTCAAACCGCACACTTAACTACTCTTGCACCCTAAAAAAACCGCCTCATCCGAACTGGTGGACACACACCAGCACCCTACTCCCTAAACAGTCAACACTTTGTATACAGCACCTTTAAATAGTCCATTAGCTTGCCTAGCACAATCTAAAAATAGTGGGTAATAGCTATGGGAAACATGTAACAACCACATCACTAGCATCCTATATTCCATCACCACTAAAATTCAATCAGCTTATTGCTCATGTTTTTTATTTTATTTTCACAAAGCGAACTTAACTGACTTTCAATAAAGTACCTACCTTGAAATAACTGCCAGTACTCTATACCAAACTGTTTAATATCCTCTGTATATTTACATAATCGTTTAAAGCTTCGGACTCTAGCGTTGCAAAATAGAGGCCAAGGATAAATACTAAGGTCGGAGATATCAATTAAGCCGAATTCGCCTTCTGGTGTTAGCACCACATTACCCGTGTGCAGCGAATGAAAATGGATGCCGTTCTTATGCAACTTAGATAAAAACACAGCCAACCCTTCGACAAAATCCGTATTCACTTCTTTTTTACTGATTACATCCCGTAGCGTTTCACCAACTAAAGGCGTATACAATACGGCTGTGTTAGCGCTGTCTGGAAAGTAGTAAAGCTTCTTTATTTGAACGGTATGAATCCCTTTTGCATTAAGCCGCATCGCATTCCGGCAAAATCTTCTGGCATAAGAAAATAATCGTGCGCCACTGATTAAGCTTCTCAGCCTAAATACTTTAATAATACTCCCATCATTTAACAGCACCACTTTAATACCTCGCCCATCTTGCTCGAGAATTTTCCCACCTTCGCACATAACATCAAAATCGCTTACTGTTAACGGCTGCGACGAATGGGAAAAGAAACTTTTAAAAAAAATCGTCATGATTTAAAGTGATTTAATATTTTGGCACACATTAATTTTGTTTTCTGAACAATAGGCTTTCCAATCAGGAACGTCAGTCCAACCACTCAAAAAAACAAAATCTAAACTAGCTCGTTTAGAAGATTCATAATCATACTTACTATCACCGATATATATTGCGGGGAATTTGATATTACCGTTTTCTTTTTCACGCGCTAGAATTTCATCTTTATTATCAGGGCTACCAAATAGTCCACCATCAAATAAATCAGCAAGTTCACGCTTATCAAATAAATCTCGAACTTCTTGTTGCTCGCCGCCAGAGACTATTAACCACCTTGCATTGGGGGTTTTATTACGCAGCTCATGCAAACCATCAGCGATTTCACAACGCATTAACCCTTTTTTAGCTGCAAGGCTAAATGCACCCAGGTATTCTTGCACTGCTTCTTTTGTAGCCGTTTCTTTTAGGACTTCTTCAATGTACCAAACAAACTTAGGGTGACGTGAAATGCCTCCAAACTGCACGTGGTGGGTTACTAGCGCTTGCGCTTGTGCGTCGGTTGCACCAGATTTTTTAGCTGTCCGAAAATAAGCATCTATTTTCGTAATATTGGAATCAAGCACGACACCATCACAATCAAACACAATGGTTTTGTATTTTGTTAGATCAATATCCATGTTAATCTCAATGCAGCATGCTTTAAAGGTGTCCATTAAGCTAGACTTTTCACCCTAAAGTACAAAGCCTTCATATACTGCGTTTACTTATTTAAGCAGGCTTAATCGCACTAGCCTCTTTTGCTAGTTTCGTAATATGTGCCCAGTCCTTATTCGCCACTGCATCTGCAGGGGTCAACCAAGTTCCGCCACAAACCACAACATTCGGCAACGCTAAAAAGTCAGGTGCTGAATGGACTTTAACGCCCCCCGTTGGACAGAACATCACATCTGAAAATGGTCCAGCAAAGCCTTTTAGTAAATTAATGCCGCCCACGGCAACAGCTGGGAACAGCTTCAAGAAGTTGTAGCCATCAGCATTCGCTGTCATGACCTCTGAACCTGTTGCAACTCCTGGCAATAATGGTAGGCTAATTTCTTTAGCATAGTGACCAAGCTCTGATGTATACCCAGGACTCACTGCAAATTTGCAACCCGCATCTAATGAATTTTTTGCATCTTGTAAATTACGTACAGTACCAGAGCCTAATATCGCATCAGGCACATGCCTAGCAATCTGCTCCATGGCTTCTAAAGCAACTGCTGAACGCAATGTCACTTCAAGCACTTTAACGCCGCCTTCAAGTAGTGCTTCTGCCATCGGCACAGCATCTGCTACCTTATTAATAACGATAACTGGGATTACTGGACCTTCTTTTGCCAAATCTAATGTATTCATTTTTCTCTCATTAATTATGTAATAAATTCTTTTAAGCTTTACGTTGTCTAATTAGCTTCAAAATCAATTGAAGCAAGGCACTTGAGCGACGGCAGTACGTTTTGGCACGGCTAGTGAAAGTAACGCCGCATCCATTTTAAAGCCAGGTAATTGCACCTTCTTCGGCAGATAGGACGTTCTTCCGCATTCCGCCAAACAGCTCGCGACCAAAGCCATGCTCATTACTATGTCTCTTAGCATCAGAAAGCTCTTCAGGTTTTCGCTCTTCCCATTCATCCTCATCAACAAGCACATTTACCATGCCGACCTTAGCATTCAATCGCACAATATCTCCAGTGCGTACTTTTGCTAATGCTCCACCTGCTGAAGCTTCTGGGGTTAAGTGAATCGCGGCAGGAATCTTACCTGAAGCGCCGCTCATACGGCCGTCAGTCACAATCGCCACCATAAAGCCTTTATTTTGCAATACTGCCAATGGTGGTGTTAATTTATGTAGTTCTGGCATGCCATTCGCTTTAGGACCTTGGAAACGGACAACCGCAATAAAGTCTTTTTCTAGCTCACCTCGATCGAATGCTTGCAACAATTCTTCTTGCGCATCAAATACAATTGCGGGTGCTTCAATGATATGGCGATCTTCTGGTACAGCTGAAACCTTAATCACACTTCGGCCTAGATTTCCTTTAAGCAAACGCAAACCACCAGACTCACTAAATGGGTGATCTGCCGTACGAACAATCAACTCATCTTTGCTTTCTTTTGGCAAATCTTTCCATACCAACTGATCGCCTTCTTTTTCAGGTATTTTACCGTAGTCACGTAAGCCACCATAAGCGACCGTAAATACATCAGGATACATATAACCTGCATCAATTAGTTCACGTATCACGAAAGCTGGGCCGCCAGCATTTTGGAACTGGTTCACATCTGCTTTACCATTTGGATATACACTTGTTAATAGCGGTGTTGTTTTCGCAAGATGATAGAAGTCCGTCCAATCAATAATAATGCCAGCTGCACGTGCAATCGCTACCCAGTGAATCAAGTGATTCGTTGAACCTCCAGTTGCTAACAAAGCCACCATTGCATTTACAATCACATGCTCATCTACCAGCTTACCAATTGGCGTGTGATGGCCTGCCTTCGTATTCTCTAACACCATTTTCACCGCTTCACGTGTCAGCAGCTCACGCATACCATCATGTGGGTGAATAAAGGCTGAACCTGGTACGTGCAAGCCCATGGCTTCCATCAACATTTGGTTACTGTTAGCGGTGCCATAAAAAGTACAAGTACCTGCTCCGTGATAAGCCATGGATTCCGATGCTAACAACTCCTCACGACCAATTAAGCCTTGTGCGTATTGCTCGCGCACTTTTGATTTAGACGTGTTATCGAGACCCGTACTCATTGGGCCAGCTGGTACAAATACACAAGGTAAGTGACCGAACTGTAACGCACCAATTAATAATCCTGGGACGATTTTATCGCAAACACCTAGTAACAGTGCAGCATCAAAAACATCATGTGATAAAGCAACCGCTGTACTCATCGCAATCGTATCGCGACTAAACAAAGACAGTTCCATTCCCGGCTCACCCTGTGTAATACCATCACACATAGCAGGTACGCCACCAGCTACTTGTGCTGTCGCACCATGTTTATTTGCTTCATTTTTAATGATATCTGGATAGACGCCATAAGGCTGGTGCGCGGACAACATTTCGTTATATGCCGTGACAATACCGATATTTGGCGCCTTCTCTGCCACAACCTTTAGCTTGTCATTGACTGGCATGGCTGCAAAGGCATGGGCAACGTTAGCACAACCTAAACGGTCTGCACCACGGTCTCGATTTGCAATTTCTTTCATGCGTTGCAAGTAAGCAGTACGGGTAGGACGGCTTACTTCAATAATACGTTCGGTAACTTCTATATGGGATTGTTTCATACTTGATTAAACTCACTTCCAACTCTGCAAACAACACAGATTTTAAATTATCTAGCGTTCAATTATCGCTCAGAATAGGGAATTTCGTCAATTTTAAAGATATATTTGACGAGTGAATTGTTTTCTAAAATAAATTAGTTATAACAAATTTACAATATGGAAGGTAACGATTAACATCACTTCTTCGTGACCAGCACATCTTCCATCATTAAATACTCTAGATCACAGCCATAAAACATATTGAGCGCATCAGTCGGACTACAGATCATGGGTTCGCCACGACGGTTGAGTGATGTGTTTAATACAACAGCACTGCCACGTAATGTTTCTAAATGTTCAATCAATTCATAATAACGCGGGTTAGTCTCACGCGTCACCACTTGCGCCCTTGCCGTGCCATCCTCGTGCACCACTTCTGGAATACGGTGATGCCAAGCAGGGTTCACATCGAAGGTAAACGTCATATAAGGCGCAGGATGATCGGTTTGTAATAAATCTTCTGCCACCTTATCCAACATGCTTGGGCAAAATGGACGCCACCGCTCACGGTATTTAATCTGTGCGTTAATACGATCAGCCACGCCAGGGTGGCTAGGGTCACCAAGAATACTACGACAACCAAGTGATCGGGGACCAAACTCCATGTGACCTTGGAACCAAGCTAACGGGTTGCCCGCAGCCAATAGCTCTGCTGCTTTTTTTGGGAAATCATCTATCTTAGTAAAGACTGGGCTTTCTGGATGTGCTTCGCAAGCAGCAACACATTCTTCACTAGAGAATTTGGGGCCTAGATAAACATGTTCCATTTTATGGATTATCTCACCCGCACTATTGGCTGCAAAGGTTGCGGCACCTAGAGATGTGCCGTTATCACCGGAAGCTGGTTGCACGAATAACTCTTTCACATATGGCAAACTAATAATGCGTTGATTCAACTTCACATTCAGCGCAACGCCGCCAGCCATCACAACCTTACCCGTTTCACGAATAATATCGCCGAGGTAGTATTCAATCATTTCAAGCGCAAGCTTTTCTAGCAGTGCTTGAATGGAAGCGGCATAGTGAATATAAGGGTCATCAATTTCATCACCTTCACGTTTTGCGCCTAAGCGCTTAATGAGCTCAGGCGTAAAGTAATAACCTTTACCATTTTCTTTATAGCGGCGCATACCTACGACATTCACCAGCTTAGTATTAACAACTAATTCACCATTCTCAAATTTGGCTAAGTCAGACAAGTCATACTTACTTGCATCTCCATAAGGCGCCATGCCCATGACCTTGAACTCACCATCCAGCATATCAAAGCCTAAATATTCAGTCATCGCTCCATAAAGGCCGCCCAGAGAGTCGGGGTCATAAAACTCTTTAATCTTATGTATCTTACCTTTTTCGCCATAGCCAAAGAATGTAGTGGCGTACTCCCCTTTACCATCAATACCAACTATCGCTGTTTTTTCTTTAAAGCCACTCAAATGATAAGCACTAGAAGCATGTGCTAAGTGATGTTCAACTGCTTCAAACTTGGCATTGGTTAAACCTAATTCTTGCATTAACGCTGATGATTTATCACGGTTACGTCTAAAACGACGGTTACCATTAAAGATCGCATCTAAAGCACGATCCGGCGCATACCAATGGCGCTTAGCATAGTGCCAACGCGCGTTAGTACTTAATGGAATTTCAGCATATGGGAAAGCAACAACGTCCACATCTTCCGGTTTAACACCCGCTTCTTTCAAGCAAAATTTGGCCGCCTCATAAGGAAATTTGTTTTTAGCGTGCTTATCACGTAAGAAACGCTCTTCTTCTGCGGCGGCTACTATTTTCCCATCGACCAAAATAGCGGCAGATGCGTCATGGCTTAAAGCGCCAGATAAACCCAATACAATCATTTAATTTAACTTTATATAATTATTCTAATATTTGTGCCGCTTGTAATGGTGCATGATCAGCATAAACAACTTTAAATACTTTAACGAACGCATTATACAGGGAAGGTGTGTCTTTCCAATTTCGCATAAAGCGTTTAATGTCGCGCACATGTGCTTTTTGCGCAACTGCAGATTTTTTATGCTGCTGCATACTATCCAAGTCAATCAACAAAGGTTCCCCATCAGCGAGTACTTTAATGTTCGCGGCCTTCATATCACCATGCGAGATGTTAAGTAAATATAAACGGTAAAACAGTTGAACTGCTTGCTTAACTGCTTCCGCTCGCAGAACCTTGCCTATTGATTGCTTAAAAAAAACATCCATATCGAGTGCATCAACATATTCTGTTATGAAGTACGCCCTACCTTTTAAGCCAAACCTTCTTGTTTCTATTAACGCTATAGGTTTCGCCGTTGGCAAACCAAGCAACTGAAGTCGATGCGCATTTCCCCAAGAGGTAGATGCTCTTGTTCTTCTAAAAGCACGTCCAACCCCATGCCAGAAGCCCTTAATGTTGTAACGTTTAATCACAACATTAAGCGACCCTATCTTGGCAGATGCAACTATACATGTATTGCCATTTTTAATAATATTGCCAAGTGTAAAATAAGTATCAAGATCAGGTATTGTTTGTGGAAAATCATCCACTGCATGCAGCGCATTTATTGCGGCAAATACATGCTTGGCTTTACTCACAACAACATCGGTACACGCCCTAAATACTTTTTTATCAGCATATGCTGCTGTAGTCTTTTGTCTAGCCGCATTAATCTTAACTTTAACAACATCAACATTAAGCGACTGCTGCCATGACCTAGCGTTGGTATATGTTTCTAATAAAGCAGACAAATAGCCATCTATCATTAACACATCAAATTTTGAGAGCAATTGGCAAAGATTAGCGTATGATTTTTTAAATGGTAGCTTCTTAAAGTGACGAATACCGTCGCCATCAATGGTATGAATAGCACCATGCTGAATCAAAAAGTTTTTTAAATGCATGTCTGTTTGTATCAATCCAGCCTCATGATGCTGTGCAACAAGCTGAACCAACTGATGTGCAAGCTCAACCCGGACAAATTCGTTAGCAGCAGCCAAAACTACTTCTGCATTTTCTGATGGTGTAATGGCTTCAAAAACCACCGCATAGCCTTCATGCTGGGACAATTTACTTTGTTTTAGTATGGCTGGTGTTAATAGATTCGCGTGTTGCAAAGCCTCCACACCGCACACATCACGTAAAGCATATTGCGCCGCTTCTTCGCCAAAAAATAGTTTTGCATACACGTGCTTACCTTGCCAAGTTGCTTTGCAAACACAGCGGCGTCTTGGTATATAACGCACAGCCTCTAATGCGGTTAAAACACTCGAATCGTCTAATACAACTGCTGTTGTATGGATACCAAAATCAGCTAACAAGCTGACATTATTATTTTTCATTCAGTCTAGCCGCCCAACGACATATTGATCGCCTTAAGATTGGCCGGCACAGCAATCGTAACAACTTACTCAATCGTTTTGCTTGAAAGTACTGTAAGGGAAAGTACAAAGCTCGATGCGCCAAACCTGCAACATGGAAGTCGCGTACAGCATTGGCAACAGTTTTAAGCAGAGTTGTTGTCGCTAAAATAGCACCGTCCTTGTTTGCAATGTGTTGCTCGTCCATAGCTTTATGCTTCTTTTTGAAGGTGGTTAATGTACCACTATTAAGTAATTAATGTTAGTTGCCCTACAACACTCCAACCGCAATGCCGATGATCAGACCCCTTCCAAGCCAAGCCATGTGCTTATCCCACCATGATTCAACCCTAGCTAGTTGATGTTGTGAACATGCCTGTTGATAACGTTCAGATTGAAACAATTAAGGGCATTACATAATTTATTGGATGCTGTCATTATATCAGCCATTAATTAGCCGATGTGTTAATCATAATTTCAATTATAATATCCTCCTATGCTATCACTGCTTTTCAAATGCTGGGGGCGGCTACCATTGCCTTTACTACACGGTTTAGGTAGGGCCTTAGGTCACATATTGTTCCTCACCATGCCTAAAGCGAAACAATTAGCAGCTGAGAACATCAAACAAAGCCAATTATCTTCAGGCGCAATCAAAAAAGCGGTACGCCAAAACTTCATTAACCTTGGTGAGCTGGTATTAGAAACACCCTATATCTGGCAAGCAGACAAAAAAGAAATCAATAAGATAATCCAGTCCACCACTGGGCGGGGTGTCGTTGATGCTGCCATTGCAGCGAATAAAGGCATTATTTTCTTAACACCTCATATGGGCTGCTTTGAAATAACCTTTCACTACTGCGCCTTGCATTGCCCAGTTTCTGCACTATACCGCCCACCAAAAATGGAATGGCTACTGCCATTTATTATTAAAGGACGAGTCAGTTCGAGTTTGGAGTTAGCCGAAGCAAATTCCTCTGGTGTACGAACACTGCTCAAAGCACTCAAAAAAGGAGAAGCCATTGGAATTCTACCTGACCAAGTGCCCAATTCAGGTGAAGGCGAATGGGCAAACTTTTTTAATCAGCCAGCATACTCTATGACGCTTGCCAGTAAATTAGCTAAAAAAACAGGCGCTACTATTATCATGATGTACGGGGAACGATTAGCCAAAGGCAAAGGCTACATTGTTCACTTCTCTAAAGTTGATTCGATTAACACGCCAGCACTACTGAACAAGGCCATTGAAAAACAAATCCAGCAACGCCCTGAGCAATACAATTGGCATTACCATCGCTACAAAGTCAGAAGAAAAGCAAAGGAGAAACTGCCGCAAGAGAACGCTTGATAACTACGAGTTAAGCTTGTCTCTCTCCATCTGTAGCCTTTTTTGAAACTTTTTACTATTAAATTTAGTGTTAAGTGCTTGAGCTCTATGTTCTACTTGCTGCCAAAACTGCTTATCCTGTGGGTGATAATATCGCCTAAACCGTAAATAGTCTTTTGCCGTGAGTACCGTACCCATCGCGGAAAAATATAATGCCGCTATATCTTTCATGTTGGCTTTCTTGGAAGGTTTTTTATGTATCAAAGCACGATGTAGGTCGATTAAATACAACTGCAATTTTGGTGCTTCATTATGCAAACACAAATGGCATAAATAAAAGTCTCGATGATTTACCCCATGCTCATGTATATTTCTGGCCAACTTCGCTACTGCAATAACCAAATGACGTTTATAGCGAGCATCTGGTGGGTTTTCTTTCCAAACAGCACACAACTCCTCTAAAGAAGTAATATCACCCAAATCTTCTGTTAATAAAAAAGATTTGGTGTTAGCAGGACTGCATCCTCGCTGCCCATAAGCAACCACAGGCGTTGTGGCGATTCCCAACGAGGTCACTTTCTGAATGGCATCTACTTCTGTCATGGCGCTCAATATTGGCTTTTTCAACAAAATGATATTTTTAACAATCTCGCCCCAGCCCACACCAAAATGTTGCTTAATAAAGTAAGACTTTCCTAGCAGCTCAACTTGACTGGTTTTGCGTCCTGGCACGTCACGAAAAGGTTTTCCTCTCAACGTCATCGCCTTAACAAAAGCATCGCCCTTCTCGCTCTGCTCTAGCGCTTTGCGCAATGCAGCCGGCATCTCGAATATCATCTTATGCTCACCTATCATTGGCTTAAATACCGCCCATTATTTTTCTCTTCTGCTAGCTGAATCAGGATGCGCGCCTCTTCACTTCCATCATTAGCTTGCATAATATTTTTTGTATAGGCTAGGCCATTTTTCCCCCACTTAGGTTTTGATTTAACCCCTCGGGCTAATGCTTCTCGCATTTTCAAAAACGCAGCATTAAATTTAACTTGGTCAAAAGGCATCGCTGAAACCAATCCTGCGTCAGCGTCCCGAACATGATTCGCATAACCACAACTTTCAGTGACTAACATCGGCGCACCACAAACCATACCTTCGAGAATCACTAAGCCAGTATTTTCTCGGTAAGCTGGATGCACACACACATCCGCACCTTGCATTAATTGCGGTATATCTGCACGGCCTTTAGAAATAACAAGATGATCAGCTACGCCTAGTTTTTGAGCCATAGCTGCAAATTGTTTAGGGTTGTCTTGCCCCACAGCAACTAACCTCGTATTAGCGCGTAGTTTTTCAGGCAGTCCAGCTAAAGCAAGAATAGCGCGATCTAGCCCTTTCATGGAGAAGCCAGACCCTGTCAGCATGTAAACAAAATCGGTTGCGCCAAAATCAAAGGCTTGTCTTAAATACTTTCGCATCTGTGTTTTAGCCCCTAAGGCAAAACGCTCTGGTGATAAATAAGGTGGAATATAGTGAAAGCGCTCATCCTGCAAACCATACCATTTTTGAAAGTGTGGCTTTTCTGTCAATGCCACTGCTAAGACATGCGTTGCTGAATCTGCTGAGAAAACCTCTTTTTCACAGGCAGCAAACCATTTTGTTCTTGGCATCAACCGATATAAGAAGCTGCGTTGCGTACGGGCTCTTTCAATAAAACACGGATCCGCCGCAAAATGCGCATCCAAGCCAGCCATACGGTTATAGCCAAAAATATAATCAAAATCATTGCTTTGGATGCAATTAAAAGTCTCTTTAATAAACTTTTTATACCGCTGAAAATTAAACCAGCCCTTTTGCGGCAATACATGAATCACCATGCCTTTAGGTGCTTCCCCCTGCCAGCTTAAGGTAAATACTTCCACCGTATGGCCACGTTTAATCAATTCATATGCTGTACGCAACATATCGCGCTGCATGCCGCCGAAGGGAAAGTACTTAAAAAGAATGAATGCAAATTTCAATGCTTAATTAATCCGTCTATAAAAATGATAATTGTATGCGAAAATAACACTATGAAACGTATTTTACTGGTTAAAACCTCTTCTTTAGGTGATGTTATCCACAACTTACCAGTTGTCACCGACATTCTACAGCAACATCCTGATGCACAGATTGATTGGGTGGTTGAAGAAGGTTTTGCTGACATCCCAAAGCTGCACCCTGCTGTTAAACAAATTTTTACGGTAGCCGTTCGACGTTGGCGTAAGCAGTTATTCAGCCAAAAAACTTGGCGTGAAATTAACGCGTTCAAAAAGCAAGTATCAGCGCAACCATACGATTTAATTATTGATACGCAAGGCCTACTGAAAAGCGCCATCATGTCTTCGTTTGCCAAAGGCGTTAAAAGTGGGATGGATAAAAAATCAGCACGCGAACCTATCGCTAGCCATTTATACGATAAGAAATATACTGTGGCTCGTAACCAGCATGCCGTTATACGAAACCGCGAATTGGCAGCTTATGCCTGCGGCTATGCCAAGCCTATTAACGCACCTAGCTACAACATTACGGCAACCGAGACAGTTGACGCTATCGGTTTGCCAATGGCTTTTGTCATCGGTCTACATGCCACCAGCAAAGACAGTAAGTTATGGCAAACTTCCCATTGGATTGCATTGGCAAGGCAATTGGCAACGCAAAATCTGCACCTCACTTTACCGTGGGCGAGTGATGCGGAACATCAGCGCGCACTTGCCATTGCAGAGAATCTTGAAAATGTAATGGTGTTACCCAAACTCAACATTGCGCGTTTAGCAAGCATTATTCAGCAGGCACACGCTGCGATTGGCGTTGATACCGGCTTGTCGCATTTAAGTGCTGCACTTAACATCCCTACCGTTGCCATTTACACGGATACAGACCCATCACTGACTGGGGTCATGGCATCCGCTCAAGGAAAAATCATCAACCTAGGTGGTGTAAAACAAATACCTGATGTCGCTCCAGTGCTTGATGCAATGTATGCTATTACGTAATTCGTTAGGTCAACTTTTCTTCTTACTTAAATGACATGGTCAATAAAAAACAATATGTCAACGAGCATCATCGCAAACCTATCAAACCATAGCCCGTTGAAAATAAACCAATCCACACTTTCATTTCCCTCGCGTTGCAAAGTGAGTGTTACCAACTTCAATATGCCACTTTAAAGTCAGCACTTTTTTGATTTATAACAAACACAGTGCAAAAATTAAGTCCTTCAACATTTTTCATAAAAGTCATTATTTCCCCTTGAAATCAAGTGCGGCATCTCCATATACAGTGCAAGCATTATTAAAAAAATAGGAAAAGCAATGTCAGACGAAGAAACCACGGAAGAAGAAACCACGGAAGAAGAAACCACGGAAGAAGAAACCACGGAAGAAGAAACCACGGAAGAAGAAGTGGAATCACCAGAAGTGCAGACAGAAGAAATGTCTCCTGAAGCAAAAATTGAGTCTTTGGAAGCAGCGCTGGAAGAAGCAAAAGCACAAGTGTTATATGCAAAAGCAGAAGGTGAGAACATTCGCCGCCGCTCTGCTGGCGATGTAGATAAAGCACGTAAATTTGCACTAGAAAAATTCAGTGGTGAATTGCTATCTGTTAAAGACAGTATAGACGGTGCACTGGCAGTCGAAAGCACAACGGTTGATAGCTATAAAGATGGCGTTGAATTAACTGCCAAGCAGTTATTAACTGTATTTGAGAAATTCAACATTGCTGAAGTGAATCCATTAAATGAGAAATTTGATCCGAATAAACACCAAGCGATTAGCACGGTAGATTCTGACATTGACTCAGATACCGTATTAGAAGTATTGCAAAAAGGCTACACACTGAATGACCGTGTATTGCGTCCTGCTTTAGTGGTTGTTTCAAAAGCTAAGTAACCATGTAAGGGTTAAGGACTTGAAAAGAAGAAAACCACCCCAACATTCACAGTAACGCAGTCGCAAACGACTACATGATTTAAATAAATAAATTTTCAAGAATTTTAGAAATAAGGAACATAAAACATGGGTAAAATTATTGGTATTGATTTAGGCACAACGAACTCTTGTGTCGCAGTAATGGAAGGCGGCAAGCCACGCGTGATTGAAAACGCAGAAGGCGGTCGCACGACACCATCGATCATCGCATATCCAAAAGATGCTGACGGTGAAATATTGGCGGGTGCTCCAGCAAAACGCCAAGCGGTAACCAATCCAGAGAATACACTTTATGCAGTAAAGCGTTTAATCGGCCGTCGTTATGACGAAAAAGCAGTGCAAAAAGATATCAAATTAATGCCTTATAAGATTGTTAAAGCTGACAATGGCGATGCATGGGTTGAAGTGAATGGCGAAAAAATGGCGGCACCACAAGTGTCTGCTGAAGTATTACGCAAGATGAAGAAAACAGCTGAAGACTATTTAGGTGAAGAAGTAACAGAGGCGGTGATTACAGTGCCTGCTTACTTTAACGATAGCCAACGCCAAGCAACAAAAGATGCTGGCCGCATCGCTGGTTTAGAAGTGAAACGTATTATTAATGAGCCTACAGCTGCTGCGCTAGCTTTTGGTTTAGATAAACAAGAAGGTGATCGTAAGATTGCTGTGTATGACTTAGGTGGTGGTACATTTGACGTATCAATCATTGAGATTTCTAGCATTGATGGCGAACATCAATTTGAAGTGCTTTCAACCAATGGTGATACGTTCCTTGGTGGTGAAGATTTTGATAACCGCATCATCGACTACCTCGCTGATGAGTTCAAGAAAGACAATGACGGCTTGGATTTACGTAACGACATACTCGCTAAGCAACGCTTAAAAGAAGCGGCTGAAAAAGCAAAAATCGAATTATCTTCAAGCACACAAACAGAAGTTAACTTGCCATATGTAACAGCTGATGCAACAGGCCCTAAACATTTGGTTGTGAAAATTACTCGCGCGAAATTTGAGAGCATGGTTGAAGACTTAATCGAGCGTACGATTAAACCTTGTACTACTGCAATGAAAGATGCTGGCGTTTCAAGTTCTGATATTACTGATGTGATTTTAGTTGGTGGTCAAAGCCGCATGCCTAAAGTACAAGAAAAAGTAGAAAAAATATTTGGTAAAGAGCCACGTAAAGATGTTAACCCTGACGAAGCTGTTGCTGTTGGTGCTGCAATTCAAGGTGGTGTATTACAAGGTGATGTTAAAGACGTATTGTTATTAGACGTAACGCCATTGTCTCTAGGGATTGAAACACTAGGCGGCGTGATGACTAAAGTCATTAAGAAAAATACAACGATTCCTACCAAAGCTTCTCAAGTATTCTCTACTGCTGATGACAACCAAAATGCGGTAACAATTCAAGTGCTACAAGGCGAGCGCGAAATGGCGACTGCCAATAAATCACTTGGCCAATTTAACTTAAGCGACATTCCACCAGCACCACGTGGTCAGCCACAAATTGAAGTGACTTTTGATATTGATTCGAATGGTATCTTGCACGTATCTGCTAAAGATAAAGCGACTGGCAAAGAAAATAAAATTACCATTAAAGCGAACTCCGGCCTAAGCGAAGAAGAAATTCAACGCATGGAAGAAGATGCAGAAATACACGCTGAAGAAGATAAAGCATTGCGTGAATTAGTTGATGCACGCAACAGTGCTGATGGCATGGTACACAGTGTTAAAAAGTCACTAGAAGAGCATGGCGACAAGCTCACAGATGATGAAAAATCTAAGATCGAAGAAGCAATTAAAAACTTAGAAGAAACCATTAAAGATGGTGATAAAGAAACCATCGATTCTAAAACCAATGCATTAATGGAAGCATCACAAATTCTAGGTGAAAAATTAAATGCAGAAGCACAAGCTGAAAGCGCGCAACCTAGCAAAGAAGGTGAGAAAACAGTCGATGCCGAAGTGGTTGATGCTGACTTTGAAGAAGTGAAAAAAGAAGACTAATTTAACTTTAGCCTCCTCAAGAATCGCTAGCGTCTCTTTGGTGCTAGCGATTTATTCACGTTGAAACTGTTAACTTGAATAGTGACCTTTAATGCAACACAATATAGATAATACTTATGGCTAACAAAAAAGATTTTTATGAAGTACTAGGCGTTAACCAAGATGCTTCAGAAGCGGAAGTTAAAAAGTCCTATCGCAAATTAGCGATGAAATACCATCCGGACCGTAACCCAGACAACGCAAAAGCCGAAGAGCAGTTTAAAGAGGCGAAGGAAGCTTACGAAATACTCTCTGACGATCAAAAGCGTGCTGCTTACGACCAGTATGGACATGCTGGTGTTGACCCAAGCATGGGCGGTGGTGGTGGCGCTGGCGGCTTCAATGATGCTTTTGGCGACATCTTTGGTGACATCTTTGGTGGTGGAGGCGGTGGTCAACAACGCTCCAATGTCTATCGTGGTGCAGACTTACGTTACAACATGGAAGTCACACTAGAGCAAGTAGCCAAAGGCACCGAAACTAAAATCCGTATTCCAGTGATGACCACTTGTGAACCTTGTAAAGGTTCTGGTGCTAAATCAGGCAAGTCAGCATCTACCTGTGGCACTTGTGGTGGGCATGGTCAAGTGCGAATGCAGCAAGGATTTTTCTCCGTACAACAAACCTGTCCTAAATGTCACGGCACAGGTAAGACCATTTCTAAATCAGATGAATGTAATACCTGCCACGGTGATGGTCGCACCAAACAGCATAAGACACTATCAGTCAAAATCCCCGCTGGCGTAGATGAAGGTGATCGCATTCGCTTATCCGGTAAAGGCGAAGCTGGTGTCAATGGCGGCCCTATGGGTGATTTGTATGTGGTGATACATCTCAAACAACATGATATGTTTGAACGCGAAGGCGGCAACTTACATTGTGAAATGCCAGTAAGCTTTACAACAGCAGCATTGGGAGGCGAAATTAAAGTCCCTACCTTAGGCGGGTCTGCAAAAATGAAGGTGCCCACAGAGACGCAAACAGGTGCAGTCTTTAGGTTGCGTGGCAAAGGCATTAAACCATTACGCTCAAGTGACTATGGTGATTTAATGGTGCATGTTACTGTTGAAACGCCCGTTAAACTCACTGAAACACAAAAAAACTTATTGCGTGAATTTGAAACAAGTACGCAGGCCGATGCAGGGAAACACGGCCCTAGAAACAAGGGCTGGTTAGACAAAGCTAAATCATTTTTTGATTAATACGCCACATTAAAATAGGGGGATATGCGCCCTATTTTTATATTTACAAATCAGTTACATAGTTGCCATTAAACTGCAACACTCTATTGCTATAGTACAAGTTCTTTCAACCAAAGAGGAGAATAAAATGAATCAAAAATTCATTCAAAAAACTTTACTTAGTAGTTTAATGATTTGCTTACTTGCTTTTAGCAATATCAATGCAAATGCAATGGGCTTCCAAAAAAACATTAATAGCAATGGCTCCGTTAGCCTTAACGGGCTTGTTGTATCAGATGTTGCATTTTACGAAATGCTAGGCAATGAAAAAATAAACAAAGTATCAACGAAGTTTGGTATGCCAGATTCAATTACCACACTAAAAAATGCCAGGGGCAATCAAGAAGGCGTCATCTGGACATATAAAAATGCGGTGAAAAAAGACACTGAAAATTTAAATGCAAACTTTGTATTTGTTGCCGGTGAGTTTAAGTACGTTACTTTATCAAATAGCAAGGCATCAGCTATCTAAGCGATCAGCAAGTGCTAAGTTCCACCCACTAAAAGCCTGCCTCCCTGTGCAGGCTTTTTTTATTTACCTAGCACAATCTACAGCAGTTTCTGAATTTCAAGTAATTCTGTTTCAGCATCTACATAATCTTCATACTGCCTACAATCTGTCCGCTTATACCAATACTTACTGTTCCACTCATCACCTTCTATTTTATGCAATACCGCATGAATCCAGTTAGCCATCGCATCAGAATAGTCTTGGGTAATTTTGTGGGATGCATCCCAATCACCATCTAAGTAAAATTGGACTGCTTGTTTAAGATGTTCTGTGTTCTTATTCATATGAACGCTTTAAAATTCACAGGGGATAAGGTGCAAGGCCTACGGCACTATACATTTAAGTACATGAGGGTTTTGAGCACCGCACAACGCAACAATTTTCCCGCACTGTAGATTTATCGTAAATATTCGATTGTGCCTTCCTGTATAAACTCAATCTTATACCCAGTGCATCCATGTAAAAATCAATTGAACGTTACAAAATCTCTACACTTAACATACTATGTAATACGCGCATGCTCACCTACTA
Organism: uncultured Methylophilaceae bacterium; assembly: GCA_913009235.1. Classification (GTDB taxonomy): domain Bacteria; phylum Pseudomonadota; class Gammaproteobacteria; order Burkholderiales; family Methylophilaceae. The sequence continues at coordinate 278,053 of CAJVXS010000001.1, read as the reverse complement.
TACTTGTGTGAGTTTATAATGCTTATCCATTAACTGATCTTTCGTTTCTACATTATTCGGGTCTAATGGAATACAGTCAACCGGGCATATGTCTACGCATTGTGGCGTATCAAAGCAGCCTACACATTCGGTGCATAAATCAGGGTCAATCTCGTAAATTTCTTGGCCCTGATAAATCGCTTCATTTGGGCAAGCAGGCTCACAAACATCACAGTTAATGCATTCATCCGTTATTAATAACGACATAACTACTGACTAAGTTTAGTCCGAATTGCAACTGCAACCTTAGCTGATACAAACTGATTCACATCGCCCTTTAGTGTAGCCACTTCACGCACCAAACTAGACGAGACAAACATGTATTGTTCTGACGGCGTTAAGAAGAGCGTTTCTAATTTCGGATACAGCTTGCGGTTCATACCAGCTAATTGAAACTCGTATTCAAAGTCACTCGCAGCACGCAAGCCTCGAATAACCATTTGCGCACCTTTACTTTGTACAAACTGCATCAATAAACCATCAAAGCCCATTACTTTGATATCAGACGTATCAAAAGCTGCTTTAGTTAGTGCAATACGCTCATCTAAGGAAAACAAAGTGTTCTTGCTGGTGCTGACTGCTACTGCCACGATGACTTCATCAAATAAGTTAGCTGCACGACGCACGATATCCTCATGCCCCAATGTAATCGGGTCAAATGTGCCGGGGTAAACTGCGATGCGTTTTTTGCTCATATGCTTTTACTCGTCTGCTCTTATTCGTGTGGCCGTGTGTCTCAAACTATTTGATGCATTTTAACAAATGATAATACACATTACCTGCTTTACTTTGCTTTAGCACTTCCCAGTTAGCATTAGATTCTAATTTATATTCCGCTTCGGCATACAAAACACCATCGTCACTGAGGTGCTCACCTAAAATGGGGAGCAGTTTATCCAACCATTGTTTCTGATAAGGTGGGTCGCAAAAGATAAGATCGAACTGCTGCTGATTACTCGTCAAAAACAGTATCGCATCCATATTAAGGATTTGGCAATGGTCCGCCTTAAGCAAGGATTGGTTCTGAATCAGCGCTTTTGAAGCAAGCTTTGAATTCTCCACCATCACCAACTGCTTTGCATTACGAGATAACGCCTCAAAACCAAATGCGCCTGTTCCTGCAAAAATATCCAAACACACTTGCCCTGTTAAATCCTGTCCTAACCAATTAAATACTGTTTGCCTCACCCGATCAAGTGATGGTCTCAACCCGTCAGCATCGGGAAACTGAAGTACGCGGCTACGCCACACACCCGCATTAATTCTTACTGTATTTTGTTTTTTTTTCACTATAGTTACTCAACTTCTGACCTGTGTTAGTTTCATTACCTTCACTAGCTTACTTTAAGTTTTTATATCGCACTCATATCAACTATGGTGCTTTACCTTACTAACAACACCATCAATAAAAAGAAAATATCCCATGGGTACATCTATTCTTCTTTGCATTAACACACACTAAAAACCTCACATATCATAGCAGAGTGGTAAGTCATGGCCCATGCACCATGCGGCAATAGTAATTGAATGTTGTGATCACAATATCAATCAATGGGTTCGGTTGCAATTATGCATACATTCATTATTATTTACTTAGTGATTAATACCCATTGAATAGTTAGAAGCTTCTGATAAAAGTACAGTAAAATAAGCCCTATCCCTTTTTAAGAATTGTTATGTTTGATTTTTTAAAAAAAAAGAATGCTCCAGAAACTGGAGCCGATGATAAAGCACCTGAATTGGACGTTGCAGAAACTCCAGCTACTGAAACAGTCGAATCTGTCGTTGGTCAACTTGTTGAAGAAGAAAAGCCACAAGTAAAACCAGCTGTAAAAGAAAAGTTAAGCTGGGCCCAAAAACTTAAAGCAGGCCTATCTAAAACCCGAAAAAATCTGGGCGGCCAAATTACCAGCTTATTTAGTGGTGGGAAGATTGACGAAGACACCTATGAAGAGTTGGAGTCTATTCTACTCACGTCTGACGTCGGCGTTGCCGCCACACTAAAACTCTTAGACAACCTAAAAGCTCACGTCAAAAAAAATCGCCTAGAAGATACGGTAGCGCTTAAGGATGCCCTTAAAGCTGAGTTGCATACCATTCTTTCACCACTAGAAGCCGCTCTCGACACTGGTAAAAAACTGCCATTTGTCATCATGTTAGCAGGTGTGAATGGCGCGGGTAAAACCACATCTATCGGCAAGTTAGCCAAACTATACCAATCTCAAGGCAAGTCTGTTTTGATTGCTGCTGGCGACACATTTAGAGCCGCTGCACGCGAACAATTACAAGTATGGGGTGACCGTAATAACGTACATGTCATCACCTCTGAAGGCTCAGATCCTGCTGCCGTTATTTTTGATGCAGTGAATTCAGCCATCTCTAAAAAGATTGATATCGTGATTGCCGATACTGCTGGGCGCCTACCGACACAAATGCACCTAATGGAAGAAATTGCAAAAGTAAAACGCGTCATTGGCAAAGCCTACCCTGGTGCACCGCATGAAGTGATGTTAGTCATTGATGCCAACACAGGTCAAAATGCAGTTGGCCAAGTTAAATCATTTGATGATGCGTTAGGCATAACTGGTTTGATTTTAAGTAAGTTAGATGGTACTGCCAAAGGTGGTGTGATTGCAGCCATTGCCGAAGCGCGACCTATCCCGATTCGCTTTATTGGCGTAGGTGAAGCCATTGATGATTTACACCCTTTCAGTGCCAACGAGTTTGTCGATGCGCTATTTGATGAATAATCTAAAATACTCACATGATAGTAGCTCCAATAACGCGATGATTGTTTTAGACAATGTAACCAAGCGCTACCCAGGCAGCCAAGAAGCCTTAAGCAATGCGAGCTTTAGCATTGAACAAGGTGAGATGGTTTACGTCACAGGTCACTCGGGTGCTGGTAAAAGTACCTTGCTGAAGCTGGTTGCTGCTATTGAACGCCCTTCGAATGGCACGGTGCTCATCAACAATCAAAATATCAGCAAGTTGAGTGAGTCAACATTACCGTATGTCCGTAGAAAGTTTGGTCTTGTTTTTCAAGACCATAAATTATTGTATGACCGTAATTGTTATCACAATGTCGCATTACCACTTGCCATCAATGGGATTACAGGCGCTGATGCAGGCAAGCGCATTCGAGCTGCACTTGATAAAGTAGGCTTACTTAATAAAGAAAAAAGCATGCCGATTACACTTTCTGGTGGCGAACAGCAACGCTTGGCTATTGCACGTGCCGTCGTTTCAAGACCTTCGATACTGATTGCAGATGAACCAACAGGTAATCTAGATAAAAATTATGCTGATGGCATCCTGACTTTATTTAGCGCATTCCAACAAGTGGGCGTTACTGTGATTATCGCAACGCATGATTTGCTAGGCACAGCCAATGAGCATAAAGTACTGCATTTAGATCATGGTCGACTTGTTACACCTCAGGTGGTCGCATGAACACATGGTTAACACAGCACTCTCAAGCACGGCAGCTAGTGATCTCACGGTTAAGAGAGAATCTATTCGGCAATTTATTTATTGCCTTCACTATTGCGGTGAGCTTGGCCTTGCCGATTATTATGTATCTCGCTCTCACTAGCTTTAGCGGGCTTGTCGGTTCAATCAAAAATGACTCGCATATGAGCTTATTCTTAACAACCGACGCAACACCAACCATGGCTGATAGCATTCACAATACATTAGCAACCCATGCAGCCATTAAAAAATTTCAGTTCATCTCAAAAGAAGCTGCATTGAAACAGCTTGCTAACGACAGTCAAAATGAAAACATTATCCAGACATTGGATAAGAACCCATTACCCGATGCGTTTTTTATCGAACCAACAGATCTGGAATCAGCGGCCATCAACCAGCTAAAAACTGATTTGAGCCAATTAGACGGCGTCGAAGCTATTCAAATTGATCATGCCTGGCTAAAGCGCTTGAATTACTTATTGGCTTTAGGAGGAAATGCATTATGGGTATTAGCAATGCTACTAGGCTTTGCTATATTTGCTGTGATTGGCAATACCATCCGCATGCAAATTTTAACGCAACAACAAGAAATCGAAGTCAGCCAACTCATTGGTGCAACGCATAGCTTTATTCGCCGACCTTTTTTATACTCAGGTGCTATTTATGGATTGGCCGGCGCATTGCTGGCGCTGGCTATTGCCAGTTGCGTTATTCTATTATTCAACCTATCCATTGTATCCTTAGCAACAGAATATCAAGCCGATTTTAGTTTACGCTTACCCAATTTTGCCACATTATTCGTTACGTGCCTCAGTGCTATTCTTCTCGGAGTAGTTTCAGCTTATATCACTGTATCCAAATCACTCTTCAAGTCGATTAATTAAGTATTCTTTACAACCTTCTTCGAAGCTAGCACTCTAACGCTATGAGTGCTAAAATAGCATATACATTATTAAATTCCTTAAGAGGAGCATGGCCATAAACGCTTTAACACTACCCTCAATTTCGTCCATTGATAGCTATGATCAATATATGCGTACTATCAAAACCTTTCCTATGCTTACTGCAGAGGAAGAGCATGAGTACGCCACGCGCCTAGCTAAATTTAACGATTTAGAAGCCGCGCAAAAATTGATTGTGTCGCACTTGCGATTAGTTGCAAAGATTGCTCGTGGTTACACGGGCTATGGTTTACCGCAAAACGACTTGATCCAAGAAGGCAATATTGGATTGATGAAGGCTGTTAAACGGTTTGATCCTAATAGAGGTGTTCGCTTAGTTTCCTTTGCAATCCATTGGATTAAAGCAGAGATTCATGAGTATGTAATCCGCAACTGGCGCCTAGTTAAAACTGCGACCACGAAAGCACAGCGTAAGTTGTTTTTTAATTTGCGCAGCATGAAGACAAGTGTCAATACGCTCAATACTGAAGAAGTGGATGACATCGCCACAAGGCTTAATGTAAAACCTGAAGAGGTGATGGAAATGGAATACCGCTTAAATGGTCAAGAGATGTCTTTAGACACCCCGGTAGCCGCAGATAGCGAAGAGACCTACAACCCAATTGCATATCTGGAAGCCGATACGCCAGGGCCTTCAGACTTTTTAGAGCAAGAACAGAATGAGCGCCTACAATCTAGCGCCCTAAGCAATGCATTAGCGAATCTTGATGATAGAAGTAGACGTATTGTAGAAGCCCGCTGGCTGAATGAGAAAAACAACAGCACACTTCATGACCTAGCTGGAGAGTTTGGTGTTTCAGCCGAGCGTATTCGTCAGATCGAACAAAAAGCGATGCAGAATGTTAAAAAAGCAATGCTAGCTAATCATACTGAATAAATAAATAGCCAATTATGCTATAACAAGCTCCCCTCTCCATTCCGCGTAAGAAGCAGGGTAGCCTACTAAATGCATATCTGCCATATTTAGCTCCTCAAAGCGAACCTGCTTTTATTATCTCCACTGCTCCATGTCCATTAAGAAACTCAATGAATTGAACGCCTTTTGCTAGCCATTTAAACTAGCCTCTGGCAAAAGGTGGTTAAAACGAATGATTTGTCATAAAAATGGCCAAAGCAATACCGTTCGGTCATGTTCTGCTATCATTCTATCTTAGATATAAATTTCATTTAATGAGACCAAAATGAGCGGGCTAGATGCCAATACCCCCAACCCAGTAGACATCAAATTACACCAAGCTTCTAAGCTGTTAGAAATTAAGTTCGATAACAATACAGAGTGTAAGTTGTCATGCGAGTTTCTACGTGTCTACTCACCTTCAGCAGAAGTCAAAGGACATAGCTCGGGGCAGGAAGTTTTACAGGTAGGTAAAGAGGATGTGAATATCACCAACATTGAACCGGTCGGCAATTATGCAATCAAACTGTTTTTTACGGATGATCATGACACCGGTTTATATACATGGGATTATTTGTATCACTTGGCTAAAAACTATGAGGCACTTTGGTTAGAATATATTGGACGACTAGATGCTGCAGGACAGAAAAGAAATCCCGAGTCTTAACCTGAGTCTTAAGAGGAAAAAGGATGAGCGATAAAGAAACATATTTTGGGTTCAAATCCATCAAAGAGGGAGAGAAACAGCAGAAGGTAGGGGAAGTCTTTCATTCTGTAGCGCAAAAATACGACATCATGAATGATGTAATGTCTGCTGGCATGCACCGGTTATGGAAACGCTTCACAGTGAACACCAGTGGTGTTAAAGCAGGCGATAGTGTACTCGATATTGCGGGGGGCAGTGGTGACTTATCCAAACTTTTCAGTCAAAAAGCAGGTCCCACAGGGAGAGTAGTCCTTACCGACATTAACGCTTCCATGTTGGCAGTCGGGCGTGACAATATGATTGATGCGGGCCTACACGTGCCAGCGATACAATGTAATGCAGAACTTTTACCCTTTGCCGACAACTCCTTTGATTGTGTTATTGTGTCCTTTGGACTACGCAACATGACGCATAAAGACTATGCACTGAAAGAAATGCAACGTGTGCTTAAAGTGGGTGGTCGCTTATTAGTACTTGAATTCTCAAAAGTGTGGGAACCATTAAGTAAAATTTATGATGCTTACTCATTTAAATTTCTACCTTTTATAGGCAAGCTAATTGCGAATGATGCAGATAGTTACAATTACTTAACAGAGTCTATTCGCATGCATCCAGACCAAGAAACACTAAAACAAATGATGGTAGAAGCGGGCTTAAGCAAAGTGGATTACTACAACCTAAGTGCTGGTATTGTTGCACTACATAAGGGTTACAAACTGTAAGTACGCGCTATGCTTCAACCATTTTCCGCTGAATTCTTACAACACATCACCAACCAAAACAATTGGTCACGTCAGCACTTGCTTGCTTATGCAGGCAAAATTGTGCAGTTCAATATTGCATTGATTAAGACTAAACTACTCATTTTAGAAGATGGTGGCTTAGGCGTTGCACCAACCAATGCTGGTGCAGATGCCAGCATTCATATTTCACCTAGTCTCGCTTTACGCCTCATGGCAAAAGACGAAGCCGCTAAGATGCTGATCAAAGTAGAAGGTGATACACATTTAGCTACCGAACTCGGCAAAGTGCTACAGCACATCCGATGGGATGTGGAAGAAGACCTGAGTAAAGCTGTTGGTGACATCGCTGCTAACAAACTCGTATCAGCCAGTAAAATAGCTGCATCTACAGCAAAAAAGCAAGCGACCAATGTAGTCGAAATGCTGTCTGAATACTGGCAAGAAGAAAAGCCCGTATTAGCAAAAAAATGGCAAGTAGAGAAATTTAATACTGAAGTAGACACGTTGCGGAGTGATTTCACCCGCTTAGAAAAAAAATTAGCAAAACTAAAGAAACATACCAAAGAAAGCAGCACAAACTAAAATGCATTACCTTCGTTTAATTTATATCATCTGGATTGCACTTTGGTTCCGCCTTGATGACTTCATCAACCAAGATACTGGATTTCAGCCACTCCTATCGTTAGTCAAACTCTGCTTTTTTTGGCGCAGTAAAAAGCAAGCACGCGGCGTTCGCCTAAGATTAGCCTTAGAAAAACTAGGCCCTATCTTTGTTAAATTTGGACAAGTGCTCTCTACACGCCGCGACTTACTACCTGAGGATGTGGCTAATGAACTCACCATACTGCAAGATCAAGTGCCTCCTGTTGATTATGCAGCAATAGAGCAAACGATTACCGCCGCATTTAACCAGCCACTTAATTCCATTTACAAACAGTTCAATACAGAATGTGTTGCCAGCGCATCCGTGGCACAAGTACATTTTGCAACCTTGGTAAGTGGTGAAGATGTTGCAGTAAAAGTGTTACGCCCTAATGTTGAAAAAGTAATCTCACAAGACATCTCGATACTCAAGTCGCTAGCATGGCTAGTGCAAACGCTTTCAAAAGAAGCCAAGCGGCTAAAACCGCTAGAGATTGTTGAAGAGTTTGCAAGGCATACCAAACATGAGCTTGATTTAACCTTGGAAGCAGCTAACTGCAGCCAACTAAAGCGTAACTTTAGCGACAGTCATGGCGGCAAACAGTTATTAATCCCAGGGGTGTACTGGGACTATTGTCGAGAATCTGTCATGACGATGGAACGGATGAACGGCGTATCGATTCGCGACACGGAAGTATTAACGGATAAAGGCATCAACCTCTCGCAACTTGCACATGATGGTGTTGAAATATTTTTCACCCAAGTCTTCCGTGATGGTTTTTTTCATGCGGACATGCACCCCGGCAATATTCAAGTAACAGATGATGGTCGTTATATCGCGTTAGATTTTGGTATCATGGGGAACTTGAATGATGCCGATAAATATTACCTTGCCCGCAATTTCCTAGCCTTCTTTAACCGTGATTACCGCGATGTGGCACAAGCACATATCGACTCAGGCTGGGTGCCAAAAGACACCAATAGAGAAGAGCTTGAAATTGCCATCCGCGCCATCTGTGAGCCTATCTTTAACAAGCCATTAAATGAAATATCATTTGGCCGCACCTTATTAAGCTTATTTCAAATGTCACATCGGTTTGGTGTAATTGTTCAACCACAATTGATTATGTTGCAAAAAACGCTACTAAACATTGAAAGCTTAGGTCGGGACTTGGATGCCAATATTGATTTATGGCAAACCGCACGTCCATTCTTAAAACGTTGGATGAGTGAACAGTTGGGATTACGTAAGATTACCAAGTCTTTCAAAACAGAGTTGCCATTTATATTAAAAACAGCGCCAGAAATGCCTCGACTAATTCACCGCTGGTTCAATCAACAGACCGACCCCGAACAGGAAGCACCGTTAAACAGCGATATAAACAAGCTGATAATTGTACAACAGCAGCAAGCAAAGTGGCAAAAATACCTTACAATTAGTCTGATTGTGATTGCCATACTACAAATTGTTTTTATCGCAGTTACCGTGCTTAACTAAACAACAGTAAAGGCTACTTTTGGCAATTTTGACAGAAGTAAGTAGATCGTTGACCTAGCCGAATATTCTTAATCACCTTGCCGCATACCTTACATGGCTGATCCATTCGGCTATAAACAAAGTAGGATTGCTGGAAGTAACCTGACCTCCCATTAACCGCAGAAAAGTCTCGCAGGCTACTCCCGCCAGCCTTTAGCGCAGCTACTAGTGTTGCCTTGATTTCTGCTACTAATTGCTCACATTGCTCTAAGCTTAGTTGGTTAGCAGGTAGTTGCGGGTTAAGACGTGCGCGGAAGAGTGATTCATTTGCATAAATATTACCGACACCAACAACAAGCTTTGCATCCATAATCGCGACCTTAATGGCTGCTTTACGCTTACTTATTTGTTGATGCAGGTACTTTCCACTAAAAGCATCATTCAGTGGCTCTGGGCCTAATGCACTGAGCAGCACATGTGTCTCAGGCGACATACCTGCCCATAAGACAGCACCAAAGCGTCTAGGGTCATTCAGCCGTAACACTTGTTGATTCCTGAATTGAATATCGAAGTGATCATGCTTTTCGGGCGGATAATTTCTATCCAGCAAGCTGATATGTCCGGACATGCCTAAATGGATTAATAATGTGCCATTTTCGAACTCACCAAGGATATATTTTGCACGGCGCTTGAGGCTTAATAAGGTCTTACTAGCTAAAGTCGTTGGCAAGTGGTCAGGAATCGGCCAACGCATTGATGGGTTGCGTATCACAACATTACTTACCGTTTGATTAATCAGCGGCAACAAGCCCCGCCGCGTTATTTCAACCTCAGGTAACTCTGGCATATAAATGCTATTATTTCATATTAAGCGGAGGGTTTAGCATGGTAAAACCCACATCGTTACTGAAGTGGTAAACAAGCCCTTCATCAGGGCGTGCTAACAACAGCTCTGGCGATTCCATCATCTTGTCAAACTGAATGGTTTTTCCATTGCTGAGTTTCAACTTAAATGAAGGGTGACTAGCATTACGATCTGGTGTGTAAGTATTCACAGACTTAGCAGGATTCTGTTTCCAACTAAATTCTAGCCATTCATTCAAATCATTTTGCGTGGGTGTTGCTTCAGGAATACTCACCTTCCACTCGCCGTCATTAATATCAACATTTAAACTAGTCTCTTCCCACTGCTCTAAATGTGAAAAATCAAACCCAGCCACTTGCTTAACCTCGCTAGGCGCAAGAATATTCTTATCTACCATCTCGATAGGCTGCGTGCTAGCCGCTTCCGAATAACCTGCACTTAACAAGTAAACGCCATCTTTGTAACTCACATATTGTTCGTCCGTTACCGTGTTATATGTGCCATATAAAAACTGCTCTTCACCAGTTTCATTGGTAATGTTTAATCTTACCAATGGGTTATCTAACCCATATTTAGCCAAATCTGTTGCTGGAAACTTATTTTCACTTCTTGCCGCAACTACCGATAAAATCCGTTGAACGGAGATCTGATCTCCACGTTGCTTATACGGTGCTGTCATGTACCAGTAATCATTAATTTTTTCAAAGATAGTTGGTGCTTTAGCAGGAAAATTCACCTTAATCGACTTAATGCCCGCCAGTTTCAATTGAGAAACTTCATACTTCTTGACTTCTTCCAACTCAGCTACTGGTCGTAAATATAAAAAAGAAACCAAGCCAGCCACAACAGCCAGCATAATTAAATTAAGTATCCATCTTCTTTTCATGATTTTTTCTCTACCGCATTAACTTACTTTAAGCTTTCCTGCGTCTCCACCAAAACCAGAAACCAACAATAACAAAGCCCAGTGGAATAATAAACTGGAAACCATGAAATACCGTCCAAGCGACCATACGTGCAGCATCGGTACTTGGTATTGCCATATTGACATCTTTTAGCGGCATTGGTTGTATCGTAATCAGTTCATCATCACCAGCCAACCAATTAACAATGTTAATACCAAAGTCCAAATTGCCGCCATTAGTCACAAAGGTATTGGATAAAAAGTTAGCATTACCCATGACCACAACACGCTGACCTTTTTTGCCATAAATCCGTTCTAAAGCAACCGCAATATTAATCGGGCCACGTTTATCAGTTTCAATATCAAAAGTGACTTTCTTATTCCGTACACCAGCAACTATTTTTTCAGACTCTAACCAACCATTGGGTGCAACATCGACTAAGCGACCAACCTTCCAGCCAAAGTCATACGATGCCTTTGCATCAACCTCATGAGCTTCTGGAAATAAAGTGCGCAGTTGGAAGTTACGCGTAATCGCATGATCTCCATACACACTATTGAATGCGATTTTTGCATCAGCACCATATTGTTGAGCAGACATATCGACAGCAATACCTGGAGACACTGTAATGCCCAAATAATCAGCCACCTCATCTAAGCCATGTAGGTTGTCATCATCTAGCAACCACAGCACATTACCGCCAGACTCAATATAAGCTTTAATTTTTTTCGCCTCAATATCACTGACATCCACTTGCGGACTCGCGATAACTAACATCGCACCATTACTTGGGACGCCTTGTGCAGTGGTTAAATCAGGATTGGCGAATTTAAAGCCTTTAGCTTCGAGCTGTTTACCAAACTCACCAATATCCTGATTTTTAACCCCTTGAAAATGACGCTCACCATGACCATCAAGGAACATCACTGGCCGGATATTGGTACGAGATAAACGCACCATCAAATTCGTCATATCTTGCTCTGTAATAGGCGGAAAGATATGTTCTGTGCGTTTGTTATATTCAACAACCACTTCACCATCTTGCTTAATATTAGCTTCTTGCGCCAGCTTAGGTTCTTCAGTTGGGTTGATAAACGTTAAGCGAATATCTTTTTTCGCACGTTGATAACGCGCAATAAAATCCAACATCCCTTTACGGAAAGTATCACCACGGCTCGCATCATCATTGGTGGCAAACACAGTGATATTCACTGGGTCTTTCATTTGCGCCAAGACTTCCACACTGCCTTGCGTCAATAGATTACGGCTCGCTTGCGTAATATCTTTAGCATAACGATATTGGTGGGCTAGATAGCCGACAATCACTACTAATGCTAAAAATAAAATAACAAACAACCAACTTTGCGCCAACATTTGGCGCTTTAAACTGCGATTCATTTTCATACTGGAACCTGACTAGCCTCTTAAACGGTCTGCGTCTAGACGACGAATCGTTAAAATTAAAAAAGTAAGAATAAACAAAAGGAAATAAACAATATCTGCGGTATCAATCAGGCCGCCAGAAAATGATTGAAAATGCTTCATAAACGAAAGCTGTGCCATTATGCTGCTCGGGTCACCTGCAAAAAACCTATCTAACATCATCAATACAAACAAAGCGATAAAACTAAAGATGGCTGCCACTACTGGTTGCGAGGTTAAACTAGAGAAGTACAAACCTAATGCTGAGAAACTAGCTAACAATAGAAATAAACCGAATGAGTTGGCTACGATATACCCAAAATCAATGTCCGACCAAAGATTAAGCGTGGAAAGCATCACTGCAATATATAGAATCAAGATACTTAAAAATGCCACTAGGCCGACAAATTTACCCACCACAATCTCAACGATTGAGAGGGGCGCACTGAATAAAAATGGCAACGTTTGATTGCGACGCTCCTCTGAAATGAGGCGCATCGACAATAACGGCACTGCAAACAACATAATAAAAGAAGCTAAGCCATACACGCCTTGGCCGACAAACTGCGTCACCCCAACCCGCTCAGCAGGTCGAATAGCCCCTGACATCACCTCAAAATAGTTGTTCACGCCATTTAAATAATAGGTGCCAAAAGCAAACATAAGCAACGCTAAAATAACCCAGCCCATTGGCGATGCAAACATACTCTTTAGTTCTTTTCTTGCAATACTGACAATCATACTAAACCTCCCCCTCGACCACGCCCTTAAGCAGCAGTCGGCTCCCCTGTTGCTTGGGTCTCATCTTGAGCGCCATTTTTATATGTAAGCTGAATAAACACATCTTCTAAACTCGTTTGATCAGGTGCGATTTGATATAGACCCCAGCCATTCTTAACGGCTGCTTTCACAATCTCTTCCTGTGGCTCGGCGCCCTCTTCAGCACGGATACGCACCATATTGCTCCCCGTTAGCTCAGCATCCACAACACCTTTGATTTTAGCTACGGCATCCAGGTTAGGAGTTTTATTAAACCCGATCAAAAACTTATCCCCCATGCGCTGACGTTTCAGCACTTCGATATCACCATTAAACACCATTTTTCCTTGGTCAATAATTTGCACGTGATCACAAACCATTTCTACTTCAGGCAGAATGTGAGTAGAAACAATCACACTACGTTCTTTTCCAATTTCTTTAATCAAGGTGCGAATATCACGAATTTGAACAGGATCCAAACCCACGGTTGGCTCATCCAAAATAACCACCATCGGGTTATGAATAATCGCTTGTGCAATACCAACACGCTGTTGATAACCATTTGATAAGTTTTCAATCAAGCGTTTGCTCATATGCCCTAAACCGCAACGTTCTTTTGCGACTTCGACCGCTTTTTTAATCTGCCTACCTGGCACATTGTGCAAACGTGCTGCAATCGTCAAATACTCATCAACGGTAAATTCTTTATAGAGCGGACGCATTTCTGGCAAATACCCAATCAACTTTTTCGCCTCTTTAGGATTTTCAATCATATCTATACCACAAATTTTGATACTGCCAAGGCTAGGTGCCAAGTTGCCAGTGAGCATTCTCATGGTGGTTGATTTCCCCGCACCATTAGGCCCTAAAAAGCCTAATACTTGCCCCTTTTTGAGGTTGAAACTCACATCTCTCACCGCTGCTCGGCCGCCATATAGACGGGTCAACTCAATTGCTTCTACTGTAAAATCACTCATAAACTCTCATTTATTACACTCTATAATGACTTGTGCTATAAAACTAAATCGCTGGATAAGTTTCATGCAAAAAGTTATAGTACGATTAATGGATGCCTAATGTAAGGTCAATTTATTCACAACCCGTAATTATGGCCGAACTTGTACAAACTGTCACGAACTAAACAAGACTTTAGTTCAATGTGCTGAAAATTAACAAAATGATTAAACTAATTGCAATATTTTACTTGAGCGTGATGAGCATTAGCGCTGCTTCAGCGCAAAGCAGCGTCAAACCATCAATCACAGAAGCCAACTCAGAATTTGTATACAAGTACCTGCTAGGTGAAATTGCTGGCCAGCGTGGTGACCTATCATTAGCCAGCCAACTATTCATAGATTTAGCAAAAAAAACGCGCGACCCTCGCCTTGCTGAACGTGCTACAGAAGCAGCCGCCTATGGTCGCCACCAGCGATTAGCGTTGGATGCAGCCACTTTATGGGCTGAGCTTGATCCCAATTCACTGAAAGCGCAACAGGCGGCTAGCCAAATGATGATTTCTACTGGCAACATGAAAAGCGCAGTGCCGCATATCAAAGAATTGTTAAGTAAAGAAGGAATACGCGCTACTACCTTTCTATACCTCAATGAGTTATTAAGAAACCAACAAGACAAAAAAGCAGTATTAACAACGATTAAAGAACTGGCTCAACCATACCCGGAGTCTGCTGAATCGCACTTCTCTGTTGCCCAAGCAGCTTGGGTTGCTCAGGACATAGGTGCAGCTGAAAGCGCCATTAGGAAAGCTAGTCAATTACGCCCAGACTGGGAAGTCTGCGCGCAAATGCAAGGACAAATATTAGCCAAGCAATCACCTGAAAAAGCCCTCGATCTTTACAAAGCCTTTTTAAACAAAAACCCCACAGCTAACAATGTGCGGATGAGTTACGCCAAATTGCTTGTTAGCTTGAAATATTATGCAGACGCAAAGCCTGAGTTCGTCAAACTCATTGAGCTCGAAAAGGACAACCCTGATACGAATGCAGTCGTTGGCTTACTTTCACTGGAAGCGAACGAACTGGATATGGCAGAACAGTACCTCCAACAGTCGTTACGCAATGACTTTAAAGACCCAGAGAAAATTTACATGTACCTCGGCACCATTGCTGGTCGTAAAAAAAATGAATCGAAAGCCTTAGAATGGTATGCCAGAATTCCAAAAAGCAATCAACACTATTTAGAAGCGCAACTTGCAACGGCCAATATAATCGCACATACTAAAAATACGAATGTAGCCATTAGTATGCTCGCCAGCCTGACAGAACTCTCCTCGAAACAAGAAGTCGCTGTTGCGCAAGCGCAAGCTAACCTATTAACTCAAGACAAACGCCATCAAGAAGCTTTTGAGTTGATCAAAAAAACCATCAATGCCATTCCCAATACCCCCCAACTGATTTATGACTACGCAATGGCTGCGGAACGCATTGGAAAACTAGAATTAATGGAACATGAGCTGAGAAAAGTAATTCAATTACAGCCTGATTTCCCAGCCGCATACAACGCTTTAGGTTATTCATTTGCAGATCGAGATACCAACTTAAAAGAAGCCAAAACACTAATAGAAACAGCGTATAAATTATCGCCTAGCGACCATTACATTTTAGACAGCTTAGGCTGGGTTGAGTATAGGTTGGGCAACTACGGGGTAGCAGCAGAACATTTGCGTAAGGCTTACAGCATCCAAGAAGACCCTGAAATATCAGCGCATTTAGGTGAGGTTTTATGGAAGCAAGGCCTGCAAGAAGAAGCCAAAAATATTTGGGGGAAAGCACTAAAAGAATTTCCAGAAAATAGCATCCTCGTCATAACCTCTAAGAAATTTAACTCTTAAGTCATCACTTAATCATGTTTATCTCGGCTATGATCCTCTCTACTAAGCTTACTCCTGCCATCCGCTCATCATCCCTGTTGCTTGCTCTAGCACTTTCTTTCACTTTAAATGGTTGCTCACTGTTTAATCAAAAACCACAAGCTAACACAACGGTCAGATCCTCCATATCACATGAACATCATATGGAGCTAGTCAATAATATAAAGCAGTTTTCAATTAAAGGTCGCTTAGGGGTGATGACCAACCCCAAAGGCTTCTCCGGCAGAGTTTCTTGGCAACATACATCAGAAAATGATCACATTGATATCTTTTCCCCCCTAGGTGGAAAAGTCGCTGACATAACAAAAACACACCGAGAAGTGGTGTTAACAAACAATAAAGGTGAACAGGTGTTAGCAAGTGACGCTGAAACACTCACCGAAAAAACATTAGGCTTTAGATTGCCGTTGAGCGGGTTAAGTTATTGGGCACTAGGAAAACCAAGCAATACAGGCTTAGCCAGCTATATCACTTGGGATCATGATGGCAGAATCAACCAGATGCAACAAAATGGCTGGGATATAACTTACAAAGATTACAGTATACAGGAGGGCTACTTCTTGCCGAGAAAAGTCACTTTAAGAACAGACACACTGATCATCAAATTAATTATTGAAAAGTGGTCCGACGTGGCTACACAATAAACTTAGAAATCCAATAATTAAGCATGTCAGATTTCCAAACGTTTCTAGCGCCAGCAAAAGTAAATGTGTTTTTACACATCACAGGGCAACGCGCTGATGGCTACCACACCTTACAAAGCGCATTTCAGCTGCTAGACTTTTACGACACCATTGCACTCAAGCCAACAAATACTGGCAAAGTAAACCGTATCACACAGTTTAAAACCATCCCTGAAGCCGAAGATTTATGTGTGCGTGCAGCACGATCCTTACAGCAAGCCACTGGGTGTACTCAAGGCGTAAACATCCAAATAGAAAAGCGCATTCCAATGGGCGGCGGGCTAGGTGGGGGGAGCTCTGATGCAGCGACAGTGCTACTCGCATTAAACCATTTATGGGGGCTCAACTTAAATCGAAAAGCACTCATTGAAATAGGCTTAACACTAGGTGCCGATGTGCCGATTTTTATCTTTGGGCAGAATGCATGGGCTGAAGGAATAGGAGAAATTTTAACGCCGTTGTCATTGCCTAGACAATACTATGTCGTTTTAACCCCACAAGCACATGTATCAACCGTTGAAATATTTACGCATTCGCGATTGACAAAAGACACGAAAACATTGAAAATAGCGGACTTTTCAGACAGGGCCATTTCTAACCAGTTTAGAAACGACCTTGAAAAGATAGTTTGTGAAGAGTATACAGCAGTTGCATCTGCCCTTGAATGGCTGAATCAGCATGGGCAAGCACGCATGAGTGGATCGGGCGCATCTGTTTTTGTAACAACTAATTCACTAGCAGAGGCAAACGCTATTTTTGCACAAAAGCCAGCCAACATAAGCGGGTTTGTTGCAAAAGGTTTGAATCAGCACCCTTTGTATGCGTTGGCGAATTAAAGTTTAGCAAAATAAAGTTTTATTGGGGAGTCGCCAAGTTGGTTAAGGCACATGGTTTTGATCCATGCATGCGAAGGTTCGAATCCTTCCTCCCCAACCAAGTTCCGATAGCTAAAAGTATGTGTAGATTAATTGATTTACGCGTTTTTCTATCTTTATAAAGGATACATGTGTCAACGAATAGCAACATGATGGTATTCACAGGTAACGCTAACCCTGCACTGGCAGAAGAAGTGGCTAACCACCTTGGCATTCCTTTAGGTTCTGCCGATGTCGGTCGTTTTTCAGATGGCGAAATCAGCCTGGAAATTCTTGAAAACGTGCGTGGCCGTGATGTATTTGTATTGCAACCCACCTGTTACCCGACCAATGACAGCCTAATGGAAGTCATGGTCATGGTCGATGCGCTACGTCGCTCTTCAGCCGGTCGTATTACAGCTGCGATTCCTTATTTAGGCTATTCAAGACAAGATCGTCGCCCACGTTCAGCACGTGTTGCGATTACGGCAAAAGTGGTTGCTAATATGTTAACAAGCGTTGGTGTTAACCGCTTATTAACAATGGACTTACATGCAGACCAGATTCAAGGCTTCTTTGACATCCCTGTAGACAACATTTATGGCACACCGTTATTAATAGATGATGTGATAGCGCAAAAATATGATGACTTAATCATCGTATCACCAGATGTTGGTGGTGTCGTACGCGCACGTGCTGCAGCAAAATACATTGGTGCTGATTTGGCCATTATTGATAAACGTCGCCCGAAAGCAAACGTAGCTAAAGTCATGAATATTATTGGTGAGGTCTCTGGCCTTACCTGTGTATTAATGGATGACATGGTCGATACTGCCAACACACTATGTGAAGCGGCAACAGCGCTAAAAGAAAAAGGCGCTAAAAAGGTAGTTGCTTATGCAACACACCCAATCTTATCGGGCAATGCAGTCGGGCGTATTGAAGCATCCGAATTAGACGAACTGGTGGTGACCAATACAATCCCACTGAGAGATGATGCTAAAACTAGCAAAAAAATTCGCCAACTAAGCGCAGGTGCTTTGTTAGCAGAAACTATTAAACGGGTTAGCCAAGAAGAGTCTGTCTCTTCTCTATTCCAAGAATAGATTTTTCCCTGTTATCTGGTCGCGGATAGCAGATTTTTATGTAGTACATTTAGGAGTAATACAATGAGTATTGAAATTAAAGCAACCAAACGCGATGTTAAAGGTACGAGTGCGAGCCGCCGCCTACGTCGCGCTGGTATTGTGCCAGGTGTCGTTTATGGTGGTAGCAATGCAGCACAACCACTAGAGTTTGATCACAAAGCATTATTTATGGAGTTTCGTCATGAAGCTTTCCATGCATCTATCTTAAGTCTAGAAATTGACGGTAAAAAAGAAAATGTATTGTTACGTGACTATCAACTACACCCAGTGCGCAACACAATTCAACACGTTGATTTTCAACGTGTTTCTGCATCTGAGAAAATTCACGTTAAAGTACCTTTCCACTTCATTAATGCAGAAACTTGCCCTGGCGTGAAAACTGGTAGCGGTATTGTTGGTCACATCTTAAACGAAGCAGAAGTAAGCTGCTTAGCGAAAAACTTGCCAGAGTTTATCGAAGTAGACTTAGGTGCTTTAGAAATCGGCGAGTCAATTCACTTGTCTGAAATTACATTACCTAAAGATGTTGAATTTGTTCAGTTGGCGCACGGTGCTGACCCGGCTGTAAGTTCAATCAACATGCCTCGTGCTGCCGTTGCTGAAGCAGCTACTGAAGCACCAACAACAGTAGTAGAAGGCGAAGAAGCAGCCGAAGGTGGCGATGCACCTGCTGATAACGCTGAATAAGTAAACAGTAGTAAAATAACGCGTACCTGGTAAAAGGGTGCGCGTTTTTTATGTATTCACATTCATTATTAACATACTAACTTCATGAAACCAGCGATTAAATTATTTGTAGGCTTAGGTAACCCTAGCGATAAATATGCTGCCACAAGGCATAATGCCGGATTTTGGTGGGTAGATTTAATTGCAGCACAAACCAGCAGTAGCTTAAGCATGGATGCCAAAATGTTTGGTGTGGTCGCAAAGTTTAACGGAAACACATGGCTACTTAAACCAACTACCTTTATGAATGCAAGTGGTAAAGCGGTTGCAGCACTTGCTAACTACTACAAAATAAAACATGAAGAAATCTTAGTTATTCATGATGAACTTGATTTGCCAGCAGGTCAAAGTAAACTAAAATTTGGGGGTAGTCATGGTGGCCATAATGGCTTACGTGATATTCAGTCAGCACTAGGGACGCCAAACTACTGGCGCTTACGGGTCGGCATTAGCCATCCAGGTAATAAAAATGAAGTCGTTAATTATGTGCTGAAAGCACCTAGCAAAGATGAACAAAAAGCTATTGATGGCAGTATTGATGATAGCAGCAAAGTGCTTGATTACCTGTTAAATGGTGATTTCGATCATGCTATGCTAAAGCTACATACAAAAACCTAAGCCTAATTGTTGCTTAGGTTTAGCATAAGCTACAAACTGATCTGGTGGCAATGGATTGAAAAGTGGTAGCCTTGCAAAACCCCAATAGATAACCGACAAAGAACAGAGAAAACATCCATGGCAGCAAGCCATACCAGTGCATTACACTCCTTTTTTTCTTATTTTCTTATTTTCTTTTTCATCAAAGGAAAGTTGCATTATTTTTACATCAGCATACGCCTTATAATTGCCACACTAAATACAGTGTTATTAAGTTTCTTTTTGAAAGTGCAATAAAAGGTTAAAATGGTGGGTTAATTAAAGTAAAAATAGTCGCTGAAAAGGCGTATCACCAAAGGCAAAAGTTTATATGCAATGTGGAATCGTAGGTCTACCAAACGTAGGAAAATCAACCTTATTTAATGCCATTACCAAAGCTGGTATTGCAGCAGAAAACTACCCGTTCTGCACCATCGAGCCTAACGTAGGTATTGTAGAAGTCCCTGACACACGAATACAAGCGCTCATTGATATCGTTAAGCCAGAGAATGTTCAACCAGCGACGGTTGAATTTGTCGACATTGCAGGTTTAGTGGCTGGCGCTTCAAAAGGTGAAGGGCTAGGCAATAAATTCTTAGCTAATATTCGTGAAACCGATGCTATTGCGCATGTAGTTCGCTGTTTTGACGATGGTAATGTTATCCACGTTGCAGGGAAAATAGACCCACTTTCAGATATTGAAGTCATTAACACTGAACTTGCGTTAGCTGATATGGAAACGGTTGAGAAAACCATCCATCGCGAAGGCAAGAAAGCCAAGTCTGGTGACAAAGGTGCTATCGCCATCACCAAACTATGTGAAAAAGTACAAGCACATCTTAATAACGGCGCGCCTGTACGCACCTTGGACTTAGATGAGGATGAAACACAACTACTCAAACCACTCTGCTTAATTACCGTTAAGCCTGTAATGTACTTGGCCAACGTAGATGAAGCGGGTTTTAAAAACAATCCTTACCTAGACAAAGTCATCTCACTAGGTAAAACAGAAGATGCACCGGTTGTTTGTATCTGTGCAAAAGTTGAAGGTGAAATTTCAGAACTAGATGAAGAAGACAAACTTCTCTTCTTAGAGGAGTTAGGTCAAGAAGAGCCCGGCCTAAACCGTGTGATTCGCGCTACTTACAGCTTGCTGGGCTTGCAAACCTACTTCACCGCCGGCGTTAAAGAAGTGCGCGCATGGACAATTAAAAAAGGATTCACGGCCCCGCAAGCTGCTGGCGTAATTCACACCGACTTCGAACGTGGCTTTATTCGTGCAGAAATAACCGCTTATGATGATTTCGTTACTAATAAAGGGCATAAAGGCTCGCAAGAAGCTGGAAAGATGCGTCTAGAAGGTAAAGAATATGTGATGGCAGATGGCGATGTAACCCTATTCCGTTTCAACGTATAAGCACACGGCTAACAATCGTAATCACTCGACAATTTCTTTGACAATTCACGTTGAAAACACTAGAATTGCGGGCTTGCTGGAATCTACCAGATTCCAACGAAATTTAGAGTGCATTAATCACTCCTAATTTAATGGTTTCACGGTGATGTAGCTCAGCTGGTTAGAGCACAGCATTCATAATGCTGGGGTCGAGGGTTCAAGTCCCTCTTTCACCACCAAAATAAAACGCCCTTATCGAAAGATAGGGGCGTTTTTCTTTGTGTCAAAGCCTCTTAACAAACATCATCTCCTCAACCTCGATTAGCAGAATCCCATATATCATCGTATAATACGCGCTTGATTGAAAAATCAAATCGCCTTGGGGTGGCTTAAAGTGCCTGAGATCTCTTAACAGAGGGACCCAATGAACCTGATCCAGTTAATGCTGGCGTAGGGACAGGCAGAGCATTATTACTGTAGCTATTTAGTTTGGTATCCGTTCATTTTTTCGTTTATCCAGAATGGCTAACGTCTACTGCATATCTCTCCTGTCCTTTTTATGATACATCTATAGAAAGGATGACCTTTGAAACTCATTACTAAGCGTTTATCGCTAATTGGGCTCTTATTAACCAGCCCTGCTTTTGCAGCAGACGGGTTGACAATTAATGTGCCTGCTGTAATTTCCAGTGCAGATTTCCGCCCTAGTACAGCCGCAGAAACACCTGTCAGTTTGACCGAAATTGACAGGGGAACCATCGTAGCACGTAGTGCGCAACATCTTGAAGAAGTATTAAACCTTGCACCGAATGTGAATGTATCTGCCGGCGCATCTCGTGGTCAATACTACCAAATTCGCGGTATTGGCGAACGCAGCCAATTTAACGCACCATTGAATCCATCTGTTGGCTTAGTGATTGATGGGATTGATTTCAGCCGGACTGGTGGCGCTGCCACTTTGTTTGATATCGAATCTGTTGAAGTATTACGCGGGCCACAAGGCACAAAGTTTGGTACCAATGGTTTAGCCGGTACAATTACCCTGCGTAGTAAAGAGCCGACTAAAGAGTTCAATATGCACGTTGAAACTGGCTTGGCCAACTACAATACACGTAACTTAGGTATTGCTGCTGGCGGCACAATTGTTGAAGACAAATTGTTAGGTCGTGCTTCACTCTACACCCATAAATCTGATGGATACATGGGTAATGACTTCTTGGGTAAAGATGATACGCAAGATCAAGATGAATTAACCTTCCGTGGTAAATTGAAATTACTGGCAACTGATAATTTAACTATCGATGCTAATTATTTGCATTTAAATATCAATAATGGTTACGATGCATTTACGTTAGATAATAGCCGCAACAGCCTTGCTGATCAGCCAGGAAAAGACAAGCAAAAAACCGATGCCATTGGTGTAAAAGCAAACTGGCAAGCATCTGATGCCGTCATTATCCAAGTCGAAGCGACTGTTCTCAATTCCAATATCGCTTATGGCTACGATGAAGACTGGACCTTCCCAGGCCACCATGCCTGGGGGTATGATTCAACAGACCTCTATGAACGTGAACGTGACAACCTCTCATTCGAATTGCGTGCACTATCAGATAAAGCAGGTCGTATCTTTGGCGATACCACTGATTGGACAATCGGTTTGTTTCACCTGAGTCAGGATGAAGAATTCCTACGCACTTATACTTATGACGCACCATTAAACGGTGACTACGATACTAAAAACACATCTGTTTATGGTCAATTAGATACTCACTTCACTGACAAACTGACGTTTATTACTGGTCTACGGGTTGAGCGATTTGAAGCGGATTATGATGATAATAGTGCAATCAAAATTGATACAAACAACACCATGATTGGTGGCAAACTGGGGTTAAATTACCAAGCGAATAAGGAACACTTAGTATACACCAGCTTATCTCGCGGTTATAAATCAGGTGGCGTGAATAACGGTTCAACATTAGCCATAAACCAACGAGAATTTGACACTGAATACAATGTCACATTAGAAGCAGGCGTTAAATCAAGCTGGATGAACGATCGTTTAAAAACAACGCTTGCTGTGTTTTATACCGACCGTCGTAACGCACAAGTTAAGAATTCGATTGCTGTTGGTCATAGCTTTATCGACTTCACTGGTAACGCCTCGAATGCAACACACAAAGGTGCTGAAGCTAGTCTAGATTGGTTTGTCACTGACAAATTCTGTCTACTCGGCTCACTAGGTATATTGGATGCTGAGTTTGACAATCACTCAGTAAACGGCGTTAGCTATAATGGCCGCCAAGTCGCACATGCGCCAGATTACACTTACAGCTTAGGTGCAGAGTTATATCCAACCAGTGCATGGACAATTCGTGCGAATGTAGAAGGTAAAGATAACTTCTATTTCTCTGATAGCCATAATGCAGACTCTAAATCTTACGACATCGTCAACGCTAGCGCTGATTACCGTCATAATAAAAACTGGAAAGTCAGCATTTGGGCAAAAAACTTGTTGGATAAAGATTATGCCACTCGCGGCTTCTTCTTCGGTAACAACCCAGCCAAAGGTTATATAGCAGAAGCTTATACACAACTTGGCCAGCCACGTGTCGGCGGCATAACAGTCACTTACGACTACTAGCCAGTTAACAAGGGCATGTTTAATGCATGTCCTTGCTTGAAAAAGTTTAAAGGGAAATAAGATATGCGCATTTCTTTAGATATTAGCCTCTATCCTTTAACTGAGGATTATATTGAGCCAATTCTGGAATTTATTCTTCAGTTGGAAACCAATGAAAAATTAGTGGTTAAACGAAATAGCTTAAGCACACAAGTCTTTGGTGAATATCGTGACGTGATGGATTGTATTGATCGCGAAATGGAGGCTGTATTTGAAGCATTACCTAACAGTGTATTTGCAATAAAATTTATCGGGACAGACCGTGCCGATGTTGTAGACGTATAATCATACGTCATGGAAAACACGATGCTCAACACATTAATCGCTGCTTTTGCGCAAATGCCAGGCTGGGAGATTGCCGCAGCGTTAATGGGTGTAGCTTACATTCTGCTCGCTGCAAAAGAGTCACAATGGTGTTGGCCATTTGCATTTTTCAGCACGGCAATTTACAGCATCTTGTTTTGGGAAGGCCAGCTTCCCATGCAGGCATTACTTAATTTTTACTATATTGGCATGGCGGTTTATGGTTATTGGTTGTGGAGGAAACACGGTAATTCCGAAGACACATTGGCGATTACCAGCTGGGGATGGCCTAAGAATATAGCCTTTATCATCATTGGCCTTATTATTAGCGCCGCCGTCACTTATTACTTAAAGACAAATGGCCAATCACAAAGCCCTGCGCTAGATACTTACACAACGGTGTTTGCTGTAATGAACACTTGGTTAATCGCTAAGAAGATTCTACAGAACTGGCTCTACTGGGTGGTTATCGATGCCGCCGCAGTCATGTTGTATGTTGAAACCAGTTACTACGCCACCGCCTCCTTGTTTGTACTTAACACCATACTCGCCGTTGCTGGCTATATCAGCTGGGTTAAGCTGCATAAGCAACAAGAGCACAGTCGCTATATTCAAGCCTTACAAAAAATAGTCTAATGTGCAGAATGGGTGATTACCGTTTCATCCATTGCGCTAAATCCGCCTCACCCAACACTCGCATTAAAAACAACAGTAATTGGTAACATGGCTTCTGCGCTGAGTAATCAGGCCAGTCATGCATCGCCTTATATGTCGCTTTAAACAAAGTGAATTGTTGCGGCGTTAGAATATATGCCAACAGCACTAAATCCAACGAACGAGGCGCCATTACAAAGGCATCTAAATCAATCAACGCCAATGCATCATCTTGTGCATTGCCTATCTTTCTAAATTGATCCCAACGCAAATCCAACATCACCGGTACGAACATGGTTTCTTGTGTCCGACTAGCCTGCGTCAACACGTCCTGTAATAACGGTTCTGGAATCGCTACATTACTTTTCTCCGCTAATGTTGATAGTGTCGTTTGTAAACGTTCACCCCACTCAGCGGCCTGGTACATTGGCGCATGGCAGTCACCCCAAGTTGGCTTCGTCTGTTGATGTAACCGCGCGACATGTTTCGCCAACTGCACCACCATGGCGTCAGGGACTTGCGTGGCGTCAATATCAATGCCATCAATAAAGCGCGTTAATACAAAGCCATGCTCAAACGCACTACAGTTAGATGCCACAAAATCTGGCACTGCATACAAACCTTGCTTAGTTAGTAAATCATGGGTTAGCTGAATCCGCGCTAAACACTTCGGAAAGTCAGCACCAAACAAATGATTTACACCTTGCCAAAAACCTGATTGTGCTACCGCCACTTCATCACACACCTTCAACACCATGCGCCCATCGGCTGTATCACATAAGAACGCCTGATGGGTGCTGTCCTCAAACTGGCTCAGTAGCGCAGTGGGTGTTGCGGTTAAGCTTGGCAGGTCGACTTGTTCTAAAGGTGTGAGTAATGGGTAGGTAAGCATGGCTTGTTAAACAGAGGGTAAGTAGATATTAGTAACCAGAATAATGAATCGTTTTTTCTTTTATTTAAAGAGTTAAAATATGGCTATATTATGCTTGATTTATAAGTATGTACAACTACTGCAAGGCAAGGTGTTTCCCTTGCGGGCTACAAACCGTTCAAAAATACATCCAAGCTCTCTACAACTGCGTAGCTATTTTTTCGCACAAAGTCACTCGGCTGTTTTAAATCTGGGACGACGATAACATCTAATGCCGCGGCAATGGCTGCACGAGCGCCCGGCTCGCTATCTTCGAAGGCGATACATTCATGTACCGCAAACGTAACATAGGCCTGTAGCCGATCCATGGCTAGCAGGTAGATATCGGGGTTAGGTTTGCCGTTTCTGACTTCGTGTCCACTGGTGACAATCGTGAAATAATCGCGCACACCGACTGCGCCTAGGCGCTCCTCAATATGCCTAGTGGGCGAAGATGAGGCAACACCGCAAATGATATTGTTCGCTTGATAGTACTTTAACAAGGCTAGCGCGCCTGTTTTAAGCGGGAAGACATTACCATCACTATCCAAACTAGCATTGATGCAATGCATGACATGTTGAAAGTTATCATCACCACCGAGTTGCTTGGTCATGATGCGTGTGGCATCGGGCCAAGCGCGGCCAATGAGTTCTGCGTACTCTGCTTGTGTGTAAGTAATACCTATTTCTTTGGCTGCAGCAATGCAGGCCTGCATGATCATGTGCTCTGAATCAATTAACAAACCATCCATATCGAATATGGCGGCTTTTAGATTTGGTTTCGTTGCTATTTTTTTGTTTGCTTGTGTCACTTGTCTTGTTGCCGGCTTTTAAAAGCATGTTCAAATAAAAAAGGTGACTTTACCACACCTGTGCCCGTCACCATGCCACTACTCTGCCTGCCATCTACATCTTTCTACAAACTATACGGACAAAAAAAAGCCCAACCAAAGCTGGGCTTTTTTTTGCAAGAGATAAATCCGCAAGTAAATATTTAACGCTAGCTTATTTATTCATTACGTACATTGTTACTTCAAAGCCAAAACGCATTTCTGTAGCTGCTGGTGTTGTCCACATAATAATTCTCCTCTGAGTTTGTAACACATCCAAGTGATATGCCGGTATGACTGTTATAGTACATGAGAAATAATTTTCATCTCTAGTGTGCTGACGTAAAATGGGCTAATGATTTTACGTAATCGTTTATTGGGTATGCGAGTGTTTGTTGTGTCTAATCCTTTGGATCATAATAAGCTTTAGTGATTGATATGTATTTTAATAGGAGTTAAGTCATGAGTACCGCTTTAATTACAGGCACAAACCGTGGTATTGGTTTGGAATTCACTAAGCAGTATGCGCAAGCTGGCTGGGACGTATTGGCTTGCTGCCGCGAACCTGAAAACGCGAGTGCATTACAAGTATTAGCGGCGCAACATAGTAACATTCAAATACACGCTTTAGATGTGGCTAACTTTAGTCAGGTCGATGCGCTGGCGCAGCAGTTAAGCGATGTAGCCATTGATGTTCTGATTAACAATGCAGGCGTTTACCCCACTGGTGGCTTAGGTGATACTGATGTGGATAAATGGCTGGCAGGGTTTAAAGTGAATAGTATTGCGCCTTTAAAGGTGGCAACCGCATTTACCCCACATATAGCCAAAAGCACATTGAAGAAGCTGGTGACCTTATCGAGCAAGATGGGTAGTATCGATGATAATAACAGCGGCGGTAGCTATATGTACCGCTCAACAAAAGCGGCGGCTAACTGTGTTATGAAAAGCTTAAGTATTGATCTGCAACCTGCTGACATTGCGGTAGCCACCTTACATCCTGGCTGGGTGAAAACCGAAATGGGCGGTCCAAATGCGCTGATTAGCACACAAACCAGCGTGGTAGGCTTACGTAAAGTGATTGATCAACTAAGCCTTACGAATACAGGGCGATTTGTTGCTTACGATGGTAAAGAGATTAGTTGGTAGCTATTATTTTTCTTTGAGCGGCGCGCGTTCTGCTAGCTCTGACGTATAGACTTCCACCCCATTAACTTCTTCAGCTAAGAAATCTTATGTTGGAATGGTGAAACTTGGAAGTAGTAAAGCGTAGGAGAAGTAAATCGCTAGAATGACTAGCTGGGGTGTTACTTTAATCGCTCCGCCTACTTAGATTCTTTACGTTGTGCCGCTTTTCTCTTAATTCCGGCTTCGACGTCTTTAATGCGTTGTACTTCTAGCTTCGCCTCGGCTGCTCTACGACGCTCACTCCATTTAGCTTGTGCTAACTCAAGCTCTTCAAATGTAATTACGTTATCTTCGCCGATATCTACATCATTAAAATGTCGTGCTATTTGCGGTAAACATTCGGTCACTTCTTGACGGTCTAAGGAGTCATCCAAATCATTATTACATCGGATAAATCGTTGTTTTAGGCTGTCTCGCATCAACTTACGTTGTTTTTTAATTTTAATATGTTCGGGGTCGTTGTTTCTAGCATAGTCAATTAATGCTTTGCGCAATCGCGCACGATCAACAGGACTAAAATTAGATTCAAGTGTTTTTCTTAAGCCAGATTGAGGGTCGTCTGCATCTAACAACTCTGGTGCTCCATCATTAACTTCTAAAACTGTGCTTGAATCAGCAAATGATGGAGAAATAAAGACCACGCTCAATACTATGAGCAATGTCATTTTCGACCAAAAAAAGAGTTTATTTGTTAGCATATTCGTTGTTTTATATCCAAATCAGTCTACTTAATCTCAACTGTGGATTGGCATCATGAATCAACTATGTAAGTGGAATGTTTCATTAAAAAACCTAATTGTAAAAAATTGTAACTTGGTAGTTTGTTGATCAACGTCAATAATTTGAAAAAATTATACATAAAAGCTATTCCAAATTATAGATTTATCCTCAATGAACACCTATACTAGACCATTGTTTAATTCTAGTACAACCTAACTAACGCATGGTAGACAATCAAAGTGTCTGAATATAAAAAAATATTAATGGTTGATGATGATTTACGCATGCGTGAATTGTTACAACGCTACCTAACGGAACAAGGCTTTAGTATTAAAACGGTGTCTGATTCGGCAGCGATGGATACCGTACTAAAAGCCGAGAAATTTGACTTATTAGTATTAGATTTAATGTTGCCTGGTGAAGATGGCTTGGCGATATGCCGCAGACTGCGTGGAAACAACATTAATACACCTATTATTATGCTTACGGCACGTGGAGATGAAGTGGATAGGATTATTGGTTTGGAAATGGGTGCTGATGATTACTTGCCTAAGCCATTTAACCCCCGTGAGCTTTTGGCACGTATTAATGCGGTTATGCGCCGCCATGGCCAAAACTCACAACTACATGGAGCAGCCACACAAGAAACATTCCCTTTTGGTGATTTTGTGTTTAATGCAGAGAATCGCAGCTTAAGTAAAAATGGTGTCAATATCACCATTACTAGCGGTGAATTTACTTTATTAAAAGTATTTACTGAGCATCCTAGACAACCGCTATCACGCGATCGTTTAATGCAACTGGCACGGGGACGAGAGCTGGATGTTTTTGACCGTAGTATTGATGTGCAAGTATCACGTTTACGTCGCTTAATCGAACCAAGCCCAGCGCAGCCTAGATTTTTGAGAACCATGTGGGGATTTGGCTATGTGTTTATTCCTGATGGTGAAGATAGCGCTTAAACATTTTGGTTTATTGCTAACGTCATATAAATAGTTAAATTGAGACTACTACCCCGCACAATTTTAGCTAGGCTGATGCTACTCATTGCTATTCTGTTGGCAGTTAGCATTTATGGCTCGCTAAAAATATTTGATTATTTTGGGCGCGAACCACGTGCGGAGATGGCCGCCCTACAAGCGGTTACCATTGTTAATTACACCCGTGCATCACTCATTGCATCTCATGAGAACAGAAGAGGCGCACTGCTTTCTGAGCTATCTGGTCGTGAGGGCGTGCGCGTTTATTCCGCCGATTTCATGGAGCAAGTAGAGCCAATGCCTAATGACCCATTTGCGCAGCTCCTTACGCAAAAAATACGGCAACGTTTAGGGGTGGAAACCATTATTACCGTTAATCATTACGGTATTCCAGGTTTGTGGATTAGCTTTAATGTGGAGCTGGATGATTTTTGGGTGGTGATCCCTAATATTCAAGCAGACCGCCCTCTCCCGTGGCATTGGTTAGGCTGGGGTGCATTAATTGGATTACTATCCCTAGTAGGCGCCTATATTACGGCGGGCCGCATCAATCGCCCACTGAACTTTCTAGCACATGCAGCAGATAAATTGCGTAATGGAGAACCCGCTCCTAGGTTGCCTGAGGACAGCTTGGATGAGTTAAGTGAGGTGAACCAAACCTTTAATGAAATGGCAGATGCTTTGGTCAGACTCGATAGTGAGCGCAACTTATTGCTGGCTGGAGTTTCGCATGACATCCGCACCCCATTAGCCCGTTTGCGTCTTGCCGTAGAAATGCTATCAGAGGATGAATCTGCCCAGATGAAAGAAGGCATGATTGACGATATTGCAGACATGGACAATATCATTCATCAGTTTCTAGACTTTGTCCGTGGCGTTGAAGGCGAATCTTCCCAGATGGTGGATATCAACGTGTTGTTAACATCGCTTGCCGAACGCCAAGCACGCGCAGGTCGACAACTTAGGCTTAAATTAAGCCCTAACTACTACATCCCGCTTCGTCCATTAGCAATGCAGCGCTTGCTCGATAACTTGGTCGGCAACGCCTATGCTTACACGAAAGGTGAAGTGGTGGTTGAAAGTGAAATCACAGCAGATATGGTTATCATTAGCGTATTAGATCGTGGGCCTGGTATTCCTAAAGGTCAAACAGAACGTTTGCTCAGGCCATTTGAGCGCCTAGATAGCGCGCGCACTAAAAATGAAGGTGGCAGCGGGTTAGGACTAGCTATCTGCAACCGTATTGCAAAACTGCATCACGGCAAATTGCAACTGATTAACCGTGAAGCTGGTGGACTAGAAGTGCGGTTATCACTACCTATACCTATTAAACATCGGTAGAAATGCCAAATGCACCTCCAGCGCCAACAACCTCACTCATTGAGTGTATCTTGAGGAATAAATAAAACTTATATTTCCGGGTTGAACCAATTTAATTTTTCTCTTAATTGAACAACTTCACCAATGATCGTTAAACAGGGTGCTTTCAATTCCGCCAGCTTAACCTTATCTGGCATATCTAATAACGTCCCGACGACGACACGCTGCCGCTGTGTTGTTCCTTGCTGAACGATGGCTATCGGCATAGTTGCTAACATTCCATTTTTAATTAATTGCTGGCAAATAGTCTCTAAGCCAATTAACCCCATATAAATCACTAATGTTTGGTTGGGCCGCATCATCGCATCCCAATCCAAATCGACAGAACCATCTTTTAGATGCCCTGTTATAAATAAACAAGCCTGCGCGTAGTCTCTATGCGTTAGCGGAATACCCGCATAACTAGCAACACCACTGGCAGCAGTGATGCCTGGTACAACTTGGAATGGAACGCCATGTTGCATCAGCGTTTCAATTTCCTCTCCACCACGTCCAAAAATGAAAGGGTCACCGCCTTTTAACCGTAATACTCGCCTACCTTTAAGTGCCAGCCTTGCTAACAAAGCATTAATATCTTCTTGCTGCATGGTATGTTGACCTCGCGCTTTACCGACATAAATCAACTCTGCATCACGCCGCACTAGCTCCATCACTTCAGGACTCACCAGCTTATCGTACACACAGACATCGCATTGCTGCATCAATCTTAATGCTCTAAAGGTAAGCAAATCAGGGTCGCCAGGACCACCGCCAACTAGGTACACCTCGCCTTGTTGCGTTTTGTTATCGGCTTGCTCTAGCGATTCTTTAAGAAAAACACGTGCCGCTTGTTCTTGCCCAGATAATACTCTCTCAACAAACGGCCCTTGTAATATCCCCTCCCAAAAAATACGACGCGCTTGTATCGTCGTGAACTTAGCCTTCACTTGATTACGGAAATCACCTAAAATCCCTGCAATTCGCCCATAAGCTGCTGGCAACATCGTTTCAATTTTCGTGCGAATATAACGCGCGAGAACTGGTGCATTTCCTTCAGAGCTGACTGCAATCACAATCGGGCTACGTTCAATAATTGACCCCATCGTAAACGTACATAACGCTGGTGCATCGACCACGTTGACAGGGATATTAGCTGCTTGAGCCGCAATAGAAACGGCTTTATTCACAGATTCATCAGCTGTCGCTGCAATGATTAATCTCGCACTGTCTAACTGCACTGGCGAAAAGTTAGCTTTTAAATGTTTAATTCTCCCATTATCAATCAGAGCTTGGATATCATGATTAACATCTGGTGAAACCAAAGTGATTGCAGCCTGTGCTTTTAACAGCATCAGCACTTTACGTGTGGCGATTTCTCCCCCTCCAATCACAACACAGTGATGGTTAATAATATTAATAAAAATCGGTAGTGCTTGCATATAACGCTTTTTTTAATTAGGACAATACCATTTTACCTTGCTAGCTAAGCTTTCCCCCAATTTACCTTAAGTATTGCCAAATGCGTTAAAATGTCGGATTAACCAATCTGCTAGCGAATATAAAAACCAGTGACAAACTCCACATCAAAAAAATTATTTGTGAAATCCTTCGGCTGCCAAATGAATACCTACGATTCTGCGCGCATGAAAGATATGCTTGGCTCCACTGATGATATGGTAGAGACCGACACACCAGAAGACGCAGATGTGATTTTGCTAAACACTTGTTCGATTCGTGAAAAGGCCGAAGATAAAGTGTTTAGCCACCTCGGTCGCTTTATTCCGCTGAAAGAAAAAAATCCTGATTTAGTGATTGGCGTTGGTGGCTGCGTAGCTACGCAAGAGGGCGACAACATTATTAAGCGCGCGCCTTATGTTGATATTGTCTTTGGGCCGCAAACCATCCACCGCCTGCCTGACATGATTAAAAACAAGCAAGATTCAGGCGAATCACAAGTCGATATCAGCTTTCCTGAAATAGAGAAGTTCGACCACTTGCCGCCACCAAAAGTAGAGGGTGCTAGCGCATTCCTAAGCATTATGGAAGGCTGTAGTAAATATTGCAGCTTTTGCGTCGTCCCATATACCCGTGGAGAAGAAGTGTCACGACCTTTTGAAGATATTCTGACCGAGTCGATTCAACTGGCTGAGCAAGGTGTGAAAGAAATTACATTACTAGGTCAAAACGTCAACGCTTACCGTACAGCCTATGAAGACGTAGAAGCTGATTTAGCAATGCTCATTGAAACCATTGCTGAGATCCCGCAAATTGAACGCATCCGCTTTACGACTAGTCATCCGAACGAAATGAGTGATCGACTCATTGATTGCTTTGCCAATGTACCGAAGTTGGCCGGACAGTTTCACCTACCCGTGCAAGCGGGGAGCGACCGCATTTTAATGTCAATGAAACGCAATCACACCGTGTTGCAATATAAAAGCATTATTCGCAAACTAAAGGCTGCCAGCCCGAACATCACACTTACTTCTGACTTCATTATTGGCTTTCCAGGTGAAACGGAAAAAGACTTTGAAGCGACGGTCAAACTAATGGAAGATGTTGGCTTTGATTACAGCTTTAGCTTCTTATATAGCCCACGCCCTGGTACGCCAGCAGCGTTTATCGAAGACAGTACACCGCACCAAACCAAGCTCGACCGCTTAAGCAGACTGCAAGCTATTAATACATCCCTAGGCGAGGCGATTAGCCGCTCCATGTTAGGCACCAGCCAACGCGTATTGATTGAAGGTGTTTCTAGAAAAAAAACAGATGAGATGGTTGGAAAAACAGATAACAATCGCATTGTGACCATCGCTAAAAATGAGGCGTTAACTGGTCACTTTGTTAACGTTAAGATTACTAACACAGACAATCCAAGGCGCTTACAAGGCGAATTGATTTAACAATAAGCAAAACGATTCAAGACTATAGAATTAGACTGCAGAATTAAGATTATGGAAATTACACTACAACCTGAAGACAATACCCGCCTAGCCAACCTTTGCGGCCCGCTTGATGAAAATATAAAGCAAATCGAAACGGTACTTGAAGTGAACGTCAATCGCCGCGGTGCTACATTTAGCATTACAGGGAAAAAAGAAAATATGCGGATAGCAGCGCAAATCATAGAGAACTTCTACATCCGCGCTAAAAAACCCATTGAACTAGAAGATGTACAACTCGGCTTAGTCCAAGTTGAGAAACTGACTCCTGATGAATTAAATTCTAGCACAGATATGCCAGCATTAATGACTAGACGTGGCGATCTACATGGCCGCACCCCACGCCAAGTAGAATACTTAAAACAAATTCAAGGCCATGACATTACTTTTGGTATCGGCCCCGCTGGTACGGGCAAGACTTATTTAGCGGTTGCTAGCGCAGTGGATGCCATAACACGTGACCGTGTTAAGCGTATCGTGCTTGTTCGCCCGGCGGTAGAGGCTGGTGAACGCTTAGGCTTTTTGCCTGGTGATTTAAGCCAAAAGGTTGACCCTTACTTACGCCCGCTTTACGATGCCTTGTATGACTTAGCTGGTTATGACACGGCGAATAAAATGTTTGAACGCAATGCTATTGAAGTCGCACCATTGGCCTATATGCGTGGCCGCACATTAAATCAAAGCTTTATCATTTTGGATGAAGCGCAAAATACGACGCCAGAGCAAATGAAAATGTTTTTAACCCGTATTGGCTTTGGCACAAAAGCCGTCATCACTGGCGATGTGACGCAGATTGATTTGCAACGCGGCAAGAAAAGTGGCTTAGTTGAATCGAAAAAAATATTACAAGACATCAAAGGCATTGCGATGACGAATTTCTTATCTCAAGATGTTGTGCGCCATCCACTGGTGCAAAAGATTGTAAATGCCTATGAGCAATATGAAGAAAAAAACGAGTAAAAGCATTATCTATATGTGTAGTCAATTAAATATCAATCCTCAACGTCACATCCACGGTATTACTCTCATGCCAAGCAGCCTTTTTTGACTGCTATAGCCAGAACTGCCCGGAGAAACTAGAACCTAAATCAATCATAGATTTAATTATATAATTAATCATGCCTAACATTCAGTTCAACTTCCAAAATGCCAGTGATTTAGGCAACCTACCGACAAAAGCCCAATTTAGAAAGTGGGCTAAAGCGACCTTACGAGTCGACACTGAAATGACTATCCGCATTGTCGATGAAGCAGAAGGCCATGCACTCAACCTAGCCTACCGTGGGAAAGGCTATGCAACTAATGTATTGGCCTTTCCATTGACTGAAGAACCTTGCTTAGTAGGTGACATTATTATCTGCGCGCCGGTGGTGATTAGAGAAGCTAAAGAACAGCATAAAACCGTTGAAGCGCACTTTGCACATTTAGCTGTACACGGTACGCTACACTTGCATGGATATGATCATTTAAACGATGATCAAGCGGGTTTAATGGAGTCTATTGAAGTGTCCACATTACTCAATTTAGGGTATCCTAACCCCTATCTTATTACATAGGGTGTGTCCTGCATGGATCCCGAGCCGGAAACAAGTAACAAACCAGGTTTATTAGAACGCCTAAGTCACTTTTTATTACGCGAACCGGAAGATCACGAGCAGCTTGTTGGGTTGTTACATAGTGCATATGAAAACCAGTTAATGGATGGTGACTCCCTTGCTATGATAGAAGGCGTATTGCAAGTAAGTGAAATGCAAGTCCGAGACATCATGATTCCACGTTCAAAAATGGATGTGATCGACATCACAGCCCCCCCCCAAACGTTTATCCCGCATGTCATTGAAACGGCCCATAGTCGCTTCCCTGTGATTGAAGACGATAAAAATGATGTGATTGGCATTTTGCTTGCAAAGGATTTACTCCGCTATTATGCGGGGGAAAAGTTCGAAGTCCGCGAGATGCTACGCCCTGCTGTATTTATCCCGGAATCTAAACGCCTGAATGTCTTACTCAAAGAATTTAGAAGCAACCGTAACCATATTGCCATGGTCGTCGATGAATATGGTGGCGTCGCTGGCATGGTCACGATTGAAGATGTGCTTGAGCAAATTGTAGGGGATATTGAAGATGAGTATGACTATGACGAAGACGAAGATAATATTATTCAACAGTCGCCAATCAAATACCGTATTAAAGCGCTCACAGAAATTGAAGACGTCAACGAAACATTAGGCACCGCCTTTAGCCATGAAGAGTTTTCAACCATTGGCGGTTTAGTCGTGAATAAATTTGGTCACTTACCAAAACGGGATGACCATATCCAGATTGAAGATTTAAGCATTACCATTGTGCGTGCCGATAGTAGACGCTTACATTCCATTTTGGTTGAAGTGCTACCTATGGCACCTGACTGAGCTGAACCAATCCAATCAACATAACCTTAACTTAAATCACTTAAGGGGACACGCATGGATTTGAACATAAATCTGTTAATTACCTTTACCTTACTGGCCTTTTGTACGGCTTGCTCTTCGGTGAGTACTAAGCCATCTGAACCCGCAGAGGCACCATCCACTAGCAACACTAAAGTGATATTTCCGACTAAGGAAAAAGCCTTTGTAAAGGCAATTGAACAGCATGATAAAAGATCTATCATTGCCCAACTGGGTGAGCCTGCCAAAGCGGAGGATGTAAGAATTAAAGGTTCCAATCGTATTGTTGCTTCTATTTGGCACTATCACAATATCAACACCGATGAGAATGGAAAATATTACGAGGCTACAGAATTAGACTTCCTCAATGACAAAGTGGTGCAGGTGGTGTTCTTTAATAACGATGGTTCTGAAGAAATCACGAATAAAGGCCATGCTTATGAGTTGCCAAAATAAATAAGCAACAGTAGTAAAACCACTACACGCCGACTATTAAGCTGGCCACCTACAATGAGTAGTTTCCTTTGATATTCGGGTTGGTCACACTATTTGACTGATACAGGAAGGCATCCATATCGGTGTGAATTATTTTACGTTGCTTTACCATGGCGTTCATTTTACCTCTACAATAGCCTCTGTGAAGAAATCAAAATCACTCAGTTTATTTGCCATATTAATGCCCGGCATACTTGTAGCCGCAACAGGAGTTGGTGCTGGCGATTTAGCTACCGCCAGTTTTTCCGGTAGCCAATTGGGTTTAACTGTTTTATGGGCAGTGGTGGTTGGTGGGTTATTAAAATTCACCTTAACGGAAGGTTTAGCACGTTGGCAGTTGGTGACGGGCACTAGTTTTCTTGAGGGCGTTGAACAGCATTTTGGTCGTGTCACAGGCTGGCTATTTTTGCCTTACCTCTTGCTGTGGACATTTTTTGTTGCCTCTGCATTAATGAGTGCTTGTGGCGCAACACTACATGCCATGTTTCCGATATTTGATGATGCAACGGATAAAATAGTTTATGGGATATTATGTAGTTTAGTTGGTTTTCTACTCGTCTTAATAGGTGGCTTTAAGTTATTTGAAAAGGTCATGGCCGTTTGTATTGGTGTGATGTTTATCACAGTCATGGTCACCGCCATCTTACTTTGGCCAAGCACAACAGCAGTGCTTTCAGGTTTATTTATTCCAAGCATTCCAGACGCGCCAGGCGTAGGCATTACATGGACAGTGGCTTTAATTGGTGGCGTTGGCGGCACGCTAACCATCCTATGTTATGGATACTGGATTAAAGAACTTAGCCGAGAAGGCGCCGCTGCAATCAAAACTTGTCGCATTGATTTAGCAGCTGGTTATTTGATGACTATCCTGTTTGGGCTAGGCATGGTCATTATCGGCAGCACCATAAGCATTGATGGCAAAGGTGCTGACTTACTCGTCACCTTAGCGGATAGTTTAGAAGCGCCGTTAGGGTTAACTGGTCGTTGGTTATTTTTGGCAGGGGCTTTTAGCGCTATCTTTAGTAGCTTACTTGGGGTATGGCAAGCCGTGCCTTACTTGTTTGCGGATGTGTGGCATTTGTTTTTCAATCAAAATAACCAACCATTATCAAGCCGCGTAGCCAAGATAACACCCTACCATTTCTACTTGATTTTCATCACATTCATCCCCATCTTGGGGCTATGGATGCCTTTTAAAGAAGTGCAAAAACTATATGCCGTGATTGGCGCTATGTTTATTCCACTATTAGCGTTAGCTTTATTAATATTGAATAGCAAACGCGACCTACTCGGAAAACATGCAAACAAGCCACTCACTATTCTGACACTACTTGCCGCACTAGCTTTCTTTGGTGCGATGGCATGGTTAAAATGGAAATAGCTGACAAGCTTTCAACTCAATAATAATTTAAGGTCGATATGCGTACACTTGGTAATATTTTGTGGTTTATTTTAAGCGGCGCTCTCATGGGCTTGGCCTGGTGGTTAGTTGGCTTAATTGCCTTAATCACAATTATTGGGATTCCATGGGCAAAAGCCTGCTTTGTCATCGGTCAGTTTTCATTCTTTCCATTTGGTAAAAAAGCAGTAGCACGTAATGAATTATCAAAAAAAGAAGATGTTGGTACAGGTGCGCTAGGCGTCTTAGGTAATGTGGTTTGGTTTACCTTAGCTGGCTGGTGGTTGGCTATTGGCCACCTGATTTCCGCACTGGCCTGCTTTGTTACTATTATCGGCATCCCATTTGGCTTGCAGCATTTAAAGCTAGCTGAGTTAGCTGTTTTTCCAATTGGGAAAACGATAGCGCCTATCAAAAACTCATAAAACAAGGTAATGTAAAACCAGCTTAATCTGGTTTTACATTAAGGAGACTGCACCTCCTCACCTTGAGAATCTGTATTAATTTCAGCCATTGGTTATATCCAACCAAACCACCAGTAACCTAGACTAACGCACCATGACATTGTTTATATTTTTTACCAGACCCACATGGGCAGGCATCATTACGTCCGACTTTAATACCTTCTCGTACCACGGGTTGCGCAGAAGAAGGGGCTTCATCACCGCCTTTTAATGCCTCATTATAGTCTGCATGTTGATATTGCACGTTTTCAACACCTTCTGATGGCTCTACTACCCCCACATCTTCTTGCGTTTTAATCTGCACTAACATGGTGACTTTGGTGACTTCAGACTTAATTATATTCAACAAACCTCCGAATAGTTCAAACGCTTCGCGTTTATATTCTTGCTTCGGATTCTTCTGTGCATAAGAGCGTAAATGAATACCTTGACGCAAATGATCTAAAGCAGACAAATGCTCACGCCAGTGGTTATCGATACTTTGCAACATTACTGAGCGCTCAAATTGGCGCATATTTCTAGCACTAGCCAACATTTCTTTCTCTGCATAAGATTCATCTGCTGCTGTCGTTACACGTTCGCGTAATGTTTCTTCATGCAAATCTGGATTCTCTTCTAACCACTGTGCAATCGGCAACTCCAAACCTGTTTCTGCTTCAACAGCATTCTCAAGCTCAGGAATTTCCCATAATTCTTCAATACTGCCTGGTGGAACATAAGTCGAAATCAAATCGGACAAAACGTCATAACGCATTACTGTTACTGTCTCTCCAACATCTGTCGCTTCCAACAACTCATTACGTTGCTCATAAATCACTTTACGCTGATCATTAGACACATCATCAAACTCTAGTAGCTGCTTACGAATATCGAAGTTGCGACCCTCTACTTTACGTTGTGCATTTTCAATTGCACGCGTCACCATAGAATGCTCAATCGCTTCGCCTTCTGGCATTTTTAAGCGCTCCATAATGGACGCTACGCGATCCCCTGAGAAAATTCGTAATAGTTGATCTTCTAGGCATAAGTAAAAACGACTTGATCCAGGGTCACCTTGACGACCTGAACGACCACGTAGTTGATTATCAACACGACGTGATTCATGGCGCTCTGTACCGATAATATGCAAGCCACCTGCGGCAAGCACTTGCTCATGCAGCTTCTCTGCATTCACTTTAATCCCAGCTATCTTAGTTATTTTTTGTGCATCAGTTAATTTTCCATCCGCTTCTACCGTGAGAATTTCTGGCTCAAAATTACCGCCCAAAACAATATCAGTGCCACGTCCAGCCATATTGGTTGCAATGGTAATCATACTAGGTTGACCCGCCTGCGTAATAATATGCGCTTCACGCTCATGTTGCTTTGCATTCAGCACTTGGTGGTCTAATTTAGCAGCGGTCAATGCTGTTGAAATGATTTCTGAATTCTCAATTGATGTAGTGCCGACCAATACTGGTTGCCCACGTTTCTGACATTCTTTAATATCTTCAATCACCGCATTATATTTTTCTTTTGGAGTGCGATAGACTTTATCCATGGCATCCTTACGTTGCATTGGACGGTGTGTCGGAATCACAACGGTTTCTAAACCATAAATCTGATTGAACTCGTAAGCTTCCGTATCTGCAGTACCTGTCATACCGCTTAGTTTTTCGTACATGCGGAAATAATTCTGGAAGGTAATAGAAGCCAGCGTTTGGTTCTCTTTTTGAATCTCAACACCCTCTTTTGCTTCAACCGCCTGATGTAAACCATCAGACCAACGGCGTCCTGGCATCATGCGGCCAGAGAATTCATCCACAATCACAATTTCACCATCACGGACAACATAATGCTGGTCCAAGTGGAATAAGTTAATGGCACGCAATGCCGCGTTTAAGTGGTGCACCAAACTAATGTTACCTGACTCATATAAGCTAGAGCCTGCTGGCAATAATCCTGAGGCTTCTAAGAAGGCTTCAGCATGTTCATGTCCTGCTTCAGAAAAGTTAACTGATTGACCTTTCTCATCGACCCAGAAGTCGCCTTCACCTTCTTCGGATTCTTGTTTAATCAGCTTTTTAGCCACTGCATTAATTTGTGTATATTCCTCAATATCACCTTCAGCTTGGCCTGAAATAATCAATGGCGTACGCGCTTCATCAATTAAAATCGAATCAACCTCATCGACTAGCGCATAACTCATCGTGCGCTGAGTGCGCTGTTCTGCACTATCAACCATATTGTCGCGTAGGTAATCAAAACCAAACTCATTATTCGTACCGTAAGTAATATCGGCAGCGTAAGCAGCTTGCTTTTCATCTGGTGGAATTTGCGACAGGTTGATACCAACGGTTAGGCCTAAGAAGTTATATAACTTAGCCATCCATTCCGCATCACGCTTTGCCAAATAATCATTAACCGTGACGACATGTACACCTTTCCCTGCAAGTGCATTTAAGTACACTGGCAAGGTCGCGACAAAGGTCTTGCCTTCACCTGTGCGCATCTCAGCAATTTTCCCAGCATTTAGCACCATCCCGCCAATCAACTGCACATCAAAATGACGCATGCCTAATGCACGTACACCACCTTCACGCACGACAGCAAAGGCCTCTTGCAATAAACTGTCTAATGACTCGCCATCATTAAAACGCTGTTTGAATTCTGCTGTCTTTGCACGCAACTCATCATCTGACAGAGCTTGCATGCTAGGCTCTAATTCATTAATTTTTTTAGCTATTTGCGTATAATTTTTGACTAGCCGATCGTTACGACTACCGACTATTTTTCTGAACATCTTAGATAACATGAAACGACACCGATTTTCCGAACATACGGAAACCTTAAAAGTTAGATTGGATTTTAGCTAAGCTGGGGATGTTATTTTGTAATTCAAGAGCAATCACAACTAATTTTAATTAGTTTCTTAGATATTTTCTTGGGTCTAATGACCTACCATTTAAACGAATTTCATAATGCAAATGTGGGCCAGTAGAACGTCCTGAACTGCCGACTAGCGCAATCACTTGGCCTTTAACCACACGCTCTCCAATTTTTACCAGTAGTTTTGAGGCATGTGCATAACGGGTTTCCAAGCCAGAACCATGGTTAACCTTAACTAGTTTTCCATAATTATGTGTTCGCCCTGCAGTGGTCACAATACCATCACCTGCGGCATAGATGGACGCGCCCCTAACAGCAGAAAAGTCTAAACCTTCATGAAAAGCTTTACCTCCTCTAATCGGATCAATACGCCAGCCATAGCCAGATGAACGATACGCAGATGACACGGGGGTAATATTCGGCAACATCTCTTTAAGCACGCTGCTTTGTAATACGTCTGCCTCAACAAAATTCATATACTCGTCACGATGACCAACAGCAATCGCCAACTCTGCAATCGCAGCTTGCAAATCAGGCTCCGTCATCGGTGCTGTATTAACCAATGGTCCGCCAATACCCAAAGCACTCAAAGTCTCGACTGGCTTCAAGTCAATATTTTTAGCAACCTTTTTCTCCGTTTCAATCCCTGCCAATTTTACCAATCGTTTATTTTGCGCATCCAAGCGCATAATTCGTGCTTGCAACCCGCCAATTTGTTTGGCGTAGGCATCTAAATTCATTTGAGAGAGGTTAATGGACTTTTCTAATTGAGCTGCTTGGCGCTTGATATTGTTTTTTTCAGACAGAAGCACCGCAGTGACAAGACAGGCCAGCACAACAAACCCGACCAAAATTACCCGCACATGAAAGCTTGACAACGTTCTAGGCTTTGCCAAGTTATTAGGAACTAGGATAATATTCATCGTATAATAATTAAATACTCTTTAAAATAAACTTATGCAAAAAATAAATGCATTACTCAATCGAAACAAAAAAGATTCTGACAACCAATTTAACCGATTAGTTACTCAGGCAGACGCACATCTCAACCTTCAACAATTCTGGCAAGCCATTGCACCAGCCGCCATCAGTCAATCCAGTTTCGCAAGCAGCTTAAATAACGGACTGCTGACCATTTTTGCACACAATAGCGGTGTTGCAACAAAAATCAAATTATCTAACGCCAGCTTATTGACTCAATTACAAAATTTGCAAAAAGAAGACCCTATTTACCAGCAATGTAAAGTTACTGGAATTAAGGTAAAAGTGCAAGTGAAATCTCAACAAAAGCATGTAACTCCCGAGCTTCGCACACTTTCTAGTAGTGCAGCTATATCACTAAGAAAATTAGCAAAAGATCTTGGTGACTCTACACTCGCCGATAAACTCAATCGATTAGCTGACAATGCCTAACATCTACACGGCAATATTTTCGCCACTATAGCAAGTCAAGCTCGCCAACAATAAACATCCAATATATTGATTTACATAGATAAATTAGACAAAAATTAAAGCCTTGTTCCGTTTCAACATTAGTGCCATAATGCCGCAGTCGTTACAAATCATTTACATTCTGTAGCGGCTTTCACATGCTTTATATTTATACATAATTATAGTTAAAATGTATCAAAAACATTAGGAGAGGTTATGTCAGTTGAATTAATCATCGCCATAACTGCTGCAGTTTTAGCAGTGCTATATGGCTTGGTAATGAGTAAATGGATTTCGAATCTACCCGCAGGTAATACCCGTATGCAAGAGATTGCAGGTGCGATTCAACAAGGGGCTGCTGCTTATCTGGCACGGCAATATAAAGCAATTGCGATTGTCGGCCTCGTCCTGACCGCTGCTATTGTTTTCTTACTAAACACCACGACGGCAATTGGTTTTGTTATTGGCGCCGTCCTATCAGGTCTATGCGGCTTTATTGGCATGAACGTTTCTGTTAAAGCGAATGTACGTACCGCACAAGCTGCGACAAATGGCATTGTGC
This sequence comes from uncultured Methylophilaceae bacterium, assembly GCA_913009235.1. Classification (GTDB taxonomy): domain Bacteria; phylum Pseudomonadota; class Gammaproteobacteria; order Burkholderiales; family Methylophilaceae. Next base: position 234,620 of record CAJVXS010000001.1, on the reverse strand, counting down.
CCGCATTTGATGTCGCCTTTAAAGGTGGTGCGATTACAGGCATGTTAGTGGTTGGTCTAGGCTTATTAGGCGTTGCAGGCTTCTATTGGTATTTAGGTGCTGAAAATGCTGAAAGCTTGAATCCACTCATTGGCCTAGCATTTGGCTCTTCTCTTATTTCTATTTTTGCACGCCTTGGTGGCGGCATCTTCACCAAAGGTGCAGATGTTGGTGCTGACTTAGTTGGTAAAGTAGAAGCTGGCATCCCAGAAGATGACCCTAGAAACCCAGCTGTGATTGCTGACAACGTGGGTGACAACGTAGGTGATTGCGCTGGCATGGCTGCTGATTTATTTGAAACCTATGCGGTTACACTGATTGCAACCATGGTACTAGGTCAATTAATGCTCACTACCAGCTCAAATGGGATTATTTACCCAATACTTTTGGGCGCAGTGTCTATCGTCGCATCCATTATTGGCTGCTTTTTTGTTAAGGCAACACCAGACATGAAAAATGTGATGCCCGCCTTATACCGAGGCTTAGCCGTTGCTGGGTTGCTATCTCTTGCAGCATTTTACTTCGTCACGATACAGGTCTTCCCTCATGGCATTACGACGGAAGCAGGTGACTTCTATTCAGCCAATGCTTTGTTTGGTACTTGTGCTGTTGGTTTAATCTTAACAGGCTTGCTTGTTTGGATTACTGAATATTACACAGGTACAGAATACGCACCTGTTAGGCACATTGCGCAAGCGTCTAGTACGGGCGATGCAACCAACATCATTGCAGGTATTGGCGTATCAATGAAATCAACCGCTTGGCCTGTCCTTTCAGTATGTCTAGCTATTTGGGCTTCATTTGCGTTGGCTGGCTTATATGGCATTGCCATTGCAGCAACTGCCATGTTAAGCATGGCAGGTATTGTAGTTGCATTAGATGCTTACGGCCCAATAACAGACAATGCTGGTGGGATTGCTGAAATGGCAAAGTTGCCAAGCAGCGTACGTGATGTGACTGATCCATTAGATGCTGTCGGCAACACAACAAAAGCAGTGACGAAAGGCTATGCCATTGGCTCTGCCGGGTTGGCTGCATTAGTTTTGTTTGCAGATTACACGCATAAATTAGATGCACAAGGTATCGTAGCCAGCTTTGACTTAAGTGATCCAATGGTCATTATTGGTTTATTTATTGGCGGCCTGATTCCATTCTTGTTTGCTGCGATGGCCATGGAAGCGGTTGGTCGTGCTGCAGGTGCTGTTGTTGAGGAAGTGCGTCGTCAGTTCCGTGACATCAAAGGCATTATGGATGGCACTGGCAAGCCAGAGTACGGTAAAGCGGTTGATATGCTAACGACAGCAGCCATTAAAGAAATGATGCTGCCTTCACTGCTACCAATTGCTGTGCCAATTGCCGTCGGCTTGCTACTAGGGCCTGTGGCACTGGGTGGTATGCTGATGGGTACCATTATTACAGGATTATTTGTCGCCATTTCAATGTGTACTGGTGGTGGTGCTTGGGATAATGCTAAAAAATACATCGAGGATGGCAACCATGGTGGTAAAGGCTCTGTGGCACATAAAGCTGCAGTGACTGGCGACACAGTAGGTGACCCATACAAAGACACCGCTGGGCCAGCGATTAACCCACTTATTAAAATTATGAATATTGTGGCGCTATTGATTGTTCCTTTGCTAGGCTAAATCAACCTTTAGCTTAACCCTAAAACCAGCGCATGTCGCTGGTTTTTTGTCATATTAGACACCTTCATGCGGTGGCAACAGGTCTTCTATAAAAAACCATAAGTTCCGATCGCCCAAACAACCTAGACTTGCGATAAACAGCCCGCGCTTGTGCTCGAATAGTACGCTCACTAATTGCTCTTACGTCTGCACTATCTTGATGACTCAAACCTTTGAGCATTAACATGCCAACCTGTATTTCAGCTTCGTCATTTGCCACCCATTAGAATTGTTTAAGCCCCTGTCTTAACAGGCCGCTAACACACAGGAATGAAACAGGCGATGGATTTTGGGAAGAAACACACGAAACCTTTGTTAATCCAACCCTGCTACTTGTGTTTTTACATATCGGTGGCATTGCTTCCACCGCCAGCCTTGCCATCGGCGTGGCAGCCACAACAATAATAGGCAATTATTTAGCGTGATGGCTGGATAAAACTAAACAATCAATAGGCAATAAAAAAGCGTGGGTAACCACGCTTTTTTCATTCTTAATACGACTTAGAATGCTGGCTTAACTTTTGCAGAATTATAACGACCTACACCATCCATAATTTCTTTATGTGCAGCACTAATATCTTCCCAACCTAAAATCTTAACCCACTTATCTTTATCCAAATCTTTGTAATGTTCAAAGAAGTGAGAGATCATATTTAAACGCCAAGGCGAAACATCTTTATACGTCTTTTGAAAAGCATATAAAGGACATACTTTTTCAACTGGCACAGCTAACACTTTTGCATCATCACCGGCTTCATCTTCCATATTGAGCATGCCTAGCGCACGACAACGGACAACCACACCTGGCAACAATGGCACGGGTGTCACCACTAAAATATCAACAGGGTCACCATCACCACCTAATGTGTGCGGGATATAGCCATAGTTACATGGGTATTGCATAGAGGTACCCATAAATCGGTCCACAAATAGAGAACCGCTATCTTTATCAACCTCATATTTAACTGGGTCACCATTCGCTGGGATTTCAATGATCACATTAAAATCGTTAGGTAAATCTTTACCTGAAGGGACTAAATTCAATGACATGTCATAACTTCCAATATTTTTAAGGTGCGGATTATAGCAAGAGCTTGCAACAAAAGCATTACAAACACTATTAATTTATTTCGGCCGACAACTTTCGATGGCTGTATTTGGCGTCATTTTCAATACAGCGTAAACAAGGAAGGGAATAATCACCAAGTCATCTAATGGACCAAGTGCCGAAATAAAGTCAGGAATTAAATCGAATGGTAACAACAAATAGCCAATGGCTAGCCCTAAGCACATTTTACTAACCAGACGTATCAGGATGTCTGGCGATAAGCCGATATAGTGCAAGCTCTTGATTAATCCGTTTTGCAAGGCTTTATAAATTGATCAAACACGATTTAACTAAGCACCTTACCCGTCAGCTTTGTATAAACTTCCATATATTTTTCACTGGTCTTTTTAGCAACTTCCGCTGGCAATACTGGGGCTGGGTGCATTTTATCCCAACCGGTACTTTCCAACCAATCCCGCACGAACTGCTTATCGTAACTAGGGGGGTTGCTACCAGCCTGATAGCTTTCTAACGGCCAGAATCTTGATGAATCTGGTGTCAGCACTTCATCCATAACATGTAAAACACCCTGCCTATCCAAACCAAATTCAAACTTAGTGTCAGCAATGATAATGCCTTTTGTTAATGCGTATTCAGCCGCTTCTGTGTACAGTTGAATAGCCACCTTCGCGACTTGTGCTGCCATATCTTTGCCAATCAACGCCTCTACTTTAGCAACACTAATATTCTCATCATGCCCGCCTACATCCGCCTTGCTAGATGGAGTAAACAGTGGCGCGGCTAACTGATCAGCAATCTGCAATCCTGCTGGCAATGGAATATCACAAATGGTTCCTTTAACCTGATATTCTTTCCAACCGCTGCCGATAATATAGCCACGCACAATCGCCTCAATCGGCAATGGTGTTAGCTTCTTAACCACAACGGCACGACTACCTAACTGCGCCTTTTCGGCAGGGTCACTCACAACCGAGTCTGGCTCTATTCCAGTTAAGTGGTTCGGCACAATATGCTTGAGCTTTTCAAACCAAAAGTTAGCCATTTGCGTTAACATCGCACCTTTATTTTCAACCCCTGTTGGTAATATCACATCAAATGCTGACAGACGGTCACTACTAACCAGTAGCATTGTTTTATCATCAATCGAATATATATCACGCACCTTACCTTGATGAATGCGTTTAAGGCTCTTAATATTGGTTTCTAATAATGGCTGACTCATTTTAATTTTTCGCACGCTGCTCTAGTATTTCAACTGCCGGTAAGGTTTTGCCTTCTAAGAATTCTAAGAAAGCACCACCAGCTGTCGAGATGTAACTGATTTGATCAAAAACATCGTACTTTTGAATGGCCGCAATCGTGTCACCACCACCAGCTAAAGTAAATGCATTAGTTTCCGCAATCGCTTCTGCAATCTTCTTGGTGCCTTCACCAAACTGGTCGAATTCAAATACACCTACAGGCCCATTCCAAATCACGGTGCCTGCTTGCTTAATGATATCAGCCAACTCTTGCGCTGAGTCGGGACCAATATCAAAAATCATATCATCGACTTCAACTTCTGAGGCTTGCTTTATAACAGCGGGCTCATTAGAGTCAAATTTCTTACCACACACGACATCGGTCGCGATTGGCACTGCTGCACCACGTGCACTCATCTTTCCCATTAACACTTTAGCAGTAGGCACCAAGTCATCTTCACATAATGAATTACCCACCTCGAAACCATCTGCTTTTAAAAAGGTATTCGCAATCCCGCCGCCAACGACCATTTGATCTACTTTTTCTGACAGACTCTCTAACACAGTGAGTTTTGTAGACACTTTAGAGCCGCCAACAATCGCAACCATCGGCAACGCAGGGCTTAATAACGCTTTAGTTAATGCTTCCAACTCATCTGCCAATAAAATACCAGCACAAGCAACTGGAGCATGCTTTGCAATGCCATGTGTACTCGCTTGTGCGCGATGTGCTGTACCAAAGGCATCCATGACAAATATATCGCATAATGCGGCATATTTTCTAGCAAGCGAATCATCGTTCTTTTCCTCGCCGACATTAAAGCGACAGTTTTCTAATAGTACCAATTGACCATCTTTAGTCGTCAAACTACCTTCAGGCGCATCATCACTCAGCCAATGCTTAACCAAACGCACTGGCTGACCAAGCTGTTCAGACATCACATCAGCAACGGGTTGCAATGAATTTTCTTCTGAATAAACACCTTCTTCGGGGCGACCTAAGTGAGAAGTCACCATGACCTTTGCCCCCGCTTTTAATGCGAACTCAATGGTTGGCATAGAAGCAGTAATCCGCGCATCTGAAGTCACTTTTGCACCTGCTACAGGCACATTCAAATCAGCACGAATAAATACGCGTTTACCGCGCAAATCTAAATCTGTCATTTTAATAAATTGCATACTATTCCCTGTCTGAATCGCGACAGTCTATTTAGAAACGTGCTGTACTAAGCGCATCATATTACATGTATAGCCATACTCATTATCATACCAACCAATCACCTTCACAAAGGTGCTATCAAGCATAATGCCGGCATCCGCATCAAACACACCACCTGCTGGACAGCCTCTAAAATCTGTCGAAACGACTTTCTCATTGGTATAACCAAGCACTCCTTTTAACAGGCCTGATTCTGAGGCTTTTTTCATTGCATCACAAATAGCGTCATAAGTCGTTTCTTTTTCTAGCTCCACTGTTAGATCAACTACCGATACATTCGCTGATGGTATACGCATCGACATCCCGGTTAATTTTTTATTGAGTGTTGGAATTACTTTACCTACGGCTTCAGCAGCACCTGTACTAGATGGAATGATGTTTTCAAAAACACCACGCCCACCACGCCAGTCCTTTTTGGACGTGCTATCGACCGTTTGTTGTGAAGCAGTTGCCGCATGTACCGTCGTCATTAAGCCACGCTTAATGCCAAAGTTATCTTGCAGCACTTTAGCCAGTGGTGCCAAAGCGTTAGTCGTACATGAAGCTGCTGAAACTATGGCTTGACCCTTGTATTCCTCATGGTTAACACCGTATACGTATATTGGTGTATGGTCTTTACTCGGGGCTGACTGCACCACTTTTTTCGCACCCCCATCAATATGTGGCTGACAAGATTCTTGTGTTAAGAATACACCTGTTGATTCAACGACTACATCAACATTCACTACAGACCAGTCAATTTTTGAAGGATCACGTTCTGCTGTAATCTGGATTCTTTTACCATTCACGACAAATGCATCATTATCGGTATTCACATCCACATTCAAACGACCATGCACTGAGTCGTACTGCAACATATAAGCCATATAAGCCGTGTCATATGAACAGTTAATCGCAACCACTTCAATATCATTAAACTCAGCTTCTTGAACAGCCGCACGCAATGCCATGCGACCAATTCGACCAAACCCATTAATTCCAACCCGAATAGCCATATACCCTCTTAATCACTGTTGTGTTTTATTACATTAATTTTACCAAAAAAGAAGGCCCCATACAGGAGCCCTCTTAAAGTTATATCAACTACTTAGCAATTTAAAGAATTGATTTAACTGTTTTCACTACATTCTCAACTGTGAAGCCGAAGTGCTTCATCACTTCGCCGCCAGGCGCTGATTCACCAAATGTATCGATACCAACAACAGCACCGTCTAAACCAACATATTTACGCCAGAAGTCTGGGTGCGCAGCTTCAACAGCAACACGTTTAACACCCGGTGTTAATACGCTATCTTTATAAGCTTGGTCTTGACGATCAAATACGTTAGTTGATGGCATTGAAACCACACGTACTTTCGTGCCAGTAGCAGTTAATTCTGCAGCCGCCTCAACAGCCAGGCTTAACTCCGAACCATTAGCGATGATGATGACATCAACGTTAGCAGCATCAGAGAATACATAACCACCCTTACGTATCAGGTCGAAGTCTTTGGCATCATGGTTCACACCAGGAACGCCTTGACGACTTAATACTAAGCTTGAAGGACCATCATTACGTTCAGCAGCCGCAACCCAAGCAATTGTTGTTTCTGTTGAATCAGATGGGCGCCATACATCCATATTCGGGATATAACGTAGACCAGATGTGTTTTCTACTGGTTGATGTGTAGGACCATCCTCACCTTGGCCGATAGAGTCATGTGTTAATACATAAACAACACGCTGGTGCATCAAAGCAGCCATACGCATACCGCTCTTCATGTAGTCAGAGAACATGTGGAATGTCCCGCCGTATGGTAAGAAACCACCGTGCAATGCAACACCGTTCATGATTGCAGCCATACCGAACTCACGTACACCGTATGAGATGTAGTTGCCAGCTTCTTTACCACTGACGTGTTTGAAGCTAGATGCAGCAGTAAGGTTTGAACCAGTTAAATCAGCAGAACCACCTAAGAATTCAGGCAATGTTGGCGCCAGTGCAGTAATTGCATTTTGAGAAGCTTTACGTGTTGCCACTTTTTCAGCTTTTTCATTTGTTTCAGCAATAATTTTGTCTGTTACTGATTTCCAGTCAGCTGGTAACTCACTTGCCATACGGCGCGTGAACTCTTTAGCTTCAGCTGGGAATGCAGCAGCATAAGCAGCGAACTTGTCGTTCCAAGCAGCTTCTTTAGCAGCACCTTTATCTTTCTGATTCCAACCATCATATACATCTTGAGGGATAACGAATGGATCATGTGGCCAGTTAATTTCTTCACGTACCAAAGCAACTTCATCATCACCTAATGCAGCACCGTGACAATCGTGTGAACCAGATTTATTTGGCGAGCCTTTACCAATGATTGTTTTACAGCAGATTAACGATGGTTTATCTGTAACAGCCTTTGACTCGTTAATTGCGTTCTGAATTGCATCAGCATCGTGGCCGTCTACTGAAACAACATGCCAGCCGTATGATTCAAAGCGACCAACTGTATCGTCTGTATACCATCCTTCGATATGACCATCGATAGAAATGCCGTTGTCATCCCAGAATGCAACTAACTTACCAAGACCCCATGTACCAGCTAAAGCACAAGCTTCGTGAGATACACCTTCCATCATACAGCCGTCACCTAAGAACACATAAGTATAGTGATCAACAATGTCGTGACCTGGCTTGTTGAATTGGTCAGCCATTAACTTCTCAGCCATCGCAAAACCGACACCGTTTGAGATGCCTTGGCCTAAAGGACCAGTCGTTGTCTCAATACCTGGTGCATAACCATATTCTGGGTGACCAGCACATTTAGAATGCAACTGACGAAATGAAGCTAACTGCTCCATTGGCAAGTCATAGCCTGTAAGGTGCAATAGTGAATAGATCAACATAGAACCATGGCCGTTAGACAACACAAAGCGATCACGATCAGCCCAGTCAGCGTTGTTTGGGTTGTGTTTCATGTTGTTATTCCAAACTACTTCTGCAATTTCTGCCATGCCCATAGGCGCGCCTGGGTGGCCAGATTTTGCTTTTTGAACTGCGTCCATACTTAGCGCACGGATGGCATTGCATAGATCTGCACGTGTTGCCATTGATATCTCCCTAATCGATCATTGTTTATTGGCTGCATAAACAGCATGAAGCCAATTTTAAATACTGAAAAAGTGCGAAATAATTACACTTTTTCACAAAGGTGTAATTATTGCTTAAATTGCCTTTTTGGGCAAGAGCCCCTTAGGAAATATGCAAGAAATCGGAATCCGGCCAGCATCACATAAATCACCTATGCAAATATGGTTGCCGCCTCACTAAGCCTTACTCTACGACAATAGACTCAATCACCGCTTCAGTTGCCATGCAATTTCCCTTTGCATCATCAAAAGAGAGTAACGGCACCAAATCATTTAAAACACAACCACTAAAGTGTTCAATTTCCAACTTGAAGTGATTGCTCATTGGTAGCTTTTCTTCACCGCTTTGACCATCTTCGGTTTCCCAACTAATGACAGGCACATCCGTGCTATAAGCCCAAGCATTGTGACACTTAATCCAACCTTTATCGCCAATAATTTCATACTCCGCTTTGCGACTCCGCTCGAAACTAATATCAAAATGACCAAAGCGCGCACGCCCTTTTGCATCTTCCCCAAAGTCCAAGACACCGCTCGTGACGACATCCGCACCATGTGCGTTGAGCTTGGCATGTGCAACAACCTCTTTCGGGTTTATGGGCAGTCCACCTTCTTGAAAGCACCAGCGTAAAGCATGAATCGCATAAGGTCCGATATCCCATAACGCGCCACCACCATCGGCCATGCTGCGATTAATCCGATACATCCGTGCAGGCTTCATCAAAAAAGAAAAGCTAGCCCTCGCTGAAAGCACGTCGCCAATCAAACCTTGATTAATCATATCGTGGAGCTTATTGTGTTGAGGGTGGAAGCGATACATAAAGCCTTCCATCACTGTCACGTTATTTTCTTTCGCTGCGCATTCAAGCTTCAGCATATCAACCAAACTGGTTGTCATTGGTTTTTCAATCAACACATGCTTACCCGCATTAATCGCCATAACCGCCCATTCCGCATGCTCTTCATTCGCCATTGGGCAATAAACAGCCTCAATATTGTCATCTATAATCAAACTTTCCAAGTCGTCATAACAAGTCACATTGGCATAATTGGGTATAGAGGCGTATTTTTCTAAGGCTGCTTTTGCTGCGCCAGCGCGACGGCTCGCAATCGCCACTAATTGTGAATTAGGCGCTTCCATAATCGCTGGCAATAACCGTTGATTCACACGTGCCGCACCTAAGATTCCCCACTTTAGCTTTTTGTCGCTCATGACTACCCTCGAGTGAATGATTGAATTAATTAAAACATTATACAATGCATAAAAAGTGTCATTCAAAGCCTTTAGTTTAATATGGAGTAAAAGACGGTCTCAATATGCAATTTTCCAAACTGAAATGGATCAACCAACAACCTTGCTCGCTCGATTTTGACGATGTCTATTACTCACTCGGTAATGGTTTAGCCGAGACTGATTATGTGTTTATTCAACACAGCCAACTCACCGAGCGATTTAAGCAGTTAGAAAGTGCATCCTTCACGATTATAGAAACAGGCTTTGGCACTGGGCTAAACTTCTTTTGTGCGGCACAACATTTTCTAGCTCACGCACCAGAAAATGCAAGCTTACAATTTATATCGACTGAACGTTTTCCATTAACACTAGACGATTTTATAAAAGCCAACCGACACTGGCGTATCTTCGACCAAATGGTTAAACAGTTAACAAGTACTTACACCCAATTATCAAAAGGGCTAAACGAGCTAAATTGTTGTGGTGGTCGTATCAAGCTAGACTTATGGATTGGCGATGTCAGCGACACATTGCCACAAATGCGAACTCCAGCTGACGCATGGTTCTTAGATGGTTTTACACCCTCAAAAAATGACGACATGTGGTCTGAAACACTGTTCCAAGAAGTCGCACGCTTATCGCAAACCAACACCACTTTTGCTACATTCACCAGCGCAGGACAAGTAAGGCGCAATCTGCAAGCCATTGGATATGACGTAAAAAAAGTCACCGGCTTTGGCAGAAAACGGGAAATGCTTTGTGGTGTTTTTCCCTAAGGTTGTAATAGTCCCGTGCTACCATCAAGCTTTCGCTTCCTTCTAAGGTCATTTACGTGTTCTTTGTAATGTTACAAATGTCAGCACTGATTGCCATCGGCGTCGCGTGGAAACGCGTTGCCCCAACACACATCCTGCCTTGGCACATTAACCACTTGGTTTAACGTGCTGACATAAACGCCTTACTAAGCCATCCATTTAATACTACAGCCAATACTTTGAACCTGTTCTTCAGGTCCTTTTCCAGCTTCTGCCACCAACTTCATTGCATGAAATAAATCACGCGTACTATCTGATGCAGCCTCTTTTCTACTTTCATCAAAACGACCACGATATTGTAACTCGCCTTGATTGTTAAACCCAAAAAAATCTGGCGTACAGACTGCATCATAGTTTTTAGCGACTGCTTGCGTAGGGTCTATTAAGTACGGGAATGGGAAGTCCATTTCATCAGCAATTAGCTGCATATTCTCAAAGCTATCCTCTGGGTAGTCAGTTGGATCATTCGACATAACAGCAACGGCATTAATACCTAACACTTTTAACTCTACTACATCCGCAACTAGGCGCGGTAATATAGACTTAACATAAGGGCAGTGATTACAAATAAACATTACTAGTAAACCATTTTTACCCATTAACATATCGCGGGATAATGTCGTACCATCAATGTTTTTCAAGCTAAAATCTGGTGCCTGCCAACCAAACTCACAAACGGGCGGATGAATGCTCGCCATCACGAACTCCTAAAACAATTTATAATCTTAATACTATCACTTTTTAATATGCAACCACATGCCGAAAAATCGCTTTTATAGCCCAGAACAATTAGCGCTTGGTGTTACTGTCAAATTACCAGAATCTGCCGCCATTCATGCTGCACGCGTATTGCGTATGACAGAAGGTGACAGCGCCATTTTATTTAATGGTGATGGGGTTGATTATGCTTGCATATTAACTTCTGTTAAAAAAAGCGCTGTACTTGCTCAAGTTACCGGCAGTACTGCTGTAGAAAATGAATCGCCGCTCAACATTACTTTATTACAAGGCATCTCTAGTGGCGACCGCATGGACTATACAATTCAAAAAGCGGTGGAGCTAGGTGTGAACCATATCCAGCCCATTGCTACCGAGCGTAGCGTCGTTAAACTGAATCCAGCACGTGCTACGAAACGTTTAGCCCATTGGCAAAGTGTCGTACATGCAGCTTGTGAACAGTCCGGCCGTGCTGTTGTACCTCAAATAACTACACCAACATCACTAAACAAATGGCTAGCCAATCATCCACAAAACAATATCGCCCGCATATTGCTCAACCCTATCGGCACAGTGCGATTAGCCAAGCTAGTAAAGCCAAATGGTGAAATTCAATTGCTGATTGGCGCAGAAGGTGGTTTAAGTCCGAATGAAATTGACATGGCCAGAACTAATGGTTTCCAGTCGGTCATTTTGGGGCCTCGGATTTTAAGAACTGAAACAGCCGCGTTAGCTGCAATAGCTAGCATGCAAGCGGTGTGGGGAGACTTTTAGAAAAATACTGTTTTTTTTGCAACAGTAATCTTGCTGGTAAACAGCTTGATTGTTAGATTTTTTAATTTTACTCCGCCGTATAAACAAATATATTTCCCTTGCTATTTCAAAGTAAAATAAGCATAAGCAATAAAAATATTGTTTTTTTTACAAAAGTTTATTAAAATTTTGTATTATTTACAATAAACTATCATCATGCTCCTCGGAAACATCATACGAAATCGTCGTTTAGCCGCAAAAATGACCTTGGATACACTCGCAAAAGCGATTGAGTCTGATGCGGGAAATTTGTCGCGTATTGAACGTGGTGAGATGGGTATCTCTGAGGTGCAAATTCGGAAGGTTGCGAGTGCGCTTAATACCACGCCAGCAAGCTTATTTACTGAAAGCGATGCGGATAGCCCGACCGTTGTCGGTGCCGCCACCGAATCCCCACTTGAGAACCCCATGGACTTTGTGCACTGGTTCCGTTCTGCTGCGCCTTATATCCATGCATTTAGAGGGCGGACATTTATCATTGCCTTTGGTGGTGAAGTGGTGAGTGAGCAACAATTCATTGCACTTTCTCACGACCTCAACCTGCTAGCTAGCCTCGATGTCAGGTTGGTGCTTGTGCATGGCTTGCGACCACAGGTTGAGAAACGGTTAATTAGGGAGAACTTAAAACCTGCTTACCATCACGGCCTCCGCATTACCGACGATACTGCTATGGAAGCAGTGAAAGAAGCTAACGGATCCATGCGGGTAGAAATAGAAGCATTACTATCGATGGGTATTGCAAACTCGCCCATGGCAGGCTCTGACATTCGTGTGGCTAGTGGTAACTTTATCACCGCAAAGCCATTAGGTGTGATTGATGGTGTGGACTTACAACATACAGGGGAAGTCCGAAAAATTGATGCAGCCAGCATCCAAAAGCGGCTGGATGATGGCGAGCTCGTTTTGCTTTCACCAGTGGGTTATTCCCCTACCGGTGAAACGTTCAACTTAACACTAGAAAATGTGGCTTCTAGTGCAGCGATTGCTTTGCAAGCCGAGAAGTTGATTTTCTTAATGGATACCGGTGGTGTTAAAAACTTGCGCGGTGAACTCCTGCGGGAAATGACAACGCATAAAGCTAGAAATCTGCTTAAAAATGCTAATGAAAATGATGCGCCAAAACACTTTCCAGAAGATATTGAGTATTACTTAAATGCAGCAGCAAAAGCGAGCGAAGATGGCATGACGCGGACGCATTTAATCTCTAGGCATATCGATGGTGCCATTATTCAAGAGCTATTTACCGCTAGCGGCATTGGCACCATGGTGACTGAACTGCCATTAGAAGCCATGCGCCAAGCAACCATTGATGACCTAGGTGGTATTTTAATGCTGATTGAGCCACTAGAAAACCAAGGCATTTTAGTCCGGCGTGGGCGCGAGCAGATCGAAATGGATATTCAGCATTTTTATGTCATGGAACATGACAGTAGAATCATAGGTTGCGCTTCATTACACACTTATATTGACGCCAAAATGGCAGAGCTTGCCTGCTTAGCCATTGATCCACAATATAGAGGTAGCGGCCGCGGTGATAAACTGTTTAATTATTGTCAAATGCAAGCGAAGAAATTGGGCTTTAATAAGCTATTTTGCTTAACCACACGGACAGAACATTGGTTCTTAGAGCGCGGATTTAGCTTATTAGCACTTGAAAAACTGCCAAAATCTAAACAAGCGCTTTACAATTTACAAAGAAAATCTAAAGTGTTTGTGAAAAAGCTCTAACTTTTATATACAATCTAACCATTAAATAAATTAAAGGCATTCAGCATGATTAATGAATCAATAGCAGCCAAGAAAGCCAAGACCATATCAGAGGCCTTGCCTTATATTAAACGCTTTTTTGGCAAGACTATCGTAATTAAGTACGGCGGTAACGCCATGACGGAGGAGCATCTAAAACAATCATTCGCACAAGATGTGGTGATGCTAAAACTCGTCGGCATGAACCCTGTCATCGTGCATGGTGGTGGCCCACAAATTAATGAGATGCTGAGCAAGGTTGGCAAAAAAGGTGAGTTCATCCAAGGCATGCGAGTAACGGACGAAGAAACCATGGATATCGTCAGCATGGTGCTTGGCGGAAAAGTGAATAAAGAAATCGTCAACCTGATTAATCAGCAAGGCGGAAAAGCCGTTGGTTTAACTGGTCAGGATGGCAACTTTATTCATGCTAAAAAATTGATGATGGAAGACATGAGCGACGCATCCAAGATGATTGACGTCGGTCAAGTGGGCGAAATCACCAGCATCGACCCTAGCATTATTAACTTTTTAGATACTGATGACTTCATTCCCGTCGTTGCGCCGCTTGGTGTTGGAAAAGGCGGTGAAACATACAACATTAATGCCGATGTCGTTGCTGGCAAGCTAGCTGAGGTTCTGCATGCAGAAAAGCTCATACTAATGACCAACACTTCAGGTGTTCTCGATAAAAATGGTAAGTTACTCACAGGGCTCACGCCAAAAGAAATTGATGCACTGATAGCGGATAGCACACTATCTGGCGGCATGCTGCCTAAAATCAGCTCTGCACTTGAAGCCGCGCGTAGCGGCGTACAAGCCGCCCATATAATTGATGGCCGCGTTCAGCATGCTTTGCTACTTGAGGTCCTGACTGATGAAGGTGTCGGAACTTTAATTAAAGCTAAGAACTAGATTAAAGCCAACAGTTATTCTTTTCGACAAACACCACATGCCACAAGGTTTGCTACATAAAGCTTGCGGCATTATTGCAACCAAGCTTAATGTCTAAGGTCTGGATATTTGATTTAGACGATACACTGCACGATGCCTCTACGCATATCTTTCCCGTGATGAATCGTGCAATGACACAATATATCCAAGACCAACTGGACATGGATGAAGATAAAGCCCATCATTTACGCCAACATTACTGGCAAGCTTATGGTGCAACCCTTAAGGGGCTGATGCGGCACCACGGCACGAACCCGCATCATTTTTTGCATGAAACACATCAGTTTAGAAACCTACCTGAGCTGATCGTACAAACTAAACGATTGCGCCACCTCATAAAAAGCCTATCAGGGCGTAAAGTTATTTACACAAATGCACCACGTAGATACGCAATCTCCGTATTAAATTTGCTCGATATTACCGACTTGTTTGAATTGGTTTTTAGTGTGGAATCAACCAAGTTCCACGCAAAGCCCTCAGTGCGTGGGTTTCAAGGTTTATTGAAAAGAATTAAAGCAAAACCTAGCGATTGCATCATGTTAGAAGACAACCTCGCAGCATTAATGACCGCAAAACGGCTTGGAATGCAAACGATTTGGATAAGCAAAGGTCTCGCCAAACCAAATTTTGTTGATTTTAGATTAAGTAAGGTATCTGCACTCGCCAACCTTAAGCTATAATAAAACCAACACATATTAAAGAATATTTTAGGGGCGAGTATGGCAGGTGAACGTAAGAAACAAATTCTAGAAGCCTTAGCAAAAATGTTAGAAAACCCTAAACGTGAAAAAATCACAACGGCTGCATTAGCTGCAAAGTTAGGCGTATCAGAAGCTGCGCTTTACCGTCACTTTGCGACAAAAGCACAAATGTTTGAAGGCTTGATTGAGTTTATCGAAACCAGCATTTTCGGCGTAATTAACAAAATCACCAAAGAAGAAGAAGATGGTAGCAAGCAGATTTTACTGATTGTGAGCATGTTGCTTAGATTTGCAGAAAAAAACCCTGGCATGACCCGCGTGCTGATTGGCGATGCACTCGTCAATGAAAACGAAAGACTGCAAGAACGCATTAACCAACTTTATGATCGCATCGAAGTTTCATTAAAGCAGTGTTTAAAAGTGGCCATTGCCGAATCTGGCAAAGAAATTCAGCCGGAAAGCCAAGCCAATATGATGCTGTGTTTTGTCGTTGGTCGTTGGCATCAATACGTGAAGAGCGGCTTTAAGCGCAAGCCACTAGAGTATGTGCAGCAACAATTAGCGAGTATGATTTAGCGCCATAGTCATTAATGCTTACTGCACTTAACGTTGCAAACACACAAGCAGAGCCAGCTTACAAACCAATAACATCTGCTCACAAAACAAGTGCTTGAGTATGTTAGAATCCCTGTCTTCATTTTTAACCCTAAGGTTAACAGTGGCCTAACTTAAACCATCTTAATCGAGAATTCATCAACCATGGAATTACAAGCAAATATTAAATCATCTACCCGATTTCTATTATTAGAAGGCGTTCATCAGAATGTCGTCGACACGCTTAACAAAGCTGGCTTTGAAAATGTTGAATATATTACGCATGCCTTAGACGAAGACGTTTTAATTGAAAAAATCAAAGACGCACGTTTTGTTGGTATTCGTTCAAGAACACAACTGACCAAAAAAGTATTAGATGCTGCAGAAAGATTAACTGCAATTGGTTGCTTCTGCATTGGTACTAACCAAGTCGATTTAGACGCGGCGCGCGAAAAAGGCATTCCAGTCTTTAACGCACCATACTCAAACACACGTTCAGTAGCTGAGCTTGTGATTGGCCAATTAATTCTATTGTTACGTAGCATTCCTGCTAAAAGCAAACAAGTGCACAAAGGCAGCTGGCCGAAGTCTGCTAAAGACTCTAACGAAGCCCGCGGTAAAACATTGGGTATCGTTGGCTACGGCAGTATTGGCTCACAACTATCTGTACTGGCTGAAAGCCTAGGCATGCAAGTGATTTACTATGATGTGATCACGAAGTTGCCACTAGGTAATGCAAGACAAGTCAACACCTTGAAAGAGCTACTCAACACCGCTGATGTCGTAACACTACATGTACCTGAGTTACCATCGACTAAAAACATGATGGCGAAAAGCGAATTTGAGCAAATGAAAAAAGGCTCTATCTTCATCAATGCAGCACGTGGTACTTGTGTGCAAATTGAAGACTTAGCGGAAGTGATTGAAAATGGAAAACTAAGAGGCGCTGCGATTGACGTATTTCCAATTGAACCAAAATCAAATGCCGAGCCTTTAGACTCGCCATTACGTGGCTTTGATAATGTGATTTTGACACCACACATTGGTGGTTCAACCGCTGAAGCACAAGCCAACATTGGTTTAGAAGTCAGTGAAAAGTTTGTGCAATACGCGAATAGCGGCACAACCGCTTCAGCCGTTAACTTCCCACACATCAGTATGCCACAACAAGCGAATACACACCGATTACTGCACATTCACCATAACCAACCAGGTGTGCTATCAAAAGTGAATCAATTGTTTGCAGAAAAAAATATTAACATTCTGGCGCAAAGCCTAATGACCAGTAATGATGTTGGTTACTTGGTCGTGGACGTTGCTGATACAGATTCACAACAAGCGTTTGATCACTTGGATAAAGAGGAAGGTACGATTCGTTTAAGGTTATTGTACTAACAAAACCTTAAGCACTTCCATTGAAAACACCAAAAGCTATTTCGTTTTAGCCCAATTTCTCAACTTGCTAGTCTTACCAATCCCAGGGTTAAAGGTATTGGTTGGGTCTAACTTACGGTAAAAGGTTTTAAGCGCATCTTTTGCAGCATACTCATGCCCAACATTATGCTCAGCTGGGTATTCTGCGCCACGCGCATCAAATGAGTCCAGAATCTTCTGTTTCAGAGCTTTGGCATCCACGCCTTTCTTTAGCACGTAGTTTTGATGCATGACATGGCAGAATAAATGACCATAGTAAAATTTAACATCAATTAAGTCGTCTATCTCAGCCGGTAACTGCTCAAACCATTTAACCTCATTACGGCGCAGGGCAACATCAACAGTCATCATTGCACCTACTGCATCACCTTTGAGCACTTTGTAACGACCGATTGCACCGCCTGCAACAAAACGATGCAAAATGGCTTTTTCACCTTCTTCTTGCGTACATTCAAAGTAGTTGCCTTCATTCGTTTTAAAGAACTCAGCGAGGTAGGCACGCGCCTCTGCGATGCCATCCCCACTCATTTCTAAAATCCAGTGATGCTGATATTGCTCGTGATAATCATCCATGCGTTTAGGCAGGTGACTAGGCAGTAAGCAACTCAGCCATTGCATGACCACCTCTGACAGCTTGCTTGGTAAAAATAAGAAGTTGCTCGCGAAACGGTCAACCGTGCGTTTGATAGCAAACAGTTTAGGGATATATTTTGAGCCTAGTTTATCAATCACCACAAACGTATCTTTGCCGTATTTTTTGGTCACCGCATAGCACTCGCGGTCTAAATACTCGCCTGAAACAGGTAGTGTTTTAAACTTAGTCAAAATATCGCGGCGCATGGTGGCCAGCACAGCATCATCGTTAGTGCCCACATAGAACACTTGCTGCTTTTCTAGTGGGTAGGTATCAACACGAACTGCAAACACCGCCAACTTACCCGCACAGCCAGCAGACTCATACAAACGGCGACCATCATTATTAAAACGCGCTGGTGTATCGGCATCGACCTCTCGCACGCGTTCATGATAGACATTATCGGAAGCCAGTTTATTGGGATATTGAATATCCGCTTGCTTGTAGTTTTTCTTCTGCAAGTTTGTCAGAATATCTTCCGGGGTATCACCAAGATCAATCCCTAAGTTATTCACCAAGCTCAGCTCACCATTGGCATCAATTTGTGCGAATAGTGATAGTTCGGTATAGGCTGGGCCACGTTGCACCAGTGCACCACCTGAGTTATTACATACACCGCCAACGATAGAAGCACCAATACAAGACGAACCAATAACTGAATGCGGCTCACGACCATAAGGCTTCAATATTTCTTCTAATCCAAACAAGGTACTACCCGGCAAACCAATAATTTGTTTAGCATCATCAATCAATTGGATTTGATCGATACGCATGGTGTTCACAATGACAATAGAGCGATCATAGTCGTTACCGTCAGGGGTTGAGCCGCCAGTTAGACCGGTATTGGCTGCTTGCATAATAATAGCTACACCGGCCTTCCCACAAGCTTGCAGCACTTTCCAAATTTCAACCAAGGTCGCTGGTCGCGCGACGGCCAATGCACCCCCTGATCCGAAACGAAAGCCTTTACTGTATGGCTCCATTTTCGAGGCGCTCGTGATGGTATACGATGCGCCAACGATGGCTTTCAGTTCATCAATTAACTCTATATTGGGGTTATGTTCGGACATGTTATCTCGGCATTTTCAGCACAAATTCGTATGGTTTAGTAGGAGTACATTCATTAGAGAATGTTCACTAAAAACAAAAAAGCAATTATAGCATGTGGGTACATGTGAAAAATAGGCAGCTTACATACGTAGCAACATCATCCGCATATGAAAAAGACAGTAAAAACGTTACAATCTAACCATGCAACCAACCATCAAAAGGCTTAAAAAAGCATCGATTTTGATTCTGCTGCTCACTGCGATTGCCGGCTTCGGTTACAGGCTGTCTGCCACCCCAGAAACACCGAATGCAACCTTCACGACGCTTAAAGGTGATACGTTCAGCATGACATCACTGCAAGGCAAAGTGGTGCTGGTTAACTTTTGGGCAACTAGCTGCAGAAGCTGTGTCGCAGAAATGCCAGAACTTATCCAAACCTATAAACAATATCAAGATAAAGACTTTGAAATCGTCGCGGTCGCGATGCCTTATGATCCGCCTGCACAAGTAGTCGCATTTTCTGAACAGAAGCACCTGCCCTTCCCTGTGATGCATGATGGTTACGGCGCCATCACGCGCCAATTTGGCAGCGTTAACGTAACGCCAACGACTTACCTTTACAATAAAGATGGCAAGCGTATACAGCGTGTCGTTGGCACCTTGGATTTTAAGAAACTACATGCACTTCTCGATAAAGAGCTAATAAATAAAGGAACAAATTAAATGTTGTGGGTTAAAGCTTTTCATATTATTTTTGTCACCAGTTGGTTTGCTGGTTTATTTTATTTGCCACGGATTTTTGTGAATCACACCATGGAAACCAATTCTGAAGTGATTCAACGCTTAATGCTCATGGAGCAAAAGCTGTATCGCTTTATGTTACCGTTAGCTGTGTTAGCGCTGGGCTTTGGTCTATGGTTATGGCTTGGCTACGGCACCTCAGGAAAGTGGATGCATCCGAAACTAACTTTAGTGCTTGGTTTAATTACTTACCATTGGTATTGCGGGAAAATCATGCGCGACCTCAAGACAGGAAAAAACAAACGCAGCCATATTTGGTTTCGTTTGTTCAATGAAGTGCCCATGCTCATATTAACAGCCGTTGTAATTCTAGCGGTTGTCAAACCTTTCTAGTTTTAACTTGCAAGAACACCCCCAGCTAAAAGATAATGTAGTTTTAACTAAACTCAACCATTATTCTTATGCAAACACTTATTTGCGGCTCTCTCGCTTTCGACACCATTATGGTGTTTCAGGACCAATTTAAAAATCATATCCTACAGGACCAAATTCACAAACTCAACGTTGCGTTTTTCGTACCAGAAATGCGTAAAGAGTTTGGTGGCACCGCAGGAAATATTGCTTACAACTTGCAATTGCTTGAGTGCGAGCCATTAATCATGGCAACGGTCGGCGAAGACTTTTCAAACTATCAAACATGGATAGATGAAAATAAACTATCAAGCCAACATATCAAAATTATTCCAAACACCTTTACGGCACAAGCATTTATCACCACCGATTTAGATGACAATCAAATCACGGCTTTCCACCCTGGCGCGATGATGGAATCACATCAAAATAGCGTCAATGACGCAAAAGATATTGATGTGGCGATTATTGCGCCTGATGGTCGCGATGGTATGTTCCAGCACGCAAAAGAGTGTTTTGATGCCAAGATTCCATTTATGTTTGACCCTGGGCAAGGCTTGCCGATGTTTAATGGTGAAGAACTTATGCACTTTATCGAGATGGCAAGCTACTTAGCAGTGAACGATTATGAGGCGCAAGTACTCCAAGATAAAACTGGTCTCACTTTGGACCAGTTAGCAGAAAAAGTAGGCGCGCTTATCGTCACACTGGGTGCTGAAGGCTCACATATTTACGCAAATGGCCAACGTCATGATATCCCAGCCGTTAAACCTACTGCAGTTGTTGATCCAACTGGCTGTGGTGATGCTTATCGTGCGGGCTTGTTGTATGGTATTGTTAGAAAGTGGGACTGGGTCACTTGCGGCAGACTAGCTGCAACAATGGGCGCCATTAAAATTGCTAGTCGCGGTGGTCAAAACCACAAACCCAGCCGCGAAGAAATTGAGAATATTTACAGTCAGGCGCTCATCAGCGAAGAAACTGACAAAGAGAAAACGACCTAAACTTTTAACCCTTAACCCATTTAAATTAACAGGATAAACCATGAGGTTTCCAACCTTAATTAAAGGCTATTTAAGATTAGGTGAGAAAATTTGTGGTGAGCCAGTATGGGATAGCTGTTTTAATACGGTCGATATACGGGAAATGTTGTCATTATCTGAGGTGAATAGAAGGTAGCCTCGCACTTCTTAAAATAACATTTGCAACAAACCAATCTATTCACACGCAGCTACCGTATCCTTCGCATCTTCATACACGTCATCCTGGGGATATCGATTACCGCGATCACTTGGCCTTTTGCTGCTACAAAGACGCGGGCTAAACTTACCAAGTGGTGGTGCAACAAGCTATTAAACTGCTTTAATATTAAACTCATTACTACTGGTAAGTTACCTGAAACCAGCTTGTCCAATAGTATGTTTTTAGCCAACCATATTTCTTGGGCCGATATCTATGCACTGAATAGCGTTATCCCATTACAATTTATCGCAAAATCCGACATTAATAATTGGCCAATATTGGGTTATCTTGTTAGAAAGTCAGGCACGATTTTTATCGATAGAAATAGCAGAAAAGATACTGCACGCATTGTCAAAACAACAGCAGGCCATTTAATCCCAGGTGGTAATGTTGGGGTTTTCCCTGAAGGAACGACAACAGATGGAACAATGCTCGCTCGCTTTAAAAGTAGTATTGTGCAAGCAGCCATTGATGCTAACACCATGCTTTATCCTGTTGCCATCCGCTATCCACTCCCCAACGGTAGTATTAACACGCTTATGGCATACACCGGAGAAACCACGATGGGAGAGTCGATGATGAACGTATTAAAGCAGAAAGCACCTGTTGTGGAGTTGCACTTCTTAGCGCCGATCAATCCGCAGACAGGTAATAGGCAAGAACTGACACAAATGACATTTGAAAGCATTGCGAAGCAATTAAATCTACTCGGCCAAATCGAAGCGGTTTAATCTAGGTCATTTGGTTTTTGCTAGCCTGATCTTTACTCTGCGAATCCACCTGCATAATTTTCTTAGTTTCTAAACACATCGCCGTTAACTTGCCGCCCCACAAACAGCCCGTATCGAGTGCAGTAATATTTTCACGTTGATACAACCCCAATGCCGACCAATGCCCAACTATCAATTGTTGATTTCTGGATGCCCGGCCAGGCAAATCAAACCAAGGCACAAGCCCCTCTGGTACATCAGCCAACTGACCTTTAAAGTCAAAATCGAGTGCCCCACCTTCCGTACAAACCCGCATCCGGGTCATCGCATTGGTAATCGCGCGCAGCCGACAATAACCCCTCAAGTGGTTATGCCAAACATTCGGTGAATTGCCATACATATTAGCTAAAAAATTCACGTAAGCATTACCCTGTAATGCCGCCTCAACTTCTTTAGCATAAGCCAACGCATCGCTTAATTGCCATTGCGGCAATAGGCCTGCATGCACCATCACATAATCATCATTCGCCACCATCAATGGCTGATGACGCAACCAAGTTAATAACACATCTGCATCTGGCGCATCAAAGATAGGCTGCAAGGTATCACTACGACTTAATTTTCGAATCCCATGCGCTATGGCAATCGCATGCAAATCATGGTTACCTAAAACCATTTGAATATGATCCCGATACTGATAGCACCACCGCAATACTGCTAGTGACCCACTACCGCGATTAATGATATCGCCAGCCAGCCACAACGTATCCTCTTCAAGGTTAAACTTAATGCGTTTTAACAGCGCTTGAAACGCATGGTAACAACCTTGAATATCCCCTATTGCATAGGTCGCCATACGCGTACTTTCAACAACAGGTTAAGAATCACTCTGCAGCTTCAGGCCCAGCTGGCGCAGGCGCCTCAAAATTAGCACCAGCTTGATTTGCCATATAGGCAACAGCTTTTGCCACTTCATTATCAGTCAAGTCAGCATTACCACCACGTGCAGGCATACCACGAATGCCTTCAATAGCATGCTGAGTTAATGTCTCATAGCCTTGTGCAATTCGTGCAGACCAAGCGCTAGCATCACCGAGCTTAGGTGAGTTCATTACCCCAGTCCCATGACATGCTGCACAGGATTGATTCACAACTACTTCACCGCTCTTTTCTGCTTTTGGTCCATCACTGACCGCGGCAAGTTCAACCTGCGCCAAAGGTGCAATGTTTTTGATGATGGCTGTTCTATCAACTACAGCAGGCTTCTTCATCTCACCTTCAGGTGACTTCGTAATGGTAAAAATAACAAAAATAGGCACGATAATACCGCCCAATAAAATAATCGTTTTTTGTACTAGACTGACATTCTGTGTCGCAGGCGTATCGCTACTCATCTTAGTAAATCCATATTAAATTGAATGAAATAATTATACCAGCACCTTTTGGTGCATCAACACTGGGCTTAGTGTGAATAACTCTCATAGGGGTATTAGTATTTAGTATGTAAGCATTGGTGCGCCTGACAGGAATCGAACCTGTGACCCCCAGTTTCGGAAACTGGTACTCTATCCAACTGAGCTACAGGCACACTTCTTGTAAGTGCTTGGTATATTTACGAAAGAAGAGGGTTGATTATACCGTGCTTTATGTCAAAAACTATACAGATTCACCTCTGGGTGTGAAAAGTTGAAGCTCTCAGCTTAACAAGCTGAAGGGGTAGAGGTAAAACCAACATACCTAATTAATAGTACCTAGTCAGATACAAAATAGGCATAAAAAAGACCCACACTTCCATGCAGGTCTTCGAATTTAAGTTATTTATTATGGGGTGGTTCTTGTGCTTAACATTATGCTATTGAGACAAAGCTCCATCGGTGTCTTTTTTTGATTCAGCCACTGCGCCCATGCTAATGCGGTTAGTGCGGTAGTATTGTCCAATAGTGGTCAATCACTAGTGCTAAAAAGAGCAGCATTAAGTACAGTATAGAGTACTTGAAAGTGCTTTTTGCCAGCTCGTCTGAGTAGGCCTTATACAGCTTGATAGCATAACCCATAAAGACAGCATCTAGCATGAGTACAGAAACCAAATAAATCATGCCGCTCATGCGCATTGCAAATGGAATCAATGTAACGGCGACCAAGATAATGGTATAGAGTAAGATGTGTAATCTGGTATACATTTCACCATGCGTAACTGGCAACATTGGCAAGCCTGATTTTGCATATTCTTCACGACGGTAAAGGGCTAATGCCCAGAAGTGTGGTGGTGTCCAAGCAAAAATAATCAAAACCAGTATCCATGCCTCCGCAGAAACAGCACCTGTGACTGCCGCCCAGCCTAAAGCTGGTGGCATGGCGCCAGAAAGGCCACCAATGACAATATTAAGTGGTGTTGCTGGCTTAAGAAAGATAGTGTAAACCACAGCATAACCAAGGAAAGTGGCAAAGGTGAGCCACATGGTGAGTGGGTTCACAAAGAAATACAAAATGGACAAGCCCACTAGCGCTACGATAGTTGCAAAGACGAAGGTTTGTTTTGAATTAATCTGCCCTGTTGGTAATGGACGGCCTCTGGTTCGTGCCATTTTTGCATCAATTTTTTGCTCGACCAAATGATTGAACGCGGCAGCCGCACCAGATGCCATCGCAATGCCAATCGTGCCGGCCAATAGAACCCTAAGGGGCACCATGCCTGGTGTTGCCAAAAACATACCAATGATTGCTGTAAAAACAATTAAGCCGGTAACACGTGGTTTACATAAGGCAAAGAAACTACTGAAGTCTGCCTTTGTTCCAAATGGGTTCATTCCTGTTGTTGCACTCATCCAATAACCTTTTAATAATTCACTTAAAACCACCTACGCAAAATAGCGTGGCTGATTTACTCTGTAATTTTGGAGTTTATCATAACTACGGACATCAAGAGCAATGCCGCCACCATGTTATGCGCCACAGCCAATACAGTAGGTAGGTATAACAACAAATTGGCGATACCTAAACCGATTTGGACAACTAATAATACTAGCATGATGCTCGCCAAACCCCTTAATTGCTTCTGTCTAAGCAGTGTTAAGCCTAATAGACCCACGTAGAGAAATGTAATTAATGCACCCACACGATGGATCCACTGAATCGCAACGTAGGCAGCCAGGCTTAAGGGCTGACCATCTAGGTTTTCACCCAACTCA
This sequence comes from uncultured Methylophilaceae bacterium, assembly GCA_913009235.1. GTDB lineage: Bacteria > Pseudomonadota > Gammaproteobacteria > Burkholderiales > Methylophilaceae. The sequence continues at coordinate 209,266 of CAJVXS010000001.1, read as the reverse complement.
CGGAACCAATGAAACGCATTGGCAAAATCCATGCTTGGCACCCACTCACCATGACAAGTTGGAAAGTCTGTACAGGCTAATGCTGCATAGTTACTACTAGTCCAACCACCCAAGAATATCTGTGCAATTAGAATAAGAAGTGCAAACCGTACAAAGCGTCGCATACTACTTGATAACAAAAAGTTAGTCGATGATGCGCCCCAGTGTCGATGTGTTATCCACGTCAAGATCGCTAGCGTCGTCATTCCACCCATTAAATGCATGGTAACGATGGCTGGTTTTAACAGCATGGTGACTGTCCACATGCCTAACATGGCTTGAAAACCGACAATCCCAATCAAAGCTGTTGGTAACCAGGGTGTGATGTTAATGCTTTCTCGTTCACGCCATGCTTGCACAAAAAGTGCCAACACTAACAAGCCTAATATCCCTGCCAAATAGCGATGCACCATTTCTTTCCATGCCTTTACATGCTCTACTGGTGAATCTGGATAAATGGCATGTGCATCGGTTAACGCCTCAGCACTTTGTGGCACCGTTAACGTACCATAACAGCCTGGCCAATCAGGACAGCCTAAACCCGCATCTGAAAGACGCACATAAGCACCTAACACCACCACAAGTAATGTTAAAACCGTTGCAGTGTAAGCTAATCGTTTAAACATACTTACCCTCCCCAAGAGTTTTTCAACAAGCGCATAATATCGTGACGTAGCTCCTTTGGCCCTACATCTTGTGGGTAGTACATCATTAGGTTGTTAAGCGGATCGACCAAGTAAATACTGCCTTGAGCTGCCGTCTGCTCAAACGTCTGAACATACTGCTGTTGCACCGCTTCTTTTACGGTTAATACAATTAATTGAGGGAACTTTTCTTGTAGTTGGTTAATCTGTTCAACATCAAATTCATTTTTTAAAATGAGTATGCGCTGCACACGGCCTTTTTCTTTATGTAGTGACCGCTGAACCCTGTTTAACTTATCAACACTCTGTTCACAGGCTGTATTACAACCAGCCTCCACTACCATGACGATACTCCAAATTTTGTTCCACTGCTCACCAGAGAAACTATCGCCCTTCGTGTCATCTAATGCAGGGATTTCCAACTCAACGACAGGAGTAATCAGATTGCCAAAACTTTGACCGCCGGGCCTGACATCCAACGCGTGTAAAGTGTAGGCGATGGTAAATGGCAGCACAAACACGAGTGCTAATAACAAAAACATCTTTCTGCCTTTTACTGCTTTAACTTCAGCAGAATTATGGTTGCTCATTATTTCTATTTCCTTTTTTTAATTGCTTTAAATTCAATACGACATAGATAACAAAGAAAGTAAATGCAAACCCAAACCACTGATATGCATACCCTAAATGTAAAGTGATACGATTCTTCGGTACTGGCCATTCACGTACAAAGCCACCTGCCCCATTACTAAGAGCTAAACGCACTATATACGGCCTCACCTTAAAAGGCACAAGTGATTGATAACGCGGCATATCAATATGCTGCCAAAGTGGCTCCCATTCCGCATTGAGATCATGCTCAGCCTCCAAAGTAAAAACTTTATCTAATGGAAAAAATAAATCTCCTACGAATGTATGCTCCCCTGCTGGCGTTTCATAAACAGGCGCCTCTCGGTTTAAGTTTCCTTCTATCCACCCACGGTTGACTAACACATATTCTTCATCACCCTCCACTTTAACAGGGGTCATAATTTGATAACCCGCTTTCCCAGCATGCACGCGGTTATCTAAAACTATTTCATATTCAGGCATATAAACGCCTTTAAATGTGATGCGTTTAAACCGCCACTGATCATTGTCCCTGATGCGAGCAGTTAGCTGCACTGGCGCTTGTGCTAAGCCTTGATCAATCTGCTGTTGCGCTACGATTCGCGCTTGTGCTTTACCATATTGCCAAAAACCCGAACGAATACATAAGGCCATCACTAGCAAGGTGGTAATCGTCATCAATAACTTAGGTTTAAACTGGTATTTTTTCATCAATAGTTGCTTAATTTAGTTTAGCACTTGTATCTTCATTGCAAACAATCAATACAAATCGCATAATGTCGTATAAATTGTTTGGAGATGCATTATGTTGTTCAAAATCATTGTCATTTGTATGTTGCTTTTAATTGGATATAACTTATTTTCTGCTCTTTACCACATGATGAAAGGAAAGCAGCACGATCCAAAAATGATTAAGTCGCTAACTTGGCGTGTTGGGCTTTCAATTCTCTTATTTTCACTATTAATGCTAGGCTTCTACACAGGTGTGATTGTCAGAATATAAAATGGTTAGCTGCTAATCAGTTAATTATTTTCGGCGGTTATTCCAGCTTGATCATTGGCCTTATAAAAAGCATAAGATAAGGTGACGGTATCAATGCTTTTTGGTAAATCTGGGTTGATGTAATAACGAATTGGCATATCTTTCACCTCTCCAGGCTGTAATGTCTGGTTGCTAAAACAAAAACACTCAATCTTTTTAAAATGTAATGCAGCCACTTCAGGCACAACACTTGGCACTGCGGTGCCAACGATAGGCTTATCACTATTATTTGTCGCTGTATACGATGTGAGTGTAATTTCACCTGGGTGGACTTGCATGCTCTTTTGATTCGACTCAAAACTCCAGTCTAACCCCGGCATAGTTTGACCAGTAAATATAATCGTCACTGTTCGTGATTTGTCGACCATTAGACTTTTTGAAACATCAGTAGCCGTTACATCCGCTTTACCATTAATGCCGATAACACTACAAACAACATCGTATAGTGGCGCTAACGCAAAGCCAAAGGCAAGCCCTGCCACAACAACAACAGCCAGCTTAATCGCCAGGCTTTTATTATCACTAACCGACATTAATGTACACCCGCCCCCAAATAAAATGATGTAACAAAGAAGATAATGGCAAGAATACCAATCACCATACCAATCAATTTATTATTTCGGTCACGTTTTTTGTTGTCTGCCATTTCCATCCTCCTAAGTCACTTCATTTCAATATTAACAACACATCTTTTAATATAACAGGTTATCACTTTAGGTAGACCAGCTATCAAGAGCATCGCTATTGATCCCACAAAAAAATAACGCCACCAGGAACTAACCTAGTGGCGCTATTATTATCTGACGCCTAGCTTAAGCTTACAGCCAGTAAACAAATACAAACAAGAATAACCAGACCACATCAACAAAGTGCCAGTACCATGCAACAGCTTCGAAACCGAAATGGTCTTTAGAGCTGAAATGACCCTTAATTACCCTAAAAAGAATAATCAGCAACATAATGGTACCCATTGTTACATGCAAACCATGGAAACCAGTCAGCATATAGAATGTTGATCCGTAAATGCCTGAATCCATCGTAAAAGCAGCTTCAGCATATTCATGCACTTGCAAGTATAAGAATACTGCACCTAATGCAACGGTTAACGCCAAGCCAATAATCGTTTGCTTACGGTTATCTTTCATCAAACCCCAATGTGCGTAAGTCAATGTCGCACCAGAGATTAACAAAATCAAAGTATTGTAAGCTGGCAATCCCCAAGGCGCCATTGCTTCAAGTGCTTGCGTAGCAGCAGGGCCTGAAGTTGGCCATGTGCCAGCAAAATCTGGCCACACTATTGTTGATTGACTAATCCACTTTAATGCAAATGTACGGATATAGAAAAGCGCACCGAAGAAACCAGCAAAGAACATAACCTCTGAGAAGATGAACCAGCCCATGCCCCAACGGAAAGAGGTATCGACTTGCTTATTATAGAATCCTGACAAGCTTTCTGTAATCACTTCTTTAAACCAGCCAAATAGCAAGTAAATAAACACTAAGGTGCCTGCTATGAGCACATAGTTACCCGAAGCAATATCATTCAGATCCATGGCAAGACCACCTGCCATCATGAATAATGCAATGGATGCTATTAACGGCCATAGTGATGGTGCTGGCAGGTAATAGTTATTTGTATTCTGACTCATGTTATCTCCCTATTTCTTTGTCAATTATTTCTAACAGTTAGCTTACTTAACTGTAGGAGGTGTTTCGAATGTGTGGAATGGTGCTGGAGAGGCTACTGTCCATTCAAGACCTTCTGCTTCCCATGGGTTATCACCCGCTGGCTTACCACCACGGATCGCTTTTATCACTACATACAAGAACAATAACTGACTAACACCCAATGCAAACGCACCGATTGAAGAAATCATATTGAACTCAGCAAATTGCAATGCATAGTCTGGTACACGGCGTGGCATCCCTGCCAGCCCTGTAAAGTGCATTGGGAAGAAGGTAATGTTAAATGCAATTGTTGTTAACCAAAAGTGCCATTTACCTAAAGTTTCGTCATACATGAAACCTGTCCATTTTGGCAGCCAGTAATACACTGCACCCATAATTGCCATTGCAGCACCAGAGAATAATACATAATGGAAGTGAGCAACCACATAATAGGTATCTTGCACTTGAATATCAACTGGTAGTATCGCACATACCAAACCACTAAAACCGCCAAGGGTAAATAAGAATACAAACGCAATTGAGAACAACATTGGTGTTTCAAAAGTCATCGACCCTTGCCACATTGTTGCAATCCAGTTAAACACTTTCACACCCGTGGGAATAGAAATCAACATCGTGCTATACATAAAGAACAGCTGCCCAGCAACTGGCATGCCTGTTGTAAACATATGGTGAGCCCATACAACGAATGAAAGTAAAGCAATCGCTGCTGTCGCATACACCATGGACGCGTAACCGAATAGTGGCTTGCGAGCAAATGTTGGGATCATGGTAGAAACCAAGCCAAATGCAGGCAAAATCAAAATATACACTTCTGGATGACCAAAGAACCAGAATACGTGTTGGAACAATACAGGGTCACCACCACCAGCAGCATCAAAGAATGCAGTACCGAAATGGCGATCTGTTAATAACATTGTTAATGCACCTGCTAATACTGGCATTGAGGCAATCAGTAAGAATGCAGTAATTAACCATGTCCATACAAATAACGGCATTTTCATTAATGTCATGCCAGGAGCACGCATATTTAAGATGGTTGTAATAATGTTAATAGAACCAACAATCGAAGAAATGCCCAAGATATGCAAAGCAAGGATAGACATATCAACTGCCATCGATGGGTTCTGCACAGATAAAGGAGGGTACATTGTCCAACCACCTGCAATCGCACCACCCGGTACAAATATAGAGGCAATCAACAAAATAGCTGCTGGGACCATTAACCAGAAGCTCATGTTATTCAATCTCGGGAAAGCCAAGTCTGAAGTTCCAATCATCAACGGGATCATCCAGTTAGCAAAGCCAACAAAGGCCGGCATAATCGCGCCGAAAATCATGATTAAACCATGTAGTGTGGTTAGTCTATTAAAGTTCTCTGGCTCCATAAATTGCAAACCAGGCTGAAACAGCTCAGCACGAATACCCAATGCCAAAGCACCCGCAAAGAAAAACATAAACAGGCTGAACCACAGATACATCGTACCAATATCTTTATGGTTAGTAGATGCAACCCAGCGCATAACGCCAGTAGGATGCCCATGATCTCCATGATCATCGTGATGTGTTGCAGTTGTTGTACTCATCAGTTTCTCCTAAAAACTAAAGCTTATTTCTAATACTTCTAAAAAGTTAAATTCGTATTGCTAGCTTAGCGTGCAGCTTTCACTGCAGAAGGCTGAACAAAATCACCAGAGCTGTTACCTAAAGCATTACGCTCATAAGCAATCACAGCTGCAATATCCGTATCATCCAATACATCTTTCCAAGCCGGCATCATGTTTTTACCATTCATGACGGTTTCCAAGTGACCTTCAATTGGGCCTGTCGCTACTGCACTACCTGTCATTGCTGGGAAAGCTGGCGGAATACCTGCACCAGTAGATCCATGACACATCGCACAACTCTTGTTATAAACAGTTTTACCTTTAGCGACTAAATCATCTTTAGCCCACTCTTTATCCGCACCTGCGCTAGCTGCTGCTGCTGCATCTCTTTGTGCAGACAACCAAGCGTCATAATCAGCCTGCGCTTTCACTTCTACAACAATTGGCATAAAGCCGTGATCTTTACCACATAGCTCAGCACACTGTCCGCGGTATGTACCCACTTTATCAGCTTTAAACCATGTTTCTCTCACGAAACCAGGAATCGCATCTTGTTTCACACCAAATGCTGGCACCCACCATGAGTGAATCACATCAGAGGCAGTTAGTAGAACCTTAACTTTCTTACCAACAGGCACAACCATTGGGTTATCTACTTCTAATAAGTAGTTTTCACCTTTTTCAGCTTTATTTTGCACTTGATCTTGTGGTGTCGATAAAGTACTGATGAACTTAACGTCCTCACCTTGATAGTTATAAGCCCACTTCCACTGAGAGCCAGTCACGATAACGCTCATATCGGCAGCGCTAGTATCCTTCATTGCAAAAATTGTTTTTGTTGCTGGATAAGCCATACTCGCAAGAATAATAACCGGAATAATTGTCCAGACCACTTCTAACAAGTGATTCTCATGGAATTGTACGGCTTTATGTCCTACGGACTTACGATGCTTAAAAATTGAATAAAACATGAACCCAAACACGACAACAAAAATACCAATACAGACCCATAAGATCAGCATATGCAAGTCATAAATTTGGCTTGCTATTTCTGTCGCTGGCGCTCTTAAATTTAATGCATATGCTGCATGAGAATTGACGGCAAACATTGATAAAAATGCTGCGCCTAAAGAGAGAATTGTTCTCTTGATCATAACTGAATCCACCCCAAAAATGTGAACAACTTAAATACTTAAATAATGATAAAACCAATAAACCCACCAATATACCGTTGCAGGATTTTACTGGCAACTAACACGCGTTACATATCTACGTGTTTTTTATTTTTTTAAAAATTGACGACTAAATATGAATTTACAACGAAAAACTAAATCAAGTAAATCCGAAATTTGCGTAAATTTAGCATACCGACTTATCCTTATCAAGAAAAATATAACAAATAAACTGTATTTCTTTACTCCTTCCTAGGAAACCCAGGAACTCTTGTGGTGCCGGGAGGGGGAATCGAACCCCCACGTTGTCACCAACGCGGGATTTTGAGTCCCGTGCGTCTACCAATTCCGCCATCCCGGCTTATTTGGAGTTATACATTGCTGTATAATTGTAACGGCGCAATTATAGCAAGCTCTCTATCAATTGCGAAACCAAATATTCACAATCACTCACATACTTTATGAAAACCCATGATTTAAAAACTAAGCATGTCAAAACCCAAGACTTCGACTTTGACTTACCCCAACACTTAATTGCACAGCACCCAACCACTGAACGCAATGCTAGTCGCCTACTCCATCTAGGTGCTTCTTCAGGCGAGCCAACGGACAACACCTTTCTGGATTTACCCAATCATCTATCAAAAAATGACCTGTTGATTTTCAATGACACGCGTGTAATTAAAGCTCGCTTGTTGGGACATAAAGCCTCTGGAGGCAATGTTGAGGTGTTCGTTGAGCGGGTAGTAAATAATCATGAAGTTTATGCTTTAGTACGTGCCTCACGCGCACCAAAAGCAGGCAGCATCATGACGCTGGCCAATGCTTTTGATGTGCAAATGATTGGGCGAGATGACGATCTGTTTCACCTTAAATTCTTGCATCAAACACCTGTGTTAGATTTATTGGAACAATATGGCAAACTACCACTGCCACCTTACATTACCCATGATGCGGGTAGCTCGGATGAAACCCGCTACCAAACGGTATATGCAAAGAATGCTGGTGCAGTTGCTGCGCCGACAGCTGGCTTACATTTCGATGAAGCAATGATCAAACATCTGAAAAAGAAAGGTGTTCAAATCGCGTATATTACATTGCACGTTGGGGCGGGTACATTTAAACCTGTCAATGTTGACAACATTGCAGAACACAAAATGCATAGTGAGGCCTACCATATTCCTGAAGAAACGATTAAATCTATAGAGCAAACGCAAACATCAGGTGGAAAGGTAACTGCGGTAGGCACGACCGTGCTGAGAGCGTTAGAAAGCGCAGCGCAATCTGGACAGTTATCCGCCGGGCGTCAGGAGACTAATATTTTCATCACTCCAGGCTATACATTTAAAGTGGTTGACAGGCTACTCACAAACTTCCACCTACCCAAAAGCACGCTACTCATGTTAGTGTCTGCTTTTGCTGGGTTTGATAATATTAAGAACGCTTACCAATACGCCATCGAGAAAGAGTATCGTTTTTTTAGTTATGGCGATGCTATGTTATTAGAGAAGAGAATCTAAAAGCATATCGACTGAACAAACTCAACAGCATTAAGACTAAGATGCACAGTATAACGGCTTGCAACATTACAATAATCAACGGAAGTTTAAAGATGACCCAACTCAATATGTATCAACTTAAAGCAAAAGCCAGCATTGCACTTTCTGGGGCTTTATTTGCTTCAACATTACAAGCTGCAGTTTTACCAGAAGCCAAATTAACAATAAAAATACCAATGGCAAAAGAGCCAACGTCTCGGCCAATGACAGTCGCCTACCATCCTATACTGATGCACTACTACGTAGCTGATGGCGGATTAGCGCCAATGGGTAGCGAATGGTCTGCCCCCACATCTAAATCACAAGTACATGCATTCGACAGCACGGGGAAATACATCAACTCCGCAGCACCGGGTTATGACAACCGTTCAATTTATTACAATGCCAATACAAGTAATATAGAAACCATCACCTATAACATTTCCAGTGCGTATGGTTTTGCGCCGAATACGGGCATGTACGGGTTAGAGATGTCTGAAACTGGAAAAATAAAAGATTCATCTAAGCAAATTATGCAGTTCCACTCTGCATTCGGGGATTCATTCACCATGCCATCTTATGATGCGGATAATGACCGTTATTTTGCTAAACAGCAGCGAAGTAATATAGTGCGCATTGTGACCCAGAAAGATGAAGAGCCAATTGGAGAAATCACATTAGATATAGCCTCAGCCGGAGCAAAACTTGACGACATCAGCGATAATTTTGTGGCATACACTGGATCTAAAGGTGAAGAATTAGTATTGTTAGATTTAGACCACAAAGCATTCTTGGTGTTTGATTTAACAGGGAAGTTTATCGCTAGGAGCGCCATTCCTAAAGGCATTAAATTGCGTGCAAAAAACTATTACAACGGCTTAGGATATACCAATAATCTATTTTTTCTTTACAATGAAAAAGAGAGTGAATTTGGCACTTACCACGGCTACCAAATCATCAAATAGGCCTATCAAAACATCCACTTTCAATAGGCCATAAAAAGCCGCGCAATTGCGCGGCTTTTTACTTCAAGGAAGATTACTTGCCTAACTTACCTGCAAGCATACCTGAAGCCACACCAAACAAAGCACCAATTACTGTTGAAATAATCACCAGCAATACTGGGTTTGTTAAATCTACTGCCGTAACGTTACCAGCAGTACTCGCTGTCAAGGCTAGGCCTGCAGTTGCAGCATAACCATATACATTTGCCGGCACAACTGAAAGCAAGTTAGAACCTGACATTGCAACTAATGGAAATACAGTCACTCCGATAATAACTGGCGCTGCTAAAACACCTAAGCCAGATAATGCACCACCACTAACCAAAGCCAATGCGATACCAGCCATTACTGCACCAAAAGACATTCCTGCGATTGTTTTTTGCAATGCTGCATTGTCACCCCCTGTATGGAAGTAGCAGCCCCAAGAAATAAAACCAACCCAAACCAAAGCCACTGCTGCTAATGGATTGAATGCTAGAAATGCCCATACTCCACCTAATACTGCAATACTTACTGCTAATGCTATTAACTTCGACATGTTAAATCTCCCTGATTAATTACTTACTATAAAAAAATGTTACGGAACTACTGTCAATTGATTGGAAATCATATTTGGATATACCAATCAAAATCAAACCGACAACGCATGTTATGCCTATTTGAAGGTAATGTGCAACTTTTTATTTCACCCAATCTAATTGTACGGCGTTAACACCACAACAGTTCCGGCAGGTTTCTGACCGTAAAATTTGGATTATTTATTTTAAATACAAGTACTTAATTTATATTTTATAAATAACCAAACTAGGCAATTTAACTTTACCTAAACCACCTTTGCAACAACCAGTACGCGGGATAAATATACTCAATGTCCGATCGTTTTGACCCGAAATGGCATCACCTGCATAAACATGTGTTACCAAAACAGCAGGCTAACGAAAAGAAATTGTTAGCCCTGCTACCAATAAAACGACTTATTAGGAATGGCTTCAATTTAATTGCGTCAATATATGTTGTTTAATCTCAGTTAAACTAACATTATGCGCTTCTGATTGTTGACGTGCTTTGTATTCAACCTGACTATCGGCCAAGCCACGATCGCCTATCACAACACGATGTGGAATACCCATTAAGTCACTCTCAGCAAACATCACGCCTGGGCGCTCAGCACGGTCATCTAACAGCACATCAACTCCACTCTGCAGCAGATCTTGATACAAAGCATTCGCAGCCGCTTTCACCGCTTCGCTCTTGTGGAAGCCAATTGGACAAATCACAACTGCAAATGGCGCCATACTCAATGGAAAGATAATACCTTTTTCATCACTAGCTTGTTCAATCGCAGCGCCGATAATACGTGACACACCAATTCCATAACAACCCATTTCCATGAATTGGCTTTTACCATTCTCATCTAAATACGCCGCATTCATCACCTCTGAATATTTAGAACCTAATTGGAAAATATGGCCAACTTCAACACCGCGGCATAATGAAAGCGTTCCTTTACCATCTGGGCTTGCGTCTCCTTTAACCACATCACGGATATCCGCAACAGCACTTGGCTCAGATAAATCTCGCCCAAAGTTAACGCCACTTAAGTGGAACTTCGGCTTATTCGCACCGCAAACAAAATCACTCATATTAGCGACAGTTTTATCAGCCACCACTTTCACATTGTCAGCGACCCCAACAGGTCCGATAAAGCCAGGTGGGCAATTGTTAAGATGCTCACGTATTTCTGCTTCTACCGCAAACCTAAAGTCGCTACAGCCATCTACCTTTGTAAGCTTCACCTCATTTAAGTGGTGATCCCCACGCAACAATGCCAAACAGAACGACTCATTACCCTCTTCATCTTTTAGCATCAGTGCGATGGCTTTTACCGTGCGCTCGACCCCAACGCCTAATAACTTAGCCACATCTTCGCAAGCAGTTTGTTTAGGGGTATCGACGTCTTGCATGGTTTCAGTCGACCCAGCACGTGTGCCACTCACAACAGCCTCTGCCATTTCCACGTTAGCCGCATAACCTGAGTTTTCGCAATAAGCCAAACCATCTTCACCACTATCGGCTAGCACATGAAACTCTTGTGAACCATCGCCACCAATGGCGCCAGAATCCGCCCTTACTGCACGGAACTTCAAACCCAGCCTTGTAAAGATATTGGTATATGCTTCATGCATCTGCTGATACGTATTTTCCAAACTTTCGTGATCAGCATGAAAGGAGTAAGCATCCTTCATCAAAAACTCACGGGCGCGCATCACACCAAAGCGTGGACGAATCTCATCCCGGAATTTAGTTTGCACTTGATAAAAAGTCAGTGGCAACTGCTTATAACTATTAATTTCTTTACGCGCAATATCGGTAATCACCTCCTCATGCGTCGGGCCAAAACAAAACTCACGTTCATGACGATCTTGAATCTTTAACATCTGGGGGCCAAACACAGCCCAACGGCCAGTTTCCTCCCACAGCTCCCTTGGCTGCACTGCTGGCATTAACAACTCTAGCGCCCCAGCTTTATTCATTTCATCGCGCACGATAGCCTCCACTTTTCGAAGCACGCGCAGCCCCAAAGGCATCCAGCTATATAATCCGCTGCCTAGCTTTTTAATTAAGCCAGCACGCACCATCAACTGATGACTCATCAGCTCCGCATCGCTTGGTGCTTCTTTTTGAGTAGAGATAAAAAATTGTGAGCTACGCATAATCTGGCCAATCATTGAAAGAGGATGGATTTTAGCGCGAAATGCACGATAAGTCAGCTAATAGCTTGTGCTAATGTAGATGACTAATCACCACCTATTGGCTTACCAGCAGGGCTATCTTCAGGCTGAAAATTGGCTTTCCACACTTTAAACGGCACGATTGTTGGAGCATGCCCGTTATCGTAAAACCAACTACCCAAGGAAAATCGCTCTCCCGTTGCCAACTCACGCATCACTTCAGTCGTAATAATGCACTACTCATTCACCCTTGGACAGCTTGAAATTGAGCCGTCGCTACTGGGTCGCTTAACAGTTCGGGTGCCATTTAAATACCGCCAGCACTAGAACGTGCCTTTTTACAAGTTAGTAATTGTAAATTTTGCTAGGCACAAGTCCTCCCAGGCCTTTGATTTATCTGCCGAACTCCCTAACAGGCCCTCTGGGGAATACGTTGTAACAACTGGAATATCGCTCAACAAATGTGGTTGGCCACGCAACTCAGCTAACGACTGAGTAACGGTTAACAATTGCTGTGCTGCTTCTTCGCCCATGACAACAATCACTTTACTTGCGAATTGACTAACTGCGGACACATCTGCTTGTTCGATATTTTGTCCTACTTTCACAGAAACTGCTTTCATCATGTTTTGTAGCAAAGACTCAGCTTCTTCGCTCTGTTGCTGCTGTAGCACAAACAACCATTGCGCATCTTCACTCACAATACATCTGAAGGCATAAGGTGGTGCTCCCACCTCTTCATGTGTGTTAACTTCTGCTGGAGCCACTGCTGCTGTCGTTTCTATTGGTGCTTTTGTAGCAGGCAGGCGCAACTGCCATACAGGCAATAGTTCTAATTCACGTAGTACGTCTTCTTGATTCATCATGCCTATTATAGCCCCGCCTCATGATCACAGCATCTTCTCGCCCATTTTCAACAGGGTAATAGCCGCGACGTGCATTCACCTCAACAAACCCACTGTGCTCATATAAAGCAATGGCAGCAACATTGCTCGCCCTCACCTCTAAAAACATCGTTGTCGCCCCTAAAGACTTTGCACGGTCTATCATCTGCATCAACACCATTCGTCCCAACCCTTGCTTTTGATACGGTAAGGCAACACTAATATTCAACAACTCCGCCTCATCTAAAATCACCACCGCCAGCGCATAGCCAATAATCTCACCTTGCTGCGTCAACACCCATGCTTCATGCCGAGACTTGAGCGAATCGTTAAAATTACCCCGCGTCCAAGGGTGTGAATAAATCGTCGGCTCAATCTGCACCACTGCATTCAAGTCGCTCTCTTGCATCACTCTAAACTGATAGCCTGTCAGCACCACACTCACAAGCGCAAACCTTGTTCACGCTCTTTTGATGTCAATGCAACACGGTTGCGAATGTAAACAGGCTTAGCTTCGCTAGCTGGCAGCGCTTCACCGCGTTCAAATATCGGCGTGGCTAAAGCCAAAATTGCTTCCCCCGTTGGCGTCATTTCAGGCCGCGCACTGGTAACTTGGTTCTCATATTGCTGATACAACTCCTCGCCATACACGCTCCAAGCTGTACCCACACCAACCCAGCCATCACCTTCGACTACGGGCACCGCATTCGGTTTATAAACACCCGCCGCACGCACCTCAGTCCACTGATCACTTTCACTTACAAAAACAGCATGATAAACCTCACCCATGCGCGCATCTGATGCAGCTATCACACGTTCAGCGCCACTCGCTTCAGCCAACGCCATCAGCACATTCACGCCGACCACAGGCAAGTTCGCGCCGAAGGCAAGACCCTGCGCCACACCACAAGCAATACGCACACCCGTAAACGAGCCTGGACCTGCACCAAAAGCAATGCCATCCAAATCTACTAATGCAAGTTCCGCATCATCTAATAAAGTTTGAATTTGCGGCAAAATCAATTGTGAAGAGGTTTGCCCCGCCTTTAAATCGATTTTATAAGTCTGCTCATCTGCACGTAGTGCAATTGATAAAAACTCAGTTGATGCATCAAAAGCTAATAATTTCATAAGTGTTATTTTGACATCAAAACGTCATGTGCGCTTGAAATAATGGCCTCAGAAATACCATCAATCATCACTAATCCGACCACGTAAGGCTTTAATCCGTCCGCGCTGCGTTTTGCTTTCTAATCTGCGCCTTCGAGAACCGTAAGTTGGGCGCGTTGCGCGGCGCGTTGGGAGCACACGATTTGCTGCATTCAAAATTTCATGCAATCGTTTAATGGCATCACGTTTATTCGCCTCTTGTGTGCGAAACTGCTGTGCTTTAATCACCAGCACACCCTCAGTCGTAATACGTTTATCTTTACTATCTAATAACCGTATTTTAAGCAAGCCACTTAAGTTAGAAGCATGAATATCAAAACGCAAATGAATTGCGCTAGAGACTTTATTCACATTTTGGCCACCAGCGCCTTGAGCGCGAATCGCAGTGAGCTCATACTTAATATTGAAAATTTCCAACATACTAATTATCTAACTCGTTAAAAAACGCTTCCACATCCGCCAATACCTTTGTTCTTCTAAATGGCGGTAGACTTTGCCAAATGCGCTTGCCGTAAGATTTAGTTATCAGGCGAGGATCGCAAATCATTAGCACGCCTCTATCTGTTTCATCGCGAATTAAACGACCAGCGCCCTGCTTTAAGGTAATCACGGAATAAGGTAATTGATACTCCATAAAGGCATTTTTTCCTTCGGCAGTGAGTTGATCAATCCGCGCGGATAGCACCGGATCGTCAGGTGGTGAGAACGGAAGTTTGTCGATAATAACGGTACTTAACGCTTCGCCACGCACATCAACACCTTCCCAAAAGCTTTGCGAACCGACTAGCACGGCACTCCCATGTGTACGGAAGCGATCTAACAATTCAGTGCGCGTGCTGTCGCCCTGTAATAGTATTGGATACTCCATCCCGTTCAGCGCAAACGCACCTTTTAATAATGCGTAAATTTCACGCATGGCGCGCAGTGATGTACATAAAACAAATGTGCGGCCTTGACTGGCTTGTATCACAGGCAATGCTGCTTTAGCGACAGCCTCAATATAATCAGGGGTATTCGGGTCTGGCATGTTCGCTGGCGCATAGAGCAAGGCTTGCTGCGCATAATCAAATGGGCTTTGCAAATAAAGTGTCTCAGCTTCCGACAAGCCCATTTGTGACTGATAATGGCTGAAGTCACTTTTCACAGCTAAAGTTGCAGAGGTGAAAATCCATGCTCTTGGCTCTGCATTCAATTGTTTACCGAAGCCATCAGCCACACTAAGTGGCGTGGCGTGCAGCTGCACCGATTGCGTAAACACTTCTATCCAACGCACTAAATTACTATCTTCTGCTTTATGCCAACGGCTGAGTTGTATCAACAACTCTTCACCGCGTTGCCAACACTTCTCTAGCATAGGGGCACGAGCAGCTTGACTTTCCAGTACTTTAGTTAATGCCGCTAATTGTTCTTGTATCTGGCTATAAGCC
Organism: uncultured Methylophilaceae bacterium; assembly: GCA_913009235.1. Lineage (GTDB taxonomy): Bacteria > Pseudomonadota > Gammaproteobacteria > Burkholderiales > Methylophilaceae. The sequence goes on along the minus strand of CAJVXS010000001.1, from coordinate 193,709 downwards.
TCTTCAAAACCTTTTAATACCAATGCCTTTTTGACTGGCATCCGCGCACCTTCATAAGCGAAAATCAATCTAAAATCTTTTACCGCTTTTTCTAATGGTGACACCGCCTCACTCAATGCAATGCAGTCTTTCGCCAAAGTAAGGTAAGCTGAAGTACTATCACGACAAAGCTCTAATACTTGATTCGTCGAAACATCTTCACCAAAAAATAAACCCGCCACATCTGGCAGCTGATGCGCCTCATCAAAAATCACCGTGTTGGCGCTAGGTAGCAGCTCTGCCACACCCTCATCTCGCAGCATCACATCTGCAAAGAACAGATGATGGTTCACCACGACCACATCAGAGGCCAATGCCTTTTTGCGCGCCTCCATTACAAAGCACTCCTTGTAATAATTGCAATCCTGGCCTAAACAGTTATCTCTCGTGGAGGTGACACTTGACCAAATCATCGCATTTTCTGGCACATCGGTTAACTCTGCTTTATCACCCGTTTTGTTATGTTCAGCAAAGTCCTTAATGACATGGATATACTTAGCATCCTCGCGCGAGGCAAAGCGACCTTCTTTTTCAGAATTTTCTAAGTGGTAGTGACACACATAGTTAGCACGCCCTTTTAGCATGCTAGCCGTGACTGGCACTTTGAGTGCATCTCTCACATTCGGAAAATCACGGTTAAACAGTTGATCTTGCAAGGTTTTTGTACCCGTTGAAATAATTACTTTTCCCCCAGATAGCAGCGCAGGGACAAGGTAAGCAAAGGTTTTACCAGTTCCCGTCCCTGCTTCTGCCACCAATTGGTTATTACCATCAATCGCATCAGCAATCGCCTGCGCCATGCGCACTTGCTCATCTCGCTCAGTGTAACCATCAATCGCTGTCGCTAAAGCGCCTTTCCCTGCGAACACTTGGCTTAATTTATTATTTTGACTTCCACGATTTGGATTTTCGCTATTTTTATTTTGAACTTTTAGATTTTTAATCTCAGACATAGGCCGAATTATCCCATGGAAATGCTCACTTACTTTGTATTGTTGGCATCTATCTTGGCGAGGCTGAATCTATTCATGCGCCGCGCACAGGTGGCAATGTCAGAGTCGAAAGTATCAATACTAGTTACTGGAAACAATGTTTTAATTATGGCAAATGCGCGAAAGAAGCAAGCGGGCACTAAATCTACTAGCTTCACACTATGAGGCTATTGGCTTGTCACTGTGGCCGAGGCTTCTCTCTGGGTCAATATGGTCACGAATCAGTTGCTTTAATTCTTTTGATTCAGGAAAGCGTCCCATTGTCTTTCTAGCAAATAAAATAACATTATTCAAACGCACCTCGAAAATACCCCCTGTACCTGGCGTTAACGATACAGCTGTTAAATCCGTGTCAAAAGTCGTTAATAGCTCCTGCGCCATCCAACTCGCACGTAATAGCCAGCGGCATTGCGTACAATATTCAATTTCAACATGATATGTATTTGCCACTAAATCCCCCAATTAACAATTGTTTTACCTATTCAGCGATATAATGCATTTTAAATATATAAGATATATGAACCTACTTATATGATTATTTATTCCTATAAACTGAATGTAATATTTAACATTCTATATCAATAAAAAGGCAATACATGCACGCGACATTTAAAAAATTTGGCTTAGTCTCCTTAGGCATTTTACTTGGGTTACTGATTAGCCTGAATTTAACCGCACTGGCTGAGAAATTAGGCGTCCCTGATTTACCAGTTGATGACTTGCGCGTTTTTGCTGAAGTCTACGGCAAAGTAAAAAGCGACTATGTGGAGCTAGTAGCCGACAAAAAACTCATCGATGAGGCCTTAAAAGGCATGTTGAAAGGGCTGGATCCTCACTCAGCCTACATGGATAAAGATGCCTATAAAGACTTGCAAGCTGGCACAAGCGGTGAGTTTGGTGGTTTAGGGATTGAAGTCACGATGGAAGACGGCCTCGTTAAAGTCGTCACTCCAATTGATGATAGCCCAGCTTATAAAGTTGGTTTAAAGTCTGGCGATCTAGTGATGAAATTGGACGACAAACAGGTCAGAGGCATGTCACTCAACGATGCAGTTAAAATCATGCGTGGCAAGCCTGGCACAGAAATAGTGTTAACCATCCTTCGCAAAAAAGTCGATAAACCATTAATATTTACGATTAAACGCGACATCATTAAATCAGAAAGCGTTAAAAACAAATACATAGAAAAAGATTATGGCTATGTTCGTATTACACGGTTCCAAGATCACACTGGTGAAGATTTAGCGAAAGCTCTGATTGCGCTAGAAAAAGAAAACGAACAACCACTTAAAGGCTTGGTGCTTGATTTACGTAATAATCCAGGGGGGTTACTGGATGCCGCTGTCGGTGTTTCAGCAGCATTCTTACCAAAAGATAAATTGGTAGTTTATACCGAAGGTCGCATAGCGGATTCCAAAATGAATTTGAAAACAAACGCTAGGGATTATGCACATCGTGGACAATCAGACTATCTAAGAAACGTACCTGACAGCTACAAGACTACGAAAATAGTTGTGCTATTAAATGCCGGGTCAGCATCAGCATCTGAGATTGTTGCCGGTGCATTACAAGACCATAAGCGCGCCACTATTTTAGGTGTTAAGAGCTTTGGTAAAGGCTCGGTGCAAACCATCTTGCCAATGATTAATGGCAGTGCAATCAAGCTCACCACAGCACGCTATTTCACACCAAACGGCCGTTCAATTCAAGCGAAAGGGATTGAGCCTGATATTAATGTTGGTGATGGATCTGATGACTCATACCGCATTTATGAAGCGGATTTAGCAGGCCACCTGTCCAACCCTAAAGATGATTCTGATGCTAAAGATACAAAAACTAATGATTTAAAATCTAAACCTACTGAAATGAGAAAAACAGCTGCTGAGGAAGAGGCCAAAAAAGCGGCAGCACTTAAAGAAGCTACAGAGAAAAAGTTTGCTGAACCTAAAGGGCCTATTAAACCAGCATCCAAGGATGACTTTCAATTTGTACAAGCGATGAATGTATTGAAAGGCTTGCCTGTTGAAGAGGCGCCTAGAGAGCCAATTAAAAAAGAAGAAACAACAACAAAATAGCAGTCATTAACCGCGTACAAACTCAACCCTACAAAGACCTGCTTTAAAGGCAGGCCCCGTAGGGTTTTTAACTCTTTCATATCCAATAAAATCATCAAAATACACAAAAATAATTGGCTTTGCTGTCAATTCTAATTAAACTGGTTGCATGTTAATGGACAACTTAATTAATACTTTTGATTCTGCACTGCGCACTGTCTTTGCAGAGGCAATGCCTAGCCGTTCACGGCCTGATAATTGGGTATTAGAAGATACCATTCCTGATAACCAGAAGCTAAAAGTGGCAGCGCTGATGCGCATCAACCATGTGGGTGAGGTCTGTGCACAAGCGCTGTATAGCGGGCAGGCATTCACCTCTCGCAACCCAGTTATTGTAGAGGCATTAAAAGAGGCTGCAGCAGAAGAAACAGATCACCTCGCTTGGTGTGAATCTCGCATTCATGAGTTAGGCGGTAGAAAGAGTTTTCTTAACCCCATATGGTATATCGGAAGCTTCGCCTTGGGCGTTACTACTGGTGCGATTAGTGACAAATGGAACCTTAGCTTCTTAGCAGAAACTGAGCAGCAGGTCAGCGCGCATTTATCCAGTCATTTAAAAAAGTTGCCAGTTGAAGATGTCAAGACACGAGCCATCATCGAACAAATGCATATAGATGAAACCGCACATGCGAAAGAAGCACAGGATCTAGGTGCAGTAGAGCTACCTACCCCAGTCAAAAAGATGATGAAGATCTCATCAGCAATCATGACAAAGACTGCTTATTATTTTTAAATTAGAGGTGTTAGAAAATGCAACAATTTAGTGATGTACTACTTAAAATAGAGTCGGCTAAGAGCGTACAAGAGATTGCGCTTTTTGACGGCAATGAAGCTGCTGGCAACATTAAAAATCAGCCAGGGAAAACTGGCTCAATAAGGGTGTACTATCATTTATATCAGCAATTTGGGAGTATTAGTGTAGAAGCGGCTAAAGAAGGACTTGCTATGTTTTCAGAGCATACGGCTGATGCTAAAGAAAATCCAGGCAAACACCCGAACATTGACCGTCTATTTAATATCATTAACGATGCCAATCCATTAACCGTTAAAGTGACAATGGCTTAAGGGCTTTTTATTAAGCCTTAAAACCTTACTGCTTTGACAACTTAACAATCGGCGGATGGTAGATCAGTTCTAATAAATGCCCAACCGCATCCAAGCAATAAAACCCATGAGATCCATCTCGATGGGTTTTAGGTGCTGCAGTAATCCGCACACCTTCTTTTACAAAGTGGTCATACCAAGCATCAACTGCATCAACACTATCCAAGACAAAGCCAATGTGATCTAAACGCTGTTGCACTTGCGGCGTGTAATCGACGCGGTGCATTGCAAATACATCTCCGCCATTGGTCAGGTACACATTATCAGCATCTGACTGCCATTCAATCTGCATGTCCATGATCCGCGTATAAAAATCGATTGCAATATCCAGCTCTTGAACAAATAAGGCTACATGACGCAGTCCTACCATGCCTTGCGGTTTAGTCATTGCTATTCCCCTACCGCTTTAATCTCAAAGCCATGGGTAATCTCAACACTCTTACTCAACATAATAGAAGCTGAGCAATATTTTTCGGCTGACAGCTCGACAGCTCGCGCCACTTGCTTCTCATTCAAGTTATCACCAGTAATCACAAAATGTACGTGAATCTTAGTAAACACTTTTGGAATTTCATCAAGGCGTTCAGCCGTAATATCAGCCACACAATCGACTACTGGCTGACGTGACTTTTTCAGTATCGTCACCACATCAAAAGACGTGCAACCACCCATACCGATTAACAGCATTTCCATTGGACGCATACCAATGTTACGGCCACCATTTTCAGGTGCGCCATCTAATACGACAGCATGCCCTGTTTCAGACTCTCCCATAAAGGCGACGTCTTCAATCCATTTAACCCTTACTTTCAAACCATTCTCCTAAAATATAATCTTCGCCATCAGCCAACGTTATTCACAAAAAATCAGCCCTTACATATTAAGAGCATATGCAGCGGCCTGGCTTTCTGCTCACGTCTTGTTTGATTTAGAAGCTTATGTTTTTATTTCACATCCAGCAATTCAACATCAAAGATCAATGTCGCATTAGGTGGAATCGCACCACCAGCACCACGTGACCCGTAGCCCATTTCAGGTGGAATAATTAATGTACGTTTGCCGCCAATTTTCATCCCAGCAAAGCCTTGGTCCCAGCCTTGGATCACTTGGCCCGCGCCTAAGTTAAATTCAAATGGCGTCCCTCTATCGACTGAACTATCAAATTTTTTACCTTTATGATCGGAGGCATTTTCATCGAATAACCAACCTGTGTAGTGTACAGATACCATAAAACCAATTTCAGCTTCTCGGCCTTCGCCTACAACGGTATCATTCTTAACCAGTTCAGTTATGTTTTGTATCATTTCTATCGTTTCCTTATTGTTTGCAGCAACATTGCCGGGTTCAGTTTGACATGCAGTTAATGCTAAAAAACATAACGCTGCGATTAAAGATTTTGATTTTTTCATATTCGCCATTCAAAAAAGTCGTTAATTAAAGTTAAGCCAGTATGATACTGCAAATTGCATTTAGTTCGAAAACCCTTATGCATTAAGGTCGATTATAAACCCACTCAATCAACGCATCCTGTGCTTTTCTACTTGACGAAGCTTTGGCGTGATTCACAATCATCACCACCACATTGCGTCTATTTTTTGCATCTAATACATAACCAGCGATGGCTCTAACGCCTTTAATTGAGCCTGTTTTTATATGAGCCCTACCACTCACTGCTTTTTTTCTTAGGCGCCTGCTCAACGTCCCATCTAAAGATAGTACCGGCAATGAAGACATTAACTCTGACATCAACGGGCCATCATAAGCATCCAACAACATTTCCCCCAAGCCTTTCGCTGTCACGCGCTCAGTACGTGACAATCCAGAACCATTTTCGATGACCCAATTATCGGCATTACGCCCGTTATTGGCCATCCATAATTTCACGGCTAACATCCCGCGCACTTCACTGGCTGGTTTATTATGATAATTGGCCGCAACTGTGAGCAAGATTTGTCTCGCCATCACATTATTACTCCACTTATTCGTATCACGCACAATATTGGCCAAAGGTTGAGAACCTTGCACTACTAATTTAACCGCTTGCAATGGCATTTTAGTTTGACTTCTCAGCTTACCATTAAAAACACCGCCTAATTGTCGCCAAAGGCTTCTAAACATGAAGTAAGCGTAATGCTCATCATCAAACAAACTCAACTCTAAATACCGCTTACCACATCGTGAAGAAAATTTACCGCCAAAAGTAACCGTTGCCTTAGTTTTAGAGGCATTCACATCATAAGTAAGACGGTTACGCCAACTGCCACAACCATTTTTGGCTAGCGTCATATTGTTTACAATTTGAACTTCAGGCAGTTCAACTTCTTGCAAAATATTCACTTTACCCTCATGCACCGTAAATTTAAAACTGGTGTGACGACCATTGACTAGAAAGGCACTAGGCAAAGCGTTATAAGAGCGCCATTTTTCACTATCAAAGACTTTATGATGACCAGTACTAGTGGCGAAATAGCTTTTATCGATAATCAAATCGCCGGTAATCTTTTTCAATCCTTGTTGACGCAAACTCCCTAATAAACGCCTAAATTCATCCGCTTTAAAGCTAGGGTCACCATAGCCCTTAATAATTAAATTGCCATGCAATATGCCACCTTCCATCACGGCATCACGATACACCTCAGTCTTCCATCGAAACGTCGGCTTCAATAAATCCAAAGCCGCATAAGTTGTCACTAGTTTCATCACCGAGGCCGGATTCATCGGCTTGTTCGCATTGAGACTTAACTGAGAGTGACGACCACCAACAGGCTGCACATAAACCGCTGTGCCAGACTCAGGAATCCCTGCTTCTTTGAGCGCGACTGCAACCGATTCTGGTAGTGCTGCTTGCGCAAAATTACTGGCTAAGGTTAAGCAGAAAGAGATAAGTAATTTTTTCATAAAGAGGCTTCTATTGATAACTTTGTTGTTTGCACCAAGAAATCAATTTCAGCTTCATTAATCACATAAGGCGGCATAAAATAAATGGTGTTGCCGATTGGACGCACCAGCAAACCATGTTCAAGCGACTGCTGGTAAAAAGTATTAGCAAAGGCTGCACTCTCTGTCTTCACATCAAATGCAAACATCATCCCTTGGCTGCGTAAATGCTTAATTGGTAAATCAGTCAGCACTTTCATTTTATCGTTAATAGTCGCGGCTGTTTGTTTATTTTTGTTAACTACATCATCCACCTCAAATATCGCTAAGGTCGCCAATGCCGCACTACATGCCAGCGGATTTCCTGTGTAGCTATGGCTGTGTAAAAATGCTTTGGTCGTACTATCATCGTAGAACGCAGCGTAAACATCATCCGTCATCAGCACGGTCGATAGTGGCAAATAACCACCAGTAATCCCTTTAGACAAACAAATAAAATCAGGCCTAATACCTGCCTGCTCGCAAGCAAACATCGTCCCTGCTCGCCCAAAGCCCACTGCAATTTCATCGGCAATTAAATGCACATCGTATTGGTTACAAATCTCACGTGCCCGCTTGAGATAAACAGGACTATACATCCCCATACCCGCCGCACATTGCACCAATGGCTCAATAATAAAAGCAGCCAGCTCATGATGATGTTCCGCCACATAATCTTCTAAAGATTGCGCACAACGCAACGCAAAGTCTTCAGCACTTTCGCCATTTTCAGAAAATCGAAAGTCTGGGCTAGGCATTTGTGCTGACTGCGTTAATAACGCAGCATACGTATCTTTAAAAATAGCCACATCGGTCACCCCTAATGCACCTAGCGTTTCACCGTGATAACTATTTTGCAAGCTTATGAATTGTTTTTTTTCAGGTTTGTCAGTATTGCGCCAGTAATGAAAACTCATTTTCAAGGCAATCTCAGTAGCACTAGCACCATCGCTGGCATAAAAGGCATGACCTAGACCTGTTAACTCCGCAAGAATTTCTGACAACTCCACCACAGGCTCATGTGTAAACCCCGCCAACATTACATGCTCCAAGGTGTCGAGCTGTTGCTTAATCGCATCTTTAATACACGGGTTATTATGTCCGAAAATATTAACCCACCAAGAACTCACCGCATCAAGATAACGCTTTCCATCTGCATCTTTTAGCCACACGCCATCACCACTCTGCATCGGCACTAGCGGCAAATGCTCATGCTGCTTCATCTGCGTGCAAGGATGCCATACCGCCTGCAAACTTCTATTTAATAGGTCTTTATTTTTCACTTGATTACTCATGTGTTAAATTGTACGTGTTTTTCGTCTCCATAACGGATGTATGCTATAACAAGTAGAATTCTTAAGCTTACTCACGCATGTTAATAACCAAATTTTTGCTTTTATTCGTCCCTATGGCAACCAGGTTTACTTACTCTTAACATTAGCATTACCTAACTTCCTATAGCCCATCAATACAGCCCTCATCCAATATAGCTTAAACACTGAATGCAGCACCCTCCAATGTAAGACCTTTGGCACTTCTGACGGGCCCATCATCACAGAAACCGCTTCATCCATTCTCCAGCCTACTTCTTTCTTCGCTAACTGCAACATATTACTAATCGCCAACAAAGCACCAACTTCTTGCAATGATTCACGCGGCGTATATTCGGTTACAAAGTCCAATGTTGATAACACCTTCATTGCCTTCACCTCTTGCTAAAATTGTTCCACAGCATCCGCTGCCTCATCGAGAGCAAAAGGCCCTAGACTCAGGTAAATGCGCCTCGCCATTCAGCTAGGTCCATAAGCCCCTTTGAGAGCCGATAGGTGAACCATATTGCAATTTCAGCATCGTCACTTAAATCGGGTCGAAACAACAACCTATCTTACAGCTTGTCGCAGCTTAGATTCAATTGCTAAATCCCCAGCTCAGATGCTTTTTCTACTAATGTATTTTCTTCCGCCAATGCCTCACATCCCTAAAACTATTTTATATTACCTCTTGAAATGTCAGCATTTGCCCCAAATTAGCAATCTAACAACGAGAGTGCTAAAATCTCACGCAATCCCTTATTAATAAACATATGCTATGTTTAAGCATAATCCAAGGAGAAATCTAATGAAAATTCGTCCATTACACGACCGTGTTGTTGTGAAACGTAAAGAAGAAGAACGTACAACGCTATCAGGCATTGTTATTCCAGACTCGGCAACTGAGAAACCAGCTGAAGGTGTTATCCAAGCAGTGGGTACTGGTAAAAAAGATGACAACGGCAACAGTATCGCATTAGACGTCAAAGTTGGCGACAAAGTGTTATTTAAAAGCTACGGTGGCACATCAGTTAAAGTAGACGGAGAAGAGCTACTTGTAATGACTGAAGATGACATCCTTGCAATCATTGAATAGTTACAAATAAGAAAACTGATCAAATCAAATAATTGAAGTAATGAGGAGTATTTAACATGGCAGCAAAAGACGTAAGATTCGGCGATGACGTTCGTCAAAAAATGGTTTCAGGTGTAAACGTATTAGCAAACGCAGTACGTATCACTTTAGGCCCTAAAGGCCGTAACGTAGTATTAGAGCGTTCATTCGGCGCACCTACGATTACTAAAGATGGTGTTTCAGTGGCTAAAGAAATCGAGCTTAGCGATAAGTTTGAAAACATGGGCGCTCAAATGGTTAAAGAAGTGGCTTCTAAAACCAATGACATCGCTGGTGACGGCACTACTACTGCAACGGTTCTAGCACAAGCGATCATTCGCGAAGGCATGAAATCAGTGGCTGCTGGCATGAACCCAATGGACCTTAAACGCGGTATTGATAAAGCGGTAGCAGCAGCAACAGCTGAGCTAGAAGCACAATCAAAACCATGTACAACAAGCAAAGAAATCGCTCAAGTTGGCTCTATCTCAGCCAACTCAGACGAATCAGTTGGCGAAATCATTGCTAAAGCAATGGAAACAGTCGGGAAAGAAGGTGTGATTACGGTTGAAGATGGTTCAGGCTTAGCAAACGAACTAGAGACTGTGGAAGGTATGCAGTTCGACCGTGGTTACCTATCACCATACTTCATCAACAATGCAGAGCGACAAATTGCATTGCTTGAAAACCCATACGTGTTATTACACGACAAAAAAATCTCAAACATTCGTGATTTACTACCAACACTAGAGCAAGTGGCTAAAGAAAGCCGCCCACTACTAATCATCGCTGAAGATATTGATGGTGAAGCACTAGCGACATTGGTTGTGAATAACATCCGGGGCATCTTAAAAACAGTGGCTGTTAAAGCACCTGGCTTTGGTGACCGTCGCAAAGCGATGTTAGAAGATATCGCCATCTTAACTGGCGGCACTGTTATCGCTGAAGAAGTTGGTCTTAAAATTGAAGAAGTGACATTGGCACAACTAGGTTCTGCTAAACGCATCGAAATCGGTAAAGAGAACACTATCATCATTGACGGTGGAGGTTCAGAAGACAATATCAAATCACGTATCGGCCAAATCAAAGCTGAAATAGCTGCTTCAACAAGCGACTACGATAGTGAAAAACTACAAGAACGCGTTGCTAAATTAGCAGGTGGTGTTGCAGTGATTAAAGTTGGTGCTACAACTGAAATCGAAATGAAAGAGAAAAAGGCCAGGGTTGAAGATGCACTACACGCAACGCGCGCTGCTGTTGAAGAAGGTATTGTTGCTGGCGGTGGCGTAGCACTGATTCGCGCACGTGACGCAGTGGCTAAAGTGCAAGGCGAAAACCTAGATCAAGAAGCTGGCATTAAAATCGTTTTAAGTGCTGTTGAAGAACCGCTACGTCAAATCGTTAATAATGCAGGTGCTGAGCCTTCAGTGGTTGTGAACGAGGTTGCTTCAGGTAAAGGCAACTACGGCTACAACGCTGCAAACGAAACATACGGCGACATGATCGAAATGGGTATTCTAGACCCAACGAAAGTAACACGTGCAGCACTACAAAACGCAGCCTCTATTGCTGGCTTAATGCTAACAACGGACTGCATGGTTGCTGATATTCCTCAAGAAGCAGCAGCAGCGCCTGCGATGCCTGATATGGGCGGTATGGGCGGTATGGGTGGAATGGGCGGCATGATGTAAGCATCGTCTCAGCCTCAGAAAAGCTCGTAGGTCTAGTACTTACGGGCTTTTTTATTGCCTTTTTTGGCTTGTGTTGCATTTCATCCGACTTCTCATATATCCAGCTACTCTCATCGGGAAGGTTATCTCCCCGGATTTTATTTTGTCTAGCGCCTTGCATAAATTAATAGACGGCACTACCCTAAACAAGTTATCGTCGACTTGGGATCAGTGATTGCTCCTCACCTTAATCCGTATTCGGAATGCCTAGTATTTATAGGAAAATAATGTTTAGAAAAATAGGTTTGTTACCACTATATTTTAACGAAATTTAGGAAAAATTATGGCAATTATAGTAACGGGGGGTGCGGGATTTATTGGCAGTAACTTTGTGATTGATTGGTTATCACAGAGTGATGAGGTAATCATTAATCTTGACAAGCTTACTTATGCAGGTAATTTGCATAATTTAGAGGCGCTTAATTCAAATCCTAATCATATATTTGTTCAAGGTGATATTGGCAATATTAAATTTATTGATCGACTCCTTTCGGAGTATCAGCCAAGGGCAGTTGTTAACCTTGCTGCAGAGTCACATGTTGATCGCTCTATTCACGGTCCGGAAGAATTTATTCAAACTAATATTGTTGGCACATTCAGATTGCTCGAATCTACAAGATCGTATTGGAGCAATTTAGATCAGAATAAAAAAGATGAGTTTCGCTTCTTGCACGTTTCTACTGATGAAGTATACGGCTCACTTGATTCAGATGCCCCTGGGTTTGCAGAAGATCATCAATATGCCCCTAATAGCCCTTATTCGGCATCCAAGGCATCATCAGACCACCTAGTTAGAGCTTATCACCATACTTATGGCATGCCAGTGTTAACCACTAATTGCTCTAATAATTATGGCCCATATCAATTCCCAGAAAAACTTATTCCTCTAGTTATTTATAATGCTTTAGCAGGCAAAGATTTGCCAATTTATGGCAACGGTCTGCAGATCCGAGATTGGCTTCATGTCAGTGATCATTGTAGCGCTATTCGTCGCGTATTAGACAAAGGGGCTGTTGGTGAAATATACAATATTGGCGGCCTTAATGAAAAAACCAATATCTACATTGTTAACACGTTGTGTGAGATGCTAGACAAAACTCGCCAAAGGAAAGATGGGAAGTCATACGCAAAACAAATCACCTTTGTGAAAGATCGTGAGGGCCACGATCAGCGTTATGCAATTGATGCGACGAAGATTAAAAGTGAGCTTGATTGGTCGCCAGAATACACTTTTGAAAAAGGCATCCAAGAGACGCTTAAATGGTATTTAGACAACCAAGACTGGGTAGCCAATGTAGTGAGTGGCGAGTATCAAAATTGGATTAAGGCGCAGTACGTATGAAGATATTGCTTTTAGGTGCTAATGGACAAATTGGAAATGAACTACAACGAACACTTCTTGTTTTGGGCGAGCTAAAGTCATGTACAAGAGCACAGGCTAATCTCGAAGACCTACAAGGTCTTCGTTCTTTAATACAAGATTACCAGCCTAATATCATTGTTAATGCGGCAGCTTATACTGCGGTAGATCAAGCAGAGTCTGACAAGAACAAGGCAGAACTTGTCAATGCAGATGCAGTTGGTCTTATGGCACATGAGGCCAAGGATTTAGATGCATGGTTAATACACTATTCAACAGATTATGTCTTTAATGGTGAAAAGCTAGGTGCTTATGTTGAATCTGACCCAACAAATGCGATCAATGTATATGGAAGCACAAAGTGCAGAGGTGAGGAACTAATTACGAACAGCGGGTGTAAGCACCTAATATTTAGAACTAGCTGGGTATATGGGTCACATGGCAATAATTTTGCTAAAACTATGATCAGGTTACTTCAAGAGAAAGATGAGGTAAGTGTTGTTAATGATCAGATGGGGGTGCCAACGTGTGCTGAGCTAATTGCTGATGTCACTTCTATTTGTTTGATGCAGGCACTTGAAAGGGATACAGATTTATCAGGCATTTATCATCTTGCACCTAATGGCAATACAAGTTGGTATGGATTTTCAGAGTATTTATGCAAAAAAGGGGAAGTCATTGTGGATGGCCTGTCTAATTGTTCTGCTGAATTAAGTCCTATAGTTACATCGCAGTATCCAACACCAGCAAAACGACCCAAAAACTCACTATTGAACACAACTAAGATTAGTCAGACATTTGGTGTTTTTATGCCTATGTGGCAAGTTCATGTTGATCGCTTTCTCAATCAAACTTATGGAGACCAGATATGAAAGCAACACAACTAGCCATACCTGAAGTAATTTTGTTTGAGCCAACGGTGTTTACTGATGATAGAGGATTTTTCTTTGAGAGTTTCAAGCATAAAGAATTTGTAGAAGCGGTCGGATATAGCGTTAACTTTGTACAAGACAACCATTCCAAATCATCCAAAGGCGTGTTGAGAGGATTGCATTATCAATTGCCACCAAAAGCACAAGGCAAGCTTGTGCGTGTTACCCAAGGAGAAGTATTTGATGTTGCAGTTGATGTTAGGGAAAATTCGCGAACATTCGGCAAGTGGGTGGGTGAGAAGCTATCAGCTGAAAATAAAAAACAGTTGTGGGTTCCAGAAGGATTTGCACATGGTTTTTTGACACTATCTGAGACTGCTGAGATTTTGTATAAGGCGACTAATTATTACTCCATAGAGCATGAACAATGCATTGTTTGGGATGATAAAAGTATTGATATTAATTGGCCAATAGAGGGGAATGTAAAAGTTTCCGAAAAGGATGCTATAGGGTCTCATTTTCGATGCAGATAGCAATTGCAGGTGCTAGCTATGTAAGCCTACTCAACTCTATGTTATAGGCTCAGAATCACGAGGTAGTCGCGCTTAATATCATTCCTAAGAATGATCGAGCAACTTAACAGCAAATCAAATGTATGCCACAACTTTGACACCAAAAATACAATGAGCTAGCAAAACATCCTTAATAGCTATCACCTTTTCAATTTGGTTATAAAACAATCTTCTTGCTTTAATAGTTTCTTCTGAATGAAACTACTTACCTATGACTTATACCTATCCGGCTCTACCACATCCAATACCTCTCGCATCACTGAAGTTGCATAATAACCAGCTGCTAATGAAAATGTGAGCTGCAATTGCGATTCGTCTAACCATTGCCATGTCATGTCCTTTGGGATGGCTGCCAACGTCCGACGATCTTGCGAAAGGCCTGCATGCTCCATGCCTTCACACAAGGACGCATGTTGTTTGGCAATGGCGCTCTCTAAATCACCAGCCGCATCAGCGGTCACAACACGCCCACGGCCCCATAGCGCACCTGTTGGCAGACCCTCATCATCCAACACATCACCTTCGAGTATTTTGCTCCATAACTCACTATTAATACGCTCTGCCAGAATTTCATTAAAGACAAAAGAACGGACTGCAGACAAATAAATGCCTTTCATTTTTGGGTTGCGTACACGAATTTCTCGAGATACCATCAAGCGGCCTTGTTCCACATTACCTCCATCGCGCCCAAATCTCTGAGGACCAAAATAGTTAGGCACGCCATGCTGTTGAATTTGCAATAAGTTAGCTTCAATCAGCGCTTTATCGCCTTCCACATTCCGCAAGATAATCTCGAAATTGTTACCCAATAAATCACCTCGGCGCAACTTTTTCACATGGCGACTTTGTGATAACACGGTGAACTCATCATGCTTTAATTGCAGCATGTCAGGTGCTTCACCTTTTGGAAGGTAGATACTGAACCACTGCTCAGTTACCGCATAACGGTCTTTCAAACCTGCGTAGCCAACATCGTTTTCTTTCACACCAGCATACTCAGCAATGCGTTGCGCAACAAAGGTTGTATTTGCACCGATTTTTCTAACCTGCACCCAAATATGTTCACCCTCCCCTGATGGTAAGGCCAAGGGCAGCTCTGTGACACGGAAGTCCGCATTATGTAGCTTGAGTGATCCGCGTGCATGCGTTTCAGGGTAGGTTTTTGGCCACTGTGGGAGTGCGGTATTAGTCATGTAAAAATCTCAGTTAGCCAGGCAATAGATGAAGGCTGCAACAATAAACAATCGGGGATGTAAAATCAACCAGGCTTAATATACCAACCTATAAAAGCTAGGAAAATTAGCCGCAATAATTTACTATGGGTGCACTCCTAATGATTCCGATTCTGGGCATTACACTAACTAATAGGATTTAACATGAAAGCAATTACCGTTACCAGCAATCCAAGCGCAGTTGTTCTAAAAGACTTAGGCACTGCATATTGGCCAATATGGGAAAAAGAAATGTCAACTTTCCCATGGGAATTCATCACTACAGAAACTGCATTGATTGAAGCAGGTGAGTGCGTCATGATACCTGAAGATGGCAGCCCTGCCACGACATTTAAAGCAGGTGATTTAGTTGTATTTCCGAATGGCTTCAAAGGTACTTGGGAAGTCAAAAAACCTCTGAAAAAACGCTTTAAACATATTGATGGCAACTTTGCTAAATGCTTCTTTTGCAGTTTAAAAATTATGTCGAGTCGCATTAAATCAATCGTAAAATAAAGCGACGTGATAGAAAGCAATAGGCTTACACGCTTCATCCCCCTAGGTGGAGCATAAGTAAACAAACCCGCTTCAGTGGGTTTTTTAGTGCGCTACTTTTACGGTGCTACTTGATTATTTATTCAGTTTTAGCACACCATTAATATGAATATCTCCTTGTGGGTTTGCACTACCCTCATTTCAGCTTTATGCTAACACCCTCCATGACAAGGTTAATCTAATGAAGCTAGTTTCAGTGAATGTTGCCACCCCTAAAGAGGTTAATATTAATGGAGAAGAGGTGCTAACCGGAATTTACAAAGCACCTGTGCAAGAAGCCACTTGGGCGAGGTTCCTAGGTCTGGATGGCGATAACCAAGCAGATAAAAAAGTGCATGGCGGCCCACACCAAGCGGTGTATTGCTACCCATTCGAACATTATGCTTTTTGGCAAAATTCCTTGTCGCGGCAGGATTTATCTGTTGCTACATTTGGTGAAAACTTTACTATCTCAGGATTGAGTGAAGATAACGTGTGTATTGGTGATGTGTTGAAAATGGGTAAAGCTACATTTCAAGTAACCATGCCGAGAATCCCTTGTTTTAAATTGGCACACAAACTCGGCGATAAAACCATGACTAAACAGTTTTTGCATAGTGGTCGCAGTGGATTCTACTGCCGCGTGCTGACCGAAGGCAAAGTAAAGGCTGAAGATGCGATCAGTATAATTAGTCGCGACCCGCAAGCCATTAGCGTGCATACGGCGCTGATTTTATACAAGTTAGATTTAAACCTGCTAAACAACCCCACAGCGATATTAAAAAAGGTACTATCTATTGAAAGCTTAGCTCCGTTACTACAGCAAGCTTATAGCAACCGCCTACTTTCATTAAAAATGTTGATATAATCAAACTGCTGGGTCGAGTTGGGCGATCCGTCTCACCGTTAAAAATAACAAACAAATGGGTTGCAAAAATACGCCCATTATTTATATCTCCTTCACATGTGTATAAACATGAAAGACCAAAAGCCGTTAGTTATATTACTGATTGTTGCATTAGCAGGCTTTTTATCTGTTGGGCTATTGGATTTCTATTCTTTTATAAAGAAAGCTTAATATGCGAGCAACACCCAAACTAAACTCACCTCTGCACCGATCTCTACAATCATCTTGGCAGGCCGCTATCGGCCAAGAGTTTGATCAGCCATATATGCAAACACTGGCTGACTTTCTAGAACAAGAAAAATCTGCTGGCAAAGTCATTTACCCGCCTAACTCACTTATTTTCAATGCCTTCAATCACACACCTTTTGAGGATGTCCGTGTGGTCATTATTGGGCAAGACCCTTATCATGGCGATGGACAAGCGCATGGATTAAGTTTCTCTGTGCCTACTGGCATTAAGCCACCACCATCATTAGTGAATATTTTCAAGGAAATAGCATCAGACCTTGGCATCACCATGAGTGGTGGTGGTGATTTGTCGCCCTGGGCAGCACAAGGCGTGTTGCTACTCAATACAACATTAACAGTAGAACAAGCCAGGGTAGGCTCGCACCAAAAGCGTGGCTGGGAGGTATTTACGGATGCAGTGATTGCAGCACTCAATACACAACGTAAAAACCTAGTGTTTGTCTTATGGGGAAGTTATGCGCAGAAAAAAGGCGCTTCGATTAATACCACTAAGCACTTGGTCTTGCAGTCAGTGCATCCATCGCCATTATCTGCCTATCGTGGATTTTTTGGTAACCACCAATTCTCGCAAATTAATCAACATTTAGCCCAACATGGTCAACAGCCCATTCATTGGCAGCTTTAGTTGCATCACTATACAACCTTACATATCGTAACGTGCCATATCACTGCTAAAGAGTATGCATTACCTGGAATATAGAGGTCCAGGGTCCAGATGCTACTCTTCGCTCCACCTCCCGCGCGACATCTGTTACTGTTAAAGTGGGGCAAAGAATAAGTAGCATTGCTACTCTCTTTTATCAAAGCGCAAAAAAGCCCTGACCGAAAGGACTCGGCCAGGGCACAATGCCTTCTTGGGAAGGCTTCCGTAGGGGAAAGACGGAAAGGTAACAAAATTACCGTCTCGTTACCATGTAGTTAAGGACTATGCTATTGCACTTAAGTTCATGCATGTTGCACTTTTTTTGTAATGAATTGTATCAACCGACCTAAGGCGCCACACCCGCAAGGAGTGTTCCCAACTTCGGTAATTGGTAAGGCAATAAGTCAGTTGAAACGTTATAATACTCGGATGGGTATTCCGAATACTGATAGTAATTCTTTGCTTACCGGACTGAATAACAAACAGCTAGAGGCCGTCACATTACCGCATCAATCATCTTTGATTTTAGCTGGCGCTGGTAGTGGTAAAACGCGCGTACTGACAACCCGTATTGCTTGGCTGATTCAAACTGAGCAGGTCTCACCAATGGGTTTGATGGCGGTAACATTTACGAATAAAGCGGCAAAAGAAATGTTAACCCGCTTAACTTCTATGATGCCAATCAATACACGTGGCATGTGGGTGGGGACGTTTCATGGGCTGTGTAATCGTTTATTACGCGCCCACCATCGCGAAGCTGGCTTGCCTAGCACTTTCCAAATTTTAGATAATTCAGACCAGCTATCTAGCATCAAACGGTTACTTAAACTGATGAACATTGATGATGAGAAGTTTGCACCGAAACAAGTGCAAGGTTATATCAACAACTGTAAAGAAGAGGGATTGCGTGCGGACAAAGTCGATGCACATGATGCACACTCACAACGCTTAAATGAGATTTACGCAGAGTATGATAATCAATGTAACCGTGAAGGCGTTGCAGACTTTTCTGAATTACTATTACGTTGCTATGAATTATTAGCACGGGATGCGCATATTCGCGAACACTACCAATCCCGCTTTCAATATATCTTAGTCGATGAGTTTCAAGATACTAACCGTTTACAATACATGTGGTTAAAACTACTTGCAGATACAAGTAACTGCATGTTTGCAGTAGGTGATGATGACCAATCTATTTATGGTTTCCGTGGTGCACGTGTTGATAATATGCAAGATTTTGAGAATGATTTTAATGTGCAAAATATCGTCAAACTTGAAGAGAATTATCGTTCACACAGCAATATCCTCGATGCTGCCAATGCCATTATTTCACACAACCAAAACCGCTTAGGTAAAAACCTATGGACCTCAGCAGGCAAGGGCGAACCAGTCCGTATTTATGAAGCCTATAACGATACCGATGAAGCGAAATTTATTGTCGATGAAATAAAAATTCTGCATGCTGAAGGTACCAGTTTAGGCGATATTGCCATGCTCTATCGTAGCAATGCACAATCTCGAGTAATTGAGCATGTCCTGTTCTCAGCCAATCTGCCTTACCGTGTGTATGGTGGCCTACGCTTTTTTGAACGGGCGGAAATTAAACATTCACTGGCTTATATGCGCTTAATCGCCAATGCAAATGACGATACTGCCCTACTCCGCGTGATTAACTTCCCAACCCGCGGCATTGGCGCACGAACATTAGAGCAACTGCAAGTAGAAGCGCGTGCGGCTGACTGTAGCTTGTGGCAGGCAGCCGTTAATCGAGCTGGTGATGGTAAAAAAGGTGTAAAA
This sequence comes from uncultured Methylophilaceae bacterium, assembly GCA_913009235.1. Taxonomy (GTDB): domain Bacteria; phylum Pseudomonadota; class Gammaproteobacteria; order Burkholderiales; family Methylophilaceae. Next base: position 174,242 of record CAJVXS010000001.1, on the reverse strand, counting down.
GGAATCGAAGGTTTTGTTGCCTTAGTGCGTGAAATGACAGATCAAGCTTATGGGATTTCACTATCAGAAGTCGCTGAAATTGCTACCACCTTATCCGGTTTGAAAAGTTATTACCAAAGCACCAAAGAAGGAGAAGATCGCATCGAAAACTTGGAGGAATTAGTCACGGCAGCAGTAGCGTTCAGTAATCAAGATCTTGGTAACCACAATAATGTCGATGGAGATACTGAGCAAGATTTGCTGACACAATTTCTCAGCCATGCCAGCTTGGAAGCGGGTGAACATCAAGCGAATGTCGGGCATGATGCGTTACAATTAATGACCGTGCACGCCTCTAAAGGATTAGAGTTTAGAACCGTGTTTATTAGCGGCTTGGAAGAAGGCTTATGTCCGCATGAGCAAAGCACGTATGAAAGTAATGGCTTAGAAGAAGAGCGTCGCTTAATGTACGTGGCTGTAACCCGTGCAAGGCAACGCCTATACTTAAGTCACGCACAAAGCCGCATGTTACACGGCAAGGTGCGTTATGGTATTCCTTCGCGCTTCTTAGATGAGATTCCTGAAGAACTGTTGAAACGTCTTAATAGCAAACCAGTGAAACGCTCAGGAAGCCCTAACTACAATGAGTTGCCACATCGAATGAACAATGCTAAAAGTAGCGAACAGAAGAATGCTATGCCTTGGAGGATTGGCCAAAGTGTCGATCATAAGAAGTTTGGTAACGGTGTTGTGGTAAGCTATGAAGGTAGTGCAGATGATATGCGGGTACAGGTCAATTTTGGTAATGCAGGGTTGAAATGGCTAGCCTTGGAGTTTGCAAAACTCACGCCGATTTAAGTATTAAAAACCAAACCTTATGAGTTAGGCGCCGCTCTAAAAATGTCACGATAGCTTACATACTGAAAAGCCAACATGAGCGCGATATTCACTAAAAGGCAACCAAATATCAACATGGTCATTAATGATTGTGCAAAGGCTGGTTGTATCAATGCAAATAGCCTTGCGATTAAGCTAGCACTCAATATTAGAGAAATGATGCCGGCAGTCAGCAACAACCATGCTGCCGTCATTTCCACCATATACTGTAGTGAGCCCGCAATGCTTGATTTAATGGATTTCATTACAGAATAACCATTAAATGCGATTAACATTGGTGCAAACCAGACGGCCACCATCAGCGGAATAAACAATAAGATGAGCTTAAGCAGAACAGGTGTCGCTGTTTGGACTATTGCAAGCACCACTTCCTGATCAGTCAATTGCGCTTTCTTTTCCATGGATTCTGCAATCACTTGTAAATCTGTGCTTAATATAATGCTGACCAGCATGAAGTACAACAAACTAGCCAAACCTAATAACAACAACTGTCGCAGTTTTGGTTGTATAAACTGCATGGCACTTGATAGATTTTCTTCTTTTTGGACTTCAGCATTACGATACATCCGCATAGCAATCGCAATAAATACCGGCCAAATCAAGATGGTCACAAATGAAAATAGTTGCAGGCCGGGGAAAGAAGGAATGAAGACGAATATACCCAAATAGGATAAGGCTAACAGCAACCATTGTCTTGGCGTTTGTTTAAATAAAGCTATGCTTTCCCTGACCCAGCTCAGGCCTGTTTTTGTACGTGATTCTGATATAGCCATCGTTAACTTTCTATAACGCGCTAGGCGTTGCTCTTTTTAGCAAAATATTTTTGAAGTAATCAGGATCTTTAGCATGTGTCAGCTCACCCTCAGCAGGAAAATGAAAATCATATAACCTTGACAACCAAAAGCGTAAAGCCGCGATACACAACAAACCCTGCCAAGCTTGTTTTTCACCCTCATTAAATGGACGCACTTCTATGTATGACTGCATAAAAGCGTTTAAACGTGGCTCATCAAAGCCACCTGACTCAGTCAAACACCAGTCATTCACCGCAATCGCCACATCATAAGCAAGCACATCATGGCAGGCATAGTAGAAATCAATGAAGCCGCCCAAAGCTGCGCCATCAAATAGCACATTATCACGGAACAAGTCACCATGAATCACGCCCCTCGGCAAGCTGTCTAAATCGAGGTTATCTTGAAAAGCTAACACCTGTTGCAACAATACTCGCTCATCGGCGGACACTTTACCCATCACTTGTGCTGCTGTATTGCTTCGCCATGCTGCATCACGCTGATTATTAGATTGTTGCCCAAAAGCATCACCCGCAAGGTGCATGTGTGCCAACATCCGCCCAACTTGTGCACATTGTGCCGCATCGGGTTCGCTCACATCACGCCCCTGCAAGCAGCTGACCAATAAAGCTGGCTTACCTTCAATCTCTTGTAGTGCCACTCCGTGTTTATCTGCAATCGGCTCTGGGCAAGGGATATTATGCTCAGCAAGGTGTGCCATCAAATCAACAAAGTAAGGTAGCTCATCAATCGTATTGGCTTCAAATATCGTCAGCACATAACGACATGTTTCGGTAATCACAAAGTAATTGGTATTGGTAATACCCGCGGCTATGCCTTTGAGTTCAGTCACTTCTCCGATAGAAAAGTCCTGCAAGAAATCTTGAACTTCTGGAAGTGTGAGTGTAGTGAAAACCGACATAAAGCGTTACTTAATGATTAAAGACATACTTAGTAGGAAGACTAAACTCATTCAATTTAACCCTTCTTAATATGCGTTGAAATTAAAATCTAAACAATGTCCACTTAGGGACTGCCAGCGGTGGGTTAGGGCCAACATTTACCCAGTCACTGTGTTGGTCTTCTTTATATAAATAATACGATACACCATGGTCAGGCGTAATTTTCATCATATATAGCTCACCATTAAGGCGAAATTCTTGGATGGTTTTGCTACCTTTTTTACGTATGGTAATATCAGGAGAACCCTCTATAGGCTCACCCTGCTTTATCACTGCAGGCGGTTCCACCTGCTCTAGCATTTCAACGTCCACGGGTGTTGCTGCAAGCAGTTGTGGCGTTAAACAAAGCAATGCGCTGCCTACTAACCAGCTTAACAATGATTGTTTTTTCATCTCTCACACCTATCCACAGTAAAGTAACTTTCATTCTAACAAAAAGCACGGATACCGTCGTTGATTCATCACAAATAAAGCTGGTTTTTCTTTTCTTCAGGCGTCAGTTCAAAGCCTTTGGATTCATAATACTTAAAGATAGCGGCAACGACCTCTGCAGGCTCATCAATCACTTGCAATAAATCCATATCATCTGGCGATGCCATGCCCTCTGCAATCAATGTGCTTCTTAGCCAATCCAACAAGCCACCCCAAAATTTAGAGCCGACTAAAATAATCGGAATTCTTCGTGTTTTACCAGTTTGTACCAAAGTAATCACTTCCATCAGCTCATCCAGGGTGCCAAAACCACCGGGCATCACCACGTAAGCCGAAGCGTACTTCACAAACATCACCTTACGCAAAAAGAAGGTTTTAAAGGTAATGCCAATATCTTGATAACTATTCCCAGATTGTTCAAATGGCAGCTCAATATTCAAACCAACACTTGGGCCGACGCCGGGACGCGCGCCTTTATTCGCGGCCTCCATAATGCCAGGGCCACCACCAGAAATAACGGTAAAACCTGAATCTGATAATAAACGAGCAATTTTCTCAGTGAGTTGATAATACTCATGGTCCAGCTTAGTGCGCGAACTGCCGAAAATAGAAATCGCGGGCGTGATTGTTTTTAGCTTCTCTGTTGCCCTCACATATTCAGCCATAACCTCAAAAGCATGCCAAGATTCATTGCCTCCATTATCGCTATGCAATATTTCAGGCGTCGTCATTTGCGGTAATTTGTTTGTTGTCATCCCTTACCCTTCTGATTAATCAACACTAATTAAGCTGAGCTTTAATCATATTACATAAAGTCTGCCTAGATATGGGAAAATACTACATAAACAAACTTGCAAACATGCGATTTACATTAATGGATTAACATGAAAACCCTTTTACTCGTCGATGGCTCCTCATATTTATACCGCGCATTCCACGCCATGCCTGATTTGCGCAACTTTGCCGATGAACCGACAGGTGCCATTCATGGTGTATTGAATATGTTGCGCCGTTTGCATAAAGATTACCCGGCTGATTATTGCGCTTGTGTATTTGATGCCAAAGGTAAAACCTTCCGTGATGACATGTATCCCGAATACAAAGCCAATCGCTCTGCTATGCCTGATGACTTACGCCCGCAAATAGCACCATTGCATGAAGCGATTACTGCATTAGGTTGGCCTCTGATTATGATTGAAGGTGTGGAAGCTGACGATGTGATTGGTGCACTAGCTAAGCAAGCAGAAAGTGAAGGCATTAAAACCATTATCTCTACAGGTGATAAAGATATTTCCCAGCTTGTGAATGAACACATTACCGTGGTAAACACCATGCGAGATGCGTTTAGAAGAGTCGATGATGTACTCGATACCGCTGGGGTTGAAAAGAAATTCGGCATTCCGCCTGCGCTGATTATTGATTACTTAACGCTGATTGGTGACAAAGTCGACAACGTCCCAGGCGTAGAAAAAGTAGGTCCTAAAACGGCTGTAAAGTGGTTAACAGAGTACGGCTCACTAGATGGCATTATTAAGAATACCGACAACATCAAAGGCAAAGTCGGCGAGAACTTACGCGCCGCACTCGAATGGCTCCCAACAGCGAAAGAGCTGATTACCATCCGTGTAGATATTGGCAGACAAGATAACTTAGCAGATCTTGCGCCCCGCCCATTAGACAAACCTAAACTACACGAATTATTTGACCGTTTTGAGTTAAACAGCTGGAAGCGTGATTTAGAAAACATGGATGCCGATGGCGTCGTACCAGCAGGCATTGCAAAAGGGCCCGTTTCAAATGCCACCAAAGAAAAGAAAGCCAGCGCTAATGAAATCTTTGCCGAATCAGTCAACAACGATCGCAACTTCAAGACTATTACTACACCAGCACAACTAGATAAATGGCTAGCGAAAATCAACAATGCAGACATCATCAGCTTTGATACTGAAACCACAGGCTTAGATCCGTTGGTTTCAACCATCGTCGGCCTATCACTCTCAGTACAAGCAGGTGAAGCGGCTTACCTACCATTGACGCACGATTATTTTGACGCCCCAGAACAGTTAGATTTCAAAGCAACCTTAGCCAAACTCAAACCAATATTAGAAAATCCTGATATTAAAAAAGTCGGGCAGAACTTAAAGTACGATAAACACATATTGGCCAATCATGGCATCGTGCTCAACGGCATCGCCCACGATACGATGTTGCAATCTTACGTATTAGAAAGTCATCGCACGCATAATATGGATGACCTTGCCATGCGTCACCTAGGCCTAGAGACCATCTCTTTTGAGGATGTCGCGGGCAAAGGCGTCAAGCAAGTACCGTTTAATGAAGTCACGGTAGAAACCGCTAGCGACTATGCCGCAGAAGATGCGGATATCACGCTACAACTACACCAAACTTTATTGCCGCATATAGAAAAAGATGAAAAACTGAATTACATCTACAGTGAAATTGAAATGCCTTCGATGGAAGTTTTATACACCATCGAACGCAACGGTGTATTGATTGATGCAAACATGCTCAATAAACAAAGCAATGAAATTGGAATGCGCTTAATCGAACTAGAGAACAAAGCTTACGAATTAGCTGACCAGAAATTCAATCTAGCTTCACCTAAGCAACTACAAGAAATCTTGTTTGACAAGCTAGGCATTAAACCACTAAGAAAAACACCATCAGGCAAACCTAGCACCAATGAAGATGTGCTGCAAGAACTTGCATTAGATCACCCGCTACCTAAAGTACTATTAGAGTATCGCAGCTTGGCAAAGCTAAAATCGACGTATACCGATAAGCTGCCAAAAATGATTAACCTAGGCACGGGCCGTATCCACACTAGCTATAACCAAGCCGTGGCCATAACTGGCAGACTAGCCAGCTCAAACCCTAACTTGCAAAACATCCCTGTGCGTACTGTAGAAGGTCGCCGTATCCGTGAAGCGTTTATTGCCACTGAGGGCTCGCATATTGTTTCTGCCGATTACTCGCAAATCGAGCTACGCATCATGGCGCATCTATCCAAAGATGAAGGCATGCTCACAGCCTTCGCCAATAACGAAGATATTCATAAAGCCACCGCCGCTGAAGTATTTGGTGTAGAAAAAGATCAAGTAAAAAGCGAACAACGCCGCTTTGCCAAGGTCATTAACTTCGGCTTAATTTACGGCATGAGCGCCTTCGGCCTAGCGCAAAATCTCAACATCAAACGCAGCGCCGCACAAAGCTATATCGAACGCTACTTCGCTCGCTACCCAGGCGTCCGCCAATATATGGATGACACGCGTGAGCTTGCGAAAGAAAAAGGATATGTAGAAACCTACTTTGGCCGCCGCTTATGGGTGCCAGAAATTAGCAGCTCAAACGGCACACGTAGAGCAAGTGCAGAACGCGCTGCGATTAATGCGCCTATGCAAGGCACTGCAGCTGACTTGATTAAGCTCGCCATGATTGCAGTGCAAAACTGGTTGATTAGTGAAGGATTGCAAACTAAGTTAATTATGCAAGTACATGATGAACTAGTGTTGGAAGTGCCTGATGGAGAGCTGGGCTTAGTTGAAGAGAAGCTGCCTGAATTGATGCAGAGTGTGGCCACTTTAGATGTGTCATTGTTGGCTGAGGTTGGGATTAGTAATAATTGGGATGGTGCGCATTAATCGTGATCGCGCAAAAATACCCAATCATCAGCTGTTGATTGCACTTCACTAAAATAATAGCCATCCACATCAAACGCTTTAATCTCCTCTGATTGCTCTATCTTGTGGTCAATGATGTAACGACTCATTAAGCCACGCGCTTTTTTAGCATAGAAGCTAATAATTTTATATTGGCCATTTTTAGCATCTTTAAATACTGGTGTAATAATGCGTGCGTCCAACCGCTTGGCTTTGACGGCTTTGAAATATTCATTAGATGCTAAATTAATGAGCACTTTATCTACTAGCGCAGACTCTGCTTCTAATGAAGATTTGAGCTGCTCGCCCCAAAAATCATATAAATTTCCACCTTTAGCATTCGTTAAATTTGTACCCATTTCCAATCGGTAAGGTTGAATATAATCCAACGGTTTTAATACGCCATATAAACCCGACAAAATACGTAAGTGCTTTTGTGCAAAGTCAAAACCCGCTTCATCTAACGTGCTGGCATCAAGCCCCATATAAACATCACCATTAAATGCTAAAACAGCCTGCTTAGCATTATCCGCATTAAACGGCGGAGACCATGATTGAAAGCGGCTTAAATTTAGCCCAGCCAACTTATCACTGAGCTTCATCAAACTTGCAATATCTTGTATAGAGAATGCCTGCAATTTCTCAATTAATACTTCAGATTGTGCTAAATAGCGTGGCTGACTCGCAGCCTGCGTGGCAGCAGGTGTTTCAAAGTCTAAATTTTTAGCGGGTGAAATAACAAGCAACATAATGTTTGTGTTTCCTAGCGAGAGTCATCATTTAAATCTAAATGATATGATGCGTTAAACTAAGTGCATATTCAAGCGTAGCATCAGCAGTTGCTAGAAATACAGCATTGAAAATAGCTAAGGGGCGTTATATTACTTTTTTAGATGCTGATGATGTCTGGTTAGAAACTAAAATTGAAGAACAGCTTTCTTTTATGAAAAAGCTTCGTCACTTTCCACTACACAACTACCGTACTCCATCACTAGAAATATTCTCTATAAATCATCACGGTTTTGGTTCCATAGAAGCCAAATTGCGTATAAAATAGTCAACCTTTCGTTACAATATTTTTCGCATGCAAATTGGCAATCACATTTTGAAAAACAATTTGGTCGTCGCTCCTATGGCTGGCGTCACAGATAGACCTTTCCGTCAATTGTGTAAAAAAATGGGAGCTGGCCTAGCTGTTTCTGAAATGGTGACTTCAAACTCATTGCTTTACGGCAGCGAAAAAACACGACGACGTGCCAACCACGAAGGCGAAGTTGACCCTATTTCTGTACAAATTGCAGGTGCAAACCCAGCGATGATGGCCGAAGCCGCGAAACATAATGTAGATAACGGCGCACAAATCATTGACATCAATATGGGTTGCCCAGCCAAGAAAATCTGTAATGTCATGGCAGGCTCAGCATTACTAAAAGACGAACCGCTCGTTTCACAAATTTTGAAAGCAGTGGTTGGTGCAGTTGATGTGCCTGTTACGCTTAAAATTCGCACAGGCTGGGATAAAGATAACCGCAATGCCATTCAAATTGCTAAAATGGCTGAAGATATTGGCGTGCAAGCACTCGCCATGCATGGCCGCACGCGTGCTTGTGCTTATAAAGGTGATGCTGAGTACGATACGATTGCAGCTGTTAAAGATGCCATCAATATCCCTCTAATTGCCAACGGCGACATTACCACCCCAGAAAAAGCAAAATACGTTTTAGATTACACGGGTGCAGACGCAGTCATGATTGGACGCGCTGCACAAGGGCGACCTTGGATTTTCCGTGAAATACAACATTTCTTAGTAACAGGCACCCACCTGTTACCGCCAACGGTAGAAGAAATTCATACCGTAATGCTAGAGCATTTGCACGATTTATATGCATTCTATGGTGAATTAACTGGTATGCGCGTCGCGCGTAAACACATCTCTTGGTATACAAAGGGTTTAGTAGGCTCAGCTGCTTTCCGCCACCATATGAATACATTACAAACAACAGACCTACAATTACAATCCATTAGTGATTTCTTCGCGGAGCTGCAATTAAGAAGTGAGCGTCTTGTCTACGAAGAAGCAGACACCAAGAAAACCAAAGAACCGAAAGCAGCATAATGAGACTAGACGAATGCATTAAAGAATCATTAGAAGGTTACTTCACGAACTTAGAAGGCGAACAGCCTCATGCCATTTACGGCATGGTGTTAGCCTGCGTTGAAAAACCCATGCTGGAATACATTCTAAACAAAGTCGGCGGCAACCAAAGTAAAGCCGCGGAAATATTGGGTATTAATCGCAATACCTTACGTAAGAAAATGGCGGCACATAATATAGATTAAACCTTCGACAAATAACAATCTATCGACAATAAGCACAGTAGTTATACAGTCTCCATGCTTAACACTCGCCAACCATATTCATTAAACATTCTAGTAAAATTATTTAAAGTAAACTTATGGCAACTATCAAACGAGCACTCATCAGCGTTTCAGACAAAACAGGCATTGTTGAATTGGCGCAAAGTCTACATGCACTAGACATCGAAATCCTTTCAACTGGCGGCACAGCCAAACTATTCCGAGAGAACGATATTCCGGTGATTGAAGTCAGTGACTACACTGGCTTCCCTGAAATGTTAGATGGCCGTGTAAAAACTTTACACCCTAAAGTGCACGGTGGTTTATTGGGTCGTCGTGATTTGCCTGCGCATGTCAAAACCATGCAAGAATCAGACATCCCAAATATCGACATGTTAGTGGTGAATCTATATCCATTCGAAGAAACTGTAGGGAAGCCTGATTGTAAATTAGAAGATGCGATTGAGAATATTGATATTGGTGGCCCAGCGATGTTACGTTCTGCAGCGAAAAACTGGAAAGACGTTGCAGTAATGACCAATGCTAATCAATATGCCGCAGTGATTGATGAGCTTAATGCGAACAGTAGCCAACTTACTGAAAAGACAACATTTTCACTGTCAGTAGCGGCGTTTAACCGCGTCAGCAGCTATGATGGTGCAATTAGCGATTACCTCTCTAGCTTTAATGAAGACGGCACTCACAATGATTATCCTGCACAAATGAATACTCGCTTTACCAAGGTACAAGATTTACGCTACGGGGAAAACCCACATCAAAGCGCTGCTTTCTACCAAGATCAGAACCCTGCACCAGGCTCCTTGGTCATGGCAGAGCAGTTACAAGGCAAAGAACTTAGCTATAACAATATTGCTGATGCCGATTCAGCTTGGGAAGCCGTGAAAGCTTTCGATAGCAACGCCTGTGTGATTGTGAAACATGCAAACCCATGTGGTGTTGCATTAGCAGATACCGCATTAGATGCTTATAGTAAAGCATTCAAAACAGATGCCGCCAGTGCTTTTGGCGGCATCATCGCTTTTAACATGCCTGTAGATAAGGCTGCTGCTGAGGTCATTTCACAGCAATTCTTAGAAGTGATGATTGCTCCGGAATATACCGAAGAAGCACTGGCCATCTTCAGCGCGAAAAAGAATGTTCGCATATTGAAAGCGGCTTTACCAACTGGGGGCAAGTCGACTTGGGAGCAGGGCCGTAATTCACATGATACAAAACGGGTTGGTTCTGGAATCTTGATACAAACATCAGACATTCATGAATTAACAATGGATGATTTGAAAGTCGTTACGAAGAAACAACCAACACCAGCACAGATGCAAGATTGTTTATTCGCATGGAATGTCGCTAAATACGTCAAGTCTAACGCCATTGTCTTCTGTGGTGACGGCATGACACTCGGTGTAGGCGCTGGCCAAATGAGCCGTGTCGATAGTACGAAGATTGCAGTAATTAAAGCAGAACATGCTGGATTAAGCTTACAAGGTTCTGTTGTCGCATCAGATGCGTTCTTTCCATTCCGTGATGGGGTGGATGTGCTAGCAGATGCCGGTGCGATTTGTGTGATCCAACCAGGTGGCAGCATGCGTGATGACGAAGTGATTGCAGCAGCCGACGAACGTGGCTTAGCCATGGTCATGACTGGTATTCGCCACTTTAGACATTAATCAACGGCCATCAAGGAAATAGATAGTATGAAAGTATTAGTCATTGGTTCTGGTGGGCGTGAGCATGCGCTAGCTTGGAAAATAACAAAGAATAAAGAAGTCAGCCGTGTCTACGTTGCACCGGGCAACGCCGGCACTGCAGCGAACCCTGACATGATGAATGTCTCTATTACTGACATTGATGCACTCGTTCAATTTGCTAAAGATGAAAACATCTCCGTCACCATTGTTGGCCCAGAAGCACCGCTTAGCGAAGGCGTTGTGGATGCCTTTCAAGCCGCCGGGCTGAAGATATTTGGCCCAACGCAAGCAGCGGCACAACTAGAGTCATCTAAAGATTTTTCTAAAGCTTTTATGATCAGTCATAACATCCCAACAGCTGCCTATGAAACATTTTCTGAAGTACAACCAGCACACGATTATATCGGCCAGCAAGGCGCGCCGATCGTCATTAAAGCCGATGGCCTAGCCGCTGGCAAAGGCGTCATCGTCGCAATGACTGATCAAGAAGCGCATGACGCCATCGACATGATGTTAGGTGATAACAAGTTTGGTGACGCTGGTGCGCGCGTCGTGATTGAAGAATTTTTAACGGGTGAAGAAGCCAGCTTTATGGTTATGGCCGACGGTAAAAATATTTTACCGCTAGCGACTAGCCAAGATCACAAACGGTTATTAGATGGCGACCAAGGTCCGAATACGGGTGGCATGGGTGCTTATTCACCTGCTCCAGTCGTCACACCAAACATTCACGCTAAAGTGATGCGAGAAATCATTGCGCCGACTATCAAAGGCATGGCGAAAGATGGTATTCCTTTCACGGGATTCTTATACGCGGGCTTAATGATTAGCCCAGACGGCTCAATCAAAACATTGGAATTTAACTGCCGCATGGGCGACCCAGAAACACAGCCTATCTTTATGCGTTTGAAGTCTGATTTATTAACGTTAGTACTACATGCTGTGAATGGCACCTTAGATCAGACCCAAACAGAATGGGATAGACGCTTTGCTTTAGGCGTCGTGATGGCCAGTGCTAACTATCCTGCAACACCCAAGCTGGGCGATGAAATTACTGGCCTAGATAAGCAACTAGAAGACGCCTATGTTTTCCATGCGGGCACTAAACTGGTAGATGGCAAGGTAGTCACCAGTGGCGGCCGCGTACTCTGCGTAACCGCATTAGGTGAAACAGTTAAGTTTGCACAACAACAAGCTTACAAAATGCTAGCTAATATTGAGTTCAATGGTGCACAACACCGTACTGATATCGGTTACCGCGCAGTCAAAGGCTAAAACCATATGAGCACTATTGATTCAGAAGCCGTCTACAGCTACCTGCAAGGTTTACAAGCCCGCATCATTGAGTCAGTTGAGCTTGTTGATGGTAAAACATTCTTACATGATAGCTGGCAACGCCCTGAGGGTGGCGGTGGCAATTCCTGTATGTTGGAAGAAGGTAATGTATTTGAACGCGCTGGCATTGGATTTTCTCATGTCTTAGGGAATAAACTGCCGCCTTTAGCCAGTGTTGCCCACCCTGAAGCAGCTGATCGACCATGGGAAGCCATAGGCGTATCGCTCGTCTTTCACCCACGCAACCCTTTAGTTCCCACCGTTCATATGAATGTCCGTTTTTTTGTTGCGAAAGCATCAAACAAAACTGAACAAGATATTTGGTGGTTTGGTGGCGGCATGGATTTAACGCCTTACTATGGATTTGAAGAAGATTGTGCACACTTTCACCGCACTAATAAAGAGGCATTAGCACCATTTGGCGACGATTTATATCCGCGCTTCAAAAAAGACTGTGACGAATATTTTTACTTAAAACATCGTCAAGAACCACGTGGTATTGGTGGCGTATTTTTTGATGACTTTAACGAACTTGGTTTCGAACAAAGCTTTGCCATGCTACGTGCAGTGGGTGATGCACTCCCCCATGCTTACTTGCCGATTGTGCAACGGCGCAAAGACACCTCTTATGGCGAGCGTGAACGTGACTTCCAAGCCTACCGTCGCGGTCGATATGTAGAGTTTAATTTGGTGTTTGATCGCGGTACATTATTTGGCTTGCAGTCCAATGGCCGCACTGAATCCATCCTACTCTCCATGCCACCGATTGTGAAATGGCGCTATGACTGGAAACCAGAAACTGGTAGTACAGAGGCAAAACTGTATACTGACTTTTTAATCGATAAAAACTGGATTTAACTTGACCTATGACTATCGCAGCGGCCAGAAAACAAGCACAAAACTTACTCGACTACATTGATGCCAGCCCTAGTCCATGGCACGCGGTTAACAGCACGATTAAGCAATTAGATGCCAATGGCTTTGAACCGTTGATTGAAGCCCAGCCATGGAGACTGAAAAAAAATGGCCGCTATTACGTCACCCGTGATGGAGCATCGATTATTGCTTTCACATTAGGGTCAAAACCAGTAGCAGAAACTGGATTTAGGATAGTAGGCGCTCACACAGACTCACCTGGATTGCGCTTAAAACCTAAAGCAGCACATGCGAAACAAGGCGTCGCCCAACTTGGTGTTGAAGTCTATGGCGGGCCTATTTTAGCTACATTCACAGATCGTGATTTAAGCATTGCTGGCCGTGTCAACGTTCGAAATGCGGACAGCTATACTACCCACTTACTCCACTTTGCAGAGTCTATCGTACGGTTACCCAACCTTGCTATTCATATGAATCATGACGTGAATAGCAAAGGTTTGTTGCTCGATAAACAAACCCAATTACCGTTAATTTTTGGCTATGCAGCCGATAGTACTGAAGCAAAAAGAAAGTTAGACCAAACAATTGCAGACCACCTAAATATTAATCCAGCCGACATCCTGACTTGGGACTTAACCATTTACGATACGCAAAAAGGCAGTTTATGGGGGCAAAACCAAGATTTTATCGCAGATAGTCAACTAGATAACTTAGCCTCTTGCCACGCAGCATTGCAAGCACTGCTTACGACAACGAAACCAGAGTCCACCAGCATCTGCGCCTTCTTCGATCACGAAGAAGTTGGTAGTGAAAGTTTAACTGGTGCAGGTGGTAGCTTCATGAGCGACACCATCCAACGTGTCTGCGCTTTCCAAAAAGCTAGCGAAGAAGAACGATTACGCGGCTTTGCTAACAGCTTCTTTATCAGTGCAGATATGGCACATGCTTACCATCCCAACCACCCTAGCGCTTATGAGCCTGAACACCATGCAACAGTCAACCAAGGTCCAGTGATTAAGACCAATGCTAACCAACGCTATAGCACCAATGCTGATACCGCCGCCCGTTTTATCCAGCTTTGTAAACAAGCTAAAGTGCCTTACCAAGAATACACACACCGCACAGACCTAGGTTGCGGCAGCACCATCGGCCCAATGATTTCTGCGCAGTTAGGCATGCCAACCGTTGATGTCGGCAACCCTGTGTGGGCCATGCACAGCATTCGTGAGAGTGCTGGCGTATTAGATCATGGGTATATAATCAGCGTACTAGCTCAACACTTCAACTCTTAGAACTGCAATTATTTAGCCTAAGCAGCTAGCCTAGCTTAAACCAATGGTTTTTCGCTATGATCATGATTCAAGGGGGATAATCACAATGCAAACCGTAGAAGAACTCGTCGCAACGTTGTCAGGCATCGTATGGGGGCCAATCATGCTCACATTGCTGGTTGGCACTGGTTTATATCTCACCATATTGCTCAAAGGCATACAGTTTAGAGTGCTACCACATGCCATACGCTTAATCTTCAGCAATGATAAAGATGACGAAGGTGACATTAGTCAGTTCGCGGCATTGATGACGGCATTAGCCGCTACAGTTGGTATCGGCAATATAGTTGGCGTTGCTACTGCGATCACACTAGGCGGCCCTGGTGCTGTATTCTGGATGTGGGTCACCGGCTTAGTAGGTATGGCGACTAAATATAGCGAAGCAGTACTGGCGGTAAAATATCGTGAGAAAGGTGATCACGGTATGCGTGGTGGGCCTATGTATTACCTGAGTAAAGGTGCTGGGTTGCCTTGGTTAGGAACGCTATTTGCTATCTTCACGATTTGTGCTGCTTTTGGTATTGGCAATATGACACAAGGCAATGCAACGGCCGAAATCTTTGCAAAGACTTTCCAAATTCCAACACATATTACTGGCATAGTATTAACGATGCTAACAGGCTTAGTCATCCTAGGTGGTATTAAATCTATTGGTAAGTTCACATCGTTTGTTGTGCCATTGATGATTGCGACTTACGTGGCCAGTAGCTTGTGGGTATTGGCAGCCAATGTCAGCGAAATTCCACATGCTTTTGGTTTAATCTTTTACCATGCTTTCAACCCGTCAGCGGCTAGTGGTGGCTTTATCGGTGCAACCATTGCGGCGGCGATGCGCTTTGGCATTGCACGTGGTGTGTTCTCAAATGAGTCAGGTTTAGGTTCTGCGCCAATCGCAGCAGCCGCCGCGCGTACGAATGACCCAGTGAAACAAGCACTCGTGAGCATGACGCAAACATTTATCGACACTCTAGTCGTTTGCACAATGACGGCTTTAGTGATTTTAACTGCAACTAGCTGGACACAAGGGGTCAGTGCAGGAGAACTCACCAGCGCAAGTGTTGCAGAAACACTAGGTAACACTGGTCGTTATTTTATCGCGATTGCAACGGCATTTTTTGCTTTCTCGACCTTAATCGGCTGGAGTTATTATGGTGAAAAAGCCATTGAGTTCTTATTTGGAGGAAGCGCAATTAAATTTTTCCGTATACTGTTCACAGTAGCCGTCATGATTGGGGCAATGAATAGCTTGAGCTTTGTCTGGAACTTCTCTGATCTGATGAATGGATTAATGGCGATTCCCAACTTGATTGGTTTGCTATTACTCTCTAAAATCATTAAACAAGAAACAGACCGTTACTTTATGGCAGATAATATTGAAGTCTTAGGTCGCGATGCAGACTCACAACCCGCCAATGATGACATCATTGAAGGTGAGTGCGAGGAGGTGAATGAGTCAGTGAATAAAGTAATCGGAAAAAATAGCCAAGATGAATAACATGACATACCGCGGTGCATGGGCAAATCGATGGACATTTATATTGGCTACGACTGGCTCTGCCATCGGACTAGGTAATATTTGGAAATTGCCTTATATGATCGGCGTTAATGGTGGCAGCGCATTTGTCTTGGTGTATATACTCAGCATTCTATTGGTTGGCATTCCCTTACTCATGACAGAGGTCATGCTAGGTAGACGGATGCAAAAAAATCCAATGGACGCGATGCTCAGTTTAGCAAAAGAATCTAACGCAGCGCCTGCTTGGCGCTATATTGGCACGATGGGTATGCTAACCGGCGTACTGATTTTATGTTTTTATAGTGTGGTGGGTGGGTGGGTCTTAAGCTACATCAGCCAGGCGGCGCAAAGCAACTTCACCAATATCACTGGTGCTGAATCTAGTGCTCACTTTGATGCATTGTTAGCCTCTCCATTCACCTTGCTTTTTTGGCATACCATTTTCATGGTCATCACCATGAGTATTGTAGCTAAGGGGGTGACTGCTGGTTTAGAAAAGGCAAATAACTTTCTAATTCCTGCATTGTTTGCTATTTTATTACTACTGCTTGGCTACAGTATGTCAGTCGGAGATATGGCTGCATCAGCTACCTTTATGTTTAGCCCTGATTTCTCAAAAATAACGCCTAATGCAGCATTAAATGCGCTGGGCCATGCCTTCTTCTCACTGAGCATCGGCATGGGGTCAATCATGGTTTACGGTTCATACCTACAGCGTGATGCCTCTATCGCTCGCACATCAATTTATATTGCAATCGCTGATAGCCTATTAGGTTTGCTAGCAGGCCTAGCCATCTACGCGCTGGTATTTGCCAACCAACTGGAACCTGGTGCTGGCCCTGGCCTTATCTTCCAAACCTTGCCAATCGCATTTGGTCATATGCCTTGGGGAAACTTCTTTGGCACATTGTTCTTTATCTTAGTGGCGTTTGCGGCAGCCACGTCAGCTATATCTTTAGTCGAACCGACCATTGCGTGGGTTGTTGAGAACATCAAAATTAGTCGCAAGCCAGCGGCGGCAGGTCTAGGCATTTTAATCTGGAGCATTGGTGTCGCTGTACTACTCTCATTTAATCTATGGCAAGACGTGAAAGTGGTATTCGGCTTAGGTATATTCGACACATTAGATAAACTTACCAGCACGATTATGCTGCCGCTCGGTGGATTACTAATGGCAATCTTTGCAGGTTGCGTGATGAAGAAGCAGCATTCTAAACAAGAGCTCAATCTTAAAACAAGTTTTTATCAGCTCTGGCAGCTTACGAATACTTTCATCGCACCAATTGCTATTGTTTCAGTATTCATATTTCTGCTATTCAGTTAATAGGCATGAACTGAATAAGCTTCACCCATCAAAAGCCAGCGAAACGCTGGATTTTTAATCAATATCACTTAAGTTACAGTGATAAAACCCACTTAACAATCGATTTAATATCGCCGTCTTTAACTTGTGGGCTGTTAGCTGGCATTAACATAGCACCCCAAACACCGCTACTACCTGCTTTCACTTTAGCAACTAGCTTGCCTTGAGCAGATTTGTCACCTTTGTATTTAGCAGCAACATCTTTAAAGCTAGGGCCTAAGACTTTCTTATCGACACCATGACAAGCTAAACATCCGCTTTTCTTTGCCAACACTTCATTTGCAGTTGCTTGCTCTGCCATTATTAATGCACCAACTGTTAATACTGTTAGTAAAAATTCCTTCATGTTGTCTCCTTAAGACTTTAGACGAACGGACAACCTAACAACCTTATAGCACCTAAAACTAAAAAATCTTCAACAGTTTACAGCCGCAATCGATATTGTAATGCCACCCCGCTTAAAAAGTTGACCCGTATTACTGTATTTCTTCAATTACATCATTTCAACAGAATACTCAGCGCTTAACACGTGCTTGCGACCAGGGTTAATGACCACCATATTATCCAATGCATTGGCGGTCTCTACACAAATTGTTTTACGCCATTCCTCCCCTGTGCCCATATCACTCATATCCGCCACTTTTTCTTCACCCGGGCTCCAAACTACAGTCGTAAAACTGCCTGATTTGTATACATGAATAATCCGATTATAGCCTTTATCATAAATGGCACAATCACTACTATGGTTAATATACACACGATCATACTCGTCACCATTAAACGTGAGTGCGTTATGCTCTATATTGCGTTCATATTTAATACGCTTATCCGCATACACATAGTCTTGCAGACCTGTAATTTCAATATTACCAATATCACTCACATTAAAATAAGTATGCAAGGCCTCACTAATCACAAATGGATGCTCTGCAAGATTAGTCGTAGCCAACTCAGTCCGCAAACGGCTACCGATGGTAATGCTCAAGCTCAGCTCGTAAGGGTATGACAGCTGTCGCCTAGCCTCATCAGTTACCTGCATGGACAGAACAATTCGTGTCGCACCTTCTGGGGTGGCATTAATATCCATCACACGCCATGGAATCACGCGCGCAAAACCATGCGGGCAAAAAACATTATTGGTTGGATGGTTACCAAACCAAGGCCAACAAATAGGCACGCCACCACGGATAGAGCGACCTTTAGCAAAACGCGCATTACTAGATGTCCACAATACAGGATTTGACAAAGACTTCGGCTGCCAAGCCATGACATGCGCACCTTGCAAAGCAATTTTAGCAGTCGTTATAGGATTGTCAATTTCTAAGTATTGCAGGCCCGACTCATCTTCGACCTGGTTAACATGTGCATGTAACTTAAGCCGCTTTTGTGTGTCTGGCATATTTTCTAGCATGGCTGCCTCTGTATGTATACTTATCCTTTTTCATCTGTATGTATACTTATCCTTTTTCAATTTTCGAAACATCTCGCACTGCACCAAAGGCAGCACTAGTACTCATCGCCGCATAAGCGCGCAAAGCGGGTGAAACCTGACGGTCTCGGTCGAGCGGCTTCCATGCATTTTTTCCTTTTGCATCCATCTTGGTGCGTCGCTCTATCAATTCTGCATCACTAATTTTTAAATCAATCGCGCGGTTCGGGATGTCAATTTCGATAGTATCGCCCTCTTCTACAAGCCCTATCGCACCACCTTCCGCCGCCTCAGGTGAAGCATGCCCAATACTTAAACCAGATGTACCACCCGAGAAGCGTCCATCCGTTAATAAAGCACATTCTTTACCGAGTCCTTGAGACTTCAGGTAAGAGGTTGGATACAACATTTCTTGCATACCTGGCCCACCTCGCGGCCCTTCATAACGAATAACCACCACATCCCCCGCTACCACCTTGTCGGCAAGAATAGCTTCAACTGAAGCATCTTGTGACTCGAAAATACGAGCACGTCCTGTGAACTTCAAAATGCTTTCATCCACACCAGCCGTTTTCACAATACAGCCATCTAATGCAATATTGCCGTACAGCACAGCCAACCCACCATCCAGTGAATAGGCATGCGCCAAATCACGAATGCATCCGTCAGTACGGTCATCATCTAAGGTTGGGTAAAGCATGCTCTGTGAGAAAGCAATCGTTGTTCTAATGCCACCTGGTGCAGCCCGGTAGAATTTTTTCACTTCTTCGTCTTGTGTCACTTGTATGTCCCATTTATCAAGCGCACCCCCCATTGTTGCACTATGTACTGTTGGCGTATCACGATGAATCAATCCTGCACGGTCTAACTCTCCTAGAATACCCATCACACCACCTGCACGATGCACATCTTCCATATGATACTTAGCAGTCGCTGGCGCCACTTTGCTTAAGCAAGGAACTTTGCGTGAGATTTTATCAATATCTGACATTTTAAAATCAATTTCAGCTTCATGCGCTGCTGCCAATAAATGTAGAACGGTATTAGTTGATCCGCCCATAGACACATCTAATGCCATCGCATTTTCAAACGCTTTCATGTTAGCAATATTTCTTGGTAAGACACTGTAATCATCTTGCTCATAATGGCGTTTTGCCAAGTCAACAATTGTGCGGCCAGCTTCTAAAAACAATTCCTTACGTGCGCCATGCGTGGCTAATGCTGAACCATTGCCTGGCAGGCTTAACCCTAGCGCCTCTGTTAGGCAATTCATTGAATTGGCAGTGAACATTCCTGAGCATGACCCACATGTTGGACAAGCTGAGCGTTCAATAGCCTCAGACTTTTCGTCAGACACAGTGTTATCTGCTGCGGCAACCATCGCATCGACCAAATCTAGCTTCATCACATCGCCTTGCCAATTCACCTTGCCAGCCTCCATTGGCCCACCTGAAACGAAGATGACAGGGATGTTTAAACGTAGCGCCGCCATAAGCATACCCGGGGTGATTTTGTCACAATTGGAAATACACACTAGCGCATCAGCGCAATGTGCATTCACCATATATTCAACACTGTCAGCAATCAAATCACGACTAGGCAAGCTATACAACATGCCACTATGTCCCATCGCAATACCATCGTCGACGGCAATAGTGTTAAACTCTTTTCCCACCCCACCCGCCTTTTCAATTTGACGCGCGACTAACTGACCCATGTCTTTTAAATGCACATGGCCTGGGACAAATTGTGTAAATGAGTTCGAAATAGCGATAATAGGCTTATCAAAGTCACCGTCCTTCATGCCTGTTGCGCGCCATAAAGCACGCGCGCCAGCCATGTTGCGGCCATGTGTGGTGGTTCTAGAGCGATACTGAGGCATAATGAAATCCAACCATACTAAACTAAAGTATAAGTTTAAACGATACTCGCCCATTCAGCATGCCTTAATTTAGCCTAATGAAACTCTTTAACGCCAAACTTACATTGTCTAGTAATATACACCTCTTATAAACTCTTAACTAAAACTATCATTTATGTTGACTCATCCACAGTTTGATCCCGTCGCCATCCATATAGGTTCACTTGGCATTCACTGGTATGGCCTTATGTATTTAACTGGTTTTTTAGGCTTTTTATTACTGGGTAGGTATCAAATTAAGCATAAACCATGGTTTAACTGGAGTGATGCCATGCTTGATGACGCTTTATTTTATGGTGCAATGGGCGTTATTTTAGGTGGCCGATTAGGTTACGTCGTGTTTTACCAAGCCAGCTATTTTATTCAGCACCCACTTGAAATCTTCGCCGTTTGGCAAGGTGGTATGAGCTTTCATGGTGGCTTCTTAGGTGTATTGGTTGCGATGTTTTTATTTAATAAAAGATATCCGCAACCTTGGTTAAAAATTATGGATTTTGTTGCGCCATTAGTCCCAATTGGTTTAGGCGCTGGGCGTATGGGTAACTTTATTAATGGCGAGTTGTGGGGCCGTGTGACTGACAGTCCTTTTGGGATGATTTTCCCGCAGGCAGATAAGTTTGTTCGCCACCCATCACAGCTTTATGAATTTGCGTTAGAAGGCGTCGTTTTGTTTATCCTACTATGGTGGTTCTCCAATAAACAAAGGCCAACTGGCGCAATTTCCGCACTGTTTTTAATTAGCTATGGTAGCTTTAGATTTTTAGTTGAGTATACACGACAACCTGATGACTTTTTGGGCCTATTAGAACTAGGCTTATCCATGGGACAGTGGTTAAGTTTACCAATGGTGCTCATTGGGATTTGGATGCTGCGCGCGGCTTATCAGCAGCACTTTGAGAAATAGCTCAACAGCAACGATTAACACCAGTCCATTTACTGTCTTGCCACAGCTTAAAGAAAGCTTTTCGTGAAAGCGGCTCTGGCGCATCAACCATGGCCGTATGAAATTGCGCATGATGTGTTAAGTACCGGTCATAAGCATCGTCGCCAGAAAGGTGACGAATAATATGCCATATATATTTAACCTTTTTAAACATCAACTACTCTAATGCGGTTTTCACGTATGGTGTTTCGCTAGAAGCCAGCACTTTTTTCCCTTGCAAATAGCGGCGTGAAATATTAATCATATCAATCACTACAACCCATAATACGAACACAAAGAACATCGTGAGATAAGCATCTAAATGCTGATTGAATATCAACCGTGGTGCAATCACAGCCCTCTCAGCACTTAATACGCCTGATGACAATTGCGCACTCAGGTGATTGGCAGCCGCAAAGAAGCCTACACGAACATCATCACTAAAGATCTTTTCATAGGCAGCAGTGCTGGTAATAACGACTAGCCATGTGAGCGGTAGCGCAGTGACCCAAGCGTATCTCGCTTTGCCTGATTTCACAATAATACTAGTTGCGACACACAGTGCAATCGCCGCCAACATTTGATTGGCAATACCAAAAAGTGGCCACAAGATATTTACGCCACCATTCGGGTCAATTACACCAATATATAAAAAGTAGCCCCAGCCTGAGACAACCAAAGCACTAGTTAAAATCACAGATGGCATATAAGAGGTTTCGCCAAGCTTTTGATTAAAATTACCTAAAATATCTTGCAACATAAAGCGGCCTACACGCGTACCTGCATCCAGTGTAGTGAGAATAAATAAGGCTTCAAACATAATGGCAAAGTGATACCAAAGCGCTAACAAACTCTTACCAAAGGCATTGGCAAGAATACTCGCCATACCGACAGCCAAGCTGGGCGCGCCACCTGTGCGTGCAAATAAACTTGACTCGCCCATATCTTTTGCCAGTTGCTCCATTTGCTCAACCGTTACTGCAAAACCCCAGCTATTAATGGTTGTAATCGCATCAACAGCTGTTTGACCAATAACGCCTGCGGGACTGTTAATCGCAAAGAAAACTCCAGGCTCTAATACTGTCGCGGCAATCATCGCCATCATGGCAACAAAGCTTTCTAGCAACATACCACCATAACCAATCATGCGAATATCACGTTCATTAGCAATTAGCTTTGGTGTGGTGCCAGAGGCGATTAAGGCATGGAAGCCAGACACTGCACCACAAGCAATGGTGATAAAAACAAAGGGGAACACCTTACCGCCAAATATGGGGCCAGTTCCATCGACGAACTGAGTAACAGCTGGCATATGAATTTCGGGGCGTAAAACAACAATGGCAATCGCTAATAAAAATATTGTGCCTAGCTTCATAAACGTAGACAGGTAATCACGTGGTGCTAATAACAACCAAACTGGCAACACTGCTGCCGCAAAACCATACAGAATAATCGCATATGCTAGTGGCAAACTATCGTGGTCGAATAAGACCCGCAAGCTCGCACTATGGTCAACCCAGCCACCACCTACAACCGACAACAGCAATAAGATGACGCCAATAGCCGTAGCTTCCAGCACACGCCCCGGGCGAATATGGCGCATATAAAGGCCAATAACCATGGCAATCGGAATGGTGGCGGCAATTGTCGACGTTGCCCAAGGGCTGTGTTTCATAGCATTGACAACAACCAGGCCCAAAACCGCAATCAGAATAATCATGATCATAAAGGTACCGATTAACGCAGCAGTGCCACCTATCGAACCAATTTCATCACGTGCCATTTGCCCCAAACTACGGCCATTACGGCGGGTAGAAAAGAATAAGATCACCATGTCTTGTACCGCGCCACCCAACACGACACCGATTAATATCCATAAGGTGCCCGGCAAATAACCAAACTGCGCAGCTAACGTTGGGCCAATTAAAGGGCCAGGGCCGGAAATAGCGGCAAAGTGATGTCCAAACACAACCCATTTGTTGGTTGGTAGAAAATCTCTACCATTATCCAAACGCTCAGCTGGCGTCGCTCGTGTTTCGTTAGTCGTAAGCACTTTTGCGGCAATCCAAGCTGCGTAAAAGCGATACGCAATGGCATAAATACAAACAGCGGAAGTGACCATCCATATGGCATTAATGCTCTCGCCGCGGTTGAGTGCAATGCCAGAAAGTGCATAAGCGCCTAGCATTGCAACAGCAAACCAAGCGATCACTTTTATTTTTTTTTGTATCATATTATTGCATTCTAATCTCAAGTTATTTATGCAGCTTCAAAACAGAAGCCTCTCCAAATCTGACCTATTCTAGACTGAATATTTACAATAAACCAGCCTCGACAAAAGACCGTGTTTCATTACCCGTCACGATAAAGCAATCTAACACTCGCACATCAACCAATGCCAGCGCTTTCTTTAGCTCTTGTGTAATCATCTCATCAGCACTGCTTTGCTTAACAACACGTGAAGGGTGATTATGGGCAAATATCATAGAAGCGGCATTAATGGGATAAAGCGCAACATAGAAGTTTTTTGCCAGTCTAAATCTGACCATTCTAAGAACACATGTTTTATTACAACGGCCAATATAAGCAATAAAATACTGATTTCTAAGAGTTTCTACATGGTTTTAAGCCGTTCAACTGTATTTCATATTAAAATGTAAGCATTACATAAACGCCCATAAAAACATATACCCATAAAAATGCAGCTTGCTCATATATAAAAACTTAGATTAAAAGCTTATGCAAAAAAATAAATCCTTAGTAGTAGGCATTACTGGCGGTATTGCAGCTTATAAAGCGGCTGAGCTAGTGCGGCTCCTAATCAAGTCCGATATTGGTGTCCAAGTGGTAATGACAGAATCTGCCACCCAGTTCATTACGCCTACGACCATGCAAGCGCTGTCTGGCAACCCTGTTTTTGTTGGCATGTGGGATGAAAACATTGGTGGCGGCATGCCGCATATCGAATTAAGTCGCAATGCTGACGCCATTTTAATTGCACCGTGCACTGCAGAGTTTGTTGCAAAATTATTACATGGTCGTGCGGATGATTTATTATCTACTATATGTTTAGCACGGGACTGCCCGCTACTAGTCGCGCCAGCCATGAACAAACAAATGTGGGAAAACCCGGCGACACAGCGGAACTTTGACCAATTAGAAGCTGACAACATCCGCATTCTAGGCCCAGGCAATGGTGAGCAAGCTTGTGGTGAAATAGGTGATGGCCGAATGCTAGAAGCAACAGAATTGCTGGCACACGTAAAGGCTCATTTCACGAAAAAAATATTGTCGAACAAGAAATTGTTAATCACCGCTGGAGCTACTTTAGAAATGGTTGACCCTGTACGTGGCATCACCAATTTAAGCAGTGGCAAGATGGGTTATGCACTAGCTCAAGTAGCTGCTGACATGGGTGCGGAGGTGACTTTAGTTAGTGGGGTTAGTCATTTGCAAGTTCCTATTAACGTCAATATTAAACATGCCACGAGTACAGAAACAATGCACACCACGGTAATGGATAATATTAGCAATCAAGATATTTTTATTAGCGTTGCTGCTGTTTCTGATTACGCTCCGAATGAAACCGCCAATCAAAAAATTAAAAAAAGTGCTGAATCATTAACAATAAAGTTGAAACGTAATAAAGATATTTTGGCGGAAGTTGCCAATCTACCTAGCCCGCCTTTTTGCGTTGGCTTTGCTGCAGAAAGTGAAAACATCATTGAATATGCATCACAAAAACGCATCAATAAGAAACTACCTTTAATCGTCGCAAACGAGGTCACTTCAGCAATGGGAAGCGATAGCAATCAAGTTACTTTAATAGATGACAAAGGAAACCATCCATTGCAACGCACTTCAAAAGTGAGCATTGCGACGTCAATCTTAGAACACATGCACAAGCTCTTGTAATCAAGACCCATTAGTAGCCTATGGTTATTTAATGAAAATGATGATGATAATTGCGCCATATTTAAGCGCCTCCAGCCTACAGAAAGATTTGTAGCGTAGAGAAGAATTCATCCGACTACAGGATTATGTTTAATAAAGAATTAATCAGCGCTGTCCGTATCAACGACAGCCGAGGTCGCTTCTTTGAACCTGCTCCGGATAGAAACCACTTATTAGGATTAAGTGCTAATTACAAGTTTTACTTTCTACCCACATTTATAAATTAAGCCAGCATATTGCTGACTTTATTGTTCTTACCCAATTCACTACTATTTTGTTTCCTCACTATTTAGTGTTTAATATCACATTAAATTTAATAAAAGAAATTACCATGTCTATTAATGTCGATTTGAAAGTTTTAGATGCTCGCATCCGCAGCATGAT
Source organism: uncultured Methylophilaceae bacterium (assembly GCA_913009235.1). Lineage (GTDB taxonomy): Bacteria > Pseudomonadota > Gammaproteobacteria > Burkholderiales > Methylophilaceae. Next base: position 148,403 of record CAJVXS010000001.1, on the reverse strand, counting down.
GCCTAGCTATGCGACAAAAGGTTCAGCTGGTTTAGATTTGCGGGCATGTATTGAGCACACGCAAACCATCAAAGCTGGTGATACGGTGATGATTCCTACTGGAATCGCCATACATATTGATAATGCCTACCATGCTGCTCTCATTTTACCGCGTTCAGGCTTAGGCCATAAGCACGGCATTGTGCTGGGCAATCTAGTTGGATTAATCGACTCCGACTATCAAGGGCAGCTTCTTGTCTCTTGCTGGAATCGTAGTAAAGAAAGCTTCATCCTCAACCCCATGGAGCGCATTGCTCAACTGGTTATCGTGCCTGTTATCCAAGCAGATTTCCATATTGTAGATGAATTTACAGAGACTGAACGCGGTGAAGGTGGCTTCGGCAGTACCGGAAAACACTAAAACACACAATTATTTAGTATAAACTGATATTTTAAGTTGAAAAAGTGTAGCGTTTTGTCTATAATTGCCGTCTTTCTGAAATAGACAATAGTATTTGGAGATAACCATGGCACGTGTATGTCAGGTAACAGGCAAAAAGCCAATGGTGGGTAACAATGTTTCTCACGCACATAACAAAACAAGACGTCGTTTCTTACCTAATTTGCAAAACCGTAAATTCTGGGTTGAGAGCGAGAATCGCTGGGTAAGCATGCGTATTACTAACGCTGCACTACGCACAATTGATAAAAATGGCATTGACGTGGTATTAGCAAAAATGCGCGCTGCTGGCGAAAAAATCTAAGGAGCATTACAATGCGCGAAAAAATCAAACTAGAGTCAAGTGCTGGTACAGGTCATTTCTACACCACAACTAAAAACAAACGTACAATGCCAGAAAAAATGGAGATCAAAAAATTTGACCCTGTTGTTCGTAAGCACGTTATGTACAAAGAAAATAAAATCAAGTAATTAACTGTTGATTTTATTTATTAAAAAAACCCGCATAGCGGGTTTTTTTACGTCTACATAATGTACATAAATCAGCTTTCTATAATAAGAATATTGTCGCCAATCCTAGAAAGATAAAGAAGCCACCACTGTCTGTCATTGCGGTAATCAATACACTAGAGCCAACTGCAGGATCTTTACCGAACCTATTCATCACCAATGGAATAACCACACCCATCAATGCTGCTAACAGTAAATTAAGCGTAATGGCTACAGTCATCACCATGCTTAATCGATAGTCACCATACAGCGCATAAGTAATACCACCCAATACTCCGCCCCATATCAAACCATTAACCAGCGCCACACCCAGCTCTTTAATCACCTGAGACTGCATATTGCTACTAGATATCTGGCCCAAGGCTAAACCACGTACAATCATCGTTGTTGTTTGGTTGCCAGAGTTACCGCCAACACCAGCTACAATTGGCATTAATGTAGCCAGAGCAACAATTTGCCCAATGGAATGCTCAAAGATGCCAATAACCCGTGAAGCGACGAGTGCTGTAACCAAGTTAATCGCCAACCATGCCCAACGGTTTTGTACTGATGCCCATACAGTAGAAAAGAAATCCTCTTCTTCTCGCAAACCTGCCATTGAAAGCTTATCAGCTTCCGACTCTTCACGAATATAGTCCATGACTTCATCTACTGTTAATCGACCAACCAGTTTATTCTGCTTATCGACAACGGGGGCACTAACCAAGTCGTAACGTTCAAAAGCTTTAGCAGCTTCATCTGCCACGTCATCAGGGTAGAACAATACAGTATCAGAAGCCATTACAGTTTTGATTGTGCTATCCAAACCATTCACTAACATATTAGATAAAGGCAAGACCCCTTGAATCCTGTCATGACGGTCAACAACAAATATTTTATCGGTATGATTAGGCAACTCTTCTAATCTGCGAAGGTACCTCAATGCCACTTCAACCGTAACATCCTCACGAATCGTGACGATATCAAAGTCCATTAATGCGCCAACAGTATCCTCCGGATAGGAGAGCGCAGATTGCAAGCGTTCGCGGTTAAGAGCATCAAGACTATCCATTAACTCTTCTAGGACATCTTTTGGTAAGTCAGGTGCTAAATCAGCAAGTTCATCAGTATCTAACTGCTCAGCAGCGGCAAGCAATTCTTCGCTATCCATATCTGCGATTAACGTCTGTCTAACCGCATCTGAAACTTCTAATAAGATATCGCCATCGCGATTAACCTTAACCAAGTCCCAAAGATATAAGCGCTCATCTAGTGGTAAGGCTTCTAAAATATGGGCAACATCCGCAGGGTGCAATACATTAAGTATATTTTCCAGCGCTATTTGGGTTTGTCGATGAGCAAGCGATTCTATTGGGTCGTGTTTAGACACCTCTTGCTTCTGTACAAGACCCCCTACTAACTGGTTCTTCTCTAATAAAGAGACGACCTGCTCTAGCGTTTCGCTTAAACTATCTTTTGTTTCGTGCGTTTCTGACATGCAACACCTTGTGTTATAACATTTATACTACCAAACGTTATTATGATGGTTTTTTAACTTTTACAAAATACAATGCTTAAATTAACATTATTTATCACTTCACATTGCCACTTATGTGAACAAGCTGCTGATCTAGTTACTCAACTGAACCTCATTAACCTACTTACCTTAGTTGAGATAACGGATGATAATCAATTGCTAATGACATATGGTGAGCGCATTCCCGTATTACAGAAGTCTGACAACTTATCAGAACTTGGTTGGTCTGAGCTTGACTGGCCTTTTACGATAGATGAACTAACTGCATTTATAAATCTATAAAACAAAAAAGCCAGCATTAAGCTGGCTTCTTTGTGGTGTCATCCAACACTTAATCTGCTTCTACAACTTCAGCATCTTCTGGACGATCAACAAGCTCTACAAATGCCATTGGTGCATTATCCCCATTACGGAAACCGCATTTTAGAATACGCAGATAACCGCCTTTGCGCTCCAGGTAACGAGGACCTAATTCACCAAACAACTTAACAACGATGTCACGGTCACGTAAACGGTTAAAAGCAAGACGGCGGTTAGCCAATGTTGCGTCTTTTCCCAATGTGATAAGAGGCTCAGCATATTTACGCAACTCTTTTGCTTTCGGCAAGGTTGTTCTAATTACTTCATGACGAAGTAATGATACTGACATGTTACGAAACATAGCTGCGCGATGGCTGCTAGTACGATTTAACTTTCTATTTTGATTACCGTGACGCATAGTAACTTCCTTAAACTTTTAAAATTTAGCTCTTAAACTCTTTCAAGACCAACTGGTGGCCAATTTTCCAACTTCACGCCTAATATTAAGCCTTTTGAAGCTAGTACATCTTTAATCTCATTCAATGATTTACGTCCTAAATTAGGCGCTTTTAACAACTCAGTTTCAGAGCGCTGGATCAAATCACCGATGTAGAAAATATTTTCTGCTTTCAGACAATTGGCTGAACGCACTGTTAACTCTAAATCATCAACTGGACGCAATAGTATTGGGTCAACTTGTGGCGCAGCATCTTCCTCTTCTTCTGTTGGTGCGCCTTCAAGGTTTGCAAACACAGAAAGCTGTCCCATCAAAATAGTTGCCGCATCACGAATCGCTTGTTCTGAATCAACGATTCCATTTGTTTCAACATCAATAATAAGCTTATCTAAATCTGTACGTTGCTCTACACGAGCGCTCTCTACTTGATAACTTACTTTATTAATTGGACTGAATGAAGCATCAATCATTATAAAACCAAGCGTACGATCCTCTTGATTAACTTTTACTCTAGCAGGCACTGGCTGATAACCACGACCCATTTCAACTTTAACTTCAAGGTCTAGTTTTCCACCTTTAGTTAAGTGAGCAATCACATGGTCTGGATTAACAATCTCAGCATCATGGCCCGTGTCAAAATCTGCAGCTGTTACAACGCCTTCACCAGATTTGCTCAATGTTAATATTGTGTCTGATTTGCTATTAAGTCTTAATGCTACGCCTTTTAGGTTTAACAAAATATCAACAACATCTTCTTGTACACCCTCAATAGTTGAGTACTCATGCACGACACCATCAATTTTAACTTCAGTAATTGCAAAACCTGGAATTGAAGATAGCAATACGCGGCGAATAGCATTACCTAATGTAAAGCCGAAACCACGTTCCATTGGTTCTAAAGTAACACGCGCTCTTAATGGTGTTATTTCTTCCACGTTTACTACGCGTGGTTTTAAGTATTCTGTAGGATTACTTTGCATAAAATTCCTTGACGTAATTGGTTAATAAATCCCGTACCTAAGTATTAATTACTTAGAGTACAGCTCAACTACCAATGATTCATTAATGGTTGCAGGTAAGTCATCACGCACAGGTACTGATTTAAATGTGCCTGTAAATGCTTTCACATCAACTTCTAACCACTCTGGGAAACCACGTTCATCTGCTGCTTCAAGTGCAGATTTAATACGTAATTGTTTCTTAGATGCTTCCGCAACTGAAACAACATCACCAGCTCGTACCTGGTATGAAGGAATGTTCACACGTTTCCCATTAACAAGAATAGCATTATGCTTAACCACTTGACGCGCTTCCGTACGCGACCCAGCTAAACCCATACGGTAAGTAACGTTATCTAAACGACACTCTAGCAATTGCAATAAGTTCTCACCAGTAACACCTTTACGACGGTCAGCTTCTGCGTAGTAGCTACGGAATTGCTTCTCTAATACACCGTAAATACGACGTACTTTTTGCTTCTCTCGTAACTGAACACCATAGTCTGATAAACGTGATGCACGTCTTTGACCATGTTGACCAGGTGGGAAGTTGCGTTTTTCAATTGCACATTTGTCAGTAAAGCATTTTTCAGCTTTTAAAAATAATTTTTCGCCTTCGCGACGACACTGACGGCATTTAGGGTCTAAATTTCTAGCCAAGATAATTCTCCAGTAATCTTTTTCGCTTAAATGCGACGTTTTTTAGGTGGGCGACAGCCATTATGCGGCACAGGCGTCACATCAGTAATGCTGGTAATTTTAAAACCAGCTGCATTAAGTGCCCGCACTGCAGATTCACGACCTGGGCCAGGACCTTTAATGCGCACTTCTAAATTCTTTACACCGTTCTCTTGAGCTGATTTACCAGCTACTTCAGCAGCAACCTGCGCAGCAAAAGGAGTACTCTTACGTGAACCTTTAAAACCTTGTCCACCAGAAGTCGCCCATGATAAAGCATTGCCTTGACGATCGGTAATCGTAATAATCGTATTGTTAAATGAAGCATGCACGTGGGCTACGCCCTCTGCAATATTCTTTTTAACCCTCTTCTTCACGCGTACATTAGCTTTTGCCATGTTGTACTGTCCTTACAAATAATTTTTAAAAACTAAATTTATGTTCTATTTAGATTGCTTAATTGGCTTGATTGGGCCTTTGCGCGTACGCGCATTTGTTTTAGTGCGCTGTCCACGTACCGGCATTCCACGACGATGACGTACACCGCGATAGCAGCCTAAGTCCATCAAACGTTTAATATTCATTGATACTTCACGACGCAAATCACCTTCAACAGTGAACTTACCAACTTCTGCACGAAGCTTCTCAACTTCATCGTCGTTTAGGTCTTTAACTTTCGCAGTAGTTACAACTCCCGCAGCAGCACAAATGCTTTTTGCAGCAGTCTTACCAATACCGTAAATCGCTGTTAAAGCGATTTCTGTATGTTTATGATTTGGGACATTTACCCCAGCAATACGAGCCATACTCTTAACTCCAAAATGAATCGCTATGATTTATAGCAACCAAATAAAAAAAGCCTTGCATTCTAACAGTTTGCACTTTGTTTTTCAAACAAAACAAGACCAGATTAAATACTATCCTTGACGTTGTTTATGACGTGGATCTGTACAAATAACACGCAAAACACCACGACGACGTACTGTTTTACAATGACGGCATAATTTCTTAACTGATGCACGAACTCTCATAATTAACCTCTTTAGACATTTAATCTTTAACTTCTTCAAGTGAGATAAACCCACTTCCTAATATTGCTACGACCCAAACTAACGAGTAGTTGCGCCGCCTTTAAAGTTTGCTTTTTTCAACAAGCCATCATATTGGTGTGACATTAAGTGTGATTGCACCTGTGCCATAAAGTCCATTGTAACGACAACAATAATCAACAATGAAGTACCACCAAAGTAAAACGGCGTATTAAATTTCAAACTTAAAAACTCAGGCAACAAACAAACCGATGTAATATAAATCGCCCCAATTAATGTCAATCTACCCATAATCGTATCGATATACTTAGCAGTTTGCTGTCCTGGTCTAATGCCTGGGATGAACGCACCACTTTTCTTCAGATTATCAGCTGTTTCTTTAGGGTTAAATACCAACGCCGTATAGAAGAAACAGAAGAACAAAATTGCTGATGCAAATAATAAAATATAGATTGGCTGTCCTGGCGACACTGCTCCAGACAGATCTTTTAACCAATACATACTTTCATTACTGCCAAACCAACCCGCTAATGAAGCTGGAAACAAAATAATGCTTGAGGCAAATATAGGTGGAATCACACCGGCCATGTTTAACTTCAATGGCAAATGCGTACTTTGACCGCCCATTACCTTATTACCTACTTGCCGTTTCGCATAGTTCACCGTAATTTTACGTTGACCTCGCTCTACGAAAACAACTAATGCAGTGACCAAAACAACCATCACAAACAAGAATACAACTAATGGTATTGAGAAAGCACCAGTTCTCGCCAGCTCTAATGTACTACCAATCGCTTTAGGCAATCCTGCAACAATACCTGCGAAAATGATAATAGAAATACCATTACCAATACCTCGCTCAGTAATCTGCTCACCTAACCACATCAAGAACATCGTACCGCCAACTAGCGATACTACTGTAATCAGTCTAAACGCCATACCTGGGTCAATCACTAGGCCAGCCTGGCCTTCAAATGCAATCGCAATGCCGAGTGCTTGGAATGTTGCTAACAACACCGTGCCATAACGCGTGTACTTAGTAATCAAACGTCTTCCAGCTTCACCATCTTTTTTAAGCTGTTCAAGCTTAGGTGAAACTACCGTTAATAACTGCATAATAATAGAGGCAGAAATATAAGGCATGATACCTAATGCAAATATAGCAAAACGCTCAAGTGATCCACCAGAAAACATATTGAACATACCCAATATGCCACCGCTTTGTGAATCAAATAATTGCTTCAAAACAGTTGGGTCAATACCTGGCACTGGAACATGTGATCCAAAGCGGAACACAACTAGCGCACCGAGCACGAACCATAAGCGGCTTTTAAGCTCGCTCATTTTTCCAAAAGACTTCAGTAGATTATCTTGTGCCAATTACATTCTCTTAAGCTTCTACTACTTTACCGCCAGCAGCTTCAATCGCTGCACGAGCACCTTTAGTCAAAAGCAAACCTTGGACTTGAACTTTTTCAGTTAACTCACCAGATAAAAATACTTTTGCTACTTTAACACGACCAGAAACAATTTTTGCTTCCTTCAATGCTAGCAAATCAATCACTTTAGCATCCAAGCCTACTAGCTCACTTGTGCGGATGCGTGCTGTGTCTGCTTTTGTCATTGACTTAAAGCCACGTTTTGGTAAACGACGTTGGAGAGGCATTTGACCACCTTCAAAGCCAACACGATGTGTTGCACCTGAACGAGAATGCTGTCCTTTGTGACCACGACCGGCGGTCTTACCAAAGCCTGAGCCAATACCACGTCCTACGCGACGAGATTCTTTTTTTGAGCCTTCAGCAGGCTTAATTGTATTTAGTTCCATTATCCTTCTACCCTTAATAGATAGTTGATCTTATTGATCATGCCGCGGATTGCAGGTGTGTCTTGCAACTCAACTGTTTGATGCATACGACGTAAGCCTAAACCTTTAACAGTGGCACGGTGAGACTCAAGCCTACCGATAACACTTTTAGTTAAAGTAACTTTGACAGTAGCGCCAGTATCTTTTTTTGTTTTAGCCATTTATTTAGCCTCTAATCTCTTCAACTGATTTACCACGCTTAGCAGCGACGTCCGAAGGCGTATTCATTGCTTCTAAACCATTTAATGTAGCACGAACAACATTGTATGGATTTGCTGAACCGATGCATTTTGCAGTTACATTCGTAACGCCCATCACTTCAAAAATCGCACGCATTGCACCGCCAGCAATAATACCCGTACCTTCAGGGGCGGGCTGGATAAGCACTTTAGCAGCACCAAAACGACCAATTACTGTGTGATACAACGTACCATCATTCAAACTTACTTTAACCATTTCACGACGCGCTTCATCCATTGCTTTTTGTACAGCGGTAGGCACTTCACGTGCTTTACCTTTACCCATACCAACACCACCATCGCCGTCTCCAACAACACTTAGTGCAGCAAAACTCATGATACGACCACCTTTAACCGTTTTACTGACACGATTAACTGAAATCATCTTCTCACGCAAACCATCAGTTTGCTGTGACTGTTGCTCAAAACCTTTAGCCATAATCTATTCTCGCTTATTAAAATGACAGGCCATTTTCACGCGCAGCTGTTGCCAACGCCTGAATACGACCATGATATTTGTTACCTGAGCGATCAAAGGCTACTGTAGTAACACCTGCTTTTTTTGCTTTTTCTGCAATGCGCTTACCCACAAGGGTAGCTGCTTCAACGTTACTGCCGTTTTTAACAGCTTTACGCACTTCAGCTTCCACTGTAGAAGCACTTGCCAACACCTTCTCACCAGCAGCGTCAATGATTTGCGCATAAATATGCAAATTAGTACGATGCACAGTCAAGCGTGTTACAGATTGTCCGGCAATAACGGCACGGGTTTTACGTGCACGGCGCGAACGATTATTTACTGTAGTCATGTTTTAGCCCTATTTTCCTAAATTACTACTATTTTTTCTTAGATTCTTTAATCTGAACAACTTCATCAGAGTAACGAACGCCCTTGCCTTTATAAGGCTCTGGAGCACGGTAAGCTCGAATTTGTGCAGCCACTTGGCCCACAACTTGTTTATCCGCACCCGTAATTTCAACTTCAGTAGGTGTGGCCGTTTTAACCGTAATACCTTCAGGCATTTTATGATTAATCGGGTGTGAGTAACCCAATTCAAGGTTCAGCATAGCGCCTTGCGCCTGTGCTTTATAACCAACACCAACCAAAGTCAATTTACGGGTAAAACCAACTGAAACACCCTGCACCATATTAGCAACTAAAGAACGTAACGTTCCTGACATTGCACGCGCATGCGTTTCATTACTTGTTGCAGAAAATGTGATTGTCTCACCTTCGCGCTTTAGCTCTACACCTTTGGTTAATGATTGACTCATCTTACCTAAAGGACCACTAATATTGATACTGTTAGCAGTCAAATCAACTTCTACTTTAGCTGGAATGACTACTGGACTTTTAGCAATTCTTGACATTTGCTTCTCCTTAAGCCACTACACATAAAAGCTCACCACCGATACCGGCGGCTTGGGCTTTACGATCTGTCATTACACCCTTAGATGTAGACACTATTGTCACACCAAGGCCATTCATTACTTTAGGTATATTTTGCCCGCTGTTGTAAACACGTAAACCAGGCTTACTTACACGCTCAATTTTTTCAATCACTGGACGTCCAGCATAATACTTAAGCTCAACATTCAGCAACGGCTTGCCATTGTTAGCATTTACTGAAAAATCTTCAATATAGCCTTCGTCTTTAAGCACACTTGCAATAGCACCTTTTACTTTAGATGCTGGCATTGAAACCGATACTTTATTAACGCTTTGCGCATTGCGAATACGCGTTAACATGTCGGCGATTGGATCACTCATACTCATAGATCTGTTCCTTTTCTACCAGCTAGCCTTAGTAACGCCCGGCACTTGGCCAGCCATCATCAAGTCACGCAATTTACTACGTCCAATTCCAAATTTACTAAACACGCCACGAGGACGGCCAGTAAGCGCACAACGATTACGTAAACGCACAGGGCTTGAATTACGTGGTAAAGCCTGTAATTTCAAGCGCGCTTCTCGCTGCTCTTCAACACTAACGCTTTGATCGTTAATAATTGCTGTTAACGCAGCGCGTTTAGCAGCGAATTTTTTTACTGTAGCGCGTCGTTTAACTTCGCGCTCTGTCATACATGTTTTAGCCATGTCTTAACCTCTAAAAGGAAAATTAAACGCAGAAAGCAATGCTTTAGCTTCTTCGTCAGTTTTCGCTGTTGTAGTAATCGTAATATTCATTCCGCGAATCGTATCGATTTTATCGTAATCGATTTCAGGGAAAATAATTTGCTCTTTAATACCCATGTTGTAGTTACCACGGCCATCAAATGATTTTGCAGAAAGACCACGGAAATCTCTTTCACGAGGAATAGCTACAGTAACAAAACGATCAAAGAACTCATACATACGTTCACGGCGTAAAGTTACTTTACAGCCCACAGGGTAATCATCACGGATTTTAAAAGCAGCAACAGATTTCTTGGCTTTAGTCACGATTGCTTTTTGACCAGCAATCTTTTCCATATCGCCAACTGCATGTTCCATTACTTTTTTATCTGCAACAGCCTCACCAACACCCATGTTGATTGTGATCTTTTCAATTCTAGGTACTTCCATTACAGAAGAGTAACCAAATCTCTTAGTTAGCTCTGCAACAACTGTATCTTTATAATATTCTTTTAAGCGTGCCATCATTTATCCTATCTACTTAAGCTTCTACAGCTTCGCCGTTAGACTTATACACACGAATCTTGCGACCGTCTTTTAGTACTTTATAAGCCACTTTATCTGCTTTTTCTGTTGCAGCATTAAATAAAGCAATGTTAGAAACTTGAATTGGCATTTCTTTGGGAACGATGCCGCCAGCAATACCCTTCATTGGGTTTGGTTTCTCGTGTTTTTTAGCGACGTTGACACCCTCAACTAAAACAAGGTTATTATCCAGCACACGTGAAACAACACCACGCTTGCCTTTATCCTTGCCTGTATTGACAATAACTTGATCGCCTTGAAGTATTTTACTCATATCTATATTCTCCGCTTAGCTCTTAAAGTACTTCAGGAGCTAAAGAAACGATTTTCATGAAGCGCTCACTGCGCAATTCACGTGTTACTGGCCCAAAAATACGAGTTCCAATAGGCTCAAGCTTAGGTGTTAACAGTACAGCTGCATTACCATCAAACTTAATAAGAGAACCATCTGCACGACGCACACCTTTAGCTGTTCTTACTACCACAGCATCGTATACCTCGCCTTTTTTAACGCGTCCTCGAGGAGCCGCATCTTTGATCGTAACTTTTATCACATCACCTACGCTTGCGTAGCGACGCTTAGAGCCACCCAACACCTTAATGCACATTACAGAACGAGCACCAGTGTTGTCGGCCACTTCTAACCTAGATTGCATTTGAATCATGAAATAATCTCCAACTTAATCCGTATTTAACAATACAGCCGCCATCTAAAAAATGGTTCGGCCTATTGACCACGGTCAGTATTGGGGCACTTGCTTTATGTCCATTACCAGACTACCTAGTAATGCACGAGCGCCGAAAAGTCCAACATTATATACTTCATTTACATTACCTAGCAAGTAGGAAATGTAAATAATTACTACAACAAGAAAATTACTTAGCTTTTCTTGTAATATCACTTACTATCCAAGTTTTATGCTTAGATAGTGGACGGCCCTCAGTAATGGTTACGATGTCGCCTTCATTACACTCATTTTTTTCATCGTGTGCATGAAGCTTCTTAGACTTAGACATCACTTTGCCAATGAGTGGGTGCTTAACTTTACGCTCCACTAAAACACTGACTGTTTTATCCATCTTGTCGCTTACGACACGACCGCTTAATGAGCGAACGACTTTTGCTTGTGTATCTGTCATCATCAATCCTCTTAGGCTTTAGCTTTTTCAGCTAGCATAGTCTTAATACGCGCAATATTGCGTCGTGTTTTTAAAATTTGATCCGGCTTGTTAAGCTGTTGAGTTGCCGACTGCATGCGCAAAGAAAACTGTGCGCGACGCAATTCAATCAACTCCTTATTAAGCTCATCCGTATTCTTACTTCTTAAATCAGTAGCTTTCATCATATTTTCCTTAACCACCAAGCTGACGAGTCATGAATGTCGTTTCAATTGGCAGCTTAGCAGCTGCCAATCTAAACGCTTCACGTGCAAGCTCTTCGCTTACACCGTCCATCTCGTATAACATTTTACCTGGCTTAATTTGCGCGATGTAAAACTCAACACTACCTTTACCTTTACCCATACGCACTTCAGCAGGTTTTTTAGAAATCGGCTGATCTGGGAAAATGCGAATCCAAACACGTCCGCCACGTTTAATATGGCGCGTCATTACACGACGTGCAGCTTCAATTTGGCGGGCCGTAATACGGCCACGACCTATCGCTTTTAATCCAAAATCACCAAAACTTACTTTATTACCCGTCGTTGCAATGCCTTTGTTACGGCCTTTTTGCATCTTACGGAATTTCTGTCTAGACGGCTGTAGCATCTTTTTTAACCCTCGGCTTTCTTACTTTTTTCTCTGGTTCTGCGTCAGTTGTTTCAGGCTTTTGTCCGGCTTGCGTATTACCTGCAATAGTCTCACCTTTAAATACCCATACTTTAATACCGATAATACCGTATGTTGTTAATGCCTCTGCCACACCGTAATCAATATCCGCACGTAATGTATGAAGTGGCACACGACCTTCGCGATACCATTCTGTACGAGCAATCTCAATGCCGTTCAAACGACCAGCACTCATGATTTTAATCCCTTTCGCACCAAGGCGCATTGCATTTTGCAGTGCTCGCTTCATGGCACGACGGAACATAACACGCTTCTCAAGCTGCTGCGCAATACTTTGAGCAATCAAAGCAGCATCAAGCTCAGGCTTCCGAACTTCTTCAATATTCAAATGTACAGGCACATTCATCATACCTTGCAGCGCTGTACGCAAAGCCTCGATGTCTTCGCCTTTTTTACCAATAACAACACCAGGACGAGCACTATGAATAGTGATCTTGGCGTTTTTAGCTGGGCGCTCAATCACAACTTTACTAACAGCCGCATTAACTAACTTCTTAGTTAAAAAGTCACGCACTTTAATGTCATTTTGCAGCATCTCAGGAAACTGCTTAGAGTTCGCATACCATTTTGACTGCCAGTTTTTTGTAACGGCTAAACGGAAACCGGTTGGATGTATTTTTTGTCCCATACTATGCCTTTGTATCGCCGACTGTCACATGAATGTGGCAGGTTGGTTTAAGGATACGCCCAGCACGACCTTTGGCACGAGCGCGAATTCTTTTCAACACAATGCCTTTATCAACATAGATTGAAGTAATCTTCAACTCGTCAATATCAGCACCATTGTTATGTTCTGCATTAGCAATAGCTGATTCAACTACTTTTTTAATCAACTCCGCACCTTTCTTTGGCGTAAATGCTAAAACATTTAATGCATGGTCTACCTTTTTACCGCGAACCATATCAGCGACTAATCTCGCCTTTTGCGGAGAAAGGTGTACACCTCTTAAGATTGCTGTAACTTCCATCATAGGCTCCTATTTCTTCGCTTTTCTGTCAGCAGCATGGCCTCTAAACGTACGCGTTTGCGCAAATTCACCAAGCTTGTGACCAACCATGTTTTCAGAGATGAGTACTGGCACATGGACTCTTCCGTTATGCACAGCAACCGTTAAACCAATAAAATCTGGTAAGATTGTAGAGCGACGTGACCAAGTCTTGATCGGCTTGCGATCACGATTTGCAGCAGCAACTTCTATCTTTTTTGCTAGATGCCCATCAATGAATGGGCCTTTTTTAATTGAACGTGCCATATTTTCTACCTTACGCCTCTCGGACGACGACTAATGCGCATATTGTCCGTACGTTTATTGTTACGAGTGCGAAAACCTTTGGTTTGAACACCCCATGGACTAACTGGATTCATACCAGCAGCAGTACGACCTTCACCACCACCGTGAGGGTGATCCACCGGGTTCATCACAACACCACGAACCGTTGGACGAACACCACGCCAGCGCATCGCACCCGCTTTACCGATAGAACGCAATGAATGCTCGCCGTTACCGACCTCACCCATTGTTGCTTTACAATCTACATGTACACGGCGAACCTCGCCAGAGCGCAAGCGTAGCTGAGCGTAAATACCTTCTCTGGCCAACAATTGCACTGAAGTACCAGCAGAACGCGCAACTTGTGCACCTTTACCCGGCTGCAACTCAATACAATGAATCGTACTACCAACTGGAATATTACGTAACGGCAATGCATTACCTGCTTTAATTGGCGCTTCTGAACCGCTGATCAACTGATCACCAGCAGCAACACCTTTTGGTGCAATAATGTAACGACGCTCACCATCTGCATAACAAAGTAATGCAATGTGTGCAGAACGGTTAGGATCATATTCAAGATGCTCTACTTTTGCAGGAATACCATCTTTATTGCGACGGAAGTCGATAATACGATAGTGCTGCTTATGTCCGCCGCCTTGGTGACGAACTGTAATACGACCATTGTTATTGCGTCCAGCATTCTTGCTTTGACTCTCCAACAAAGGTGCGTAAGGCTTACCTTTGTGTAAGCCAGATGTAACAACCTTAACAACTCCACGACGACCCGGGGAAGTTGGTTTGACTTTAACTAATGCCATCTCTTCTCTCCTTATTCGCCAGCTGCGAAGTTAATTTCTTGACCAGGCTTCAAGCTTACATAAGCTTTCTTCCAATCGTTACGCTTGCCCAAAGTGCGGCCAGCACGTTTAGTTTTACCTAATACATTTGCCGTAGTAACATTTTCAACTTCAACTTTAAACACCAGTTCAACTGCTGCTTTAATTTCGGCCTTGGTTGCATTTTTTAGCACTTCAAAAACGATCTGCTCATGCTTATCAGCAACGAACGTAGCCTTCTCAGTTACTTTAGGTGCAACAATTACTTGAAACAAACGATCTTGAGTGTGAATTAGTGCGCTCATGCTAGCATCTCCTCAAGCTTCTTCACTGCGCCAGCTGTTGCTAGCACTTTCTTGAAACGAACCAAGCTAACTGGGTCAGCATGCTGCGCTTCCACAACCATTACATTGGTAAGGTTACGTGAAGATAAATATAAATTTTCATCAAAATTTTCTGTTAGCAGCAAAACACCCTCCGCATAACCAAGACCTTTGATTTTCGCTACGAATTCTTTTGTTTTTGGTGTGTCGACTGTAAAGTCTTCAACCACTGCGATGCGCTCTTGACGAACCAACTCAGAAAGAATCGTTTGCATACCAGCACGGTAGGCTTTACGGTTTACTTTGTGCGTGTAGTTATCCTTAGGACTAGCAGGGAATGCACGACCACCTCCACGCCAGATTGGGCTAGACGTCATACCAGCACGTGCATTACCCGTTCCTTTTTGACCGTAAGGTTTTCTCGTGGAATGACTGACAGTACCACGTGTTTTTTGCGCACGTGTTGATGTACGCGCATTAGCCATATAGGCAACAACCACTTGATGTACTAACGCTTCGTTAAATTCACGGCCGAAAGCAGTTTCAGAGACTTTTACGCCTTTTTTAGCAGCTTGGCCTTTATTATCGATTAATTTGATTTCCATTATTTAGCCCCTCGCGATTTGGTAGCCTTTTCTTTAACGGCTGGACGCACAACGACATCTCCGCCTTTAGATCCTGGAATAGCACCTTTAATCAACAACAAGTTGCGCTCGGTATCTACGCGCACAACCTCTAGATTTTGAGTAGTAACATTTTCATCTCCCAAGTGGCCAGCCATGCGCTTACCAGGGAATACTCGACCTGGATCTTGCGCCATACCTTGCGAACCAATTTTCTTGTGTGCTTTAGAGTTACCATGTGTTGCGCGACCTGATTTAAAATGGTGGCGTTTAATACCGCCAGCAAAACCTTTACCAATAGAGCGTCCAGTCACGTCAACTAATTGACCTGCCTCGAACAACGCTACAGTAATATCAGAACCAACTGCATGGTTAGCAGCTGCTTCAGCGTCAACAGTAAATTCTTTTATGCCTGAACCCGCAGAAACGCCTGCTTTGGCATAATGCCCAACAAGCGCCTTTGTAATGCGGCTAGCACGACGTTCGCCGAAAGCAACCTGAAGGCCTGTATAGCCATCTGTTTCGACTGTCTTGATCTGTGTCACACGATTAGGCTTAACCTCAAGCACAGTTACTGGGATGCTAATACCATCCTCAGTAAATACGCGGGTCATTCCCACCTTGCGACCAATAAGCCCTAAGCTCATGATCTATTCCTTATTATTTAATTTAAAAAGCCGATTACAATTGACCGACTTCTATGAAAGAACGCGGATTATACCGAGCTCTATGAATCATTACAACCCTTAAGCTAAATTACAGCTTAATTTCAACATCAACACCTGCTGGCAGGTCTAACTTCATCAATGCATCAACTGTTTTATCAGTTGGCTCAACGATGTCCATTAAACGCTGATGCGTTCTAATTTCAAACTGATCACGTGATGTTTTATTAACATGTGGTGAACGTAAGATATCGAAACGTTCTTTACGTGTTGGCAAAGGAACTGGTCCTTTAACAACTGCACCTGTGCGTTTTGCTGTCTCTACAATCTCTTGTGCTGATTGATCAATTAAGCGATAGTCAAATGCTTTCAAGCGAATACGAATTTTTTGAGCTGCCATGTTTTTTCCTTATTAAAGAGCGAAACGGCAGACTTAAGCCTGCCGCCTTATTTAAATTACTAACTAAGCAATAACCTTAGCCACAACACCCGCACCAACAGTACGGCCACCTTCACGAATAGCGAAGCGCAAACCTTCTTCCATCGCAATCGGCGCAATTAACTCAACAGTGATTGATACGTTATCACCAGGCATTACCATTTCTGTACCAGCCGGCAACTCAACAGCTCCAGTTACGTCAGTAGTACGGAAGTAGAACTGCGGACGGTAACCTTGGAAGAATGGTGTATGACGGCCACCTTCGTCTTTACCCAACACATAAATCTCTGCTGTGAATTTTGTATGTGGTGTGATTGTACCTGCTTTTGAAAGCACTTGACCACGTTCAACATCTTCACGCTTAGTACCACGCAGCAATACACCAACGTTATCGCCTGCTTGACCTTGGTCTAACAATTTACGGAACATCTCAACACCAGTACATGTTGATGATTGTGTTGCTTTAATACCAACAATTTCGATCTCGTCACCAATGTTTACGATACCACGCTCAATACGGCCTGTTACTACAGTACCGCGACCTGAGATTGAGAATACGTCCTCAACAGGCATTAGGAATGTACCGTCAACCGCACGCTCTGGCAATGGAATGTATGTATCTAGCGCTTCAGCCAATCGTAAGATTGATGCTTCGCCCATTTCAGACTGATCGCCTTCAATCGCTAGCTTAGCTGAACCCGTAATGATTGGTGTGTCATCACCTGGGAAGTCATATTTGTCTAACAGCTCACGCACTTCCATTTCAACAAGCTCTAACAACTCTGCGTCGTCAACCATGTCTGCTTTGTTTAGGAATACAATAATGTAAGGAACACCAACTTGGCGACCAAGCAGGATGTGCTCACGTGTTTGTGGCATAGGACCATCAGCAGCTGAAACAACCAAAATAGCGCCGTCCATTTGTGCAGCACCAGTAATCATGTTTTTCACATAATCAGCATGGCCTGGACAGTCAACGTGTGCGTAGTGGCGTGTCTCTGTCTCATACTCAACGTGTGAAGTATTAATAGTAATACCACGTGCTTTTTCTTCTGGCGCCGAATCAATTTCAGCAAAATCACGCTTATCGCCACCGAATTTCTTAGTCAATACCGTAGAAATAGCTGCTGTTAATGTTGTCTTACCGTGATCCACGTGACCAATTGTTCCCACGTTAACGTGCGGCTTGGTCCGTTCAAACTTTCCTTTTGCCATGACTATCTTCCTTTAATGTTCTATATAAAAATTCAATTATTTCTTATTCATAATGGCTTCAGCCACGTTTCTTGGCGCTTCTGTATAGTGCTTAAATTCCATACTATAAGTTGCGCGACCCTGTGATAGCGAACGTACGGTCGTTGAGTAACCAAACATCTCAGCCAACGGCACTTCTGCACGAATGACTTTACCCGTTGAGTTGTCTTCCATGCCCTGAATAATACCGCGACGTGATGACAAATCACCCATCACATCACCCATGTAATCTTCAGGCGTTTCAATCTCAACAGACATCATCGGCTCAAGAATAATTGGGTCAGCTTTACGCATACCTTCTTTAAACGCCATTGAAGCAGCCATTTTAAATGCATTCTCATTCGAATCGACATCATGGTAAGAACCATCAAACAATGTCACTTTTGCATCAACAACTGGGAAGCCAGCCAAAACACCAGCAGGAATTGTTTCACGCAAACCTTTTTCCACTGCTGGAATAAACTCACGCGGCACACTACCACCTTTAATTTGATCGATGAACTCAAAGCCTTTACCTTGCTCATTTGGCTCCATTTTAAGCCACACATGACCAAACTGACCTTTACCACCAGATTGCTTAACAAATTTACCTTCAACCTCAACAGATTTTTTGTAAGCTTCACGGTAAGCCACTTGTGGCGCACCAATGTTTGCCTCAACACTAAACTCACGACGCATACGATCAACAAGAATCTCCAAGTGAAGCTCGCCCATACCTGAAATAATCGTCTGATTAGTTTCATGATCTGTTTTAACGCGGAATGAAGGGTCTTCTTGCGCCAAACGATTCAGCGCAATACCCATTTTTTCTTGGTCAACTTTTGTTTTCGGCTCAACCGCAACGTGGATAACAGGCTCAGGGAAAATCATACGCTCAAGAATAATTTCTTCACCTAGCGCACATAACGTATCACCAGTCGTTGCCTCTTTAAGGCCAATAGCAGCCGCAATATCACCTGTACGCACTTCTTGAAGCGCCTCACGTGAGTCCGCATGCATTTCAACAATACGGCCAATACGCTCTTTCTTGCCTTTAATCGGGTTATAAACACTATCACCCGCTTTAAGCATGCCGGAGTAAACACGGAAGAAAATCAACTGGCCAACGAACGGGTCAGTCATAATTTTAAATGCAATAGCAGCAAATTTTTCGTCATCTGAAGGCTTCAAGAAAAACTCTTCGCCATCGTCATCCTCAGCACGTGTGTCAGGCACATCCGTTGGTGCAGGCATTAGCTCAACAACTTTATCCAACATCGCTTGAACACCTTTGTTCTTAAACGCTGAACCACACATCATTGGAATGATTTCTGAAGCCAGTGTACGCAAACGTAAACCCTCCAAAATATCCTCTTCTGACAAACCACCTTCTTCAAGATAACGATCCATCAACTCTTCGTTAGCCTCAGCAGCAGCTTCAACCATATTCGAACGCCATTTCTCGCTATCAGCTTTTAATTCAGCACGAATGTCAGCGTACTCAAATTCCATCCCTTGAGACTTTTCATCCCAAATAATTTCCTTCATCTTCACCAAATCAATCACGCCGGTAAATGTTTCAGCAGCACCAACTGGCACCTGCAAAGGAACCGGGTTCGCTTTTAGACGTGAACGCATTTGGTCGTACACATTAAAGAAATCAGCACCAGCACGGTCCATTTTATTAACGAACGCCAAACGTGGCACTTTATATTTATTTGCTTGACGCCAAACCGTTTCAGACTGCGGCTGAACACCACCAACAGCACAATAAACCATCACAGCACCATCAAGTACGCGCATTGAACGCTCAACTTCAATTGTGAAGTCAACGTGACCTGGCGTATCAATAATATTGATACGATGCTGATCAAACTGATTGGCCATACCCTTCCAAAAACAGGTGGTAGCAGCAGAAGTAATGGTAATACCGCGCTCTTGCTCTTGCTCCATCCAATCCATAGTAGCGGCGCCGTCATGCACCTCACCAATTTTATGGTTTACACCCGTGTAGAAGAGGATACGTTCTGTAGTCGTTGTTTTACCAGCATCAATGTGTGCAGAAATACCAATGTTACGGTAGCGTTCAATAGGGGTTTTGCGAGCCACGATAATTACCTTTACTTAAATTCTTTTAAAGAGCAGTTGTTAAACGATTACTAGAACCTGAAATGTGAGAATGCTTTATTAGCCTCAGCCATGCGATGCACTTCTTCACGTTTTTTCATTGCAGAGCCTCTACCTTCAGAAGCCTCCAGCAGCTCAGCTGCTAAACGCAAGCCCATAGACTTCTCGCCACGCTTACGTGCTGCATCTCGCATCCAACGCATTGCTAGCGCACTACGACGGCTAGGACGAACCTCAACAGGCACTTGATAGTTAGCGCCACCAACACGACGCGATTTAACCTCAACAACTGGACGCAAGTTAACTAACGCTGTTGTAAAGACTTCCAGAGCCTCTTTACCGCTTTTTTCGGTAATTTTCTCAAAAGCACCGTACAAAATACGCTCAGCAACTGATTTTTTACCACCAGTCATCAATACGTTTACGAATTTTGACACTTCTTCACTTCCAAATTTTGGATCAGGAAGAATGTTGCGTTTGGGGACTTCTCTACGTCTAGGCATGTTTTCTCTATTCTATTAAGTTAATTTTGCTAGCGATATCACGAGCAAGGCATTTCAGCCGCTATTAATTGTTTATTTACCTGCTTTAGGGCGTTTAGCGCCGTACTTAGAACGGGCTTGCTTACGATCTTTAACGCCCGCAGTATCCAAGCTACCGCGAACCATATGGTAACGAACACCAGGCAAATCTTTTACACGGCCACCACGCAACAACACAACACTATGCTCTTGCAAGTTATGGCCTTCACCACCAATATAGCTAATCACTTCATAGCCATTAGTTAAGCGAACCTTAGCTACTTTACGTAAAGCAGAGTTAGGTTTCTTAGGTGTTGTTGTATAAACACGTGTACACACACCACGCTTTTGTGGGCAAGCTTCTAAAGCTGGCACTTTACTTTTTACGACCACTTTAGCGCGTGGCTTACGTATTAACTGATTGACGGTTGGCATTACACACCCTTTTAATATTCTTTAAAACTACGATTTAAAATACTTATTGCTATTAGTAGACATAATTGCGAACAATCAGCCTATTCTGAAAAGTTGAGCATTGTATGGCTCAGCTAGCTTTGTGTCAAGTGAAAGATGACTAGCATTTACACCAACCTCCTTACCCTTCAACACAAAAACAACTTCACACTATTCTGCTGGCGTTTCTATATCTGGCGCTACAGCCACTTCTTCTAGTGCTGGATCCTTAGCAAATAACTCTTCAGCTGCCGCCAATTCTGGAGATCCATCTGTACTGATACCAGCTGCTTTCTTTTTACGCGCTTCATGATAAGCCAAGCCCGTACCTGCAGGGATCAAACGGCCTACAATGACGTTCTCTTTGAGGCCGCGTAGCTCATCACGTTTGCCCAAGATCGCTGCCTCAGTTAACACACGTGTTGTCTCTTGGAATGATGCGGCAGAGATAAATGAGTCTGTAGAGAGCGATGCTTTCGTAATACCAAGCAACACATACTCGTAAACTGCTGGTCGCTTATCTTCAGCAACAATCTTCTCATTCGTAGTTAGCACATCTGCACGTTCAACTTGCTCACCTTGAATGAAGCTTGTATCACCTGCATCTGTAATGCGAACACGACGCAACATTTGACGTACAATTACTTCAATATGCTTATCGTTAATTTTAACGCCTTGCAAACGATACACATCTTGCACTTCATCAATCACATAACGAGCCAATGCTTCACGGCCACGCAAACGTAGAATATCTTGCGGGTCAGCTGGACCATCAACAATGCTTTCGCCTTTAGTCACAATTTGACCATCATGTACAGTTACATGCTTATCTTTAGCAATCAAGAATTCACTTGACTCACCATCAACATCTGTAATCACTAAACGTTGTTTACCTTTAGTATCCTTACCAAAGGATACACTACCTGTCACTTCAGCCAACATGCCAGCATCTTTTGGTGAGCGCGCCTCAAATAACTCAGCAACACGTGGCAAACCACCCGTAATATCACGGTTTTTAGATGTCTCTTGCGGGATACTAGCAATCACTTCACCCATACCAACATCTTGACCATCTTTTACCGTGATAATACAACCTAACTGGAAGGTCATATTGACAGAAATATTGCTACCTGCCACTTTCACTTCTTCACCGCTATCATCTAACAATTTAATTTGCGGACGCAAGCCTTTGGTTTGACCAACACGTTGTTTCGGGTCAATCACAACCAATGTAGACAAGCCGGTTACTTCATCGACTTGCTTAGCAACGGTCACACCCTCTTCAACGTTCTCGAACTTCACCTTGCCGGAGTACTCAATAATAATTGGACGGGTATGTGGATCCCAAGAGGCTAATGCTTGACCTGCTTTAACGGTTTTACCATCGCTCATAGACAGTATTGCACCGTAAGGTACTTTATGACGCTCACGCTCACGCTTAGTCGCATCATCAGAAATAATCACTTCACCATTACGTGAAATCACCACTTTCTCACCACGTAAATTAGTCACATAACGCATCGTAGAGGTGAAGCTTAACGTACCGTTAGACTTACATTCAACTTGACTAATCGTCGCAGCACGCGATACCGCACCACCAATATGGAAGGTACGCATAGTTAACTGAGTACCAGGCTCGCCGATAGATTGCGCCGCAATCACACCAACAGCCTCACCCATACTGATTAATTTACCACGACCTAAGTCACGGCCATAACAAGTCGAACAGATGCCGTGACGGGTATCACAGGTCAATGCTGTACGTACTTTTACTTCATCGACACCTAATGCATCAATATTTTCAACTTCATCTTCACCTAGCAATGTACCCGCTGGGTAAATGACTTTTTGTGTTTCTGGATGAATCACATCTAGTGTTGCTGTGCGGCCCAAGATGCGATCATGTAATGGCTCAACAATCTCACCACCTTTAACCAAGGCTTTAGTCACTAAGCCTGACTCTGTACCACAATCTAATTCAGTCACAACCAAATCTTGTGTAACATCAACTAAACGTCGAGTTAAGTAACCAGAGTTAGCTGTTTTAAGCGCCGTATCAGCAAGACCTTTACGTGCTCCGTGAGTAGAAATAAAGTACTGCAACACGTTTAGGCCTTCCCTGAAGTTAGCCTTAATTGGCGTTTCAATAATCGAACCATCTGGTTTCGCCATCAAACCACGCATACCAGACAACTGTCTTACCTGCGCTGCAGAACCACGCGCACCAGAGTCAGCCATCATGTAAATCGCATTAAACGATTCTTGCATCACTGGCTTGCCTTTTTTATCTTTGGCTTGCTTACCATTAGCACCAATGACTTTTTCTTCTTTCAACTGCTTCATCATCGCGTCAGCAACTTTGTCGCCAGTACGGCCCCAGATATCCACTACTTTATTGTAGCGCTCACCTTGGGTCACCAAACCTGAAACATATTGATCATGAATTTCACGCACCTCCGCATCAGCTGCACTAATCAACTCTTCTTTTTGAGGTGGCACCAACATATCATTCACTGAAATTGAAATACCTGCTTTTGTCGCGAACTTATAACCAGTACTCATCAACTTATCAGCAAAAATAACCGTTTCGCGGATGCCTACCTGGCGGAAGGACGCGTTAATTAGTCTAGAAATCTCTTTCTTCTTTAACGCCGTTGTAATGTTAGTGAACGGCAGACCTGGCGGTAAGATTTGTGAAAGTAGCGCACGGCCAACCGTCGTTTCATAACGGTTCACTTTCTCTGTTTTGGTGCCCGCAACATCTAACTCATACTCTCTAATACGTACGGTTACTTTTGCATGCAAGTCAATTAAGCCTTGATCGTAAACACGCTCCACTTCATTCACATCACTGAAGATCATACCTTCACCACGCGCGCTGACTTTCTCACGCGTCATATAGTAAAGGCCCAACACGATATCTTGTGAAGGCACAATAATTGGTTCACCATTCGCTGGCGACAACACATTGTTCGAAGCCAACATCAGCGTACGTGCTTCCATTTGCGCTTCTAAGCTCAATGGAACGTGAACAGCCATTTGGTCACCATCAAAGTCGGCGTTAAACGCGGCACAAACTAAAGGATGAAGCTGAATCGCTTTACCTTCAATCAATACCGGCTCAAATGCTTGAATACCTAACCTATGCAATGTTGGCGCACGGTTTAGCATCACTGGATGTTCACGAATCACATCCTCCAAGATGTCCCAAACTTCCGGCCCTTCTTCTTCCACTTTTTTCTTAGCGGCTTTAATCGTTGTTGCTAAACCTAACACTTCCAACTTATGGAAGATGAATGGCTTGAATAACTCAAGTGCCATTTTCTTAGGCAAACCACACTGATGTAGTTTCAATTGCGGACCAACCACAATTACTGAACGACCTGAGTAATCAACACGCTTACCAAGCAAGTTTTGGCGGAAACGACCGCCTTTACCTTTAATCATGTCAGCTAACGATTTCAGCGGACGCTTATTAGCACCTGTCATTACCTTGCCGCGACGACCATTGTCTAATAATGAGTCAACTGCTTCTTGCAACATACGCTTCTCGTTACGGCAGATGATTTCTGGCGCACGCAGCTCTAGCAACCTTCTCAAACGGTTGTTACGGTTAATCACACGACGATATAAATCGTTCAAATCTGATGTTGCGAAACGCCCGCCATCCAATGGCACTAATGGACGTAGCTCTGGTGGCAACACAGGTAAGATTTCTAGAATCATCCATTCTGGCTTAATACCAGATTTTTGGAAGGCTTCTAATACTTTCAAACGTTTTGCAATTTTCTTGATCTTCGCTTCTGACCCGGTTTCCGACAAGTCCGTACGTAATATTTCAATCTCTTGATTGATGTCTAGCGTACGCAATAACTCACGTACCGCTTCAGCACCCATCACAGCACTAAACTCGTCGCCATATTCTTCCACTTTAGACAAGTAGTCATCTTCAGTGAGTAACTGTCCACGTGTTAATGGCGTCATGCCAGGGTCAACAACAATGAATGCCTCGAAGTACAATACACGCTCAATATCACGTAACGCGATATCTAGCACCATACCTAAGCGACTAGGTAGTGATTTTAAGAACCAAATATGTGCGACTGGTGATGCAAGGTCAATATGACCCATGCGCTCTCTACGCACTTTAGATAGCGTCACTTCAACGCCACATTTTTCACAAATTACACCACGGTGTTTTAGACGTTTGTATTTGCCACACAAACACTCATAATCTTTAGTTGGACCAAATATTTTTGCACAGAACAAACCGTCGCGCTCAGGTTTGAACGTACGGTAGTTAATGGTTTCTGGCTTTTTAACTTCACCAAACGACCATGAGCGGATTTTTTCAGGCGAGGCCAACGCGACCTTAATCGCATCAAACTCTTCTTCTTGCGTCACCTGTTTAAATAAGTCTAATAACGCTTTCATTTGACTTCTCCTCTAATGCATTCCAAAAATGCATGAATAAAAACTAATGCGCCTAATTAAAGGTGCATAAATATTAAGTTAGTTGCGATCTAAATCGATGTCGATAGCGAGCGAACGAATTTCTTTCACCAACACATTAAATGACTCTGGCATACCAGCTTCGATCTTATGTTCGCCTTTTACAATATTCTCATACACTTTGGTACGTCCGTTAACATCATCAGACTTAACAGTCAGCATCTCTTGCAAGGTATATGCCGCACCGTAAGCCTCTAGTGCCCAGACCTCCATCTCACCGAAACGTTGACCACCAAACTGTGCTTTACCACCCAATGGTTGTTGCGTTACCAAGCTGTAAGGGCCAGTTGAACGTGCATGCATCTTGTCATCAACCAAGTGATGTAGCTTCAATACGTGCATATAACCAACAGTCACTGGACGCTCAAATTTGTCACCGGTACGACCGTCAAATAAGCTCACCTGCGTTTTACCCGCATGGAACTGTAGCTGCTCTGTACGCACATCGTCATCTGGGTAAGCTAAATCAAGCATCTCTTTAATGTCAGACTCAGCCGCACCATCAAACACTGGTGTTGCGAAGGGAACGCCACGTTTTAAGTTGTGCGCTAATTCAATCACCTCAGCCTCACTTAACGCCTTGATGTCCTCTTTCTTACCAGTGCTATCGTTGTACACTTTATCTAAGAATTTACGGACTTCAGCCACTTTAGCCTCAGCTTCTAGCATCTCAGTAATGCGCACGCCCAAGCCTCTAGCTGCCCAACCTAAATGGACCTCTAAAATTTGACCAATATTCATACGAGAAGGAACGCCTAATGGATTTAATACAATGTCCACTGGGGTACCATCTGCCATATGTGGCATATCTTCAACTGGTGCAATTTTCGAAATAACACCCTTGTTACCATGACGTCCAGCCATTTTATCACCAGGCTGAATGCGACGTTTAACAGCCAAATACACTTTAACCATTTTTTGTACGCCAGGCTGCAGTTCGTCACCTTGTGTTAATTTGCGTCTTTTCTCTTCATACTGACTATCAAAGTCAGTGCGAGCTGTTATTAAGCCTTCTTTCAATTGCTCGAGCTGTCGCGCAGTATCTTCATCAGCTAATCGAATATCAAACCAATCGTAGCGACCCACTTCCTCCAAATACTCAGCCGTTAACTTGTCGCCTTTTTTCAGTTTATTTGGACCGCCGACAGCCACTTTACCTTCGATTAAACGGCTAATACGGCCGAAAGTATCTTCTTCAACAATACGCATTTGATCACCCAAATCTTGCTTATAATGGGCCAATTGATCATCAATAATTTGCTGTGCACGTGCATCACGGTCGATACCTTCACGTGTAAATACTTGCACATCAATCACAGTACCAATCGTACCTGAAGGCACACGCAAACTCGTATCTTTTACGTCTAACGCTTTTTCACCGAAAATTGCGCGCAGCAATTTTTCTTCTGGTGTCAGTTGTGTTTCACCTTTTGGCGTCACTTTCCCAACTAAAACATCACCTGCCTCAACTTCAGCACCAATATAAATAATACCTGACTCATCTAAACGACCTAACATTCGCTCTGATAAGTTAGAAATATCTTGTGTGATTTCTTCAGCACCTAATTTCGTATCACGTGCAACCACTGTCATCTCTTCAATATGGATTGAAGTGTAACGATCATCTGAAACAACACGCTCTGAGATTAAAATAGAATCCTCAAAGTTAAAGCCATTCCATGGCATAAAGCCAATCAACATATTTTGACCCAATGCCAATTCACCCTTGTCGGTTGAAGCGCCATCAGCAATCACATCACCGCGTGTCAAACTGTCACCGACCTTAACCAATGGACGTTGGTTAATATTTGTATTTTGATTAGAACGCGTATACTTAGTTAGGTTGTAAATATCAACGCCAACTTCGCCCGCTTTTGCCTCATCATCGTGCACACGCACAACAATACGGCCCGAATCAACATAATCAACTTTACCGCCACGACGTGCTTGCACGATCGTACCTGAATCAATTGCTACCGTACGCTCAATACCAGTACCGACTACTGCTTTTTCAGCTCGCAAGCATGGTACCGCTTGACGCTGCATGTTGGCTCCCATCAAAGCACGGTTAGCATCATCATGCTCCAAGAATGGAATCAGCGAAGCCGCAACAGAAACAATCTGGCCTGGCGCAACGTCCATATATTGCACACTACCAGGTTCCGTCATTGTAAATTCATTTTGATAACGTGAAGAAATAATCTCTTCTTGGAAAGCGCCTTTTTTATCCAACTCCGTGTTGGCCTGAGCAATCATGAATTCACTTTCTTCAATAGCCGAAAGAAAATCAATATCTTTCGTTACTTTATTATTAGTGACACGACGATATGGCGTTTCTAAGAAGCCATACTTATTGGTACGCGCAAACAAAGCAAGCGAGTTAATCAGACCAATGTTTGGGCCCTCTGGCGTTTCAATTGGGCAAACACGGCCGTAATGGGTTGTATGTACATCACGCACCTCAAAACCAGCACGTTCACGTGTCAAACCACCAGGGCCTAAAGCTGAAATACGACGTTTATGCGTAATCTCTGACAATGGGTTGGTTTGATCCATAAATTGTGACAATTGGCTTGAACCAAAGAATTCACGAATCGCACTAGAAACTGGCTTCGCATTAATCAAATCATGTGGCATCAAGTTGTCTGACTCAGCCTGACTTAAACGCTCCTTTACAGCCCGCTCCACACGAACCAAACCTGCACGGAATTGATTTTCAGCTAATTCGCCAACTGAACGAATACGACGATTACCCAAATGGTCAATGTCATCAATTTCACCGTGACCGTTACGCAATTCCAGCAATACACCAATTACCGATACAATATCATCAGTTGAAAGGGTATTTTCACCAGTATCACTTTTTTCGCCAACACGCTCATAGAATCTCTTCATCCAATCGGCTGTACGATCTTCCATTTTTGCTGGGTAAGCACGGCGATTAAATTTCATACGTCCAACAACAGACAAGTCATAACGATCAGGATTGAAGAACAAACCTTGGAACAATGCTTCAACTGAATCTTCAGTTGGCGGTTCACCTGGGCGCATCATGCGATAAATCGCTGTACGTGCTGCATATTGATCTGGCACTTCATCAATACGTAAGGTTTGTGAAATATAGTCTCCATGATCTAAATCATCAGAGTAAAGTGTATTGACACTCGTTACTTTTGCCTCAGCTAGCTTCTCAAGTAACTCTTCTGTGATTTCATCATTTGCCTTCGCAACGACTTCACCAGTCTCGGTATCAATAATGTCTTTTACAATCGCGCGACCTAGAACAAAGTCCATTGGCACTGCAATCTTTTTAATACCCGCTTTTTCAATCTCACGAATATGCTTAACAGTAATACGCTTATCTTTTGCTACAACAATATTTCCTTTGCTGTCTGCAATATCGAATTTCGCAGTCTCGCCGCGCATACGCTCAGACACTAAAGTGAACTCAGCACCCTTAGGGCCGATATGAAATGTATCGGTATCGCCAAATATTGCTAAGATTTGCTCTGGTGTAAAACCAAGTGCTTTAAGTAAAATAGTGACTGGCATCTTACGACGACGATCGACGCGGAAATACAAGTAATCCTTAGGATCGAATTCGAAATCCAACCATGAACCACGGTAAGGAATCACACGTGCTGAAAATAGCAGCTTACCAGAGCTATGCGTTTTACCTCTATCATGCTCAAAAAACACGCCTGGGCTACGATGCAATTGAGAAACAATCACACGCTCAGTACCGTTAATCACGAACGAGCCGTTTTCTGTCATCAAAGGCAATTCACCCATGTAGACTTCCTGCTCTTTAACTTCCTTTACCGTAGGCTTTGAAGCCTCTTTATCCATAATGGTCAAACGGACTTTTACACGAATAGGTGCCGCATACGTCAAACCACGTTGCTGACACTCTTTGACATTAAACGGCTCATCGCCTAATTGATAGCTTACAAAATCCAAACGAGCATTACCTGAATGACTTTCTATTGGAAAAACTGAGCTAAAAGCTGACTCAAGGCCAGTGTTTTTACGCTCGCCCTGTGATGTATCAGCCTGCAAAAAGGCTTTATAGGATTCCAATTGCATCGCAAGCAAGTAAGGGACTTCTTGTACACTTTCTCTTTTTGCGAAACTCTTACGAATACGTTTTTTTTCGGTAAAGGAATAGCTCATAGCGTCTCCTGATATTTTAAGGGTAGAAAACAAAACACTGCCAAATTAATGCTTTGATTTATAACTTCATTGGTTAAATATTATGCGTTACAATTTGTTACATTTTATGCTGCCTATAAACAGCTTAGGCTGACGGTCTCCCGTCAGCCTAAATTACTTAATCACTTAAATAAATTATTTAAGTTCGCCAGTAGCGCCTGCTTCGATTAATTTTTTCAATCCTTCATCAGCATCAGCTTTAGATAAGCCTTCTTTAATTGTTTTTGGAGCACCATCAACTAAGTCTTTAGCTTCTTTTAATCCAAGACCAGTTAATCCACGAACAGCCTTAATAACGCTTACTTTTTGCTCGCCTACACCAGTCAACACAAGGTCAAACTCTGTTTTGTCTGCTGCGCCGCTTGCTGCGCCGTCTGCTGCAGGTGCAGCTACCGCTACTGCAGCAGCTGCTGCAGAAACACCAAATTTTTCTTCCATCTCAGTAATTAATGTAGATAGATCCAATACTGACATTGAACCAATTGCTTCTAAAATATCTTCTTTTGAAATTGCCATTTGTAAAACTCCTAAAATTTAAATATAAGTTAGCGTAAGATTATGCTGCTTCTTGTTGATCGCGTACTGCTGCAAGGCCACGTACAAATTTGGTAGGCACTTCGTTAAGTGTCTGCACAAATTTAGCAGCTGGAGCTTGCATCGTACCGAGCAATTTCGACAGCAACTCTTCACGACTAGGCATACTTGCCAAGGCTTTAACACCTGCAGCGTCTAACACCACATCTGGCATTGCACCCACTTTAATCACAAACTTATCGTTGTCTTTCGCAAAACTGTTCATTACTTTTGCTGCTGCCACTGGGTCAGCTGAAATGCCGAACATCAGTGGACCAACTATATCGCTTGCTAAACCAGAAAATGGGGTATCAGCAACGGCACGACGTACCAATGTGTTTTTCAACACACGCAAATAAACACCAGATTTTCTAGCTTCCGCCCTTAGTGACGTAATTTCTGTCACTGTTAGACCACGATACTCAGCAAGAACAACTGCTTGCGCCGACGCTACTTGCTCGCTGACTTCAGCAACTTTTGCTTTTTTCTCTGTTAGATTGAGACTCAAGGTCTTTTCTCCTTCCGTTAATGTAAAGTACAACAAAAAATGTTGCACCACTCACGGCGTCCTTGATTCAGGGCTTACAAATCCTGTATCGGGTTCGCCATCTGCGCTGGAATCTGAATATCAACAACAGAGGACTAAATCACTTCACTCACCCATTATTCTTCATCTTCAATTAAGCCCTAATGGGCTCCAGCGGTCTTTGATGCTCTTGCCACCTCAGTTTCAAAGCAGCAAGCCCAAAGTTCTTTCAAGCCGAGACTATGCTCGACCAGCTAATTACGATACTACGGTTGCTTGATCCACGCGCACACCTGGACCCATGGTGCTAGAAATAGATAGCTTCTTAAAAAATACACCTTTAGTTGCAGTTGGTTTTGCTTTATTAATAGCATCAACCAATGCAACCAAGTTACCTGATAGCTGCTCAACCGTAAATGACGCACGACCAATAGTGCAATGAATAATGCCGCCCTTATCTGTACGGTATTGCACTTGACCTGCTTTTGCATTTTTAACCGCTTTAGCAGCATCTGGCGTTACCGTACCGACTTTAGGGTTAGGCATCAAACCGCGAGGGCCCAATACTTGACCTAATGTACCAACAATACGCATGGCATCAGGCGTTGCAATCACAATGTCAAAATCCATCATGCCGCCTTTAACCTCTGCAGCCAACTCTTCAAAACCAACGATATCAGCACCAGCTTCTTTCGCAGCTTCCGCTTGCGCACCCTGTGCGAAAACGGCAACGCGAGTTGCTTTGCCTGTACCGTTAGGCAACACGATAGAACCACGTACTAATTGGTCTGATTTTTTTGCATCAATGCCCAAGTTAATTGAGATGTCAACAGACTCATCAAATTTAACTTTTGCAGCATCTTTAACCATGGTTAAAGCATCTTGCGCTGGGTAAGCCTTATTACGGTCAACTGTTGCACGTAGTGCATCTATTCTTTTAGCCATCTTATTCCCCCTCCACAATAATACCCATACTACGCGCACTACCTGCGATTGTACGTACTGCAGCATCCATATCAGCTGCTGTTAAGTCTGCCATTTTAGTTGTTGCAATTTCTTCTGCTTGCTTACGCGTAATGGTTGCAACTTTGTCCAAATGAGGACGTGCTGAACCACTTGTAATTTTCGCCGCTTTTTTCAGCAAAATTGATGCTGGTGGCGTTTTCATTATGAACGTGAAGCTCTTATCTGCAAATGCAGTAATCACAACAGGAATTGGCAACCCAGGCTCTACACCCTGTGTTGCTGCGTTAAACGCTTTACAAAATTCCATAATATTAAGGCCACGTTGACCCAATGCTGGGCCCACTGGCGGACTTGGATTTGCTTTACCTGCAGGAATCTGCAGCTTAATGTAACCAATGACTTTTTTTGCCATGCTATACTCCTAAATTGGGTGCAAACGCTTTAGATTAAATTAAAGCTCCCCCGTTAACAATACTTACTACTACAAATACTTAAAAACTGAACACCTAGAATCTAGACGTCTTTATCGATTTGTCCAAAACTCAACTCAACACCCGTTGCTCGACCAAAGATCGAAACTGATACTTTAACTTTACTTTTCTCATAATTAACCTCTTCAATATTGCCAGTGAAGTCTTTAAACGGACCGTCAATCACACGAACAGCCTCACCTTTTTCATAAGTCATTTTCTGCGTTGGGTTGGATTTGCTATCATCCATACGCTGTAAAATAATCTCAACTTCCTTGTCTTTAATTGGAGTTGGCTTTTGCGCTGTACCACCAATAAAGGCTGTCACACGCGGCGTGCTTTTAATTAGATGCCAACTACCATCAGACATCGCCATTTTTACTAGCACATAGCCCGGATACAAGCGACGCTCAGAAATCTTTTTAACACCTGCTTTCATTTCAACAACCTCTTCAATTGGGACTAAAATCTCCTCAAAGTGATCTTGAAATTCAGAACGCTCAATGCGCTCTTCTATAGCAGCTTTAACGGACTTTTCCATGCTTGAAAAAACCTGAACTGCATACCAATGCATATCCATTAAGCACCCCGCCCTAATACAAATTGAATCATTTGTGAAAAACCGGCATCAACAACCGCCAAAAAGGCAGCTATTACCACAACCAACACAAATACAATCATTGTTGTTTGTATCGTTTCTTTACGTGTTGGCCAAACGACACGCTTTGCTTCTGCAACAGCGTTGCCAAAAAAGCTAAAAGCCTGCTGGCCAACTGGTATCGTTCTAAACAACACAGCACCTGCTACAACACCTGCAATAACTGCAAGAATACGTAACACTAGCGCCTTATCTGCCAAAAGATAAAAGCCAGCGACGCCTGCTGCAACAAGCAACACAGACAACACCAGTTTAATTTTATCCACCATAATTAATCACTTAAACTTTTACGGCAATTCAAATATTGAATTGCACCATTATTATTTGGCAGGCCAAGAGGGCTTCGAACCCCCAACCCTCGGTTTTGGAGACCGATACTCTACCAATTGAGCTATTGGCCTGCAGGAAAAACAAAAACACATACTACATAAAGCCACGCTAAATTAGCGCAGCTTTTTTACGACTAACTAAGCAATAACCTTAGCCACAACACCCGCACCAACAGTACGGCCACCTTCACGAATAGCGAAGCGCAAACCTTCTTCCATCGCAATCGGCGCAATTAACTCAACAGTGATTGATACGTTATCACCAGGCATTACCATTTCTGTACCAGCCGGCAACTCAACAGCTCCAGTTACGTCAGTAGTACGGAAGTAGAACTGCGGACGGTAACCTTGGAAGAATGGTGTATGACGGCCACCTTCGTCTTTACCCAACACATAAATCTCTGCTGTGAATTTTGTATGTGGTGTGATTGTACCTGCTTTTGAAAGCACTTGACCACGTTCAACATCTTCACGCTTAGTACCACGCAGCAATACACCAACGTTATCGCCTGCTTGACCTTGGTCTAACAATTTACGGAACATCTCAACACCAGTACATGTTGATGATTGTGTTGCTTTAATACCAACAATTTCGATCTCGTCACCAATGTTTACGATACCACGCTCAATACGGCCTGTTACTACAGTACCGCGACCTGAGATTGAGAATACGTCCTCAACAGGCATTAGGAATGTACCGTCAACCGCACGCTCTGGCAATGGAATGTATGTATCTAGCGCTTCAGCCAATCGTAAGATTGATGCTTCGCCCATTTCAGACTGATCGCCTTCAATCGCTAGCTTAGCTGAACCCGTAATGATTGGTGTGTCATCACCTGGGAAGTCATATTTGTCTAACAGCTCACGCACTTCCATTTCAACAAGCTCTAACAACTCTGCGTCGTCAACCATGTCTGCTTTGTTTAGGAATACAATAATGTAAGGAACACCAACTTGGCGACCAAGCAGGATGTGCTCACGTGTTTGTGGCATAGGACCATCAGCAGCTGAAACAACCAAAATAGCGCCGTCCATTTGTGCAGCACCAGTAATCATGTTTTTCACATAATCAGCATGGCCTGGACAGTCAACGTGTGCGTAGTGGCGTGTCTCTGTCTCATACTCAACGTGTGAAGTATTAATAGTAATACCACGTGCTTTTTCTTCTGGCGCCGAATCAATTTCAGCAAAATCACGCTTATCGCCACCGAATTTCTTAGTCAATACCGTAGAAATAGCTGCTGTTAATGTTGTCTTACCGTGATCCACGTGACCAATTGTTCCCACGTTAACGTGCGGCTTGGTCCGTTCAAACTTTCCTTTTGCCATGATTCAATCCTTTACTTAAATTAGTTTAAACTAAAATTTTATTAACTTAATTATGTTGCTTTATAAAAGTTTTATTTAACTTAATAAAACTTTAACCCTTCAATACTTAACAAACCTACTGCAGTTCATGGTGCCCATGGCGGGAATCGGACCCGCGACCTCTCCCTTACCAAGGGAGTGCTCTACCACTGAGCCACATGGGCTGCTAACTACCCAAACGAACGCCATGCTTGGAGCGGGAGACGAGACTCGAACTCGCGACATTCAGTTTGGAAAACTGAAGCTCTACCAACTGAGCTACTCCCGCATACAGTTCATCTAACCTTCTCTTAACACTTACAACCAAAATACTTGTGGTGGAGGGAGTAGGATTCGAACCTACGTACTCAGAGAGAACGGATTTACAGTCCGTCGCCTTTAACCACTCGGCCATCCCTCCTAACCGAACCCGCGATTATGCTTAATTTTCAACCTACTGTCAAACAAATCGAGTATAAAAAAGCCACTTTAAGTGGCTTCTACTACAATGATTCTTTTAAGATATTTGGTGCCGGATATCGGAATCGAACTGATGACCTTCGCATTACAAGTGCGCTGCTCTACCATCTGAGCTAATCCGGCTTTTTTATTTGAGGCGTGACTATAGTCATATTTTAACTTTTATGCAATAGCATATTTTAAGAAAATTGATGCAATTGTGAAAAAAATTATTTGACTACTGTTAACGTTGGCTTTCTTTTACCTGCTTTATCTTTAAATTGGCTATCAGAAAAATCCTCCACGGACTCCTGGCCTGATGAAGCAGGCTCTCTTTGCTCATCCAGATCGAAAAACATACCTTGCCCATTCTCACGCGCAAAGATGCCTCGAATGGCATCCATTGGCACATACAAATTCTGCGCAGCACCACCAAACCGAGCAGAGAAAACAACTGCATCATTATCAATATGCAAATCTTTAGTTGCCGAATCACTGAGATTAAGCACAATCTCACCATCCTTTACAAAAGCACGTGGCACCCTTGTCTGCACATTAACCACAACTAACAAATGCGGCGTCATACTATTATCCATACACCACTCATGAATGGCGCGCACCATATATGGCTTTGTTGAAGTTAATGTATCAGCCACCTTATTTACGCATCACCTTTTCTGATGGCGTCATAGCTTCCGCATACAAAGGTCGCGCGAATAAGCGTTCAGCATATTTCAGCAATGGAGCCGCCTGAATTGGCATTTGAATGCCATAATGCTCCAAGCGCCATAGCAACGGTGTTACCGCAACATCCAGCATTGAGTACTCATCACCCAACAAATACTCTTGTCGACTAAAGATAGGGACAAGCTTCGTCAAGTTATCACGAACCGTTTTGCGCGCTTTAACAACAGTGGCTTCATCTGACGATTCTAGATCTTTAATATGGCCGTACAAATCCTGCTCAAAGCTATAAAGAAACAGTCTTGCTCGTGCGCGCATCACTGGGTCAGCTGGCATCAATTGTGGGTGCGGAAAACGCTCATCAATATACTCATTAATAATATTCGCTTCTGTCAACACCAAATCGCGCTCAACCAATACTGGCGCGTCTCCATATGGGTTCAAGATAGCAAGGTCTTCCGTCTTATTTGCCAAGTCCACATCAATTACTTCAAAATCCATGCCTTTCTCAAACAGCACAATGCGGCAGCGGTGACTAAAAGGGTCAACGGACCCCGAATATAATTTCATCATAATTCTTACCCTTCAATTCGCCTATCTCTTATTTAACTGTAAGCGTTCATAATTAATGTTATTTAATATCTTTCCAGTATGCTGCTTTTACTTTTTGAGCTAAGACAAGCAGCACACCCAAAAACAATAGCACCCAGATACCCAAGCTTTTCCGCTCAGCCTTTGCAGGCTCAGCCATGAATGCCATATAGTTCGTTAAATCTGCAACAAATGCACTGTACTCTTCAGGATTTAACTTTCCAGGCTTAACAAGCTCTAACGCATGCATCTCATGATTAAGCACTTGCTCACCCTGAAGCTGATACAGCACGTGTGGCATCGCCACCTTATCAAAGACAATGTTATTCCAGCCAGTCGACGTTGATTCATCTTTATAGAAACCACGCATATAAGCATAAAGCCAGTCAACGCCACGCGCCCTTGTTTCTACCGTCAAATCGGGTGGCGCCACACCAAACCATTTTTTTGCATCTTTGGGGCTCATGGCAACCGTCATAGTGTCACCAATTTTTTTACCGGCGAACAGTAGATTCTCTTTAATTTCTTTTTCTGTTAATCCAATATCCACCAAACGGTTATATCGCATATAGTTTGCACTGTGGCAATTCAAGCAATTATTAACAAACGTACGTGCACCGCGTTGCAATGAAGCCTTATCGGACGGATCTATCGGGGCCGACTCTGTAATACCTGCTGTAGCTGCAAATGCTACCATTGGCAACAGCGCAATAATAACTAATAGCTTTTTCATCTCAATACGTCACCCTTTCTGGCACAGGTTTTGTTTTGTCACGTGAGGTATACCAAGGCATCAGCAAGAAGAATAAAAAGTAAACTGCCGTAAAGATGCGTGCAATAACGGTCGCGCGATCTGCACTACCCGCCCACCCACCGAATTGACCCCATACATTTGAAGGCTCTGTTCCCAAATAACCCAACATTAGGAAACTC
The DNA here is from genome assembly GCA_913009235.1 of uncultured Methylophilaceae bacterium. Classification (GTDB taxonomy): domain Bacteria; phylum Pseudomonadota; class Gammaproteobacteria; order Burkholderiales; family Methylophilaceae. The sequence goes on along the minus strand of CAJVXS010000001.1, from coordinate 111,044 downwards.
ACCACAAAAGCAGCCAACCAACTCTTATACAACATCCCACGATAGCGAATGGACTTAACAGGACTTTTATCAATCCATGGCAATAAAGCAAACACCATCACAGACAAACCCATTGCCGCAACACCTGGGAACTGAGAGTTCAGCACTGGGGGGATTGCACGAAGAATAGAGTAGTAAGGCGTAAAGTACCAAACTGGCGCAATATGCTCAGGTGTTTTCATTGGGTCAGCAGGAATAAAGTTGTTATGCTCCAAAAAATAACCGCCCATTTCTGGCGAAAAGAACACGATTGCAGCAAACACCATCAAAAACACCACCACGCCCACAATATCTTTCACCGTGTAATACGGATGAAATGGAATGCCATCTAATGGTATACCCGTTTTCTTATCTTTCTTATCTTTAATCTCGACACCATCTGGATTATTGGATCCAACTTCGTGCAATGCGACCAAATGCACAGCCACTAAACCCAGCAACACCATCGGCAAAGCAATCACATGGAAAGCAAAGAATCGATTTAATGTTGCGTCAGCCGTTAGGTAATCTCCACGCAACCACTCCATTAAATCAGGCCCGATAAACGGAACCGTACCAAACAAGCTGGTAATTACCTGCGCACCCCAGTATGACATCTGCCCCCACGGCAATAAGTAACCAAAGAATGCTTCTCCCATTAATACCAAAAAGATACCAACACCAAACAACCAAACCAACTCGCGTGGCGTTTTATACGACCCATAAATAATACCGCGAAACATATGCAAATACACCACAACAAAAAACATAGATGCGCCAGTGGAATGCATATACCGAATGATATTGCCACCAAACACATCGCGCATAATATACTCGACCGAAGCAAATGCTTCAGCTGCCGACGGCTTATAATGCATAGTTAAAAAGATGCCGGTCAAAATCTGCATTACTAAAACTATCATCGCCAACGAACCAAAGAAATACCAAAAATTAAAATTCTTAGGTGCATAGTATTCCGTAAGGTGCGCCTTTACCATGCTAGTCAATGGAAAACGGCGGTCGACCCAACTAACTAGGCTTGTGATTGCTGTATTTATAGTTTGCTTGCTATCGGCCATGCTGTTACGCCTCCATCTCAGTTGCAACACCAAGAATCAAAGTATTATCATCAACATACGAATGCGGCGGCACGACTAAATTAGTTGGCGCCGGAGAACCTTTAAATACACGACCTGCTAAATCAAACTTCGAGCCATGACAAGGGCAATAAAAACCACCTACCCAATTCTCACCCATATCCCCACCCGCTTCCAATTTAGCTGATGGGGAACAACCCAAATGTGTACAAATCCCAACAATAACGCCAATATTTGGTTTGATTGAGCGATCTGCATTTTTGCAATAAGATGGCTGCTGCGACGTCACCTCACATTTTGGATCTGACAACTGCGCATTATGCTTTGGCAGCTCGGCGGTCATCTCATCAGTACGATTAATAATCCATACCGGCTTGCCGCGCCACTCCGCTGTCTTAATTTGACCTGGTGCGATATCGCTGATATCAACCTCCACCGGCGCGCCTGCTGCTTTTGCACGCTCACTTGGCAACATACTGCCAATAAAGGGAATAGCAGCAGTTGCTGCACCAGCAGCGCCAACTGCTGCAGTAGCGATAACTAAAAACTGTCTTTTTTCTTTATCAACCTGGGAAGGTTCTTGAAAGGATAACTTATTATTTTTTTCTGGTTTCGCTTTTCCTGAGCCTGACATGAGTTCCCTTCCTCGCCCCTTTAAAGGGTCGTTAATCATAACAAGGGATTATACATTTTTGAATCAATTAAACCAAGTTTTATTTACTAAGCTATTGATATTAATCAACTAAACTGGATTATGTATATCTATAAACTCATGTTGAAAATCAAACTGCTTGGCAAGATGCTCGCCAAGCGCTTGTACTCCGTAACGCTCTGTCGCGTGGTGGCCCGCCGCGATATAGGCCGTATTAGACTCTCGCACCTGATGCACAGTTTGCTCAGAAATTTCTCCGCTGATAAAAACATCAATATCAGCGGTTATCGCCTGCTCAATATAGCCTTGCGCTGCACCTGTGCACCATGCAATGGTTCGCACTGGCTTACTCCCATTCCCAACCAATTGCACTTCTCTATTTAACTTGGCACTACATTCATCGGCAATTGTTTGTAATAGCTTGGTTTGCTTTAGCTCCGACCAAGCAATCATATTCTTTCCACCATCTAGCCAGCCTGTAATCTCCAAATCGAGCACATTGCCAAGCATGACATTATTACCAATATCCACATGTGCGTCCAATGGCAAATGGTAAGCAAAAAGGCTGATTTCATTCGCCAACAAAAATTTAAGGCGTCGCATTTTAATACCAGTAATCGGCTCTGATTCACCACGCCAGAAATAACCATGGTGCACAAGAATCGCATCAGCATCGGCTGCTTGAGCTTGCTGCAACAACTCCAAACTTGCCGTCACCCCTGTCACGATTTTTCGCACTTCTGGCTTACCTTCAACTTGCAAGCCGTTCGGGCAATAATCACTAAAACTCGCCGGCTGTAAGTATTCCGTTAAATATTGATTTAATTCATTTAACTGCATGAGAAGCGCCCTTTAATTGTTAACAATTACCTAGTTTCGCCTATACTAAACAATTATCAGATTAAAAACGAAATCTATGCAAAAAATTTGGCTTATTTTTTCCCAAACAGTCACCGTATGCTTTGGTATATTGTTCGTGCTGCAGACCTTGGAACCTGGGTTACTTGCGCCTCACCAAAAGCCGCTAAAAAAAATAATAGTAATTAAAAAGGCAACCCCCCCACAATCGACCCAGCCTGTCAGTTCATATAAAAATGCCGCGAAAAAAGCCATGCCCTCCGTGGTCAATATTTTCACATCTAGCAAAAACACGTCTAATCTGCGTCAGCAGTTTATGGATGATCCATTATTCAAGCGCTTCTTTAGTGACCAAGATGAAGAAAATGACCCTGCTGACAACAGCCTCGGTAGTGGCGTAATTGTGAGCGAGCAAGGGCTAATTTTAACTAACCACCATGTCATTTCATCAGCCGATACAATCGAGGTAGCACTCTCTGATGGCAGAAAACTACCTGCCACTGTTGTCGGCACCGACCCTGAATCTGACTTGGCATTACTCAAAATAGAGGCTAGCAACCTATCTTCTATTGCTTTCGCCCCCTCAGGTCAACTAGATGTTGGTGATGTTGTGCTCGCTATCGGCAACCCTTTTGGTGTTGGTCAAACTATTACGCAAGGCATTGTGAGTGCGCTAGGACGAAATCATTTAGGTATCAATACTTACGAAAACTTCATCCAAACGGATGCATCCATTAACCCCGGAAATTCTGGCGGCGCACTAATCGATACTGCAGGCAACCTTGTTGGTATTAACAGTGCTATTTACTCTCGCCATGGTGGTAGCATGGGTATTGGTTTTGCCATCCCAGCCAGTCTTGCCAAGCAAGTAATAGAGCAAATTGCTAAAGAAGGAGCAGTCACACGTGGCTGGGTAGGTGTAGAGGCGCAAAATCTAACATCAAAGCTTGCAGAATCATTTGGGTTGCCTTCTGCATCAGGTGCGTTAATTGCAGGGGTGCTAGGAGAAAGCCCTGCTGATTATGCGGGCTTAAAAGCGGGAGATGTGCTGATTGCCATTAATAAAACAGAAGTAACTAATAGCGCCACCATGCTTAATTTAATAGCGGTGTTAGAGCCGAATAAAAATGCAGTGTTAACAATCATGCGTGCTGGCAAACAAATGGATATCGACACTCTCATTGGCAAAAGGCCTACACCTACGGTTGATAAGGATTAGGTGCTAATTAAAGGCCTGTTTTAATACTGTTTTTCTTTGCGTTGCGCCATATGTACGAGCAAGATGCCCGCTTCATAGAGCAGCCATAATGGAATCGCCAACATTAACTGAGAAATAATATCTGGTGGCGTGAAAATAGCCGCCAATATAAACGCACCCACGATGACATAGCTTCGCGCTTCTTTTAGCTGCGCAACATTCACCCATCCAAAATTCGCCATCAGCACAACAGCAATCGGCACTTCAAATGCAAAACCAAACGCCAAGAATAACGTCATCACAAAATCCAAATACTCTGCAATATCCGTCATCACCGCCACACCCTCTGGCGCACTACCCACAATAAAAGCAAATACAACGGGAAAAACAAGGAAGTAAGCAAATGCCATCCCACATAAAAATAAAAGGCTACTGACAGCAATAGCTGGCAACATCATTTTCTTTTCATGAGCATACAAGCCAGGAGCAACAAACATCCACAGTTGATATAAGGTATGCGGCAATGCAATCACAAAAGCAGCCATCATCGCCACTTTCATCGGAACAAAGAAAGGTGCCACTACCGCCGTGGCAATCATTTGCGTGCCTTCTGGCAATTTGTCCAACATCGGTGCGGCTAACAATGCATAGACTTCATTCGCAAATGGAAATAAACCTGAAAATACCACCAGCATGCCCACCACGATTTTTAACAATCGATTACGCAATTCAATTAAGTGCGATACTAAAGATTCGGTAGGCGTCATATCGTCACGTCGACTTTAGTTTTCTTAAGCTTTGTCTTTTGTGTCCCCGGCTTTTTTACTGCAGTTTTCTTTATTACGGGCTTCTTGTTTGGAGACTTTGATTTTTTAGCAGAGGCCTTTAGAGTAGATTTTATTTCTGGTTTGACGCTTTTTTCTACTATCGCTGCTGCTTTCACTTCACTTGCACCAGTCATCACCGTTGATTCAACTTGATCAGCGCCTTGTTTAATTTCTTGCTGAAGCTTACGCAACTCTTCGAACCGAGCATCACGGTTCACTTCCTCTTTAACCTGCGCCACATAGCGTTTCAAACGTCCAACAAAAGCACCAACAGTCCGTGCAACTTTCGGCAGCTTATCTGGACCAACAACCAATAGCGCAACAACCGCTACCATCATAAGTTCCGCAAAAGAAATATCAAACACGTGTCATGTCCAACATTACTGCTTAGTCTTTTTTGTTGCTTCACCTTTAATGGTTGTGTCCGTGCCTTCGGAGGTATCTTCCACCTCATTGTCTTTCATGGCTTTCTTGAACTCCTTCACTGCGCCACCAACATCACCGCCCATATTTTTAAGCTTTTTAGTTCCAAAAACCAAAATAACGACTAACAATATAATCAACCACTCCCACAAACCAAATGGACCCATTACAATCTCCTAATATTTAAACAGTTGGCACTGTTTTCATCCTGCAGCACCACCAAACACATGTACATGTATATGAAACACTTCCTGCCCGCCTTCGCGCCCAGTATTGATTAGTGTTTTAAAGCCATTCAAACCCTGCTCTTCCGCTAGCTTTGGTGCGAGCAATAACATCTTTCCTAACAATGCTTGATGCGCTTCATCACAGCTCTTTAAGCTCTCTATGTGTAATTTAGGTACGATTAAGAAATGGACTTTCGCCATTGGTTTAATGTCATTAAACACAATCACATCATCATCTTCATAGATGAGGGTAGAAGGAATATCGCTAGCAATAATTTTACAAAAAAGACAATCTGTAGTCATTGTGTTTCACCTCAATAAAGCATCACGCTTTAATCAACCATTAATTTTTTGTTCGCGCATTCTTTTCATCAATGCCTGACAAACCCTCTCGTCTGGCAAGCTCACCCAATATATCCTGCGGCTTTAAATCGGCCTCTGCCAACATCACCAATGTATGAAACCACAAATCTGCCGTCTCATAAATAATCTCGTCTTTATTGCCGCCTTTTGCAGCAATCACCACCTCTGTCGCTTCTTCACCGACTTTTTTAAGGATGCTGTCCATGCCTTTTGCATAGAGCTTAGCTACGTATGACGAGCTTGGGTTAGCCGCTTTACGCTGTTCCAAAAGTACCGATAATCGGTCTAAAATATCACTCATGTCATCACTCATGTCATCGGCTTATAAATATCTTCAGGGCTCTTAATAATAGGCTGATCTATTTCCCACTGCCCATCTTCTAGTTTTTTATAAAAACAATTGTGTCTTCCTGTATGGCAAGCGACATCACCGGTTTGTTCGACATCAATCAATACAACGTCTTCATCACAATCTAAACGGATCTCATGTACTAATTGCGTATGGCCCGACTCTTCTCCTTTGCGCCATAGCTTTTGTCGCGAGCGCGACCAATAAACAGCACGCTTGTTTTTGTTGGTTAGTGTCAATGCTTCACGGTTCATCCATGCAAACATCAAGACTTTTCCAGTTTTGTGTTCTTGTGCAATAACGGGGACAAGCCCATTTTCATCCCACTGTATTTTATCTAACCAATTCATTTAATGAATTCTACAGCCTTACTTCGATGTTGTGTACTTGCATGTAGTTTTTTGCTTGCTCTACCGTATATTCCCCATAATGAAAAATACTTGCAGCCAGCACCGCATCGGCACCGCCAACTTTGACGCCATCAACCAAGTGTTGCAAATTACCCACGCCACCTGAAGCAATCAAAGGAACGGTGACCGCATCTGAAATCGCACGATTAAGCCGGTTGTTAAACCCGATTTTCGTTCCATCCCTATCCATGCTGGTAACTAACAACTCACCAGCACCTAAATCTACCATCTTTTTCGCCCACTCAACAGCATTCAACCCTGTTGGCTTTCGGCCTCCATGGGTAAACACTTCCCACTCAAATGGTTGACCTTCCACTTTTTTAGCATCAATCGCAACGACGATACATTGTGAGCCAAAACGTGCCGTGGCATCAGCAACTACCTGCGGGTTGTAAATGGCGGTTGTATTAATACTCACTTTATCAGCGCCAGCATTAAGTAGCCTGCGCACATCGTCCACCTCACGCACACCACCACCAACCGTTAGCGGGATAAAAACTTGGCTAGCAACATCTTCAATGATATTCAGGATTAGACCTCTATCATCAGATGTGGCGGTAATATCTAGAAAGGTGAGCTCGTCTGCACCTTGGTCGTCATAGCGCTTTGCAATTTCTACTGGGTCGCCTGCATCACGCAGCTCTAAAAAGTTAACCCCTTTAACGACACGGCCCGACGTGACATCCATACAAGGAATAATACGTTTAGCTAGCATTAGGTGACAATTCATCCGCTAAGGCTTGAGCAGCAGCGAAGTCTAAAGAGCCTTCATAGATTGCACGACCTGTAATCGTACCAATCACACCTTCGCTTTCAACAGCACAAAGTTTATGGATATCATCTAAGTTAGTCACTCCACCTGAGGCAATCACGGGGATTGTCAATGCATGCGCTAGAGCAACAGTCGCTTCAATATTAACGCCAGTCATCATGCCATCACGACCAATATCCGTATAAATAATAGAGCTAACACCATAGTCTTCGTATTTTTTACCAATATCAATCACATCATGGCCAGTCAATTTTGACCACCCATCAACAGCAACTTTGCCATCTTTAGCATCAAGGCCAACAATCACTTGCCCAGGGAAGGCATCGCAAGCGTCGTGTAAAAATCCTGGATCTTTGACTGCGGCGGTACCAAGAATAACGTAATCAATACCGTTATTTAAATAGCGCTCAATCGTACCCAAATCACGAATGCCGCCACCCAACTGAATAGGGGCCTTACCACCAATAGCGCTAACAATTGATTTAACCGCACCTTCATTCACAGGCTTGCCTGCAAACGCGCCATTTAAGTCAACCAAATGCAAACGCTTACATCCTTGGTCTAGCCAATGCTTAGCCGTAGCACCAGGGTCTTCAGAAAAGACAGTGGAGGCTTCCATGTCACCTTGTTTTAAACGGACACAGTGCCCATCTTTAAGATCAATTGCGGGAATAATTAACATAATTGTAAATAGTATTTAGTTGGGTTTGCCGGTAAAAATAGATTGGTAGATTTGAAATAGTTTTAAGGTTTCCAGTTTGCAAAATTGCTCAGAAATTGCAATCCTGCCTGTGCACTTTTTTCTGGATGAAACTGCACAGCAAAAATATTATCTCGTGCTACTGCACAAGTAAATTGATTAGGGTATTCGCTATAGCCCATAGAGCAAGCTTCATCTTTTGGATTCACATAATAGCTGTGTACAAAATAAAAGCGCTCGCCATTTGTAATGCCCTGCCACATTGGGTGCGGCTCTCCATGTTGATAGACTTGATTCCAACCCATATGCGGCACTTTAAGTTTAGCACCTGTAGCATCAGATAGATTCTCAAGCATAAACTTTTCAACACTGCCCTTCAACAAACCTAGTCCTTTAACACCCCCTTCTTCGGAATAATCAAATAACATTTGCAAACCAATACAAACACCCAAAAAAGGTTTGGTTTTAGCAGCGCCAACCACTGCTTCGTGTAGACCTCGCTCATCCAACTCCTGCATACATTCTGGCATGGCGCCCTGCCCTGGGAATACGACACGGCCAGCCGCATGAATTGCTTCAGGGTTGCTAGTCACTAGTACCGACTTATCGGATGCAACGTGTTCAATTGCTTTGGATACGGATCTTAAATTACCCATGCCATAATCAACAATGGCAATATCTATTTTTTTCATTTAATTTACGGCTGAAATGTTGGCGCTATAATACGCCTTTTGTAGAAGGCATAACACCGGTCATACGTTCATCGCGTGTCACTGCCATGCGTAATGCGCGGCCAAACGCTTTAAAAATCGTTTCTGCTTGATGATGCGAGTTATGCCCTTTTAAATTGTCCACATGCAAGGTCACCAACGCATGGTTGGTAAAACCTTGGAAAAATTCGTGGATCAAATCAACATCAAACTCACCAATAGCAGCACGCGTGAACTCGCAATTAAATGACATACCTGGTCGCCCAGACAAATCAAGAACAACACGAGAAAGCGCCTCATCTAATGGCACGTAAGCATGCCCATAACGATTAATGCCTTGTTTATCGCCGAGCGCCTTAAAGAAAGCCTGTCCAAGCGTAATACCAATATCTTCAACCGTATGGTGTGCATCAATGTGTAAATCACCTTTTGCATACACATTAATATCCATCATGCCGTGACGGGCCACTTGATCTAGCATATGGTCTAAAAACCCAATCCCAGTTTTAAATTGTGATTGGCCAGTACCGTCTATATTAATAGAGACTGTAATTTGTGTTTCAAGGGTGTCGCGGGTGACTTCAGCTTGACGCATAGGAATAATCTACATGTAATTTCAATGATTTAAGCGCATTTTAACCCAATCTTAACCAGTTGCGCAAAAAGTGTAATAAAAAAGCCGACCAAAAGGCCGGCTTTTATAACGAGTGCTAACTAAAATTACTCAGTCGCAGCTTCAACTACATCAGATACAACCTCAACAGCTTGCTCCGTTGTTGCAGTAGCGTCTGTTGCTGCAACATCCACTGTGTCGCCGTTAAACGCATAAAAACCTAACAATACTACACCAACGAGAATTGCCCATGGCAACAATTTCTTACAACTAGAACTAGCATTACCAGCATGTACGATACCTGTAATCTCAGCTGCAGAAGCAGCTGGATCTTCAGCACCGTAAATAGCTGCACCAGCAACAACGATATCAGCGCCAGCGGCAACTACTTGAGCAGCTGTATTCGCTTTAACACCACCAGCAACTGATACTTTAGCACCTGTGTTCAAGCTAGTTACTAATGCTAAATCAGTAAATGGTGTTTGGCCTGCAGCTTGCTGGTCTAAACCTGTGTGAACACCGATGATATGCGCACCTAATTTAGCCACCTCTAATGTACGTGCTTTTTTGTCAGCAACGTTGATCAAATCAACCTGTGCCATTTTGTTGTATTTATTAGCAACATCAATAAAACCTTTAATTGTACCGATATCAGCAGTACCTAGCACTGTACAGATATCTGCACCGGCTGCGTAGAAAGGCTCAGCTTCGTAGAAGCCAGCATCCATTGTTTTTAAATCAACTAAGATTTTGTTGTTTGGGAATTTTTCACGTAATGTTTTTAGTAACTCAATGCCGTTATGCTTAATGCATGGTGTGCCGATTTCTAAAATATCAACGTGTGGTGCAACTGTAGCTGCTAGAGCAACTGTTGCGTCAAAGTCTTGTGAATCTAATGCCATCTGGGTTTGTGCCATGATAAGTCTTCCTCCGAATTTACTCGATTAAAACAATTAAATTAATTTTGTGTCCACTTAGCCATCAACTCTGTTAAGTGAGTCGCAAGTGCACAATCCGACATCATAACCTCAATTGGCTGATTATTTCAACAACATCGCGTTATTTAAATACAAAATAGGCGCTTTTGAGCTCATCTACTGACTCAGTATTAATGTTAACGCACTGACCAACTGCTCCATTTGCGGCTCTGTTCCTATTGTGATGCGTATAAATGGAGTAATGCGTTCAGGCTTTTTAAAGTGTCGCACAATCACTTTTTTCTCACGCAGTTTTTCTGATAATTTTTTTCCATCCACTGTTGCATGCTTAGCAAAAATGAAGTTCCCACCTGAAGGCAATACAACAAACGCCATACCCTCAAGCCGCTTGACTAAAGATTCACGTGTTGCAATGACTTTTTGACAAGTGCCATCAAAATAATCGACGTCTTCAATTGCTGCAATAGCGCCCGCTTCCGCCAAACGGTCAATTGGGTAAGAGTTAAAGCTATCTTTTACCCTTGTCAAGGCTTCAATTAAATCTGGATGCCCCATCGCAAATCCAACGCGTAAACCAGCTAGCGAACGTGCCTTAGATAAGGTTTGCGTCACCAATAAATTAGGGTAAGCATTAATCAACTTAACGGCTGATTCCGTACCAAAGTCGACATAGGCCTCATCGATAACGACAACGGAATGTCGATTTTTCTGCAGCAGAGCTTCTATTCGTGTCAGCTCAAGTGGAATACCTGTTGGCGCATTAGGATTAGGGAAAATAATACCGCCATTAGGTCGATCATAATTATGGATATTAATTTCAAAATGGCGATCAAGTGGAATCGTATCATGTTCAATTCCATACAAGCCACAATACACCGGATAAAAACTATAAGTGATGTCAGGGAAAAGCAGCGGTCTTGAGTGATTTAGCAAGCCTTGGAAAATATGTGCTAACACCTCATCCGATCCGTTGCCAACAAATACTTGACTGGCATTTAAGCCATAATAGTTAGCAGTCGCGTTTCTCAACCTATCTGAACTGGGATCTGGGTAAAGTCTTAAACTATCTGCCACTTCAGCCTTAAGCGCTTCCAGCACTTTAGGGCTGGGACCATAAGGGTTTTCATTGGTGTTCAGCTTAATTAAATCTTGCACCTTGGGCTGCTCACCCGGGACATAAGGCGTCAAATCATGAACGATATCGCTCCAGAACTGGCTCATCCTTTTACTTCTTAAACCTATATTCTGCTGATCGGGCATGCGCTTGCAAGCTCTCGCCATTCGCCAAAGTTGAAGCAATCTTACCTAGCTTGCTCGCACCTGTATTTGACACCATAATTAAACTTGAGCGTTTCTGAAAGTCATAGACACCTAGAGGCGAACTAAAGCGCGCTGTGCGTGAAGTTGGTAATACATGATTTGGACCCGCACAGTAATCGCCCAATGCCTCACAGGTGTCGCGTCCCATAAAGATGGCACCTGCATGCTTGACCTTCTTGCTTATTTCCAAGGGGTCTTCGATTGAAAGCTCTAAATGTTCTGGTGCAATATAGTTACTGATTCCAATCGCCTCTTCTAGGTCTTTCACTAAGATAAGCGCACCTCGATCAGCAATCGACGTGCTGATAATATCTTTACGTGGCATCTCTTCTATTAGCTTCTGCATACTCGCAGCCACTTTATCTAAGAAGTCCGCATCTGGGCACAGTAAAATCGATTGTGCTAATTCATCATGCTCAGCTTGGCTAAACAAGTCCATAGCAATCCAGTCAGGATTGGTTTTGCCATCGCAAATCACTAAAATCTCTGATGGACCTGCCACCATATCAATACCAACAATGCCAAACACACGACGTTTTGCCGCAGCTACATAGGCATTACCTGGGCCAGTTACTTTATCGACTGGCGGCACTGTTTCTGTACCGTAAGCCAGTGCGCCAACGGCTTGTGCTCCACCAATACAAAAAACACGGTCAACACCTGCAATTGCCGCCGCTGCTAGTACCAAGGCATTTTTCTCGCCACTTGGTGTTGGTACGGCCATGATTAGTTCTTGCACGCCAGCCACTTTAGCTGGAATCGCATTCATCAATACACTTGAAGGATAAGCCGCTTTACCACCTGGCACATATAAGCCAACACGGTCTAATGCGGTAACCTGTTGACCGAGCAAGGTGCCATCATCTTCTGTATAGTTCCATGATGGCATCACTTGCTTCTCATGATAGCTACGCACACGGTCGGCAGCCGCTTGCAAGGCTGCTCGCTGATCTTCAGGCAACTCAGTTAACGCTGCTCGCAACTCTGCTTGGCTCACTTCAAGTTCAGATAGACTGCTCGCATAGGTATTATCAAAACGGTTGGTATACTCCAACACAGCGGCATCGCCACGTGTTTTCACATCTTTTAAAATATCAGCCACAACGACATCAATTTTGTCATCTTGCGCTGTTTCAAAAGCCAACAAGGCCTTTAAGGCCTCATCAAAATTCTCATCTGTTGTCGATAAACGTCGAATATCCATACTTAGCCTATTTATTATCCACAGTCACTGCACGCGTAAAGTCATCAATGATTGGCTGCAATGCAGAACGGTTTAATTTCAAAGAAGCCTGATTCACAATTAAACGCGAGCTGATATCACCGACATGCTCAACCGCTTCCAAGTTGTTCGCTTTCAGCGTATTCCCCGTACTCACTAAATCTACAATCGCATCGGCCAGCCCAACCAAAGGGCCTAACTCCATAGAACCATACAGCTTGATTAAATCAACGTGCATGCCCTTTTCAGCGAAATGCTCACGTGCCGTTTCAACATATTTCGTGGCCACTTTCAATCGTGCCCCTTGCCGAATCACTACGTCATAATTAAAACCCTTTCGCACAGCAACCATCATCTTACATTTCGCGATTTTCAAATCAAGCGGCTGATACAAGCCATCACCACCATGCTCATCCAATATATCTTTACCTGCAATACCAATATCAGCCGCACCATATTGCACATAAGTTGGCACATCAGAAGCACGCACAATAATGAGACGCACATCTGGACGATTCGTTTCTAAAATCAGTTTTCTAGAAGATCCCGGCTCTTCCTCTGCCTGAATGCCTGCTGCAGCCAGCAGTGGTGAAGTCTCATCAAATATTCTGCCTTTAGATAAAGCAATAGTAATCATCAGTTCGCTCTTTTCACTTTTGCGCCTAGCGCAGTAAATTTTTCTTCTAACAACTCATAACCACGGTCTAAGTGGTAGATACGTTCAATCACCGTTTCATTTCTAGCCACCAAGCCAGCCAGCACCAAACTTGCAGAAGCACGCAAATCGGTCGCCATCACTGTCGCACCATCCAGATGTGAAACACCTTTAACTAATGCGGTGTGTCCATTAACACTAACGTCTGCCCCTAAGCGTTGCAACTCTTGCACATGCATAAACCGATTCTCAAAGATGGTTTCTGTCACCGTTGACACGCCTTCAGCAATAACATTCATTGCCATGAATTGTGCCTGCATATCCGTTGGAAACGCAGGGTGTGGCGCGGTGCGTACATTCACCGCTTTTAACTTACCATCACTTTTCACGGTAATGCTTTCGCCATTTACAATCACTTCAGCACCAGCTTCACGTAGCTTATCAATCACCGCATCTAGCAAATCAGCGCGCACATTATTCAGCGTCACTTCACCGCCAGTCATGGCTGCAGCCACCATATAAGTACCCGCTTCGATACGATCACACACAATATTATGATTCGTGCCGCTGAGTTTTTCTACCCCTTCTATGCTGATTACATCCGTACCAACGCCAGTAATCTTGGCGCCCATTTTATTCAAACATTCAGCCAAATCAACCACTTCAGGTTCTTTAGCTGCATTTTCCAATATAGTCACGCCTTCAGCTAAAGCTGCAGCCATCATCAGGTTTTCAGTCCCTGTTACCGTAACCAAATCCATATGGTAGTGCGCACCTTGTAGACGACGGTTTGGCAAGTGCAAGGTGCTCGCTTGAATATACCCATGTGTAATATGAATTGCCGCACCCATGGCTTGCAAACCTTTGATATGCAAATCAACAGGACGCGAACCAATGGCACAACCACCCGGCAGTGAAACGCGCGCACTACCAAATCGAGCCAATAATGGACCTAATACCAAAATAGAAGCACGCATAGTTTTCACCATGTCATAGGTCGCTTCAAATGAAGTCACATCGCTTGCATCCAAGCTCACAGTGCTGGCATTCCTACCCACCTTAACACCCATGGTTTCAAGTAGTTTTAGCGTAGTGCCTATATCTTTTAATGCAGCAACACTACTTAACTGCAATGGCGTTTCAGCCAACAACGATGCACATAAGATAGGTAATGCTGCATTTTTAGCACCTGAAATAGTGACTTCGCCATTTAGCGGTACGCCACCCTCAACAATCAATTTATCCAATTACTTTGCCCCGTCAAGTAGCGATTTTAATTCGCCATTGTCATACATCGCTTTGATGATGTCAGAACCACCAACAAACTCACCTTTGACATAAAGTTGAGGAATCGTTGGCCAGTTAGCAAAAACCTTAATCCCTTCACGGATGGCTGGATCTTGTAATACGTCGATTGCAGTGTATTGTGCTCCGCAGGCATCTAATACTTGTGTTGCCAAATTTGAAAATCCACACTGTGGGAATTTCGGGCTGCCTTTCATGTAAAGTACAACTGAATTGCCGGTAACGGCTTCCTTAATCTTTGCTTGTGTATCCATTTTCATTCCTAATCAATAATTATTTGTTTACCTATGGCCATTTTTACGGGGTCATTGTCTGCATCGATAATGCATGTATTTCCGCACGCATACGACTACCTAACGCTGCATAAACCAATTGATGCTGTTGTATCATGCTTTTCCCTACAAATTCCGGGCTCACAATTACAGCTTCAAAATGCGTTCCGTCATCGCCGAGCACTTTAATATAATCACAGGTTAAATTAGCCGTGATATAACCTTCCAACTGTGATGCACTGAGCATATTCACCTTCTTACCAAGTCATTTCGACTCTTTAGTTTATCTTTAATATGGTTTATTTAATTACTGCAATTCTATTCGCGTAACTTATATCCCGATTTTAACATTTTTAAGCTCAACACAACCAATAGCGCCAAAAACGTTATAACAACGCCCAAACTCACCCAAGGGGAAATATCCCCTTGTCCAAAAAAACCATACCTAAACCCATCAATCATATAAAAGAATGGGTTGAACTTAGAAATAGCCTGCCAAATAGGTGGCAACGAGTGGATTGAATAAAAAACACCGGATAAAAATGTCAGCGGCATAATGACAAAATTTTGGAACACTGCCATTTGATCAAAGCGATCTGACCAAATACCCGCAATAATACCGAAGGTCCCCAATAAGGCGCCGCCCAAAACTGAGAACACCAATACCCAGCCGATATACACAATTGGCAGCTCAACAAAACAAAGCGCCACTAAAAGAATACTCAAACCAACAACAAAGCCTCGAACGACAGCAGCAGCTAAAAATGCCGTGAAAAATTGCAGGTGAGTTAACGGTGTGAGCAGTACAAAAACTATATTCCCCATCACCTTAGACTGCACCAAACTAGAAGAGGTGTTTGCAAATGAGTTTTGTAGCAATGACATCATAATCAAACCAGGAATCAAGAATGCAGTATAAGGAACGTTGTCATAGACCTGCACACGACCTTCAAGCACGTGCGAAAAAATCAACAAATACAACAAAGCAGTAATCATCGGAGAGACTATGGTTTGAAAAGAGACCCGCCAAAAGCGTAATACTTCTTTTTTAAATAAGGTGTAAACACCTCTTGTTTGTTCATTAATCAGACTCATGCGCCACCTACTAACGATAAAAATACATCTTCTAAATCCGCTTCCTTTAACTGCATATCCTCAACCACGGCATTGGCTTTTCGTAATTCGCTCAGAGCAAACTCTACCTGACTCAATTTAGTCAACGCTAAGACATAAGCATTGCCTTCTTGTTGCTTCACCATCGCAGACAAACTAACAGGCATGCTACCAGCGCTTAACTTCACACATAAGTTTTTAGTGGGAAATTTATGCAATAGATTAGCCGGCGTATCTAAGGCAACCACTTCACCTTGCTTCACCATTGCTACGCGCGAGCACAGCTCTTCTGCCTCTTCCAAATAATGCGTGGTCAACACAATCGTATGGCCTTCATTATTTAGTCGTCGAATAAATGCCCACATCAGTTGCCTAAGCTCAACATCAACACCAGCTGTCGGCTCATCCAACACGATGACTGGTGGCTTATGCACTAACGCTTGTGCGATTAATGCACGGCGCTTCATACCACCAGACAGCTTGCGCATATTCGTATGCGCTTTATCGGTCAAACCTAAGGATTCAATAATCTCATCAACCCAAACATCGTTTTCTTTGCCACGACCAAAATAACCTGCTTGAAAACGCAGCATTTCACGCACATTGAAGAATGGATCAATCACCAACTCCTGTGGCACCACACCTAATGCCATACGCGCTGCTTGATAATCATTAACGACATCGTGACCCATCACCTCAACACTACCCTCACTTGGCTTTAGTAAGCCTGCAAGGATGTTGATTAATGTCGACTTTCCAGCACCATTGGGTCCCAGCAGACCAAAGAACTCACCTTTGTTTACTGTTAAATCAAGCCCCTTTAAGACATGCAAACCACCAAAGTGCTTATGTAGATTCTCAATTTTTATTGCTGGAATCACCAAAACATCCTTAATCTAAAAATAAATACTAATAAAAAACGAAAGCCCCACCTACGTAGATGGGGCAGAAATTAATTAATCAAACCAAACTGAGCATGCGATTACTACTAACTAATCAGGTCAGCAACCCCATATAAAGCGGTCAGGCTTATGAGATTTTTAGGCAAGTTCACAAACGATATTTGCTTACTTTCTACCGCTGCTCTTCGTTGCCACTCTAATATCAAACTCACCGCAGAAGTATCAACTTCAGCGGCTTTTGCAAAATCAACCACCGTATGGTCAGCCAACATCAATGCTTTACTTATCTTAAGTAAAGCATTGATGTTGTCCAACTCAATGTCACCAGCGACATCCCAACGATTTTCGTTTTGTGTAATTGCTATCATCGCGATATCTTTAAGGTGTCTTACCTAGCTGCCACACTAGCATTCTTTTTGTTTAATTTCTGTATCAAACTATCCAAGCCATTTCGACGCACTTCTTGTGAAAACTGGCCTCGATAATTAGTCACCAAGCTAACGCCTTCAATCACAATATCGTAAACTTTCCATGCATCACTTTCACGCGCTAAAGAATAGTTCACCGAGATTGGCTGGCCACCGCTTTGTATAATCCTCGTTTTTACTGAGGCTGTTCTAGCACCATCAACCATACGCAATGGTAAAATCTTAATTTTCTGATCTTTATATTTAAACAAAGCAGTCGCGTAAGTACGCAACAACAATGTGTGAAATTCTTTTTGAAAGTCAGCACGCTGATCTGGTGTTGCTTTCGTCCAATTTTTGCCTAGAACCAAACGCGATACACGTGCAAAGTTAAAGTTCGGTAAAATCGCCTCTTCTGCTAAAGCGTAAATCTTCGCGCGGCTTCCCGCTTGGATGTCAGCATCAGCTTTAACAACAGCCAATACATCCTCCGTGGTGCGTTTCACAAGCACATCAGGTGCTTCAATAGCAATAGCAAAAGCAGTGCTGCTAAAAAAAACTACACTTAAAACAACAACAAACTTTTTAATCATGTTCACATCCTCATTCTATTGGAACCCTTGGGAAGCTTCTAATTAAGCAAATCATCCAAAGAGCTATTAGCTAACGCATCATCACCTGTTTTGGTTGATTCTACAGGTGTAGTAACAGCCGGCTCTTCTGACGCCTTATTATACAAGAACTGACTAATCATTTTCTCAAGCACCACAGCATCTTGCGTTTGTATAATCCTATCCCCTTCCTCAAGATTAACTTCATCGCCACCAACCTCTAGGCCGACATACTGCTCCCCCAACAAACCTGCTGTATAAATATTAGCAAAGGTATCTGCAGGAAATGTATAATTCTTATCAATGTTCAAGCTAACAATCGCCTCATAAGTCGTTCCATCGAAATGAATATTACCAACACGCCCAACCACCACGCCTGCACTTTTCACAGGTGCACGTGGCTTTAAACCGCCAACATTCTCAAATGCAGCGCTTACTGTATACGTATCGCCAATGTTACTCGTGGTCAAATTACCCACCTTCATTGCTAAACCAAGCAATGCAGAAACGCCTAAGGCGACAAATATGCCAACCCACAAATCCATTGTTGCTCTCTCCATAACTCTACCCTTACACCTAAATAATCATAAACGAGGTTAATACAAAATCCAGCGCCAATACCACTAATGATGAGGTAACTACCGTTCTTGTTGTTGCACGACTAACCCCTTCGGCAGTCGGCGGTGCATCATACCCCTCGAACAAAGCAATCATAGTACACGCAACACCAAATACAACACTCTTTATCACGCCATTCAAAATATCAAATTGCCAATCCACATTCGCCTGCATTTGCGACCAAAAAGCACCTGCATCTACACCGATTAATGGTACAGCGACTAAATACCCACCTAGAATACCAATCATGGAAAATAGCGCCGCTAAAATAGGCAGCGAAATCACACCAGCCCAGAATCTGGGCGCAATCACACGTGAAATAGGGCTAACCGCCATCATTTCCATTGCCGATAGCTGCTCTGTTGCTTTCATTAGTCCAATTTCTGCTGTAATAGCAGTGCCTGCTCGACCTGCAAATAACAAGGCGGTGACGACTGGCCCCAACTCACGCACGAGAGCCAATGCAACCAACACCCCAATCGCCTCTGATGAACCATACTTTTCCAAGGTATGGTAACCCTGCAATGCCAACACCATCCCGACAAAAAAGGCAGAAACAGAAATGATGATTAAGGAATTAACGCCCGTAAAATAAACTTCACGGATGACCAAACGAAAACGTCTAAAACTCTCTCCAGAAGACATCATCATCAAGCCAAACAAACGTGCGCCTGCGCCTAAGCGCCCAAGTTGGTAGATAGAATCCCTGCCTAGCTTACGTAAGAAACGCACCAAGCCAAGTAATACTTTAGAGCGTATCATCCTTTATGTCCCAACAAATCTTGCTTGTAATCAGTGGCTGGGTAATGGAAGGGTATAGGCCCATCTATTTCACCATGCACAAACTGATGAACAAACGGCAAGGCAGATTGACGCAAATCATCTGGCGTACCTTCTGCTGCTACCACGCCATCTGCGACAAAATAAATATAATCTGCAAATGAGAAGGCTTCTTCCACATCATGCGTCACCACAATAGATGTGGTGCCAAGCGCATCGTTTAGTGTGCGAATTAAATCGCAAGTCACCGCCATCGAAATTGGATCCAAACCAGCAAAGGGTTCGTCATACATCATAACATCTGGATCAAGTGCAATCGCTCGAGCTAACGCCACTCGTCGTGCCATACCGCCAGATAGTTCTGTTGGCATCAACTGATGTGCGCCGCGCAAACCAACGGCATTGAGCTTCAATAGCACCAAATCACGAATCATGCCTTCTGATAAATCCGTCAGCTCTCGCATTGGAAAGGCCACATTGTCATAAACAGACAAATCAGTAAACAAGGCACCCTGTTGAAACAACATGCCCATTCTACGGCGTAACTGATAAAGCCCTTCACGGTTCTGCTGATGCACCACCTGCCCATCCACACGCACTTCACCATCGGACGGTTTCAACTGCCCGCCAATCAAGCGTAATAGCGTTGTTTTTCCACTGCCACTTCCACCCATAACAGCCACAACTTTTCCACGCGGAAAAGACATTGAAATACCTTTATGTAGCGTACGGTTTTTGTAGCCAAATGATAGGCTGTCTATTTCTACGATGTTTTGAATCATTGTTTATTAATAACTCTTAATCTTGCACTTTATACTATAAAGTTCATTTTATTATAAATCAGGGTGAATTGAAAACGACAAGGCCAGACAGCACAGGGCTCACCCCCATTACCCATAGATATCTCCTCCTAATTTCATGTAGTGATTAACTACCTCAAACCTTGAATATAATCAGCAACCGCTCGCATTTCAACCTCCGTCATTTTTGCCGCAATCACCTGCATCATCGGACCATTAGCGCGTGCGCCTTTTCTAAATGCGTTCAACTGTTGCACTGTATATTCGGCATGCTGCCCAGATAGACGTGGGAAGCGTTTAGGCAAGCCCTCACCATTCGCACCATGACAAGCAGCGCAGGCAGGCAATTGAGAACTAGCAATACCGCCTCGGTAGATTCTCTCTCCTAACGAACCTTTACCGTTTATTTTTGCTTTACCTAACTTAGAAAGTTGAGCAGCAAAATAGTCAGCCAAGCCTTTTATATCCTCATCCGTCAAATTGGCAACCATACCTGCCATCACAGCATTCGAGCGCTTACCTGCTTTAAAGTCATTCAATTGCTTAACTAAGTAACCTGGATGTTGGCCAGCCAACCTTGGATTAAGAGTAATTGCACTATTACCATCTACGCCATGGCAAGCAGCACAAACGGTTTCCGCCACATCCTTAGCGGCACTTAAATTGGATGCTTGCTTTTCTTGAGCACTAACAACAAAAGAGGCCATTAGCAATGAGATGAATAAAAATAAAGCCCTGATACACATACATGCTCCAACCATTCTAAGTAAATTAAGTCTCTTAATTTTATCAAAGTTAGCCTGTTCGTGATAGCATTTGCTACCTTAGGCATACCAGCCATTTACGAGCACAAGTACACCATGTCTCTATTTCAAAACGCAGCCTTTTATATCTCCGCTAATAAAATGGCCGATTTGCCGCCGCCTATCGGCGTTGAGATTGCGTTTGCCGGGCGTTCAAATGCAGGTAAGTCTAGCGCGCTAAACACGCTCGCCAACCACAACCGTCTGGCTTACGTCAGTAAACAGCCGGGCCGTACACAGCTGATTAACTTTTTCTGCTTAAATCCTGAAAGAGGGGACGACAAGTTTTTGGTCGATTTACCGGGTTATGGCTATGCAAAAGTACCTGAAAGTATCCGTAAGCATTGGCAAGGAGTACTATCAGCTTACCTAACAGAAAGAATGAGCTTAGCTGGCTTAGTGTTAGTAATGGATAGCCGCCGCCCATTAACGCCACTCGATATTCAAATGCTAGATTGGTTTTGCTACACCGGCAAACCAGTGCATGTATTACTGACTAAATCAGACAAATTATCACGCAACGAAGCCAAGCAAGCTTTATTCAAAACTAGGAAAGCACTCACAGAAGGGTGGGGGGGCAATGTTACCGTCCAACTATTTTCCAGCCTGAAAAGAGAAGGCGTTAAAGAAACCGAGAAAATGATTGGCAGCTGGTTAACGCCAGCGGGCGAAGAGTCAATGGCAAAAGGTGATTAATTAAATCTTAGCGTAAAACAAATCCCAAACACCATGACCGAGTTTAATACCGCGATTTTCAAACTTGGTTAGAGGCCTGTAGCTCGGCTTGTCTGCATACGTTTCCGCTGTATTTTTCAATAACGGCTCAGCCTGCAACACTTCCAACACCCATTCAGCGTACTCTTCCCAGTCAGTTGCCACATGAAGGTAAGCACCCACTTTCAATTTGCTACACAACAGCTTCACAAACTCAGCCTGAATCAAGCGACGTTTATTGTGACGCTTTTTATGCCAAGGATCGGGGAAGAAAATATGCACGCCATCCAAAGAAGCATCCGCTAACATATTATTAAGCACCTCAACCGCATCGTGCTGAATAATCCGAATATTATCAATGGCAGCCTCTTGTATTAACTTCAACAAAGCACCCACGCCTGGCGCATGCACTTCCACCGCCAAAAAATCATGGTTAGGCAAAGTCTGTGCGATTTTTGCCGTCGCATCACCCATGCCAAAGCCAATTTCCAGCACCTTCTTCGTCTCCGGACGGTCAAATGTTTGGTTAATGTCAATAAGTGACTTCTGATACTCAAGCCCGTACACAGGCCAGCCAGATTCAAATGCACGCTCTTGTGCGGGGGTTAAGCGGCCTTGACGCAACACAAAGCTACGAATCTTACGCTTAGCAGGGTCTTCGCTTTCTTCAAATACGCGTCGTTGGTAAATAGGATTTTTATCGGCCAAGTCTTTGTCTGTTATGGTTTTATCTTTCATCGCCGTGATTATACTAGAGAGTGTGCGACTTATCGCCATCCACAAAACCAATCAATGCTACCGTTTCATCTAAACCCTTAGTAAAGGCAATGACTTTAAACACATCGCCCATTTCCGCGGGTGACAACAATTTCTGCACCGCCGCCACGATTGGCGTATAGCGCTCAATATCATCTGACGACTCTTTGGCCAACAAATCCAATAAACCACAATTCAGCAAGAACTGCGCTTGCGAACAATAACCATAAAAATCTAAACCGCCATCCAAGCCAGCTTGCGCAATCGCCGTAAAATTAACATGCGCCGTAATATCTTGCAAACCAACATAAATTAACGGGTCGCTATGTGCGTAATGTTGATAGTGACACATCAACGTGCCCTCATTCCGTTGCGGATGATAATACTCACTAGCCGCGAAGCCATAATCAATCATCAAAATCACACCCGCCTTGAGAGCCGCACCTAAACTCTGAATGAGACCATTCGCCACAGGGCAGACCTCTGTTACATAGTCATTGGGCAATTGATCAACAGCAAACGGTCCGGTTAACCGCTCATCGACTAAGGCACGATCCTGCCATTGAAAAACACCGTCATACACGATGCCTCGCTCATAAAAGCCATCCTCTTTCTTTACCAGCAGATGGACAGGAATCGCATCCAACACTTCATTCCCCAATATCATTCCAACAAAGTCATTGGGTAACATATCTAACCAGACTATTCTCTCAAATAAAGCTGGTGGTAATTCCTCTTGCAAAGTATCACACTGAACCTGGCGCAAGTGACCACTCACCTCCAAAATGCAATACTGACTCGGTAATTGACCTGATTCTTCCAAAGCCAACAATAAATCAGCTGCGAGTTTCCCTGTTCCTGCACCCAGCTCTAATACATTAGCAGGGACACCATCGCCTGATATTGCCGAGATTACTTGACCCACTTGCCGCGCAAGCGACTGCGCAAAGAGGGCTGAAATTTGCGGCGCGGTGACAAAGTCGCCCCCACCATTTTCATTACCGCCAAACTTAGTCAACCCTCCGCTATAATAACCAAGTGCTGGCGTATATAGCGCCATGCGCATAAAGTCCGCAAACGATAGCCAGCCGCCTGCATCGGCCATTTTTTGTTGAACTAAATCACTTAACTGTTGGCTATAGTGTAGGGATTCGGCTGATGGCTTAGGTAAAGATGAATTAGATAAAGCTGTCATCACTCATTATAATATTGTTTCAAACAAACTCAGACAAGCAATTAAGCAAAGTTAAGATTACCACCTTATGACCACAGCCCTACAAAACAAAGCCATCCTCATCACAGGCGGCGCAAAACGCGTTGGCGCAGCCATCTCGCGCGAACTACATGCGCATGGCGCCAACTTGATGATTCACTACAACACTTCAAAACAAGAAGCAGAAGCGTTGCGGGTAGAGTTGAATCTGCAACGCCCTGGTAGCGTCAGCATTGTGCAAGGTGACTTATTGAATGTCGCTATTGCACCAAAACTTGTAAGCGAAACAACCAAACGCTTTGGACAACTCGACATACTCATCAACAACGCCTCCACGTATACACCAACAGAAGTCGGAAATATCAATGAAAATAATTGGCATGACCTCATCGGCAGCAACCTAAAAGCGCCGACCTTCTTATCGCAAGCTGCTGCAAAAGACCTTAAAAAAAACCATGGCTGCATCATCAATATTACCGACATGCATATCGAAACCCCGAAAAAAGGATACTTGGTGTATAGCGTCGCTAAAGCAGGCCTGGTCACACTCACTAAATCACTCGCACAAGAACTCAGCCCAGCAGTCCGCGTCAACGCCGTCGCTCCCGGCCCAGTGCTGTGGTCGGACAACAATCAAGAACTTGACGAAGCCTATCGCCAAGGCGTTATCGATCAAACCCTACTGAAACGCTTAGGCGACCCAACTGACATTGCAAAAGCAGTGAAATTTCTAGCGGCCGATGCGCCATTTATTACTGGGCATGTATTGGCTGTAGATGGTGGAAGATCGGTCAATTTATAGGTGCACTATAAAATAATGATAAGCTGATAAGTAATGGGCTCTTTCCCCAAAACCCTGGCCCAGAAAACACCTCCCTGATTACCTCCTCATAAATTAAAAGGTCAAGTTTTAGCTATTGATTTTTTCACTATTCTATTCAGATACTTACCGCTTTTACGCTATAATCCACCCCATGAAAACCCAGCACCATCCAAACAATACCAGCAACCCAAACAATACCAGCAACAACTTCCTGAAGTTGCGGAATCGATTGATTAGCGCGACGGGCAAGGCTATTGGTGATTACAATATGGTTGAAGATGGCGATACGGTGCTTGTTTGCATGAGCGGAGGCAAGGATAGCTATACGATGCTGATGATGATGTTGGCTTTGCAGGAGCGTGCGCCGATTACCTTTAAGATTATTGCGATGAACTTGGATCAAAAGCAGCCTGGCTTTCCTGAAGATATATTGCCTACTTACCTTGAGAAGCTAGGTGTTGAATATCGCATTGTGGAGGCAGACACTTACTCTGTAGTGAAAGAGAAGATTCCTGAAGGCAAGACGACTTGTTCACTTTGCTCTCGTTTACGCCGCGGCATTATTTATACTGCTGCGAAAAAGCTAGGCGCAACCAAAATCGCTTTGGGCCATCATCGGGATGACATTGTGGAAACATTGTTCTTAAATATGTTTTTTGGTGCCAAGATGAAGTCAATGCCACCTAAGCTGGCGACGAATGATAAGCAGAATGTTGTGATTCGCCCATTGGCTTATTGCGGCGAGAGGGATATTGCGGCATATGCACGCGGGATGGGATTTCCGATTATCCCGTGTAATTTATGTGGCAGCCAAGAGAACTTACAGCGTCAGAACATTAAAAACATGTTGCATGCTTGGGAACGCGAGCAGCCGGGACGGGTCAATAATATCTTCCGCGCGATTACGAATGTGGAGCCTTCACATTTGGCTGATACGAATTTATATGACTTTAAAAGCCTAAGCCAAGCCACAAAAGCCGATGAAGATCCATTATTTGGCGACATTGCGAACGAGGGTGCTGCACTGAATATCGCTAGTGATGACGGAAAGCGGATTGAATTTACAAGAAATTAACACTATTTATCAGTCTTTTCGATGGTTATGCTGTGTAATTCCACTTTTGCTTGCTATTATCTGCATATTTTCTAAATAACTTACATGTACACACAATTTATCTAAATGTCTAAATTACTCATTGTAGAATCACCTTCTAAAGCAAAAACTCTCAAGAAGTATCTTGGTAGCGATTTTGAAGTATTGGCTACTTATGGGCATGTCCGCGACCTCATCCCGAAGAATGGCTCGGTCGACACTGAAAATCAGTTTGCAATGAAGTACGGCATCATTGAGCGCAATAGTAAACACGTCGCCGCAATCTCGAAAGCAGCCAAGGCTGCTGACAGCATCTATCTCGCGACCGACCCAGACCGTGAGGGCGAGGCAATTTCTTGGCACATTGCTGAGTTGCTAGCTGATAAAAAAATACTGAAAAACAAGACGGTGAAACGCATTGAGTTTAACGAGGTGACCAAGACAGCGGTGCAACACGCAATTGATCATCCGCGCGATATCGCAATGAATTTAGTGAATGCGCAGCAAGCACGTCGTGCGCTGGATTACTTGGTGGGTTACAACTTATCGCCATTGCTTTGGAAAAAAATCCGACGAGGCTTATCAGCTGGGCGTGTGCAAAGCCCTGCTTTACGTTTAATTATTGAGCGTGAATTAGAGATTGAAGCATTTGATAGCAAAGAGTACTGGAGCATCCACCTAGATGCGTTAAAACAGAACCAGGATTTTAAATCAAAGTTAATCAAGCTAAATGGTGAAAAGGTTGAACAATTCACTGTTACTAACCAAGACCAACAAGCTGAGATTGTTGGCAAATTATTATTAGCGAGCGCGGGTAAAACAACGGTTTCTCGTGTCGAGAAGAAACAACGTAAACGTAGCCCTGCGGCGCCGTTCACTACTTCTACGCTACAACAGGAGGCAGTGCGTAAGTTGGGCTTCACTACGAGCCGTGCCATGCGTATTGCACAGCAGTTATATGAAGGTGTCGACGTTGGTAACGGTACGGTTGGTTTAATCACCTACATGCGTACGGACGGCGTGAGCTTGGCGCAAGAAGCATTAATGCAAATTCGCGATTATGTGAAAAATAATTTTGATGCGGATCATGTGCCTAAAACACCTAACTTCTACAAAACCAAAGCAAAGAATGCGCAAGAAGCACATGAGGCTGTGCGCCCAACGGACGTGATGCGTACGCCAACGAAGGTACGCCAATATTTAAGCGATGAGCAATTTAAGCTTTATGAGTTGATTTGGAAACGTACTGTCGCAAGCCAAATGTCCCCCGCGATTTTCGATGCGGTGAGTGTTGATTTGAGTGTTGGCTCTGAAGCGAATCTATTCCGCGCGAGTGGTCAAACACTGGTATTCCCTGGCTTTATCGGCGTATATAAAGAAGGCACTGATGGTGTAATCGATACTGATGCTGAGGCTAAGTTACCTGTATTAGAGACAGGTGAAATACTGCATATCGATAAAGTTTATGGCGACCAACACTTTACTGACCCTCCGCCAAGATACAGCGAAGCGAGCTTGGTGAAAACATTAGAAGAGCATGGCATTGGCCGCCCTTCTACTTACGCTAGCATTATTAGCACACTGCAAGATCGTGAATATGTATTGCTCGATAAGAAACGCTTTACACCGACCGATGTTGGCCGTGTGGTGACTAAGTTCTTAACGCAACACTTTACTAAATATGTAGATTACGACTTTACCGCTAACTTAGAAAGCGCGTTGGATGAAGTGGCAGAAGGCTCACGTGAGTGGATTCCACTCATGGATGAATTCTGGACAGGCTTCAATACACAAGTGATTAACAAGGCTGATGTTGACCGCCCTGGCAATGAGTTAATTGATGAAAAGTGTCCTAAGTGTGGCGAGCAACTACAGAAACAATTGAGCCGTTACGGAACATTCATTGGCTGCACTGGTTACAATAATGAACCTAAGTGCGATTACAAACGTAATGCTAATGGTGCTCCTGAGGCGGGTTCTGACCCTGTACTAATAGGTCAAGATGAAGCGACAGAAAAAGACATCTTCTTGATGAATGGCCCTTATGGCCCTTACGTTCAATTAGGCAATGTGATTGAGGGTGAAAAGAAAAAACCGAAACGTGTGAGCGTGCCTAAAAATATTCCAATCGCGGATATCGATCTTGGTGTGGCAAATATGCTGTTGTCATTGCCACGTGATTTAGGACTGCACCCTGAGACGAATAAAAAGATTGTGGCGAATATTGGTCGCTTTGGCCCCTATGTGAATCACGATGGTAAATTTAAATCGATTCCTAAAACACTCAACGTGTTTGAAATTGATAACACTGGTGCTGTGGAGTTAATTGCACAAGCACACACGGGCC
Organism: uncultured Methylophilaceae bacterium; assembly: GCA_913009235.1. Taxonomy (GTDB): domain Bacteria; phylum Pseudomonadota; class Gammaproteobacteria; order Burkholderiales; family Methylophilaceae. The sequence goes on along the minus strand of CAJVXS010000001.1, from coordinate 83,135 downwards.
CGGCGCCACTTGCAGACTTAGGCGAGCACCCTTCTCGCGAAGGTCGTGTTGAAGTGTTTGATGGCCGCTATGGGCCTTATGTACAGCACAAGAAGGTTCGTGCGACATTGCCAAAAAGCATCGCGCCTGAAGAGTTAAGCTTTGAAGAGGCGATTGTCTTATTAGCTGAGAAAGAAGCTAAGGCCACGCCTGCTAAGAAGAAAAAGGCACCTGCTAAGAAGAAAAAGGCACCTGCTAAGAAGAAAAAGGCACCTGCTAAGAAGGCAGTTTCTTTAAAAGGCCCTGTGAAAGAAGCTGAATAAGAAAAATACTAAAGAAATCTTAGTTATCTTAAAAAAGTCTAGCTTTCTAAGGTACTACTGCTCAGCACCAATATTATGAGAAAATAGCAACACTATCCACAAACGACTCTGTTGAGTTTACATGATGAATTTACCACCCACACTACATTACACTGCCGAGCACTTATGGGTGCAAGAAACTGATGATGGCAACTGGCTTGCTGGCATCACTGACTATGCGCAAGATTTGCTTGGTGATATTGTGTATCTTGAACCACCTACAGTAGAGGTCTCGCTATTGAAGGATACGTCTTGCGGGTTGGTGGAATCAGTCAAAACAGGTTCTGATTTACATGCGCCTATGAATGGCGTGGTAACGGAGATTAATGAAGCATTAGTCGACATGCCAGAAGATATTAATGACAACCCATATCAAGCATGGATATTCAAATTCAAACCTGCTAAACCAGCCGATATCAAGCAATTGCTTTCGGCTGAAGCCTATCAAGCTTTAATCGATTAAATTAGCGATCAGGCAGAATAAATTTAACTTTAAGCAATAATTCTTGCAACTCTAGGGTTAACTGACTACACACACGACTTTCTAAATCTGGAATGGCTTTATTCAACATTTCCTCTATATTCTGCTTTAACAAACCTAGCACTTCCGACATTTGAGTCGTAAAGATCGCCCTTACTTCAGCTGTTGCAGTATTAACCATCATGCATTTTTCTACGGCCAACTCCTCGCGAAGATTGGCAAAAGCCTCATTAATTTGTTGTTGATGCTCTAAAATAACCTTGTTTTGGAAATTCAGCACCTCTTTACGTGCGGCCATAGAGGCCTCAGCCAATACCGTTTCTTTTAAGTTATCAATATCAACTTGCGACAAGCTCACGCTTTCTTGATACATTTTTGGCAGTTCAGTTTTTAAATCGGCTCTGGTTTTATCAGCGAAATCTTTAGTTGATGTAATGACTTCATTGCGTGCCTTCTTGATTTCCGTTCTAAGCTCACCTAAAACAAAGTCGGCAATCTCAGACTCCAGCCTTGGTTTAACTTTTGCCGTTACTTGAGCAATCAAATCAGCTGTCACATCAAGTGCAGCCGCTTCCGTTGATTTAGCTTTTACTCCCGCTTTTGGTTTATAAACCTCAGTTAATACTGGTATTTTATCTTCTGCCAAAATGTATGCTACCTATCTTAAAAAATGATCCTTTAACGAGTCAAGCCAGTGCTCTCAAACTGACCCCACCAAAACATGCTCATCAAAATGATTAATCTCATACCCTCGATCACGGTAAAATTTAAAGCGCTGCCGTGCTAAAGCTTTGTCTTTTTCATCTACCCCAACCAATTCAACAAGCTGCCTAAAACGACTAAAAACCGTTAATTGTTGCTGCGTCAGGTTAACCAAAATATCATCCTGATACAGCTGTTTGACTTGCCAATCGATCACAACCGGCGTTTCTCTCATCTGCAGATCTGACGCAAGCACATTAGGTAAAAAACTCGTTTTATCATTTCCCCATAAAACATTACTATACGCCTTTGCTGCCGACTCATCTTCAGTGAACAACGTAATCAAGTGGCCTTTCTCCAATACTTTACGCACTAAAACCGTCAAGGCAGCCTGCTTATTCCTGATGTTAGAGTAAAAAAGGATACGGGTCATAATTTAAGGTATTGGTGCTAACTATTATCCCAATGCGCGTTTAATTAAAAATGTTGCCAGTAACGGCACTGGGCGACCTGTCCCGCCTTTAGCCTTGCCGGATTTCCAAGCAGTGCCTGCGATATCTAAGTGCGCCCAATCATATTGTTTAGCGAACCGCGACAAGAAACAAGCTGCCGTGATACTACCAGCAGCACGCCCTCCAATATTAGCCATATCGGCGAAATTACTATCTAACTGCGGCTGGTAGTCGTCCCAAAGCGGCATGTGCCAAGCGCGATCATGTGCTGCTTCTCCTGCGGCAATTAGCTCAGCCGCAACTACATCTTTGTTACTATAAACAGCTGATGCATGTTGTCCGAGTGCAACTACACACGCACCAGTTAATGTAGCAACATCTACCACTGTGCTTGGATCAAATTTTTCTGCGTACGTTAATGCATCACACAAAACTAAACGACCTTCAGCATCAGTATTTAGCACTTCAATGGTTTGCCCTGACATGCTCGTCACAATATCACCTGGTTTTAGCGCTTTTCCACTTGGCATATTATCGCAGGTTGGAATAATGCCAACTACATTGATCGGTAAATCCAATTCACCAATGGCTTTAAATGTACCCAACACGCTGGCTGCGCCGCACATGTCATATTTCATTTCATCCATCTCAGAACCGCCCTTAAGCGAAATGCCACCAGTATCGAAGGTAATGCCTTTACCCACTAACGCCACTGGCTTTTGATCTTTTTTTCCTTTTTTGTGCTGCAATACAATTAAGCGCATCGGCTCTTCACTTCCTTGAGCAACACCTAAAAATGCTCCCATGCCTAGTTTTTCGATTTGTGCTCTATCTAACACCTCAACTTTAAAGCCATAATCTTTCGCCAACTGTTTTGCCTGCTCACCTAAATAAGTCGGCGTACAGACATTACCTGGCAAGTTGCCCAAATCTTTTGCTAACTTCACACCATCAGAAATGGCCAAGCCTTGTACTAAAGCACTTTTCGCTTCCACCTCTTCCGACTTCTCAACGAATACTGCCACTTTCTTCAATGCAACAGCATCTGGTTTTTTTGACTTTAATGCATTGACTTGATAAGTAGCATCTGAAAAAACTTCTACGATTTGCGCAGCTTTTTGGTATACCGTTATTGCTGGCGCTAGCTCAGTTAAATAAAACCCAACATCTTTCGCTACTGTCGGGATAGCCTTCACCGCAGCACGCGTCACCTTCAAATATTGTTTAATGCCAAACTCACTCACCTTGCCAAGTCCAACCAACAACACACGTTTTGCCATTACATGTGGCAATTGATGGATTAATAAGCTTGAGCCTAGCTTGCCATTCATATCACCAGATTCAACAACGGAACTAATAGCTTTTTCAGCCACCTCATCTAACAGATGGGCAGAAGCCGATAGTTTGTTGCCTTCAAATACACCTATAATCAAACAATCACACTGTTGTTTTGCAGGATTGCCGCTTTTTATGCTAAATTCCATCTGTTAAACCTTATACTTGTTATCTGAACATTTTGTTAATTATCCAGTGTTTTGATATGAAATCAAAGCGTAATATATAAATTGAAAATTTTTAAAAAATCACTATCTCATGAGCTCGTCTATACAGCTACTGCATCGTTCTTGATTCTAATTGGCATCATCGTCGCTCAGCGTGCAGGGTTTCTTGTGGGTAGTGCGGCCAAAGGCCGGATTCCTAATGATGCCGTGATGACAATGCTTGGCTTTAGTTTGGTTCGCTACCTACCGATTATCATGTCACTCGCCACCTTCTTGGCAGTATTAATGACGCTATCTCGATGGTATCGTGATTCTGAAATGGTGATCTGGTTTACAGCTGGCTTAGGGATTACTAAGTGGATACGACCAATCATGAGTTTTGCACTCCCCATCGTGATTGTTATTGCTTTACTCAGCTTTTTTGTCATGCCTTGGGCCACACAGAAAACAGAAGATTACCGTGTGGAAATTGAATCCCGTGATCAATCAGCCTCATTAAGTCCTGGTGTATTTAATGAGGCTGACACTAAGGGGGCTGATGAGCCTGAACGTGTTTACTTTGTAGAAAGTTTTAACGAGCTCGGCAATGTTTTTAAGAATGTGTTTATTCAATCAATACAGCATCAAAAAACTGGCATTATGGTGGCCTCTAGAGGGAGTCGATTTACAGCTAAGAATGGAGATCTGTTTATTGTGCTAGAAAATGGCCGTCGATATCAAGGTGAACTCAATACGGCAGAAATATCAACAACAGAATTTGAACGCCATGCAATTCGCTTGGAAACAAAAGAAGTCGCTGAAAAGCCAGAAAAAGTGGGCACCATCCCGTCAGTAGAACTCTTTGCAAGCACTAACCCTAAAGAGCAAGCGGAATTACAGTCGCGCCTGGCCATTCCTATCTCGGCTATTATCCTTGCATTATTAGCTGTTCCTTTGAGCTTTGTTGATCCGCGTGCAGGCCGCTCTCTAAACCTGATGCTTGCCATTTTTATTTTTATTATTTACAGCAATATTTTAAATATTTTTGAAGCGTGGGTCACACAAAGCAAGATACCTGCCTTCGTGGGTTTATGGCCTGTACACTTCGCATTTGCACTTCTAACGGTTTATTTATTCCATCGTCGCAACCAGCTATTGCCCATCATCCCATCGGGATTTAAGTTAATCCCTAATTTTGCTACGCTCATAAAAAAAGGTGGCTAATTAGCGATGCGAACTCTTAACCACTACTTATGGAAAGAAACCACACTCAGTATACTAACGGTCGCGCTGGGCTTGCTTGCAATGTTTTCGTTCTTTGATTTAATTGAGGAACTCGACAGCCTTGGTGTAGGCACTTACAATCTAAGCAATATACTGACTTTCGTACTTCTCAGAATTCCAGGGCATATTTATGATGTCGCCCCCGTCGCAGTTTTAATCGGGATGATGATTAGCTTGGGGGCATTAGGGCGTGGCTCTGAACTCACGATCATGCGCGTCAGTGGCTTATCAATCACATCGTTAGGCTTAACGCTGATTAAAGTTGGTTTGCTACTGACCATCACCACTGTTGTAGTCGGCGAATTCATCATGCCCGTCACTGAAAAAGCAGCGCAACGCTTGCGAGTTCAATCAACAGAAGGTGTCATAGCGCAAAACTTTAAATCTGGCCTATGGGTTAAAGACAACAAAAGCTTTATTAATGTCAGAACCGTTTTACCAAATGCCACATTATTAAATGTTAACATTTATGAATTTGATGAAAACTTCAACCTACAAACGATTAGCACTGCAGATACAGCGGGCCACCTAGATGGCCGCTGGAAACTAACCGATGTCACACAAACAACCATTATCGAAGCTGACCAAGGAGGCCAAAAACATGCTGAAACAAAGTTCTTTAGCAAGGCTAACTGGGATTCACGCATCCGCCCTGAGCTACTCAACATTTTACTTGTTGACCCCGAAAAAATGTCTGCATGGAACTTATATGGATTTATCACACATCTCGCCAACAACAAACAACAAACCACCCGTTATGATGTAGCGCTTTGGACAAAGGTAATTTATCCACTCGCGTGTATTGTAATGGTTATTTTAGCTTTGCCATTTGGGTTTTTACAGCAACGCAATGCTAGCACTAGCGCAAAAATATTTATCGGTATTTTATTTGGCGTCACCTATCAAATTATGAATCGGGTTTTTATTCACCTAGGCGTCCTTAACGATTGGCCGCCTTTATTGAGCGCTATCACACCTACGATACTCTTCTTAATCATAGGGTTAAGCCTTCTTTCCAAGATTGAACGGCGTTAGTGCTGCTACTATTTATCCGCTTTAATAAAATGCGTTTTTAGCATTCTATCGTGCAAAAACAAATGCTCTTTATCAACTAAAACCCATAAATAACCGAGACCAAACACCAATAAAGAAATCGATGCCAACACGTATCTGATTGCCGCCTGAGAAGCGCCTAGCGTTGCGCCACCTGAATCAACTAGCCGAATATTCCAAGCCTGTGCCGCGAGTGTTTGCCCCGTTCGCCCCCAACAAATTATAAAATATGCACCTGTCATCACCCATAAGACAAGCTGCAAACATAGATGCTTTAGCGCCGTATCTTCATGCCCAAACAAACCCAAAAAAATAGCTGTACACAGCAGCCAAATAGCCACGAGCGATAATAACTCATACAGGCAAGCTGCTAAGCACTTTAGTAAGCCAACATCATAGTGCATCGATTTGGTCCAAAGACTTCATTCAAAATAGTTATAAAAAACCCCACTAAACTATGTGGGCTTTTGATTAGTACGAATCAATAACAGACTACTCTACCTCAAGTACGCTGAACTTCAATAAATAATCTCTTTAAATTTACAATACCCTTATTTATGGGCCTTGTATTTGAAATGATAATCTAAAGACACTTAAATTAGTCTAAACAAGCAATCTATATAGAGTTATAGTAACCTCTTTAAGATACATCATTAGCCTTTTATTTAGTTATGCTTTACTTTTTTAATAAAGCATTGGTCAGCAATGCCTAATTAAGAATACCGCTTGGCTACCTATTCTTTAATCTCACATAAAATAAGCGATATGAAAAAAAGAGATAGCCAGCTATACGAAATCAATGCGATAGGCATCATTCCTTGTGCGGCACAAGTAGCCTCGCCCAACCAAGATGACAGGCCTAATCAATGCGATGTTAATCGTGCTGCGATTGATATGGTCGTGATTCACAACATCAGCCTACCACCAAAACAGTACGGTGGTAATGGGATAACAGAACTATTCACAAATCAACTTAACCCTGATGAGCATCCATATTACGCTGATATTTATACGGCGAAAGTCTCTTCGCATTTTCTCATTCGTCGTGATGGTGCGCTGATTCAGTTTGTTCCCTGTGCGAAACGCGCTTGGCATGCTGGTGTTTCCAAATGGAAAAACCGTGAACGGTGTAACGATTTTTCTATCGGAATAGAGCTTGAAGGGTGTGACTTTGAAGAATTTGAAGCTGTACAATACAAAGTGCTTAATGCACTATTACAATCACTGAAAAACACCTACCCTATTCAATATGTCGTTGGACATTCAGACATTGCGCCAGGTCGTAAAACAGACCCAGGGCCTTTTTTTCACTGGAGCAAGGTTGCTGAAAAACAGAGTAATTAATCTGAATACGCCTTATGCATAAAGCACTATTAACACTATTTATTTTTTGCAATGCGCTGTTTTACATGCTTGCGGTAATAGTGATACTGACACTAAAAGTATTGGCAATAAACGTGATGCTAGAACCTCCTTGATCGCCGAAGCTACTGTCAAAAGCCAAACTATCGAAATCACACAAAGTGCCACTGGTTCACTTCAGGTCAAGTTACTTTTTAATGGCTAGCCCTGACAACTTCGCCAAATATTGCAAAGTGAGCCCACTGACTTTAGGTTTCAAAATCGGAGAGTCCGCAGGGAAATCTTGAAACTCGCCTGTACACTCATAACCCAAACGTTCAAAAAATTTAATCAGTTCAGTCCTATGAGAAATGACTGTCATATGGAAACCCGCCACACGCCATTCACGTTTGGTCATCGTTTCGGCAGCGGTAATGATATCCTTGCCGTAACCTTTATTTTGCAAAGTAGGTTTAACAGCAATCATGCTGAAATGCACAGTGTATTTAAAGGCGATAACCTGTAGCTCACAACAAATTGTTGCGACCACTTCATTATTCTCAACACCCATGAGCATAAAAGCATCATTTCGTTTAGTGATGCTAGCCACCTCAGCCGTCATGGTGCGTAAGCCATCTAAAATATCAGCTTCAGTTGTCCATCCCTTGCGGCTGGTTTCACCACGGTATGACGTATTAATTAGCTTTGCAATGGCTTCTGCATCAACAAGATCTGCTTTAAAGAAATGTAACATATGAAGTTATGTGCCTTAGGAGACGATTTTTTGAACGACTAAGCTTGCCGCCATATCGCCTTCTACATTAACCGTCGTTCTTAATGTATCGAGCATACGGTCAACAGGCAAAAGAATGGCAATAGCTTCAGCAGGTAGGCCAACAGATTGTAATACCAACACCATGGTCACCATGCCCGCACTTGGGATGCCTGGTGCGCCTATAGAAGCCAGCATGGCTGTAAAGAATACAATCATTTGCTGTGCTAAGCTCAGCTCTACGCCAATTAGGTTAGCGACAAACAAGGCTGCTGCGGCTTCATAGAGTGCTGTGCCATCCATATTGAGTGTCGCGCCTAGCGGAATAACAAAACCAGCAATCTCAGACTTCACATTTAAGTGTTTCGTTGCGCAACGCATGGTAATCGGCAGTGTGGCAGAGCTAGAGCTTGTGGCAAACGCTGTGATTAACGCCTGACGTGCACCACCCCAAAACCAAAAAGGTGTCTTGCTTGTGAACAAGAACAAAACCAGCGGCAACACGACAATACCGTGGAAGAGTAACGTCCCTGCGACAACAGCCACAAAGTGAGCAAGTGTGCCTAACATCGCGACATCTTGCGTTGCAACGAGTTTAATCAATAAAGCAGCGACACCATAAGGGGCTAACACCATAATCCAATTCACCACACGCATGGCAATTTCTAGCCCTTCTTCTAGCAGGACTAAAATGTTTTTATAGCGGTCACCACCCATCACCAGCGCAATACCTAAGAACAAAGCAAAGATAACGACTGATAGCACTTTACTCTCTGCCAATGCATGGAATGGATTTACAAATAGATTATGTAAGAAGTGTGCGAAGAACTCAGGCAATGGCATTTGCTTGGCTTGGAAGCTTTGCATCGCGCCATCGAACAGACTCACTTCTAGCCCTGTGCCCGGCTTAAAGTAAAGACTCGCTGCCATACCAACGATCATGGCAATACCCATAGTCAACGTAAAGAAGGTGAGTGTGGTAATCCATACTTTATGCATCTCACTATGCTGGCGCAAATTCGCAATCCCAACCACGATGCTGCAAAATACTAGTGGAATCAGAATCATTTTTAATAGATCGATAAACAGTGTACCGATAAGACCAGCGGCATATAAACTGCCTGAAGCGATATCACCCTCTGTGCCTGCATTCTGAAATAACAATCCGACCAAGATACCAAATACGGCACCGAGTAATATTTGTACGTTTAAACTAGGGAGTTTCATTAGTCAGCATTCTTAATCATGATTAAGGTTTACTTAATTTGTGAGTCTATTTTACTTTATTCAATGGAGAATCCGTTTTATAAGGGACTTTACCTGCTGGCACAACTTTAGAAGCATTGTCGATATGCAAATCTTGATCATCAAAAAATATATGGGGTTTAAATGCTTTTAGGATCGCGGCCTTATTCAAGCCACCTAAAAAGAATACTTCATTTACATAAACTCCCCAATGTCGCAGTGTATTAATCACACGCATCTCGGCTGGGGCGCTTCTTGCGGTCACAATCGCCAAACGTACTGGCGACATTTCCACACCAAATGGCAAGCGGCTTTGCAGCTTGGCAAGCTTCTGTAAAAAAGAAGCGTAAGGCCCTTTTAACATGGGCACATGTTGCTGCATATCCTCACTCTGCTGGAACTCATCCAAACCTTTAGATTTGTAAAGCAACTCACTGCTCTCATCAAACAGAACAGCATCACCATCAAAAGCAATTCGGACTTGATCACTAGGCAATTGTTCAACTTCTTTAGGCGGCTCTTTCAATAAGGCCACTGCGCACTTGCCTGCATCCATCACTTTTTGCGCATCGTCAATATTCGTCGTTAAGAATAAATCGACATCAAATGCTTCAATATAATCAGCGACAGATTCACCACCCGTAAAAGCATGTCGACTAATTTTCAAGTCTAGCGCACGAATGGTATTAAAAACGCGCACACCTGTTTCAGGGCTGTTTCTTGACATCACAACCACCTCAACTAGTGGGGACTCACTTTTCTGATCCCCTTGAAATTGATTAAGCTCTAGCAATGCCTTCACGAGTGGCATGCCCGTACCGTCAAGTAGAAGCTCATTTTCTCTGGCTAGCATATACTGGCGATATTCCACTACGGCCGTTTCGGCATCGACTTTCAATTGTTCACGGAACAGCTTATCCGCCTCACCTAGATCAAACAGTGCAGTGGCTGATATACCGACAACTAATGTATTTGAAAGATCTAATGCCATCCGTTTATGACTTTTCTTCTTTAGCTTTTGATTTCTCTTTCTCTGCCTTTAGTTTAACTGCTTTTTCTTTTTCAGAGTCTGCTTTTCTCTCAAACACGGCGGCAAAAAAGCCGTCAGTATTATGCAAGTGTGGCAACAGGTTTAAGTATTTACCCGTATCTAGGTCGATTTTCTGTAACGCTAATATTTCATTAGCAGGGACCAAACTGAAGTCTGGATGTTTTTCTAAAAAGTGCTCAGCAATCATTTCATTTTCTTCAGCCAACAAGCTACAGGTGGCATACACCACGCGCCCACCTGTTTTGGTCAGCTTAGCAGCACGTGTCAAAATGTTTTTTTGCTTCGCATTCAACTCAATCACATCTTGTTCGGTTTGACGCCATTTCAAATCAGGATTGCGGCGCAAAGTTCCTAAACCACTACACGGCGCATCAACCAATACACGATCAAACTTACCGTTGAGGCGTTTGAGTTTTAAATCATTTTCGTTATTAATCAGCTGTGCATTCAGATTAGATAAACCCGAACGCTTAAGACGCTTACCTAAATTATTCAACCGTCTTTCATTTACATCAAAAGCATATAAACGGCCAGTGTTACGCATTAACGCACCTAATGCCAACGCTTTACCACCTGCACCAGCACATAGGTCAGCCACCATTTGGCCACGCTTCGGCGCAACTAAATAGCTAAGCAACTGGCTACCTTCGTCTTGCACTTCAATTTTTCCTTCAGTAAACAACACATGCTTACTAATCCCCACACGGTTTGGCATGCGAATACCAACTGGCGATAGCGGCATAGCGGCGATGATATTTTCATTATTGATGTTCTCGGCAATCATCTTGGCCAACACCTCTTCAGCCGTGCCTTTAATGGTGTTCACCCGCAAATCTAAAGTAGCTTGCTCAAACATGCTACGGCAAATCGTCAGTGCTTGCTCTTCGCCATATTGTTTCTTCAATTTTTCCCACAACCAATCTCTAACGTCTGCTTTTGCAGCAACCGGCATATCATCTGTTGACTTGGCTTTAATGGCAATGGCCCACTCTTTTTGTTGCTCAGTCAGCACATCACCTAAATCTCTTAAGCTACGGCCTTGCACGCGCAACAACCAAGCGACAATCAGCTTGCGCGCATCATCAGGGTCATTGTTTTCAGTCGCAATAATCGTGCTTAAAAAACGTAAACGGCGAATGACACCATATGCACTTTCTGCAATAAACGATCTATCCTTGTTACCAAGGTCGCGATTGTTGCGAAAAAATGCTCTCATGATGGCGTCTGCTGGCTTTTCAAAGCCCAACATATCTGTCAGCAATATAGCGGCTTGGCGAATTAAGTTTTCATTCATTTTGACTATTTTCTTTATCGTGAGTGCATTAATTTTAAAAATGACGATGGCCAGTGATAATGCTATCACTGGCCATCCTATTGTAGCTTACTTGGTTAATAACTGAGCACTAGTCACTCTAAGGTATGAACTGATAGTGTAGTTATTACTTAATGGTTTTTAGATTATTATTAATTAATACGCATGTTTGTTAGGGTCTGTTCAATCTTGTCGCCGTGTTTATCAACCACTAAATATTTCACAGGAATATAGTGTTTCGATTTTGCCAACCACAGTTCCTTTTTCTTTTTCCCATCCACTTCAGCACTCGCTAAATGAATGGTTTCATATGAAACACCACCCACCTCCAGCACAGCATGATTATCCACAATATTGTAAACATACTTGTCTAACTTCTTACCTGTTGTCAGTGTCATTTCCACCTGTTCCCCTGCTGGTGGTGCAAACATAAACTGATACGGATAGCTAGCCAAGTCTAATGCGCCTGCTACTAGGGTTGCAGTTCTATTTTCACCTTTAACCAACATTTTGAGCTGATTACCCGCCCAATCAAACATGGCAGAAAATGATTTTCCCGTACTGCCTCGTTTCAACTGAAACTTAGCCGGCACCAACCCTTTCACCGTCACTTGCCCATCACTCATCAACACGCGCTTACCTAGCAAGGCATACAAACCCTTACCTTCGGTTGTAGAAACAATGTGATATTGACCTCCTTCTTGCTCGTAGCTATCTTTAACTGTCCCGAAAGAGCTGTCATTACGACTGACGTCATATTCCAACTGTATGTTGGTTGGCTGTGCAAACGCAACATTGACCAATAACAAACCAAACAGAGGAGCGGTTTTAAGTAGCGTTAACATAAATGCTTTCTTTTTGGTGTGATGTCTATATAACGCACCAAGAGATTTGATGCGTTATATTAAATGGTTGAATATTAAACAACAACCGTTGGCGCTTCACCGTCACCTTGTGTACGAATCTGTCCAATTTGATAAACCGTTTCGCCTTTAGCTGCCAACACCTTCATCGCTTCCGCCGCATTATCTGCTGACATAATGATGACCATACCAACACCACAGTTAAACGTTTTATACATCTCAAGATCCGTAATATTACCTTGTGCTTTTAACCATTGAAATAATGGTGGTAATTCCCAGCTGTTTGAACTGATTTCTGCCGTTAAACCTACTGGTAATACACGTGGAATATTCTCAGTAATACCGCCGCCTGTAATATGGGCCATACCTTTCACTGGCAGCGCCTCTAGCAACGCTAAAATCGATTTAACATAGAGCTTAGTTGGCGTCATCACAACATCTTTAAACTTGCGACCTTCAAAATCTGATTCCATATCGACACCTGATTTTTCAATCAGTTTACGAATCAATGAATAACCATTGGAGTGTGCGCCGCTTGAAGCCAAGCCCAGCACCACATCACCTTTTGTAATCGTTGCACCGTCAATAATGTTCGCTTTATCGACACAGCCAACCACAAAGCCAGCTAAATCATACTCACCTGCTGGATACATACCTGGCATTTCTGCTGTTTCGCCACCGACTAAAGCACAACCAGACTCCTCACAGCCTGCAGCAATGCCTTTAACAACGTCCGCCGCTGTACCTACATCTAATTTACCGCATGCAAAATAATCTAAGAAAAATAATGGTTCAGCACCTTGTACTAAAATATCGTTCACACTCATCGCCACCAAATCAATACCCACGGTATCGTGCTGATTCAATTCAAATGCCAATTTTAGTTTCGTACCAACGCCATCTGTGCCAGAAACCAACACAGGCTCTTTAAACTTTGTTGGCATTGCAAACATAGAACCAAAGCCGCCAATCGCACTCATCACCTCTGGGCGCATGGTTCGTTTTGCAAATGGTTTGATTTGATTAACCAGCTCATCACCAGCTTCAATATCGACGCCTGCATCACGATAGGTAGCTGGAGTATTGTTGGAATTTGCGCTCAAAATAGTCTCGTTTCAATAAGGTCTTGTAAGGTGTTTAAGTATTGTTTTAGCAAGTACTTTTTAAAAAATTACATTAAGCACGGTTAACTTAAGTATAATTTTGCTAAACGCTTAATTTAAGCGCACATTTTAACTCATTTTTACTCAAATATGGCTAAACAACCAAAAGACAAAGACCCAATTACCCGAATTCTTAGCGAGAATCGTTGGCCCATATTTGCGCTACTGCTAGCCTTGATTCTTTATCAGCTGGGGCCAGTTGCCACGCCGTTCATCGCAGCGGCAATTCTGGCTTACATTTGCGACCCATTAGTCGACAAGGTGAGCGTGGCTGGTTTTAACAAAATAAAAATTGGCCGAGTGCTCGCCACCATCTTAGTCATTGCTGGATTATTTACTGGTATGATGCTAATTATATTAATTTTGATACCGCTTTTACAAAAACAATCACTGCTGATTGCTGAGCGCTTACCGACGCTCATCGAAAACTTTCGCGGTTATGCCGAGCCTTGGTTGCAAAAAAACCTAGGCAAGAGCTTCGCCATTGATATCAGACAGATTCAGCAAATCTTTACCGAACACTGGCAAGATACTGGCAACGTGCTAAAACATATTCTTAACACAGCTGGCAGCAAAGGCTTCGCGCTGACTGGCGTCGCGGCCAATCTACTGCTATTACCCGTCTTTTTATTCTACCTGTTACGTGACTGGGATAATCTCGTCGAAAAAATTGCCGAACTCATTCCTAGACTGTGGCTAACCAAAGCAACTACGGTTATCAAAGAAATAGACCAAGTACTAGCTGAGTTCCTACGCGGGCAACTTTCTGTGATGGCAGCACTCTGCGTATTTTACAGCATTGGCTTATGGCTAGCAGACTTAGAAATGGCACTTTCGATTGGCCTACTTGCAGGCATCCTTAGCTTTGTGCCTTTCTTAGGCTTTGCCATCGCCTTTATCATGGCGCTATTACTCGCCTTATTACAATTTGGCTCATTATCCGCCGTTGTTCCAGTGCTAATGGTATTTGGTATTGGGCAAATCATTGAAAGCTATATCCTAACCCCGTATTTAGTGGGTGGCCGTATTGGTTTGCATCCTGTTGTGGTGATTATTGCCTTACTGGCTGGCTGGCAGCTATTTGGTTTTGCAGGAGTGCTGTTGGCCCTGCCTGTTGGCGCTGCAGTTGCTGTAGGACTGCGCCATTCTAAACAAAGCTATTTAACTAGTGATGCGTACCTGAAGTAAGTATGAAACAACTCATTCTTGATATCCAACCTGTGCCGCCACAAACGCTAGATAATTTTGTGATTGGTCATAACGCAGAAGCATTGGCTAACATTAAAAGCTTGCTAGATGACTCAGTCGACGCCTCTTTCATTTACTTATGGGGGCCAGCTGGTAGTGGGAAAAGTCATCTACTCAATGCAGCGAGAAATCTAGGTGCTCATATTGCAGATAATGTTCACTTACTCGATAACGAAGCACAAATTGAGTTGTTTAATACCTACAACCAACTCAAAGCTGCCAACGAAAAACTCATTACCGCTGGGTTACATGCGCCAACACAGATGAATCTGCGTGATGATTTGGCCACTCGCTTAGCGTGGGGTTTAGTCTACCAACTACAGTCGTTATCTGATGTCGAAAAAACTGAGGCATTGAAAAATCACGCTACCGAACGCGGAATATGCCTGCCAGACGAAGTGATTGCTTACTGTTTGCGCTATCTAAGACGAGATTTACCCACGCTTATGTCTGTACTTAGTGCTTTGGATGAATGGTCATTAACTGAGAAAAAACCAGTAACCGTACCTATGCTGAAAAAATTACTACGATTGGATTTAGGTGTTTAGGCCTGCAGGTTTAGCGGCAATAGTCTCAGCTGTAATATGACTCATTTATGTGTCACATATAAACAGGCTTCCTGAATACCTGAAGCTTTTTTCATTGGGTGGAATCATTACGATAGGTATCTGGAATACGCAGCCAACACTAACATGCCAGCCATGCAAATAAAGCAATCCCACTTAAAGTGGAACTTGTTGCATATCGTTTAATGTAAAATAACCACTTCTGATAGATAACTACTATCCAAAGGTAAACATGTTACGTATTAACGAAGTTAAACTCCCGATTGAGCAAGCTGACACTCTCAAACATCAAGACGATCAAATTAAAGCTGCGCTGCTCAAGCGCTTAGTGATTCCTGAAAATGATTTAATCAACTTCAACATTTTTAAACGTGGTGTAGATGCACGTAAATCGCATGCGATTTTGTATGTGTATAGCTTGGATGTTGAGGTGAAGAATGAGGCCAATCTACTCTCCAAGTTGAGAAGAGGTAAGCATATTAAGCCTGCGCCTGATACGAGCTATCACTTTGTCGCTCAAAATGAAAATACGACCAAACCCAGACCAATCATTGCTGGCTTCGGCCCTGCTGGTATTTTTGCCGCGCTAATTCTTGCGCAATCAGGTTTTAAGCCCATCGTATTAGAGCGTGGTAAAGAAGTCCGTAAACGCACCCAAGACACTTGGGGCTTATGGCGCAAGAATGAGTTGAACCCTGAATCTAATGTGCAGTTTGGTGAAGGTGGCGCTGGAACGTTTTCTGATGGCAAACTGTACAGCCAAATTAAAGACCCGAAACATTATGGTCGCAAGGTGATTAAAGAGTTTGTGATTGCTGGTGCGCCAGAAGAAATTCAATACGTCAGCCATCCACATATTGGTACGTTTAAATTAGTAGGTATGGTTGAGAAGATGCGCCAAACCATTACTGAGCTGGGCGGTGAGATTTTCTTTGAAAAGCGGGTTGATAATATTGTTATTGAAGATGGTGAAGTAAAAGGTGTTACCTTGCAAACTGGTGAGCACCTCGAAACCAATCACCTCGTCTTAGCCGTTGGGCATAGCGCTCGCGATACGTTTGAGATGGTGCATAAGAACGGTATTTTTGTCGAACCAAAAGCATTTTCGATTGGTTTTAGAATAGAACATCCTCAAGGCTTAATTGACCGTTCACGCTATGGAAATAGCCATAGTGAAGACTTGCTCACAAAACTAGGTGCAGCAGATTATAAGCTCGTGCACCATGCTAAAAATGGTCGTAGTGTGTATAGCTTTTGTATGTGCCCCGGTGGCACTGTAGTGGCAGCGGCTTCTGAGCCTGGGCGAGTCGTCACTAATGGCATGAGCCAATACAGCCGTAACGAACGTAATGCCAATGCAGGTATTGTAGTCGGCATTACACCAGAAGAAGACTTCCCAGGTCATCCGCTGGCGGGTATGGAATTACAGCGCCAATTAGAAAGTAATGCTTACATTATGGGTGGTAGTAATTACAATGCACCGGGGCAATTGGTTGGTGATTTCTTAGCCAACAAAGCTTCAACGCGGCTGGGTGAAGTCACCCCATCTTACACACCCGGTGTGACACTCACTAACTTAGCTGATGCGTTACCTGAATTTGCAATTAACGCCATACGTGAGGCCATTCCTGAATTTGCAAAAAAAATAGATAGCTTTGATTTGCATGATGCCATTCTAACTGGTGTAGAAACACGGACGTCTGCCCCAATTAGAATTAAACGGGATGGTGACACGTTTGAAAGCATTAATACCAAGGGTTTATTTCCCTGTGGCGAAGGCGCTGGCTATGCAGGTGGCATTCTTTCTGCCGGAGTAGATGGTATTAAGGTGGCTGAAGCTGTTGCGATTAGTTTAACTACCGCCTAATAAATATTCAAACGCTCCTAATACGGCTCTCAACTAACAAATCATGCACCTCTGTTGCATACACTATCATCCAGTGATTCAGCCAATACGATAGGATGGGCTCACGTAGCATTTGTAGGCGCTGCTGTAATTGTGTTTTGGCGCTGCGTCTAATGCCATGATTACTCATCCGCTAAGGCTGTGCCTTAGCGGATCAACGTTGACTTGATTTAATTAAATCTTAGATCTTGCCTACCAAGTCTAGTGAGGGCGTTAGTGTTGCAGCACCGTCATTCCATTTAGCTGGACATACGTCGCTTGGATTATTAGCAACAAAAATTGCTGCCTTTAATTTACGAAGTGTTTCGCTCACATCACGTGCAATTGCATTGTCGTGAATTTCAAGTGTTTTAATCACACCTTCTGGATTGATCACAAAAGTACCGCGCAATGCTAAACCTGCTTCAGGAATATGCACGCCAAATGCGTTTGTTAACTGGTGAGTTGGGTCACCCACTATCGGGAATTTTGCCTTACCAACAGCTGGTGAAGTCTCGTGCCATACTTTGTGTGAGAAGTGTGTATCAGTTGTCACGATATACACTTCAGCACCTGCTTTTTGGAATTCAGCATAGTGATCTGCAGCATCTTCTACTTCAGTTGGGCAGTTAAATGTAAATGCAGCTGGCATAAAAATTAGAACAGTCCATTTTCCTTTTAGGCTTGCCTCTGTCACTTCGATAAATTCTCCGTTATGAAAAGCATCAGCCCTGAACGGTTGTACTTCTGTATTAATTAATGACATATTTAGTCACTCCTCTTTTTAAGTTGCGGTTAAAAAATAATTTAATTAAAGCATTATAGTGACTCACTATAATTAAGTAAAATTGATTATTCTTATTAACTTGATAAGAATAGCTTATGGAAAATAGTCATATCTTAAACAAGCTATACGTCTAGCATGTTGCATGTTTGTACGATGACGACATTATGCAATGACTTGCGTACTGGCACTACCTGACTTGCCTAGATTATCTTGCCATTCCACGACCACAGTATCCCCCAGCTTTGCCTCAGCCAGGTGAAACGTTAAATATGGGTTTTTAGATATACCAGTACCAAGTTGCATTTCTACTGCTGGCTGATTAAGGTGCTTAATCGTAATGTGCTGAATAAAGTGTGCTGCGATCAATTGACCCGCCTCATCTCTACCGCGACCTGTATGCATAGGGTGTGTAATAATCGCTTTGACTTGCACGGCTTTCTCATGCCTCAACTGTTTTGCCCGTATCTTCATACTCGACTTAAATTGTTCGTTTGCACTACTAACCCCACCGCAGCCATTTTCAAGCACGACCACTTTTTTACTCGCCGTAAAATAGCGATTGCCCGCTTTTACAATAATTTTAACATCCGAAGTTTCAGCCATCTTAATCCGCGTCACCATGTTGGGCTGCGCACCATGACTAAACATCGTGTTAGCAAGTAGCGCCGTTGGATTCTTTTCTGCAAATATGGCAATCGCTTCTGTATTTGGAATTCGACTATTCACGGCCACTTGCACAATAGCGCCATTTTCTGCTCGCCTCGGTACTGTTATATCAATCGCGTCACTCGGACTTTCATCAACAATCAATAAACCATCTCCTGCGGCTTCAACATCAGCCGCATTAAAAGCTGTGGCATTCCACATGGCAGCAATGGCACGTGCTGGCATTAATAATGCAGAGACAATACTTAATCCTATAAATTCTCTTCGATTCACGTTATCTCTCTTTATCTTAACTAGTCGGTTTTGAGGCTTTCTGTAGTCGGCGCAACTCTTTTAACCGCGCTTCTACAATCGATTTTTCATAAAAAGAACCATCTTTTGCCTTAGTCGCGAAGTCCATCTGCTCTACCGCTTTATCGACATTATACTGCCGATAGTAGGCTTCGCCCTGCGCTTGAAACCTTAATAAATCTTTGTGTTCTAACAAATAAGCTTTCGATAATAATGTGTAAAAATAAGAGTCAGCGACATAAAGGCTCTGTTTTTCTTTAACTAGTGCAATCATTTCTCTAGGCTGCTTAATAGCCAAAAAGTGTTCAGCATAACCATAAATCAATGCTCTATTTTCTGGATAACGCTTTAACGCAGCAATATATTGCTCAGCCGCCTTTTTTGGGTCATCTCGTACAACTTCTATGCGTGCTTTTAAGTTTTCTATAAAAGCACTTTTCACTGAATGGGCATCCAACCACTGCACCTGAGCACTTGCTCCAGCCACATCACTTTGTCGCAACATAGATACAGCCAAGCCATAATGCTCAGCAACCTCATTGGAATAGCGCCCTTCATTAATATTACGCCGGAACTGATCGATAGCCACCTGTGCTAAACCTTGGCTGGCGCGTAACTTTGCACGAACAAAGTAATAATCCAAACTCGATACCACTTGTTTATATGGCATATTCACGACACGGCTTTCAACATCAGAAATACGCTCAGACGTCAGCGGGTGTGTCCGTAGAAAGCTTGGCGCGCTACCTTCCACAAAACGCGAATCTCTCTGCAATGTTGCAAAAAATGCTGGCATCCCTCTTGGATCAAATCCTGCATTTTCCAACACACTCAAACCAACTCTATCCGCCTCTCGCTCATGCTCACGCGTATAGTCTAGCTGCCTTTGTATAGCAGCTGCAGATGAAACACTCAGCGCACCATAAGCCAATTCCGAGTTGGTCCGCGCAACTAGCAAGGCCAACGCTATTCCTGCAATATTCTTAAAGGTATCTGTTTTTTGTTTTGCTAACATACGCGCCAAATGGTGTTGCGTTACATGACCAATTTCATGACCTAATACACTGGCCAACTCAGATTCAGAGCGAGAAGCTAAAAACAAACCAATATGCACACCAATGACCCCTCCGGGCATCGCAAATGCATTAATGGATGAATCTTTCACCACGAAAAAGTTAAAAGTCTGTTGCTTATCATCACTTGCCACAACCAAGCGATTGCCTAACATCTGCAAATAGCTGGCCACCTCAACATCTTGCAGAACCTCATCGCTAACAGCCACTTCTTGTAGAATCTGTGCAGCAATACGTTGTTCATCTTGTGCTGACAATATGGTTTGTGAGTAGTCACCCAACTCAGGTAAGTCACTATGCAAGCTGCCTAGTAGGCTAGCATCCAAATCTCCTGCACTTAACTTTTTTGTATTTAGATCAGCAGACTTCGTGTAAGGCTTGCCAGATAATGTCTTTTCAGCAAAAACAGGGCTAGCAGAAAACAAGCCCAATGTTAATAATACGAATAATAAGCGTAGCATTTAAAATTTATCATGTTGTTAGTATTACTATGATAATGTCTTTAGGGCACAAGTTCACACCAAATCGATAATGGGATGAAATAAATAGGTAAGTAAAATGGATAAATTGAAACAATTAACGCATTTTGACAGTCAAGGCCAAGCACATATGGTTGATGTTGGTGATAAAGCGCATACACGTCGCATTGCCATCGCAGCGGGGAAAATCGGCATGCTAGCCAACACACTGTCACTGATTCAATCGGGCAATACAAAAAAAGGTGACGTACTTGGCATTGCGCGCATTGCAGCCATTCAGGGCAGTAAGAAAACCGCCGACTTGATTCCATTATGTCATCCGATTAGCTTGAGCATGGTTGCGGTTGCTTTTGATGTTGATGAAGAGAACAATAGTATTAGCTGCACGGTTACGACAGAAACAACTGGCCAAACAGGCGTTGAAATGGAAGCACTAAGCGCGGTAAGTATAGGCTTGCTGACAATTTATGATATGTGCAAAGCCGTTGACAGAGGCATGACCATAAGCGACATACAACTGCTAGAAAAAGAAGGCGGAAAATCAGGTCGCTGGCAGTTAGCAAAATAAATTGATGAAAGCCGCTTAACCTTCATCAAGGCATGTCCTATTTAGTCTTACCCGTCAGTAAATACAGTTCTGCCGCGACCAAACCTTGTTGTGAACCGAGCAATACAACAACATCACCTAGACCTAATAGAATATCAGGTCTAGGCGCAACATCTGCGCGCATATTAGGGCGGCGTAAATGCTGTATTTCGACACCAAACTCCACCAAGCCAACATTACGCAATAGCATCTGATTCACATAAGCACCTTTAATCAGCTCTACAGAGTGTAACCTTAACGGCTCAGCATCTCCAAATTCAACAGCTTCATCGGTAGCTCCACCAAAGTAACCCTTGAACATTTGATAGCGCTCTTCACGAAACAGTCGAATGCGTTTCACAACCCGGTTCAGTGGTACTCCCAGGATAATCAGTGCATGAGACGCTAGCATTAAACTACCTTCCAACACTTCTGGAACCACTTCGGCTGCACCAGCTTTTCTAAATTCTTCCATATGGGTTTCATCCGCTGTGCGCACCACAATAGGCAAATTTGGATGATTTTCTTTTGCCACATGCAATATCTTCATCGTAGAGCGCATCCCGGCATAACTAATAATCAATGCTTTTGCATGTCCTGCCCCTGCCGCTGCTAACACGGCACTTCTGCTAGCATCCCCGTACATCACATGCTCACCAGCTGCAGCGGCTTCTTGCACACGGGTTGGGTCAATATCTAATGCAACAAAAGGAATGTTTTCCTCTTTGAAGAACCGTCCAAGATACTGTCCACTTCGGCCATACCCACAAAGAATGACGTGTCCTCTTAGCATCTTGCCAACACCCGCCAACTCTACTTCTTTGCGGCTGATATTCATGATGTAGCTTTTTGCTAATCGTCGTGCAATGCGGCCGTTGTATTGAATTACAAATGGTGCAGAAATCATAGATAGTAAGCAAGCAGACAACACCAATTGTAACTCAGCGCCTCCAATCAATCCCCCGCCTAATGCCAAGGTTAAAATCACGAAGCCAAACTCACCAGCCTGCGCAAGAATCACCCCAGTACGAATACCAACACCCCACTCAAAACCAAAGAAGCGAACTAATACGGCAACAACAACAGCCTTAAACAACACAAAAGCAAGCAACAGTGCAGAGACCAAGGCAATGTTATTAATCAAATAATTAAAATCAAGCAGCATGCCTACGCTGATGAAAAATAAACCCATTAGAATATCGCGAAATGAAGCAATATCAGACTCCACTTGGTAGCGATAGCGTGTTTCTGAAATTAACATCCCCGCTATAAAAGCACCTAAGGCATAAGACAACCCTGCTAAATCGGTTGCAAATGCCAATAGCAGCGTCACCATTAATACGTTCATCACAAATAGTTCGCGAGAGCGCTGGCCTGCGACCAAACCAAACCAAAAGTTAATCACGCTCTTACCAAACCTAAATAAGATGAATAATAAAACGATAGTTTTAAGAAAAGCCCAACCAAGTAGTGGGGCTAAATCTGCTGATTCTACACTCAATGCGGGAATAAGCACCAGTATAGGGATAACGGCTAAATCTTGAAACAGCAAAATACCGATACTGAGCCGGCCATGTCGAGAGTTTAAATCAACGCGCTCCATCAGAATTTTAGAAACAATGGCTGTAGAAGACATGGTTAAAACCGATGCCACAATAAACGAAACCGTTAAGCTCAAACCTACTAACCAACAAGCGCCCATCACAGCCATCATCGTGATAACGACTTGTGCACCACCTAAACCAAAGAGCGTCTTCCGCATCGCATATAGCTTAGGCAAACTAAACTCTAAGCCGATGCTAAACATCAAAAAGACAATGCCAAACTCTGCAAAATGCCGGCCCGACTCTGTATCCGGCAGAAAACTAAAAGCATATGGCCCAAACAAAACACCGACCACAAAATAAGCCAGCATCGGCGGCAAACGCAATGTACGAAAAAACGCCACTAACAGCACTGAGCTAGTTAATACTAAAAGAATACTGGCAAGTGAATTAAACAATGATCATCTTTCTAAAATATTGATATGCGTACAACTAATGGCAAATTTTACAATCTAGGCAAAAATTGTGCCTACTTATCTTTATTTATTTAAAAACAGTTGTTTTTTGCTTTATTAAGGAACGATTCCCTTTTATACTAGTTGTATATGAGCACTAAGTTACTGCAAACTGAACAACAACCCAGCGTGTCTACACGTGAATCTCTGACACTTGCGCGCAAAGTACTACTGACTGAAGCAAAAGAAATTGAAGCATTAGCTTCAAACTTAGATGCAAGCTTTAACGCGGCTGTTGCACTCATTCTACATTGTAAAGGGCGCATTGTCGTAAGTGGCATGGGTAAGTCCGGGCATATTGGCGGTAAAATTGCCGCCACTTTGGCCAGCACAGGCACCCCGGCATTCTTTATGCACCCCGCCGAAGCAAGCCATGGCGATCTCGGAATGATCGCCAGCGGCGACGTTGTTATTACATTATCGAACTCTGGCGAAAGTGATGAAATACTTAATGTATTGCCGACCATCAAACGACTCGGCGCAAAAGTCATTGCTATTACCGGTAACAAAACATCCACATTAGCCAAACAATCAGATATTCACCTGAGTGCGGAAGTCTCTCAAGAAGCATGTCCATTAGGACTTTCTCCTACTGCAAGCACCACCGTGGCCTTGGCGCTGGGTGATGCGCTTGCAGTTTGTGTTTTAGACTGTAGAGATTTTTCCGCGGAGGATTTCGCAAAATCACATCCGGGCGGTAGTCTAGGCCGACGTTTAATAACCCGTGTTAACGATGTGATGCGCACAGGCGATGCTATCCCTTCTGTCATAGAGTCCTCCCTTCTGTCTGATGCGTTGCTTGAAATGACGCAAAAAAGCTTAGGCTTCACCGCGATTATTAATCAAGACCAAACATTAAAAGGCATCTTTACAGACGGTGATTTACGTCGTATTTTTGATAGTGGTAAAAACACTCAGTCAACAAAAGTGATAGAAGTCATGCACGCCAATCCAACAACGATTAACGCGCAAAAGCTGGCTGCCGAAGCAGTGGAATTGATGGAACATCATAAAATAAATGGGTTATTGGTCACAGACGAAAATAGCAAACTAATCGGCGCATTTAATATGCATGATCTATTACTGGCCAAAATTATTTAATCCTCAGCCTTATATTTAATAGAAAAGAGAAGCAATTTGAGTGAAGTAACAGAGGCAATCATCGCGCGCGCAAAAAAAATTAAAGTTATTGTTTTTGATATTGACGGCGTCATGACCGATGGCGGCCTTATGATTGGTGACGATGGACAGGAATATAAAATGTTCCACGCACATGATGGTTTAGGCATGAAAATGCTTAATAAAACAGATGTCATAATGGCCATTATCACCGGGCGGACTTCTAACGTGGTGAAAGTGAGAGCAGAAACCAATAATATTACCCATTGCTATCAAGGGGTAGAAGATAAAAAAGTAGCGTTTAACGATTTAATTGAAAAATTAAATATTAAACCAGAGGAAGCTGCCTTTATGGGCGATGATATCGTCGACATTCCGCCAATGCGCGCATGCGGCCTGGCGATTAGCGTCCCAACCGCGCAAACCCCTGTTAAAGAGCATGCGCATTATGTCACTACTAGCCAGGCTGGCAAAGGTGCTGTGAGAGAGGCTTGCGAATTAATCATGAAGGCGCAAGATACCTTTGATACAGTCACACGTCGGTATTTTGAATAATTAAGCATTCAATAAAAGATGGAAAATCGTACAGCCATTCTATTTCCATTGATTTTAATGGCGTTTATAGCTCTCATTACTTTTTGGATTAGCAAAACAGTTGAACAGCAAGGGCATAAAATTGATGGTAGTGATCGCCACGACCCTGACTACACAATGGAAAATTTCACCACCAAACAAACTGATGAGGATGGCAATCTAAGTTATATATTAGACGCGGTGAAAATGACACATTACCCGGATGATGATAGTTCTCTATTGGAAAAGCCCCAATTTACTCAGCACATTGAAGGCAAGCACGATATTAAGATTAGTGGTGACCATGGCAATGTTTCTAGTGATGGGGAAGAAATTGAAATATTGGGTAATGTCGTTGTTGTCCGAGAAGCCTTTGATGATAAAGGTGAAATGCGCGTTCTGACAGACAAACTAACACTCTTCCCCGATCTAGAATTAGCGAAAACAGAGAGGCCCGTTACTATTACTCAAGCCCCTAAAACCATCATTCATGCAACGGGAATGATTTATGATAAGAACAAACAAACATTCAAGCTGCTTCATAAAGTCAATGCATACTATGAAAGACCCAAAAAATAATGACCCATACTGCTACCAATCATCCAGCTGTAGAAAACATGGTTAGAAAAAATAGTGAAAGCATGACACTGTCTTTTTGTACCTGCCTCTTATTGATCAGCCTTTTCGCTAGCTTTAATGTATTTGCTGTAGCCGCTGATAAAGACAAACCCATTGAACTTAGCGCAGATAGCCTGACTGTTAACGATACGACAAGAACCAGTACGTATATAGGCAACGTCATCTTAATGCAAGGCACGCTGGTCATGCATGCAGACAAACTGGTTGTCCTCGATGATGGCAGTGGCTTTGGAACCAGCACAGCTACCGGCAATCCGGCCACATTCAAGCAAAAACTTGAAGGAAAAAATGAGTATATGAGCGGCAGTGCTCAGCGTATCGAGTACGATGGTCGTATGGATAAAGTAGAGCTATTTACAAATGCTTGGATTAGACAAGGCAAAGATATTATGTATGGCGATTACATTAGCTATGACGGAAATGCAGAGTATGCTCAAGTCCTAGGTGGAGAGAAGTCGGAAAGCGCCGGGGCCTCAAGCGGCAGAGTTAGGGTCATCATACAGCCAAAAGATAAAGATGAAATGGCGCCGCCAGCTAACGTAAAACCCCCTGTGACGACCAACAAACTTAAATTGAGTGACGAGCTTAATAACCCATCATCAAAATGAGAATCACATGAGTGAACTTGTCGTAGAACACCTTAAAAAATCCTATAAATCGCGTACGGTTGTACATGACATGTCTCTGCGAATTAAAAGTGGTGAGGTCGTCGGATTGCTTGGGCCTAATGGCGCAGGCAAAACAACGAGTTTTTATATGATTGTAGGCTTAGTCTCTTTAGATGCTGGCAACATTACCCTGGATGGCAAGAGTTTGAGCAAAATGCCCATGCATTTACGTGCCAACATGGGACTTGCTTATTTGCCGCAAGAACCTTCTATTTTTCGCAAGCTATCCGTTTCAGAAAACATCATGGCAGTACTCGAACTACAAAACCTTACCGACCAACAAATACTTGCCCAACTAGAATCGCTTTTACAAGACCTACATATCCTACACATCCGTAGCAATGCAGCCGTCGGGTTATCTGGTGGTGAGCGGCGACGTGTTGAAATTGCGCGTTGTTTAGCTACCAACCCGAGCTTTATTTTACTAGATGAACCATTTGCGGGCATAGACCCAATTGCCGTACTGGACATCCAAAAAATTATTCGCTTCCTCTCCTCCCGTAATATTGGCGTATTGATTACCGACCATAATGTGCGTGAAACCTTAGGCATTTGCGATCGAGCCTACATTGTCAATGCAGGATCTGTATTTGCCTCTGGCAGCCCAGAAGAAATCGTTAATAATGAAGATGTGCGTGAAATCTATTTAGGTAAAAACTTTAAACTCTAAATTAGAAAAGAATAATGAAACAAGGATTACACCTAAAAATTTCGCAAAACTTAGTGTTAACCCCGCAGTTACAGCTGTCGATTCGCTTGCTTAAACTTTCCACACTTGAACTGAATCAGGAACTTGAAGTCATTTTGCGGGAAAACCCACTATTGGAATTTGCTGAGGACACTAACACAGTGTCACCTAGCAATGTGGGCTCTACTAATGAAGCAAATAACAGTGAAACCGTTGAGAATAAGCCCCGCAAAGATGCAGAAGCCAGCACCCAAGAAAACAATACCTCCGATCAAGAAATGATGGCAGAAGCTCCTATCTCAGATGAAGAGTATGGCAACGCCAGTAACTGGGATGAAGGAAGAAAACAGAATGACTATAGTGATAACAATGACAGTTTTACGCGGCAAG
The DNA here is from genome assembly GCA_913009235.1 of uncultured Methylophilaceae bacterium. Taxonomy (GTDB): domain Bacteria; phylum Pseudomonadota; class Gammaproteobacteria; order Burkholderiales; family Methylophilaceae. The sequence continues at coordinate 55,877 of CAJVXS010000001.1, read as the reverse complement.
AAACTATCGTAGAAAACCTACGCGACCACTTATTAGGTCAAATAAAACTGCTCTCTTTATCAGAACGTGATCAACGTTTAATGTTGCTGCTCATTGATAGCATTAATGAAAATGGCTATCTAGAATCTTCCCTAGAAGCCATCATGAAGTCATTACCTGAAGAGCTGGAAGTTGAGTTTATTGAACTAAAGACAGCGCTGAAACACGTGCAAAACTTGGATCCTATCGGCATTGGTGCAACCAACTTACAAGAGTGTATATTGCTGCAACTAAATACATTGCCTAATGACAGGCCAGATTTGGCACTTGCTAAAACCATTGTAAAAGAGCACTTACATGTGCTCGCCAATAAAGACTTTAACAAACTATGCAAACTCACTCGCTGCAGTGCAGAAAGCTTAAAGAGCGCTCAAGCACTCATTCGATTACAAAACCCACAGCCGGGCGCCGACTTTGCACAATTCAGCCCTAATCATTTTGTTCAGCATGAGGTCATTGTTAAAAAAGTAAAAGGTCTTTGGGTCGCCACATTAAATGATGGCATCATGCCGAAGTTACGCATTAACCAAATATATGCGGATATCTTAAAACGTAATCTAGGAAATTCAGGTAAATACTTACAAAGCCAAATGCAAGAAGCGCATTGGATGATTAAAAATGTTCAACTGCGTTTCTCAACCATTCTGCGTGTCTCACAAGCCATTATCGATAAACAACATAACTTCTTTGAACATGGAGAAATCGCCATGCGTCCATTGGTATTACGCGAAATTGCAGATGAGTTGGAGCTACACGAGTCCACCATATCAAGAGTCACGTCGCTCAAATACATGCTCACACCGCGCGGCATATTCGAGCTTAAGTACTTCTTTGGCAGCCACGTTACCACCAAATCGGGTGGCGAGTATTCTGCCACTGCCATCCGCGCCCTCATTAAACAATTCGTAGCCGAAGAGAGCACCAAAAAACCCTATTCCGACAATAAAATTAGCGAAATACTAGCTAAGCAAGGCATTGTTGTTGCCAGACGCACGGTTGCAAAGTATAGAGAGTCTCTACATATTGCACCTGCGAATTTACGTAAATCTTTATAACGAAAGGCATAAAAATAATAAACTAGATTAATTGTACTCACGCTAAAAGCGTGTACACTAAATTTGTTCTATAGCTTTTTTTACTTACTCAACCTTTAAAGTAAAAATTTGAAGAGAAGAATTAATAGAAAGGATCTTAATTATGAACTTGCAATTATCAGGACACCATCTAGAAATAACAGCTGCCTTAAAGAAATACATAGAAACAAAACTAGAAAAGATTAGCAATCACTTTGATCATGTAATTGACGTAAAAGTAACCATGCGTGTAGAAAAGCTTACTCAACTGGTTGAAGCAACCATACACGTGCCTGGCAATGATTTACACGCTGTGAGTGGCGATGAGAACATGTATAGCGCCATCGATATTCTGATGGATAAACTTGACCGACTCGTGCTGAAACACAAAGAAAAAAACAGTAACCATCATAAAGTTAATGGCGCTGTCAAACACCAAGCAGTTAGTCATCCTGATAATAATTAGCGCCCTTTCATATTGGCGAGCCATTTAACATCGGCCAAACAGTTTTTAAGGTTAAAAGAGTCAATATCGTGCATTTAATCATCCTCACTGGGCTATCAGGCTCTGGTAAAAGTGTCGCGCTACGCGCGCTAGAAGATAGTGGTTTCTATTGTATTGATAATTTGCCAGCGACAATGTTGCCACTCATCTCACAACATGTTGAATCTACCCAATATAACAATATTGCCATTAGCATTGATTGCCGTAGCGCAGGTTTAGAAACCTTCCCAAGCGAGATTGAACAACTTAAAACGAGTGGCAACCAGGTTGATATACTGTTTTTAGATGCAAATATCGAAGTACTAGTCAAGCGGTTCAGTGAAACGAGACGTAAGCACCCATTAAGTGATGGCGAAACAACCTTGGCCGAAAGCATCTCACGCGAACGTCAATTATTAGCTAATTATAGCGAACTCGGCCATCGGGTTGACACCAGCCACATTAGCGCCAATACTTTACGTAACCACATTCGTGAATTTACCGAACGCACTGCCAATAAAATGGTCTTGATATTCACATCTTTTGGCTTCAAAGAAGGCATCCCACTGGATGCAGACTTTGTCTTTGATGTCCGTAGCCTACCTAATCCGCATTACGATAAAATCTTACGCCCCCTTACTGGCAAAGACACTGCCATCATCAACTTCCTTGAAAGTGACCCAGTGGTGTTAGATATGTTAGCTGATGTTAAACAGTATATTCAAAAGTGGCTATCCAGTTTTGAACAAGATAATCGCAGTTATTTGACGGTGGCGATTGGCTGTACTGGAGGACAACATCGCTCCGTATATTTTGCTGAGCAATTATGTCACCATTTTCAATCATCCGAATATAAAATCATCATTCGCCACCGAGAACTCAATAGAAAAACAGCACCATAAGACTAAGCTCTTGATTTCCCATCTCTATGCCGCCATATAGCCAACATACAACCATAGGAAGCCCTCGCACCAGAAGTAATCACAGCCCCAAGTACGACGATATTGCCGACAAGCCAATATTACTTTTAAGTTATTACCGCTATCGCTACCCATTGTATCTGCGCTTAATTAATTAAGCCTTTAATTTCAAGTCTTTAATACAAGGAACAACTTTGTCATCCAATCCACTACTACACTTTTCTGGCTTGCCTAAATTTAATGAAGTTAAACCTAAGCATGTTAGCCCAGCCATCGACAGCTTAATTAACGAAGGGCGCATCTTGGTTGAGCAACTAGCAACTAGTCAAGAAACGCCGACATGGGAGAACATTGCACTTAAATTAGAAGACCATAGTGAGAAGCTAGGGCGCACTTGGAGCCAAGTCGGCCACATGAATGCAGTAGTGAATAGCCCAGAACTACGCGAGGCCTATAATGACAATTTGCAGAAGCTAACTGATTTTGGCAGCGATTTAGCGCAAGATGAACGCTTATTTGAAAAGTTTAAATCCATACGAACTAGCTCAGAATTTAAACAACTCGGTCCAGCGCAACAAACGATTATCAACCATGAAGTGCGTGACTTCAAGCTAGGCGGCGCAGAACTCCCTGCCGACCAAAAATCACGGCTTAAAGCCATTTTGGAGCAGTTATCGAAACTTGGCAGCAAGTTTGAAGAAAATATCATGGATAACACCAGTGATTTCACGCATTTAGTAGACAGCGTTGATGCCTTAGCAGGCTTGCCTGCTGATGCCGTGGAAGCAGCGAAAGATGCAGCGAGAGAAGCTGGAAAATCTGGCTATCAGTTCAGTCTACATTTCCCGTCTTATTTACCAGTGATGCAATATGCAGAAAATCGCAACTTACGTGAAGCCCTTTACCGCGCCTATTCCACACGCGCTTCAGAGCTAAGCAAACCAGAATGGGACAACACTGGCTTAATTAGAGACTTACTCGAACTAAAAAAAGAAGAAGCCCATATACTTGGCTTCAACAACTTCGCTGAGCTGTCATTAGCCACTAAAATGGCAGATACCCCGGCACAAGTGACAGAGTTCTTATATACGTTAGCTCAACGTGCTAAACCGTATGCAGAGCGTGATATAAACGAATTAACTGCTTATGCGAAAACATTAGGTTTGGATGATATGCAAGCATGGGATGTTGGCTATGTTAGCGAAAAGCTACGCCAAGAGAAATATGCGTTCTCTGATCAAGAAGTGAAACAACACTTCCCTGAGGAAAAAGTATTAGCGGGCTTATTTAAAGTCACTGAAACAATCTTTAGCGTCAAAGTGCAAAAAGCAGAAGCACCACTTTGGCATGACGACGTAGCGTTTTACGTCATCAATGACCAAGACAACAACCCAATTGCTTACTTCTATTTAGATTTATACGCCCGTCAAAACAAACGTAGCGGCGCATGGATGGACGTGTGTATTACCCGTCGCAAAAAAGAAAAAGGCATTGAACTGCCTGTCGCATTTCTAACTTGCAACTTCTCAGCACCTGTGGGTGATAAACCCTCTTTATTTACCCATAACGAAATAACGACCTTATTCCATGAGTTTGGTCACGGTCTTCACCATATGCTGACGCAAGTCGATGAATATGGCGTCTCTGGCATTTCCGGTGTGGAGTGGGATGCAGTTGAGCTACCTAGCCAGTTTATGGAAAACTTCTGCTGGGAATGGGAAGTGCTCAGCGATATGTCCTCACACGTCCAAACTGGCGCACAGTTACCGCGTGAGTTGTTCGATAAAATGATTGCCGCTAAGAACTTCCAAGCAGGTATACAAACCGTGCGTCAAATCGAGTTCTCATTATTCGATATGCGCTTACATGGCGACTTTGATCCGAATGGCGATTTGACCGCCTTAGATATTGTCGAGCAAGTACGTGATGAAGTCGCTGTATTACGCCCCCCAGAATGGAACCGTTTCCCGAATAGCTTTAGCCATATTTTTGCGGGTGGTTATGCGGCTGGTTATTATAGTTACAAATGGGCAGAGGTGTTATCTGCGGATGCTTATAGTTTGTTTGAAGAGCTAGGCATCTTGTCAGAAGAGGCTGGCAGTCGGTTCAAGGCTGAGGTATTGGCTAAGGGTGGTAGCAGGCCGGCCATGGAGTCGTTTGTAGCTTTTAGGGGTAGGAAGCCTAGTATGGATGCGTTATTGAGACATAGTGGGATGGCGGACTGATATCCATAAGCAACGAAATCTGGGAAGGCGAGTACTGCATAGGTGCGGCATCGAATTAAAAGCACCTCTGAAAGTAAGCAACCAAAGAAATGCCCCAAGGGGCGCCCCCAATCCCCCTAAGTGCTAAAGCTCTAAGTCAATTGTGAAGAGCACCCCCACTATCGCTTATTTTCTGAGCTACTTCGCAAAAGTAGGCGGTGCGGAGCTCGCTCTAACAAGCGACACAAACCATGACTTGTCGCGGCGCTCAAACAGGTCCTCGCCTTATTCCTAATTTCACTGCACTGCTCAGCGCGACAAAGAGGATTTAAAATAAAAACCAAATTAACGCGTAGAATAGTGATATTAATTAACCTAAGATTCCAAAAGATGCCACTACATGGAACGTCCAAGTAAAGAAGAAATCAGAGCGTTTCCTTTGTATTGTGGGCTTGATCTTATTAATATTAAGCTAGTTGAAAATGAGATTGATGCGGCTGAGGCATTTTCTGCTTTAAGTCACGAAGTTCGACTTGGGTTTGATACTGAAAGCGAGCCCACCTTCCGTAAAGGTCAGGTGAGTCCTGGACCTACATTAGTTCAGCTGGCTACTGTATCGAAGGCGTTTTTATTTCCTATGCGGTTTCCTGCAGCTGTTTCTGCTGCTAGGGCAATATTAAGCAACCCTAAGATTCAAAAAATTGGGTTTGGACTTCGTGGTGATAACAAAGAGCTGCGCGGTAAGCTCGATATTGATATTGTTAACACTCTGGATTTATCAGTTGAGTTGAAAAACTTAGCTGGAGAAAAAAATACCATTGGTGCGCGGGCAGCTGTGGCAATGGTGCTTAAACTTCGTTTAGGGAAAGGTGCGCAGACTTCTAATTGGGGTGCTTATCCATTGCAAAAAAGCCAAATTCAATATGCGGCGAATGATGCGCATTCGGCTATCTGTATTGCACAGAAATTAGATGCCTTTCCAAAGGCAGGCCCTCCGCCAACTGAATAGCGCTGCTTTACTTTGAACCATATGATTTTGACCATTAAATCCGCGCATGATAAAGTGAGCCCCATTCAAACCCCACTAGAAACACACTTATGAGATTAGCCACTTGGAACGTCAACTCTTTAAAAGTCCGCTTACCACATGTATTAGATTGGCTAGTAAAAAATCCTATTGAGGTCTTGTGCTTACAAGAAACCAAGCAGGAAGATATTAAATTTCCGTACGATGGGTTAAAAAGCGCTGGTTACCATGCGGTGCACTATGGGCAAAAAACTTATAACGGTGTGGCGATTCTGAGTACTCATGAAATTATGGATGTGAATCATGGCATTCCAGATTTTGAAGATGAACAGAAACGTGTGATTAGTGCGACGATTGATGGCGTTCGTGTAATTTGTGTGTATGTGGTGAATGGCCAAGCGGTTGATTCTGAAAAATATGATTACAAAATGCGCTGGCTTAAGGCGCTCAGCACATGGCTAGTCAAAGAGTTGAAGAAATATCCAAACTTGGTGATATTAGGTGACTATAATATCGCACCTGACGATAGAGATTGTCATGACCCGGATGCGTGGGACGGTGAGATTTTAGTCAGTCCTAGAGAGCGTGACGCCTTTGAAGAGCTGTTGGAAATGGGATTGCATGACAGCTTTAGGCTATTTGAACAAGAGGCTGGACATTACAGCTGGTGGGATTACCGCATGATGGGTTTTAGACGAAATCGCGGCATGCGGATTGATCACATTCTCGTAAGTGATGCACTGAAAGAAAAATGTGCATCTTGCATCATTGATAAAGCGCCTAGGAAACTAGAGCGCCCGAGTGATCACACACCTGTTGTACTAGAAGTGAACCTATAAGAAGCTAGCCTTTAATGCTCACGCCTAGCTGTTTGAGTTTGCGATATAAGTGAGTGCGCTCTAGGCCAGAAATTTCAGCTAGTTTACTCATGTTATTGTTAATCAGTTTCATGTGATGCTTGAAGTAGTAACGCTCGAACTCATCTCTAGCGGGCCGAAATGGCTGTACTAAATCGATGGGCAGCCCTTGGCCTGCAGGCTCGATAAACTGCTCCAGTATCCGCACAACATCTTCTAGCCGAATTTTCTCACCTAAGCTGGTTAACATCAGATTCTGAACGACGGCTTCTAACTGCTTTAAATCACCGATCCATTCCGCATTACGTAAGGCATTCAGGGCTGCCACATCAAAATGTTTATAATCAACACCAGAAGACTCTGCCAACACGGCTGCCATAGCTAATACAAGCTCGGGAATATCTTCACGGTGGTCATTCAAACTCGGGATTTTTAAATGGGTGTTAGCAAGCAATTGCAGTAAAGACTGTTCCAACCCCACATACTCAGTCAACTGCGGTAAGCTATAGGTCGTCGCACAAATAATGCGCGCATCATATTTGCTAGCATTGGACAGCAATAGGCTTAAGCCTTTTTGTTCCACAGCAGATAAAGCTGTCAGCTCTTCAATAAAGATAATGCCTTCGCGTGCTTGCTCTAACAATTCCAATGGCGCGGTTTTTAGTCTCTCATTATCCTTCAAAGATAGCCATGGGGTATCTGCTTCATGTAAAAAATGCCCGCACAATTCAACACTACCACCATTATTACCCATAAGTAACAAGGGTGTATTAGTGCGAGATATTTTCTCCAACCTTTGCTTAAGGTCATTAATCACCTGACTCTTACCGAGGCTGGCTAAATTCATTTCTGTTTTAGGTAAAGTCTCCGCATGCAGCAGTGCTTCATTAACCGTTTTCAATAATTTCTGTAGCGCGATTGGTTTTTCTAGAAAATCAAAAGCACCCAGTCTCGTGGCTTCTACCGCCGTATCAATCGTGCCATGGCCTGACATCATCACTACAGGCATATTCAACAAACCGGCATTACCCCATTCTTTCAGCAAGCTAACCCCATCACAATCTGGCATCCAGATATCCAGCAGAACCAAGTCAGGTCGTGCGGACAAGCGCGCCTCACGTGCTACTTGTGCATTCTCAGCGACAACCACACGATACCCTTCATCTTGTAAAATATCGCTTAACAATTCACGAATGCCGACCTCATCGTCTACAACCAAAATATTCTTAGATGCCATATTGGTACCACCTTATCTCTGTACTATTTTTCACTTCAGTTACGCTAATCACAAACATCACGACTCGCTTCTCTGTGCTTTCAATCCTGTCATGCTTTCTTGCAATGGCAACTGTATGCTGACACAAGCACCACCAGATTCGTTATTTGCAATGACAACCTCTCCCCGGTGCTCTTCTACCATTTTCTTTACAATCGCCAACCCTAAACCTGTTCCTTTTGTTTTTGTCGTCACATAAGGCTCATAAGGGCGCGCTAATATTTTCTCGGGGAACCCTTGCCCATTATCCCTCACCACCAACACAACAGTATTATTATCTGAACTAGTTCTAACAGTGATTTCTGGTTTAACTTGCCCACCTTCAGCTTGGGCCTCTAGTGCATCTTGTGCATTCTGCATTAAATTATGCAATACCTGACGCAGCATTGTAGAATCACCTAGCATATCGGGCATAAACTCTGCCAAATCATAGGTGATATCAATATGTGAGCCTTCATACAAGCCAGACACATCTAGTATTAATTGATTTAAATTAACCTTTTTCATACTAGCCGATGGCGCTCTTGCGTACTCACTAAACTCATTCACCATGGACTTCAGCGCGCCCACTTGGCTCACGATCGTATTCGTCGCACGTGTTAGCATACGCGCATCTTCTGCACTAAGCTTATCTGATAGTTTATGCTGCACACGCTCTGCAGACAGTTGAATCGGTGTTAAAGGATTCTTAATCTCATGTGCCAATCGTCTGGCGACCTCACCCCAAGCAGCATCACGTTGCGCCTGTGCCATGATGGTGACATCATCAAATACCACAACAAAGCCACTATCGGCGCTGGCTGGCAATCGTGTCGCGCGCACCGATAGCAATTGTTCCCCTGACGGCCCTAATACTTCTAACTGCCGATGCATCTCTACGCTCGCTTGCCCTTCATCAACGGTGAGCTCGAAGTGTGTTTCTATCATCTTAAAAAAATCGGCAAGAAAAGTCTTTTCATTCGCCATTTTCGACAGTTTTTGATTTTCGTATTGTGCTAAATTAAACCCTAAAATATCTTTTGCCGCCAAATTAAATGTGCGCAACTCACTGTTACGATTAATTGCTAACACTCCAGAAGATAAATGCGCTAAAGTCGTTTCTAAATATCCACGTGCAGCCTCTAGCCGCTGATGATTTCGCTCATTCACTTTATTAGCCTCGCCTAATTGACGCGTCATACTATTAAATGACTTCACCAGTACGCCCAGCTCATCACTGCCATGCTCTGGTAACATTGTACTGTAATCACCATCAGCAATCGCTCTAGTGCCTTCTGCTAATGTGCTCAATGGACGTGACAGTCTGCGGCTTAGCACAAAAGCTATCGCCAATGCAGAAAGCATCGCTAACATCAACACCAGGGTTAGCGTTAGTTTAAACACATCTTTAATGGAATCGCGACTATAAGAAAGTTCTTGATAGTCACGATACACATCTTGCACTGCTTCCGCGGCATTTGACAGCGATTCCGGCACTGGCTGCAACAACTGCAAAATCAATGTGTCACTAGTCAATTCTAGCGAATGGACTGGCGCTAAAACACGCAAATACAGCCCTTTACCCGGGATAGGTTCTGCCTTGCCGAATAGCTGATACTGTGCTTGGCTCAATTGCGTGACACTCGGCAGGTCAGGTAAAAAGCTAGAAGCATCTTCACTCGATACAGCCATAATGCGCCCACCTGGCGATAATAATGTCGCATCTTGTACCCCTGTACGCTCCCGCAATTCATGTAATACTCTGTACTGTGAAAGAGCTGGCTGTAACGACAGTGTCGCCGCCATGCTTTCTGCTTGTTTTTTCATATCATCAAGCAGGGTATCTAATGCGCGCTGACCTAAACGTAAGCCACCATCTAAGGCCGCTTCCACTTTTACATTAAACCAAGACTCAATAGACCGCGATAGAAAATTGACAGAAACCAAATAAACAATCAGCCCTGGGATAATCGCCATCATGGCAAATGTACTGACCATTCGCAAATTAAGACGGCTACCCACCACTCGATTTTGAATGCTCTTCAAAAGACTTTGAATCTGGAAGGCAATCAGTACAACAAGCATCGTGGCCAGTGCAACATTCAGATATAGCAGAATTTTGTAATAATCACCGGCTACAGTTGCATTGGCGCTGGCTAGCGATAATAAATACAGCAAGGCCAACCCCAACAACGCACTAAAGAAAACGATATATCTCATACTACCGACTCAAATCTTTTAGTAACCACTCAAACGGTTCGGAAGCCAAATGCCAATCTTCAGATCTAATCGCTTCAACTTGTATGGCCTTAGGCAGCTGACTAGCATTTAAATACATGTGCAATATCGCTTGATACGCTCTATCTTGCTCAATAAGAGATTGGTCAAACACATTCCAATCATAGAGCTGTACCAGCTCTATCATAGCCTCACTTAAAATCTCATGCGATGTCTGTCGATCACCTTGGTTAACTAAGTATTGTCGACTTAATGCATGATAACTGACCGTAATACGAGTACTTGCCTCAGCAATCACTTTATCAAACCAAAATGACCGTGGTCTAATCAGCTTAAAATCATAAACAAATTCAACAGGCACACCCTTATTAATGGCCTCTTCTACCGTTTTACCCAGCGAAATCTCTAAATCGGCATTAAGCATACAAGCCTCACCCGACACCTTTAAGTCCACATTTTTAATGATGGCCTGATGATCTGCCGCATAGGCCAGCAGGCAGGTCAGTATAAAGACAAGGAATAGACTAGCTTTTTTGCAATAATGCATAAAAGAAACCATCATGGGTGTTTGCAGGGACCAGCTGACCATGCTGAATATTAATGTTGTCATCTGTCAGGTTTAATGGCAATTGCGTTGCATCAGGGTTTAATTTGATAAATCGATCAATTTGCTGCTGATTTTCTTCAGCAAAAACTGAACAAGTTGCGTAAAGCAATTTACCGCCTTTTGACAACAAATGCCACAAATTAGCCAAAATAGCCGCTTGTTGTTGCGTAAACGAGACAATATCTGATTCACGTCGCAACCATTTAATATCCACATGTCGCCGCACAATCCCAGAGGCCGTACAGGGCACATCCGCTAAAATACGATCGAATGGTTGATCACTTTTCCATTTGGCAGCACTACCTAGCTTCAAATCTGCCGTCAAATCTAATCGCGCTAAATTACTCTCAACACGATTTAAACGGCCTGCATCGATATCTAACGCCGTCAGCGCCAAATCATTCAGCTCTAGCAAATGCCCTGCTTTTCCACCAGGCGCGCTACAAGCATCTAATACGCGCATAGTTGGCCCTGCATCCAACAAATGCGCCGCAAATTGCGCACCATAATCTTGCACAGAAACAATACCATCCGTAAAACCAGGTATTTTCTCTACCGCGATTGGCTTAGTGAGAATGACTGCCTCACCATCTAAGGTTGTAGCGTCTATATCCTGACGTGCTAGTAGCCTTGCATAGGCATCCGTCGCTGATTGTTTCGCATTCACGCGCAACGTCATTGGCGGGTGCGCATTACCTACTTCCAAAATGGACTGCCAGTCATTAGGGTATTGCTGCTTGAGCTTATTAATCCACCACTTAGGGTAAGAGTAGAGTGCCACTTCTTCTGTTTGCAACTTTTCTGAAAGCGCGTCCTTTTGTCGCAAAAAGTTTCGTAGCACGCCGTTGACTAGTCCTTTTGCCCAACGCGGCTTAGCATGTCCAGCCGCTTTCACGGCTTGATTCACCACCGTAAAATCGTCCGCCTGATCGTGAAGCAACTGATAAATAGCAACTAATAATAGTGCGTTAATATCGACATTGCTGAGCGGCTTTTCTAGCAACTGCGTCAAATAAGCATTTACTTCGCCATAAAAGCGCAAAGTGCCATAGCTTAAGTCAGTCCCGCCACCTTGTTGTTGTGGTGTCGATTTAGGAAAAACATCAAGTGCATCAGGCAAGGCCAAGGTAAGGTTACGGCCAGATAAAACATCTGCTACGGCCATGGCGGCTATTTGTTGTGAGATATACAAAGAAAGCTTTCAGTTTTGAATAGCTAGAATTTTACTGCATATCAACCCGCTCAGGGAAAGACACTGCCACCTTTAGTGGCTTCCTTAAAATGGTCGACTGAATAAATTTAATAATTTTGGCCATCTCCAACAGCTTTCTAACACACCAACCCGCCTAAAAGCTAACAATACCAATGCTGGACTAAACACCATTAAATTCAACCGCCTATTTAAACACCTACTCAAAAAACTCGCCAACTTCCACATGCTGCCCTTGAATAAACTGCATCGCACCCTGTTGTTTTCCGCCGGGAATTTGTAGTGACTCAATACTCAGCACCTGCTGCCCACAAGCTACTTTTACCGTCTGATCCAATGCGATAATTTCACCAACCTTTGCACGCTCTCCTAGCTCTTCATGCTCATCTAGTACGGTAGCAAACCATATTCGACACGGTTTATCTCTGAATTGTGCGGTTGCAACGGGAAATGGATTAAATGCTCGTATTTGACGTGACAACGCAACGGCTGACTGCTGCCAGTCTAATGCCGCTTCGGCTTTTTCTACTTTATGCGCATAAGTCACAAGCGACTCATCTTGCTGCTCAGCCTCTACTCGACCCGTTTCTTGTAGAGTTTGCATGCATTCCACCATCAATAATGCGCCCTGCTTACTAATGGCATCATGCAATATCTGTGTCGTATCGGTCTCTAAAATAGAGATGGCTTTTTTACTGATCATTGCACCAGCATCTAACTTTGGCACCACTTCCATAATGGTCACACCCGTTTCAACATCGCCAGTCAAAATCGCTCGATGAATAGGGGCTGCACCACGCCATCTTGGCAGCAATGAACCATGAATGTTGTAACAGCCTTTTGTTGGCATATTAAGCACTGTGGCAGGAATAATCAGTCCGTAAGCTGCCACGATCATTACCTCACATTGCACTGCTGCAATTTCAGCTTGCACCTCCTCTGCCTTTAATGATACTGGTTGATAAACCGTTAACTGATGTTGCAATGCTAATTGTTTGATTGGACTCGCGCGCAACTTCATACCGCGGCCAGCCGGCCTGTCAGGCTGTGTCAGCACCATTGCAATCTCATGGCCTGCTTGAATTAACGCGGCTAACGCTGGCACGGAAAATTCAGGAGTTCCTGCGAATATTATCTTCATGTGACTAACCACACTCTTGGTCGCTTAATTAGCATTTCATCCCATTTCTCGCGCCTGTTTAATCAGACGCTTTCTAATACGATTACGCTTGAGCGGTGACAAATACTCGACAAATACTTTGCCAAGTAAATGGTCCACTTCATGCTGAATACAAATGGCTAACAGGTCGCCAGCATCCAAAGTGAACTTTTCCCCATTAGCATCTAAGGCTTCGACCCTAACATTTTCTGCTCGCTCCACCGTCTCATACACGCCTGGCACAGACAAGCAGCCCTCTTCATGCTCAGCGAGTCCTCCTTTTGCAATAATCTTAGGGTTGATGAATACCTGCAAATTATTTTGGTCTTTCGTGGTATCAATCACGATTAGCTGAATATTCTTGTCGACTTGAGTAGCCGCCAACCCAACGCCTGGCACGGCATACATGGTTTCCGCCATATCATCAATGAGTTGTCGAACTTCATCATTTACCTCTAAAATAGGCTTTGCTATCTGATGTAAACGTGGGTCTGGATAATTTATTATAGTTAAGATTGCCATATCATTATGTGTTTGCCAAAAAAATTAATTACGTGATAAATTTAATGCGCCTTAGCGAATAAATTTCGCTACTTGGCTGAGATTAAGCTATGTATAAAAAAGCTGTATCGCGCCATTATAACGCTGCTTGCATTTACTTGCTTAAGCCTTAATGTTTTTACTGATGAAACTCAACTAAACGTAGTGTGGCCACTATCAACATCTAATATAGCCAGGGAAATATATGTTTGAAGTTTTAGTATTCATGTTCAAAAACTATTTTGCCAACCAAGCGATACTAGATGATGTCGAGGTGAAACAGGAGCTATCGGAAGCAGGCTTCGGGCAAGATGATATTCTAGGTGCATTTAATTGGCTTGAATCAATGAAGTCGATGCTGAACGCGCCTGAGTTTGATTACGCACATGACAAAACAGCAATTCGTATCTTTACTACCAATGAGTCAGAAAGAATTGATACAGAAAGCTTAGGCTTTCTAATTTTTCTACAACAAGCCAACATCATTAATGATGTTGGGCGCGACTTAGTGATTGATCGTACGATGGCGCTCAGGAAAACCAAAATCAGCATTGAAGAAATCCGTTGGGTCACCATGATAGCACTATGGAACCAAGGCCGCGATAAAGACTATTGCTTTGTAGAGGATATGCTATTTAACCCGCGCTGGTCTACTACGCAATAAGTTTCAACATCCTAATAAATCGTTAACGCGTAAAGTTATTTTTTACGCGTCAAATTAGCATTGTTAATAATGGTAGAAATCGTCTCTGCTTGATTTAAAGTATAAAAATGGAAGCTTGGCACACCAGCTAATAGCAACTTCTCACAAAGCTCACTAATAACATCCGCTCCAAAAGCACGTAATGAAGTCAAATCATCACCATAAGCTTCTAAGCGCAAACGTAACCAGCGCGGTATCTCTGCGCCACAAATGTTAGAGAAGCGAGCAAGTTGCGTATAGTTATAGATAGGCATAATTCCTGGCACAATCGGCACACGAATACCTGCCTTATAACAGCTTTCCAAAAACTGAAAATAAGCATCCGCATTGTAAAAATACTGCGTAATCGCAGAGTCTGCACCAGCATTCACTTTACGTTTTAAATTATCGATGTCTTTAGCCGCAGATAGTGACTCAGGATGAAATTCCGGATAAGCAGCGACTTCTATATGAAACCAATCACCCGTTTCTTGGCGGATAAAAGTAATCAAATCAACCGCATATTTAAAATCACCGGCGCTCACTTCACCTGATGGTACATCGCCACGCAGCACAACCAACCGCTTAATGCCTTTGTCTTGGTAAGCTTTCAGCAGCCCAACAATTTCCGCCTTGCTAGATGAGATACAAGAAATATGTGGCGCTGATTGATAGCCTTCATCTTGCATTTCAAAAACAGTATCCATGGTGCGGTCACGTGTAGACCCGCCTGCACCAAAGGTAACAGAGTAAAACTCCGGTTTAAATACAGCCAATTTTTTACGCGTTTCACGTAATTTAGCAATGCCACCTTCTGTCTTTGGCGGAAAGAATTCAAAACTTAATGCCGTTTTTTTCATGTTTATACTCAACTTAATGTCATCGAAGTAATTGTTGGCAATCTAACACCCAAGTAATAATACTACAGACTAACAAACCAACGACAATAGCCTGTAACTGGTCAACTTGTCATGGTGAATATCAAAAATGAGGTAAGTGCTGAGCAGTGCGTTAAGCACTACTCAGCAAAACCTCACCCCTGAATACAAACTAATCAAACCGCGCTCTATTGCATAGCGCAATGATTCTGCATGCGGTTAGTAACGATAATGCTCTGGCTTGTAAGGGCCTTCTTTTGCTACGTCAATATAGTCAGCTTGCTCTTGGGTTAATTCAGTCAGCTCAGCATTCAATCTTTTCAATTGCAATCTAGCCACTTTTTCATCCAAATGCTTAGCTAAGGTATAAACGCCCAACGGATAGTCTTTTGTTTTAGTAAACAATTCAATTTGTGCAATTGTTTGATTAGCAAAACTAGAGCTCATCACATAGCTTGGATGACCTGTACCACAACCTAAGTTCACTAAACGGCCTTTAGCAAGCAATGTAATACGCTTACCATTAGGGAAAATCACGTGATCGACTTGTGGTTTAATTTCGTCCCACTCATATTTCTCTAGTGAAGCAATATCGATTTCATTGTCGAAGTGGCCGATATTACACACAATGGCTTGGTCTTTCATTCTTGTCATATGATCGTGTGTAATCACATGATAGTTACCTGTAGTTGTCACGAAGATATCACCGTGTTCGCAAGCATACTCCATCGTCACAACACGGTAGCCTTCCATTGCCGCTTGTAATGCACAAATTGGGTCAATCTCTGTTACCCATACTTGCGCAGATAACGCACGTAATGCTTGTGCAGAACCTTTACCCACATCACCGTAACCAATCACGACAGCCACTTTACCGGCAATCATTACGTCAGTTGCACGCTTAATAGCATCCACTAATGATTCACGACAGCCATATAAGTTGTCAAATTTAGACTTAGTAACAGAGTCGTTCACATTAATCGCTGGAAAAGCCAATTTACCGTCTTCAAACATTTGATATAAACGGTGCACGCCTGTTGTAGTCTCCTCCGTCACACCCTTGATCTCAGCAACACGTGTTGAGTAAAATTTAGGGTCCGTTTTTAGTTTTGCTTTAATTGAATTGAATAAGCAAATTTCCTCCTCGGAACCTGGGTTACTCAAAACAGAAATATCTTTTTCTGCATCTTGTCCAATATGCAATAACATAGTTGCATCACAGCCATCATCAAGAATCATATTTGAATATTGCGGGTTACCATCTTGATCATTAGGCCAATCAAAAATACGGTGTGTGTAGTCCCAATACTCGTCTAACGTCTCTCCTTTAATGGCAAAAACAGGTGTACCCCCTGCAGCGATTGCAGCAGCAGCGTGATTTTGTGTTGAATAAATATTACATGATGCCCAACGCACTTCAGCACCTAAATCTTTCAACGTTTCAATCAGTACAGCCGTTTGAATCGTCATGTGAAGTGAGCCCGTAATACGCGCACCTTTAAGTGGTTGCGACTTTGAATATTCTTCACGAATAGCCATTAAGCCAGGCATTTCAGTTTCAGCAACCGCAATTTCTTTACGGCCAAAATCGGCTAAAGAAATATCAGCAATGATATAGTCTTGATTAGCTACAGTATTCATATACGTCCTTTAATTGAGTGAAAACTGAGCAGGGAAATACATCGTAGGGAGCAAAACGCTCACCTTTTATGTTCCGTGCTCGCACAGTAAAAAGTGAACGCAGTTAATACAATTCTGAGCCTGGGAGTATGGGAACACTCTCGCAACGCTCCTCAGAAGAACGATATTATATCGTTAAAACAATCATTTGCAAAAAAGCAGCCACTTGCGCTTCACCCACAGCTCGTCGACATGACTACCCTCCATGTTTTAGCTGCGCCCAGCAAACCCATCGAAGGTGGAAAGGCCAGAAAAACCAAACCGTTTTCAGAGTAATTCTAAATATCACCTCAGAACCATGCAAATCTGATTTAAAAAAGAAGGCTAAGAAGCCCTCCCTTTTCCACTTGCCTAATCAGCAATCAACTACTCTAGTAAATACCTGCCGCTACTTTCAAACCTGCGGCTTTATCCGTCGCCTCCCATGTGAACTCGGGCTCTTCACGTCCAAAGTGACCATAAGCAGCCGTTCTAGCATAGATAGGGCGTAACAAATCAAGCATTTTCAAAATGCCTTTAGGGCGCAAATCAAAGTGCTCACGTACTAACGCTGCTATCTTATCATCAGCGATTTTACCCGTGCCATAAGTATTGATCATAATGGAAGTTGGCTGTGCTACTCCAATGGCATAACTCATTTGCACTAGACACTTATCTGCCAAGCCTGCAGCCACAATGTTTTTAGCCACATAACGGCCAGCATATGCTGCTGAACGGTCGACTTTAGTAGGGTCTTTACCAGAGAAAGCACCACCACCATGCGGGGCAGCACCACCGTAGGTATCAACAATGATTTTACGGCCAGTTAAACCACAATCACCTTGTGGTCCACCAATCACAAATCGACCTGCTGGGTTGACCAAATACTTAATGTCACCTTTGATTAAATCTTGTGGCAACATTGGTTTAATAATCTCTTCAATGGTCGCCTCACGGATATCTTCTAAAGCCATGTCTGGCATATGTTGTGTTGAGATCAATACAGTATCAACCTTATGTGGCTTACCACCCAAATACTGTACAGTCACCTGCGCTTTTGCATCTGGCAACAACCAAGGCAAGCTACCGTTTTTACGTAATTGCGCTTGACGTTCCATCAAGCGATGGCTTAACCAAATAGGTAACGGCATCAATTCTGGTGTTTCTTTTACAGCATAACCAAACATTAACCCTTGGTCACCCGCACCAATCTCAAGCGGATCATCATGTGCATGATCAACACCTCGTGCAATATCAGGCGACTGCTTGTCATAGGCAACCAGCACGGCACAAGACTTATAGTCGATACCGTAATCACCATTATCGTAACCGATACGTTTAATCGTTTCACGTGCGATTTTAATGTAGTCTACATTTGCAGTAGTGGTAATCTCACCCGCCAATACAATCAAACCAGTATTAGCTAATGTTTCAGCTGCAACACGTGCGGTTGGATCTTGTTCTAGAATAGCGTCTAAAACACTATCAGAAATCTGATCTGCTAATTTATCAGGATGGCCTTCAGAAACAGATTCCGAAGTAAAGAGATGCTCATTCATAATATGCCTTGAAACTAAAAAAATTAGTGACTGTATTAGTGACTGTAAAGAAATAATGCATTCACTTAAAGGCTAAAAGTTAACACATCTAAACAACGAACCCTGAATTATAGGCGAATTCGTGTTGCACTCATACAACTATTTATCATGCGCACATACTAAAATCTTTCTCAATACAGTATTATCGGCAATATGAAACTTAACTTTACAAAAATGCAAGGCATAGGCAACGACTTTGTTGTTATTGATAGTGTCACAACACCCATTGCATTAACCACAGCGCAAATCCAACATGTCGCCAACCGGTTCTTTGGTGTCGGGTGCGATCAACTCCTCATGGTAGAAAAAAGCAATACGCCCAATGTCGACTTCCGTTACCGCATCTTTAATGCGGATGGCGGTGAAGTGGAGCATTGCGGTAATGGCGCGCGCTGCTTTGTACGCTTTGTGGTTGAAAAAGGGCTAACCAAGAAACACCAAATTACCGTTGAAACCGCAAATGGCATCATCACACTCAAATTACAATCAAGCGGTGATGTAGTAGTCGATATGGGGGCACCAAACTTTGAACCAGTCAGTTTGCCTTTTTTAGCGGCACAAAGACAGCCTCAATATACGCTGATCCTCAACAGTGGTGTCATACCAATATCGGTCGTTTCCATAGGCAACCCACATGCCGTGGTATTAGTCGAGGATGTAGAAACAGCTGCCGTTAGCGAAATTGGGCCGAAAATTGAATCACACCAGCAATTTCCTCAACATGTGAATGCTGGCTTCATGCAAGTTGTAACCCCACATGAAATTAATTTACGTGTTTATGAGCGTGGTAGTGGTGAAACACTGGCTTGTGGTACGGGCGCATGTGCCGCTGTCGTCAGTGGCATCCAACTAGACTTGCTACAATCCCCCGTATTAGTGAATATGCGTGGCGGTCAATTGCAAATTGAATGGGCGGGTGAAGCGCAACCTGTAATGATGAGAGGTCCTGCAGAAGTTGTCTTTGAAGGCCAAATAGAACTGTAAAACAGACTTTAAAAGAAATGAATTTAATATTAGGATTGCCCATGCAAGAAGATGAAATCACCGCCTATTTAGCATCACATCCAGAGTTTTTTGAAAGAAATGCTAGCTTGCTCGCGGACGTTCATTTACCAAGCCCACATGGTGGTGGCACTATTTCATTAGCAGAACGACAGCAATTGGCACAGCGAGATAAAATATCAGCGCTTAAAGACCGCCATACTAAACTCGTATTAAACGCACAAGAAAATGACAAAATTAACGATAAAATGCATGCGTTTTTTATTTTGTTACAACAAGCTAAAAGTTTTAATGCATTAGACCAGTTAGTTCGTCATCACCTAGCTGAGAATTTCAATATTGCTGACATATGCTTACGCATTTGGGCGCATCCACTTAACAGCACTGATACTGAAAACCTTGTTTTTGGAAACGTGTCTCAAGCTGTTCAAGCTTGGGTAAGCAATATCAATAATGCGTACTGTGGAGAAACTCCGACTAGCATCGATACTGACGGTTGGTTTGTGGCGCCAGCAAAATCAGTTGCCGTGCTTCCACTCAAGGGTAAGGCCATATATGGTTATTTAGCCCTTTCCAGCGAAGAAAAGGGGCGTTTCTACGTCGACATGGGCACAGACTTCCTGCAAAAACTAGGTGACCATATCAGTGCCGCACTGTCTAGACATGTCGTAGAATAACAATGTGGACTTATTAACTGAGTATCTTAAATTTTTAAATTTTGAACGCGGATTAAGTCCGCTAACGAGAGAAAATTACGCACGCGATATTCAACAGTTGTTCAAACTCAGCAATGGCACAGCTTTAAACGATTTACAGAGCACGGATATTCGTCACTATATAGCCTCTCTGCATAGCAAAGGCTTGGGTGGCAAAAGCATTGCCCGCCTACTATCGAGCTGGCGTGGATTTTTTGATTATTTAATACATCGGCATGACTATCGCAACAACCCCGCAAAAGGCTTACGCGCGCCCAAGTCAGCAAAAACATTACCTCAAGTCCTATCGATAGAGCAGGCTATTAAACTCGTTGATGTCAAAAATGATGATGTGCTTAGCGTGCGTGACCATGCAATTTTAGAACTCTTTTACTCTTCTGGTTTGCGACTAAGCGAGCTGATTAATCTGAACATTTACCAACTAGATTTCACCGAAGGCACCATTATCGTCACAGGAAAAGGCAACAAGACACGGATTGTCCCACTAGGAAATCATGCCATTATTGCAATCCAGAACTGGTTAAGGCAACGTAACAATCTACTTAAAGACCAATCAGAAAAAGCCGTTTTCATCAGCAAACAAGGCAACCGCCTGTCAGCACGAAATGTGCAGTACCGCATGAAGGCATGGGCGGTCAAACAGGGCTTAGACACTTCTGTACACCCGCATATGTTAAGGCATAGCTTTGCCTCTCATGTCTTGCAATCCAGCGGTGATTTGCGCGCTGTACAAGAAATGCTGGGGCATGCCAACATCAGCACTACACAGGTTTATACGCACCTAGACTATCAACACTTAACCAAAGCTTACGACACCGCGCACCCCAGAGCGAAGAAAAAGTAACGCTCACAGCCAAGCTTCAAGGCTCAATTACAATTACCGCAACTAAGGCATGGTTTCTATGTCACATTAATTATGGCAAAATAACCTCTATATAAATCACACTACAAAAAATCATAATACCAATCGTTCACAAAAAGGATTCCCATGACACATACATTACCGGCACTGCCTTATGCACAAGATGCATTAACACCACACCTTTCAGCAGAAACATTCTCATTTCACTATGGGAAACATCACAATGCTTATGTTGTGAACTTGAACAAATTAATCGTTGGCACAGAGTTTGAAACCTCAGCATTAGAAGACATCATCAAAAAAGCATCTGGCGGCGTTTACAACAACGCTGCACAAATCTGGAACCACACATTCTTCTGGAACTGCATGGCACCAAATGGCGGTGCGGCACCAACTGGTGCATTAGCTGACGCGATCAATGCAAAATGGGGTTCATACGATGACTTTAAAGCAGCCTTCCAAGCTTCAGCAGTCGGCAACTTCGGTTCAGGCTGGACATGGTTAGTGAAAAAAGCAGATGGCTCTGTTGATATCGTCAACATGGGTGCAGCTGGCACACCATTAACAACAGGCGATACTGCATTGCTATGTATCGATGTATGGGAACATGCTTACTATATCGATTACCGCAATGCACGTCCTAAGTTCGTTGAGACATTCTTAACAAACTTAGTTAACTGGGAATTTGCAAGCGCTAACTTCGCAGTGTAATTAACACCTTTTATAAAAAGCCAAGCATCTATTGCTTGGCTTTTTTCGTTTAATTTCCAACTAACGGTATGATTTGATTTTCTTCATACGTTTGCGCATTTGAGTCGGAATCTTTCATCAACTTATAACTAAATAATGTTCTGCGAATTTTAACATGCGTTATCATGTTATTTTATTGAGTATATTTAATAGTAAAGGTTTTACACATGGCAAGAATGGTGAATTGCATCAAACTAGGTAAAGAAGCTGAAGGCATGGATTTCCCTCCTTACCCTGGCGAATTAGGTAAACGTATTTATCTAGCTGTTTCTAAGGAAGCTTGGGCAACGTGGTTGAAACAACAAACGATGTTGGTCAACGAGAACCGCTTAAGCCTAGCAGACCCTGCCGCACGTAAGTATTTAACCGAGCAAACTGAGAAGTACTTTTTTGGTGAAGGTGCTGATACCGCCGAAGGTTATGTACCTGAAAGCAAGTAGGCATATTGCGCATGGCTATAACGTTAGAAAGATGGCCTTAATATTAATAGGCTCTTAATTTAATGTAATCGCTTTATACTCCTATAATTTACACTCAATAAAAAACCCGCAAACTGCGGGTTTTTTATTGAGCAAGTGACCAACTTATTTAGTATAAACCTTAACACCTTCAGCTGTAGCTAACAACAACACATCTGCTGAACGCGCTGCAAATAACCCATTAGTCACAACACCAACGATTTGATTCAGCTTCGCTTCAAAAGCAACTGGGTCGCTAATCGTTAAATTATGCACATCTAAAATAACGTTACCATTATCTGTTGTGAAGTCACGCAACTTAGGCTGACCACCTAACTTAACGATTTCACGTGCCACTTGTGAGCGAGCCATTGGCAACACTTCTACTGGTAATGGAAACTTACCCATCACTGGTACAAACTTAGTTTCATCACAAATGCAGATGAATTTTTTAGCCACTGCAGCAACAATTTTCTCACGCGTTAATGCACCGCCGCCGCCTTTAAGCATATGCAAGTGCTCAGTAATTTCATCAGCACCATCAACATAAATATCCATGCCATCAACGTTATTCAAATCAAATACTTCGATACCGTGGCCGCGTAAAAGCTCAGCAGTTGCCTCAGAGCTTGCCACTGCTCCTTCAATTTTGTGTTTTACTTTTGCCAGCTCTTCAATAAAGTAATTAGCAGTAGAGCCTGTGCCCACGCCGATAATGCCTTCCTTTACGTATTCAACCGCCGCTTTTGCGACTTGTTGTTTTAATTCATCTTGCGTATATGCCATTTTAAGTAAATCCTTAACTAAAGTCTTTATAATGTAAACAAAGCATCACTATACACTGCTCCGAAAAATTTAAATATGTCAAAGCTTAGCCTACAAGATTATCTCCGCAACATCGAAAGCTCTTATGTTTACGATGTTGCGATGAATACACCACTCGATTTACAGCCATCTTTATCAACTCGCCTCGGCAACCAAGTCCTACTTAAGCGCGAAGACATGCAGCCTATCTTTTCCTTTAAACTGCGTGGCGCTTATAACAAAATGGCCAACCTATCTGCTGAACAGCTCAGTCGAGGTGTGATTGCAGCCAGTGCTGGCAACCATGCTCAAGGGGTTGCATTAGCCGCACAAAAACTCAACTGCCACGCTGTTATTGTGATGCCAACCACGACGCCACAGATTAAAGTAAATGCCGTCAAAAGCCGCGGCGCTGAAGTTGTCTTATTCGGGGACAGCTACTCAGATGCATATGCCCATGCACTTCAATTAGAGCAATCTGAACAGCTGTCCTTTGTCCACCCTTATGATGACCCTGATGTGATTGCAGGACAAGGCACCGTGGGCATGGAAATTTTAGAAGCGCACCCAGAACCAATTGAGGCCATCTTCTGCTGCGTTGGCGGCGGCGGCTTAATTGCAGGGATTGCCGCTTACGTCAAAGCAAAACGACCAGATATTAAGATTATTGGTGTTGAAGCAAAAGATGCAGAAGCGATGACAAAGTCACTTGAAGAGCAGCAACGCATCACACTAGAACACGTCGGTTTATTTGCCGATGGCGCTGCTGTCAAACAAGTGGGCGAACACACGTTCGACTTGTGCCAGCAGTATGTCGATGAAATGATTGTGGTCGACAACGATGCAATATGCGCAGCCATTAAAGATGTATTCGAAGACACGCGCAGCATATTAGAACCAGCCGGTGCGCTTGCTACCGCGGGCCTTAAAGCCTATGCTGAACGTGAAGGTATGAGTAACAAAACCTTAGTTAGCATCGCTTCTGGCGCCAATATGAATTTTGACCGCTTACGCTTTATTGCTGAACGCGCTGAAATTGGTGAAAAACGTGAAGCCGTGTTAGCCGTCACTATTCCAGAAAAGCCCGGTGCTTTTAAAACGTTTTGTCGCTTATTAGGTGACCATAATATCACTGAGTTTAATTACCGCTACTCTGATGAAAACGAAGCCCGCATCTACGTTGGGGTCGCAATCCACGACCCCGTAGAGACCGTTCACTTAGTTGCTGATTTAGAAGTAGAGAACTTAGCCACGGCGGATCTCACCGATAATGAAATGGCAAAATTACACTGCCGTCATTTGGTCGGTGGGCGAGCGCCATTGGCGATACATGAGGTAGTGTATCGATTTGAGTTTCCTGAGAAGCCATACGCGCTCATGCACTTTTTAGACAAAATGGGCCACAATTGGAATATCAGCTTATTCCACTACCGCAATCATGGCGCGGACTTTGGTCGCGTGCTAATCGGCATGCAAGTACCGCCAACTGAATTTAATGATTTTACCGATTTCCTAAACAGCTTAGATTATCCATACTGGGATGAAACTGAGAATCCAGCTTACCAACTATTCTTAAGCTAATGAAGGTAGTGACTCTATTTGATCAATAGCATAGCCAGTGTTTTTGTTACAATCAACAACCTAAAATATTTAGCTTGCTTTCACTCCCTGTTTAATTAAGCTAACAATCAAGCATAGTTTTTTGCACGAATACTTAACTAGGCCTTACTAACTAGACCACACTTTGGAGAGAATAAATGAAAGTTATACCTACTTTTAACAGAACAAGCATTAGCTTGCTGATGCTTGCGCTCGTCGCTGGCTGCAGCCAAGAACAAGTCGCTGAAGAAGTTGTTAGCGAAGCATCAAGTGGCTATGCCTATGTAACAAGCCAAAAATCTGACACTGCGGGTGTCAGTGTTATTGACCTAGCCACTATGGAGGTTGTTAAAACCATTGATGTTAAAGCAGAAGGGCCTCGTGGTTTAGGTATTACTGAAGACGGCACTAAGCTGATTGTTGCCACACGTGAAAATGAAAGTATTGCTGTGATTGATACTGCCACAGGTGAGGTTGTGCAAACGATTAAAGTCGGTAAAAATCCTGAATTTGTTCGCGTAAGGGGTAACTTCGCATTCATTTCATCCGAGCCTAGCGCCATTGGGGGCCCGCCGCCAAAACCAGGCTCAAAAGAAGCTGAAGAAGACGATGATGACGATGACAAAACACCAGCGCGTATTGCCATTGTTGACTTAGCTAAAGGTAAGAAAATTAAAGAAATCATAGGTGGCCCAGAAACGGAAGGCATTGAATTTTCTGCTGACGGCAAAGAAATTGTGATTACTAATGAAGCTGACAACACCATTACTGTGCATAACATTGAAACTGGTGAGCTTGTAAAAACCATTCACACGCATGAATATGGTGACCGCCCACGCGGTATCAAAGTATCACCTGATGGTAAAACCTATCTAGCTACTCTTGAGTACGGCAACAAGTTCATGGTGCTAGATGCAGACTACAATATCGTGCGTACTGTTGATACGGGTAGAATCCCTTATGGTATTTCTTTTGATTCAACGGGTGAGCATATTTATGTTGCAGCTAATAAAGAAAAAGCGCTGCAAGTATTTAACGCAAAAACTTATGAGAAAATCAAAGACATCCCAACAGGAAGCCGTTGCTGGCACTTTACCTTCACACCTGATGAGAAGCAGCTATTACTAGCTTGTGGTAAATCTGATGCAGTCTTTGTAATTGATACAGAGAAACAAGAAGTGACCAAACAGATCCCGGTGACTGATATGCCTTGGGGTATTGTGACTTACCCTAAATCAATGGGTAGTTTAGATACCAAGCTTTAGTGAAATCGTATTTTAATTTAGCCTAATTGCTAATGAAAAAGCCTCGCAATGCGGGGCTTTTTTCATGGTCTGTTAACGGCTATATTGATGGGTATAATACAGGCAACTCACAAGCACCTCTTCAATCTCCACCCGTACAATCAAATCAGCTTCTTTGTATTCAGTTAACAATGGACCATCTTTAACTGACCGTTGCCATACCATCCTCACGCAAGCGATGCAGTGTTCCGAAATCCAATTTATTTTCTCTGGTGTTGCCTGAATCTTAATCCCGAACCTGTAAGGATCAGGTGGTAACAACCTAAGACATTTTAGGTTCGCTCCCCAAGGGCGCCTAAAAAGCAACCTAACTTAGAGCGATCACACCATGCCTAATGAGTCGAAACCTATTGTGTAAACTAGTTCAAGGAATATTGATTCAGGCAACACCGGAAAAAACAAATGGGTGATAGAGCAAAAATATTGCGGGGGGGGGGTAGTTCATTACAATGGTTTGCTTTGCTCTGCAATGGCTTCATCAATTTGACTCTGCATCACAGTAATCCTACGCTTATAATCACCTATATCAATGTCACCGCTCTTGGTATTAAGCACCTCATGAGAGAGGTTTAAGGCAGCCATAATCGCAATACGCTCCACGCCGGAAATTTTTCCAGAGTCTCGTATATCACGCATTTTTTTATCTAGATAATCTACGGCATCCATCAAGCCTTGATACTCTTCATCGGTACAAGAAACTGCAAACTCACGACCCATAATTTGTACGTCTACTGATTTCGCTGTACTCATGAGGCCTCTTCACCTTGTGGTAATTTTTCTAATAAGCCTTCAAGCTTAACGCTGGCTTGTGACATCTTGTTTTTTAATGTGTCTGATATTTCACGTAGTTGCATGTTTTCTTCTCGCAGGGAACCACACAAAGCAACCAGCTTCGATATTTTTTCTTCCAGCTCTTTTATATCTGCATCCACAACCTTAACTATAATTGAAAAAAAACATACTAGTCAATAGCTAACAAGCGTTATTCAAAGTAAATTAACATTATTTTGCATCAGGTTTTTATTGTTTTGTTTTTTTTATCAATTATAATTCTGTCCGTTGTCAGGTGCCTTATTGCTTTTCAAGTAACAGGATGAAACTGGGAAATAGGTGAATTAACGTTTGTTTAAAAAGTCCTATGCTGCCCCCGCAACGGTAAGTGAGTGCAACTGTATGATTTTGCTATCAGCCACTGAGCTTAAAGCTTGGGAAGGCGCAATATCTACCCTCACAAGCCCGGAGACCGGCCTCACAACAGTTAGCCAACTTTTGGCTCGTTAGGAAATGCCGCGGGGAGCGGCAATCAAAAACTGCACTACTTCTTATTGAATTCTTATTGAATTCTTATTGAAGCAGCGTCTTCATTACGCTGCACGCATTTTTGTTTGCTTTTACCCGCCAGCATCCCCTAGCTTTAATTATACATGCGGGGTCGCATGCCATTTTGGGAGCGAGTAATGAACAAAACACTCATCGCCAGCCTGCTCGGGTTGACATTGTCATCACCAGGTTACTCAGCTGAAAATATTGCATTAGATGACGTTGTCGTCACTGCCACACGTACAGCTCAAGCCAGAAAAAACATCATTGCAGATGTCACCGTCATTGGTCGAGAAGAAATCGAACGTGCAGGCTCGGCATCTGTTGCTGACATTCTTCGTAGACAGCCGGGCGTACAAGTTGGGACAAATGGCGGCGCAGGAGCAATAAGCAGTATCTTTTTGCGCGGCACCAACTCTGACCACGTGGTAGTGCTGGTGGATGGCTTACGCATCAATTCTTTAACAGCAGGTACCACTGCGTTTGAAAACATTCCTATAGCACAAATTGAAAAAATAGAGATCTTACGAGGCCCTGCATCAAGCTTATATGCCGCTGGGGCCATCGGCGGTGTGATTCAAATTTTCACTAAAAGAGATACATCGCAGAAACCACGGGTTCATGCAGCGGCAGGCCTAGGTTCATACGACACCAAAAAGGCAGAAGCTAGCATTCACGGCAAGTATAAAGACCTACAATATGGCTTTAACGTTAGCAGCCTCGATACAAGCGGGTTCTCAGCTATCCGCAAACGTGGCGGCACTTTCGACAAAGACAATGATGCTTATAATAACTTAAGTACATCTGGCTTTCTTGAACTAGAACTCAAACCCGGTCACACCTTCGGACTGCAGTTTTTTAAAAATCAAGGTCGCTCTAATACCGATAGTGGCAGCGATAACTTTGATAACTACAGCAGACAGACCTTACAAAGCTATGCATTTACTAGCAAGAATCAATTCGCGGATTTCTGGCGCAGCACACTTACACTGGGTAAAGGCGTAGACCGCATGACTAGCTACGCTCTACCTAGTGCGTGGACGAGGCCAGATGGTGCCAGCAGATTCCGCAGCGACCAACAGCAGTTAACATGGCAAAATGATTTCACATTGCCGCTCGGCACGCTGACATTAGCTTATGACCATCTAAAGCAAAAGGTCATTAGCACCACTGATTATGCAAACACCCAACGTAATAATGACGGTTTCTTAGTAAGCTACTTGCTTAATCACGACAAACACACCGTACAAGCATCGCTGAGAGAAGACCATAACTCGCAGTATGGTAACTACACGACTGGCGGGCTAGGTTACGGCTATCACTTTACACCAGCATGGTACGCTTCTGCTAACTATGGCAATGCGTTTAAAGCACCATCCTTTAACGAACTGTACTGGCCAGGTTTTGCAACCCCTAGATTAACGCCTGAGAAATCTGATAATGTCGATGTAGCGATTCAATATACAGGTGCTCGCTTCAACGGTGGCATCACGGCATTCCAAAACAAGATTAGAGGCCTAATTGCAAATTCAGGCCCTGCTTCGGACACTTGTGCATGGGGGAATTGCCCGTTCAATATAGATAAAGTTGACATTCAAGGGATTACATTTGATGGCTCATGGGATATTACAGACAGCTTGTTACTGAGTGGAAACTACACTGTTCAGTCGCCACGTGATGAGGAGACAGACCAATTATTAGTGCGTAGAGGCAACCGTTATGGGGCTATTAACCTATTGCACTCTATCGGTGATTTGCAGTGGGGTATAGAAATATCAGGTGCATCTGCCCGCTATAACGATGCCGCAAACACCGTAAAAATGCGCGGTTATATGCTGGTTAACTTAACGGCCAACTACAAACTGAGCCCCGAGTGGAAACTGGAAGCACGTGCAAATAACATTCTTGATAAAGATTATGCACTTGCATTGGCATGGAGCGGAGACGCCTATAATACTGCTGGTAGTAACCTGTTTGTTGGCCTACGTTACGACATGAAACCATAAATTTAGGTTAAAATTGCAACTATTAACCCAACATTATAGATGGAGAAGTCAATGGTAATACTTTCCAAAACCAATCAAATCATCATTGGTATGGTGCTTGCAACATTAGTATTTATTACACGGGGCGATCACTTTTCCTCCTTAAATAACCTGCCTAGCGCTTCATTAGCTGTGTTTTTCTTGGCTGGCCTTTATCTGCGTCCAACTTGGGTGTTTGCCGCCCTACTCGCTTTATGTGTTGGCATTGATTTCTATGCCATCATCGCAGGCGGTGTAAGCAGCTTCTGTATCACACCTGCTTATGGAGCCTTATTGCCTGCTTATGGTGTGCTGTGGTTAGCTAGCCGTTGGTTTAACAAGCGCTATAGCTTTAGCGGTAAAACACTATTGCCACTAATAGGTAGTGTGGCTGTTTCAGCAATGGCAAGTGAGCTATTTTCTAGCGGTGGATTCTACTTCTTTGGTGATCGTTTTCCCGACCCTACTTTTACAGTATTTGGCGAACGTTTAATGCACTACTTTCCACAGCAATTAGAAGGCATTGGGTTCTGGCTGGGTACAGCACTGGTTATGCATGTTGTATTCGTGCTAGCTAATAGCGAAAGTCGCGCTAAAGCATAATACTGATACTGGCAGAAATTCGCGCCACCAGGCGCGAATGGAACGCGAAAAACAGTAATTGATGAACCTATCGAAGAAGCAGATCTAGAGATGGATCTGCTTTTAGTTTTAACAGGCAACGGTAAAAGAAAAATCTCATCCTCGCTTGGCATGAAGGTTGGTATGGCGCTCAAACTAAAAGGATAAAAAATGAACGAATTTACACTAAAAAGCGAACACATCCCCTTATGTGATTTATTGAAAATAGAAGGTATTGCTGAAAGTGGTGGCCAAGGAAAAATGTTTGTCGCTGATGGTATTGTTACTGTCGATGGCGAAATCGAGTTACGCAAAACCGCTAAAATCCGTGCAGGCCAACTGGTGGAGTGTTTAGGTCAAACCGTTAAAGTATTGGCTGCACCGGAAAGTTAATATGGCAAATAAGCCGTCAACTGTTTTCAAATGAAAGTTGTGCAAGTACGGTAGCACACCAAACATATGCTAAATCATCTGTTTTACTGCTTTTCAAACATTAAATATCATTAAGTGTTCCCAGCTCAATAATATTTGCTATAATGCGCGACTTGCAATTAATTATCTTGCAGTGTTGGCCCGATAGCTCAGTTGGTAGAGCAGCGGATTGAAAATCCGCGTGTCACTGGTTCAATTCCAGTTCGGGCCACCAATTTTAAGTAATACCGGACATTTAGCCTGACTTAACCAGTCGGGATTTTTTATACCAATCCTTTAAGAGGGAGCGCCCTCTTGGACATTTAAACTGCCTAAAGGATTGGTTCGGAAAAATTATAAAGCAATCTAAAGGCGGTAATCTTTATTTCACGGTGCTGACTTCTGCCCAATAATTTTAAACACTTTTTTTATGCTTAGCTGCTCTGTACTTTTAACTCTAGCTCTTGCAACCATCACCTCCGGCACTTTAGTCAAGGCAAGTAAGAACCCTTTTAGATTAACTAAATCAAATATAACCAACTCTCCCAATAGTTGGAAAATTGACATTGGGATAGCTTTAAAGATTAACTGTCCAGGTGTTAAATGTATCCATTCAAGAATATAGCGATTCCGACGTCTTATACACTTTACTTGTTTCATTTTTACATTAGCACGAATTGCTCCAATGCGTTGATGCACAATACTAGATCTTGGTTCAAAATAGCTATACCAACCTCTCCGCCATGCGCGGATTCCAATATCTGAATCCTCACCATAGTAAGGTTTGAATATGGGATCAAATCCACCAAGAGCATCAAACATAGACTTTCTTACCAACATAGATCCACCATGTCCATACATAGTAGGACAGCGTTTACCCGCGTTTATAATGTTCTGAGCCTCTTCTAAAGTCCATTTTAATAATGAAATGCCGCCTTTTTTAAACTGCCTATAGTTCCAAGAATGTCGTTTCACTTCACCTTCTTCATCATATATCAAAGGGTTAACTGAAAATGTATTCACATCTTCAAAATGACTGACTAATGGAGGAAAGAAATTTTCAGTTAATTGCACATCTGAATTAAGTATCAATACCAAATCAGTTGTTGCCTCTTTCACACCGCTATGTACAGCATCGGCAAAGCCCTTATTTTGCTGATGCACTACAACCTTAACATTTGGAAACTCGCGATTTAGAACATCAAGGCTATCATCTGAAGATCCGTCATCAACTACAATTAAAGAGCTCTCATAGCCATAGCTCTTGATCGCAGATATAACTATGGGCAAGTTCTTACGTAGCAGCTCAGAACCATTATAATTTGGGATAACTGTTGTTATAGATTTATTCATAAATGCTTATTGGTTGCTCTTTTCTAAGACAAACATAGCACCCACAACCAATGCAATAATATTCATACTGGAACTAGTAAAAAATGGAAGTGTAATACTTGTAAAAATAATACTTGTTGTAAGAACAGCCATTAGAGTCATATATACATATCTATGTTCATTCTCTAGCCTGATAAAATGAATTAACTTTTTATATATTAACCAGAACATAGTAAAAGCCAAGAAAATCCCTAGCCATCCAGATGTAAATAATAACTCTAATAAATAGTTGTGAGGGCTATTAAAGTCTATATTCTTTATATGATGATAACTTGAATAAGGCTTAAAGGCTTCCTCAAAACTGTTTAGACCATGCCCTACAGTCCATTGCAGCAAGGAGCTATCACCTTGCATATTCCATGTTTCTGTCCAAATGGCGACACGCTCTTCAGTTCTAATGTTTTCAATTAGGTCTTTAGATCGTTCAGAAAAATTACCAATATTAGTTAAAGTAAGAACCAGAAAAGTAACCGCAATTGTCAAAAAAGCATAAAATTGAGATTTTCTCTTAAGAAAAAAAGTTACTAATAATCCAGTAAAAGTGAGAGCTATCCACGCAGGCCTAGATGAGGATTGTATTAGAAGTGCGCCTAGCAATAAAATACAAACACCTAACATCATTTTTAATTTTATTGATGAATTTAAAAAGCAATATACAGCGAGGACCATGCCAACAGAGCTGTATAAAGCTAAATAATGTGGATTCTTAGTTGTGCCGTGATCTGCATTAAAAAACCATAAGGAAATTACTTGTATGATTACGTAAAGAAATATGATTAATACTGTAAACCTGAAAGCATTCTTTCTTATGTAACTACCTTTGTTATTGATTATCATGGCTATACCTATTACTAAAAAAATAGCGAGTAAAATATGTCGGATTTCTTTAATAACGACTAAATTTTGTACGGCAACAAAATGTATTGCAACAAAGCCTAACGAGAACAATATAGGATACTTAAGCCATTGATAATCATCAAAGTTTCTCGAAGCTTTATATTGATAAGCAGTATAAATCAATACGGCAATAAGATTTGCATATGCAAAAAAACGATAAGCCCAACCTATAGTTAGCATTTGCATTAGGATGCAAAGTAACATTACAAAAAAATGTATATTTCTCTTTTGGAAAGCATCAATAAATATTTGAGGTAGCTTTATCACTTAATTATTTTCCGCAATCTAACAACCTTAACCCTTGCACCAACACCTCTTTCGTCATCAAGCAATCGGCAATGGCTCTATGCGCGCTTTTTTGGCTCAATCCTAAGCGGTCTGCAACTAATGTCAGCTTATGGCTTCTAAGGTCTGGGAAAGCTTTTCTAGCAATACATAAAACATCTTTAAAAGGTCGATGCTCTGGTGTGTGTTGGTTGATGAATTTACTATCGAATCCCGCATTATAAGCCCAAATCTCTAGATTACCAGCAAACACAAGGAAAGCGTTTACAGCATCGCTATTTGAAGGTGCATCAGCAACCATGTCATCTGTAATGCCCGTTAAGTCCGTGATGAAACTTGAGATTTGATACTGGTAGCCCCCATACTCAGCCTCTGGCAGTGAGAAGCTCTGAAACTCATCTAACACCTCGCCCGTTTTGGTGTCAATCTTGATTGCACCAATTTCTATAATCTGATCTTCAGCACTTAAACCTGTCGTTTCTAAGTCGACTATTACAGCGATATTGCCCATGTTACCTCTATTCTTGTTAAATAAGTTGTATGAATAAATACTAACTGCTGACGGCAGCGCTAGACTTAGCCTTCCAAACACTTGCTCACAAGCTCAAACACATCATTGGATAAGTTAGGCGTTTCTAAAATGGCTTGTAATGCCGCTTTCATGCGCGCTTGTAGTTCTGGCGTGTAGCGTTTCCATTCGCGCAGCGGTGTGACTAAGCGTGAGGCGATTTGTGGGTTGAAGGCATTGAGTTCAATAATGACATCTCTTAATATAGCGTAGCCCTTGCCACTTGGGTCATGGAATTTAACTGGGTTATTAATCGCAAATGCGGAATAGAGTGCACGTACGCGGTTCGGGTTTTTAATATTAAAGTCCGGGTGTTGGCGTAGGCTAGCAAAGTCATCAAACATGGCATTACGATTCGCCATAGATTGCATGGTAAACCATTTGTCGATGACAAGTGGATAGTCTTTATAGCGCCTATAAAAATCGGTAAAGACGGTTTCGCGTTCAGGTTTTGTGCTATCGGTTAAACTGGCTAATGCAGCGATACGGTCAGTCATGTTGTCGGCATTATCATAATGCGCTTTAGCACGGGTAGCGCAGCCTGTGCCATTGGTAGCGGTGAGCAATTCTAGCGTGACATTTTGCAGCGCTCTACGGCCCATCGCGGCTGGCGTTAGTGAGAATTCACCTGTATTGCCATTGGCCTTGTATAGTTTATCTAACGCACTTTTGTGAGCACGTTTAATAGCCTTTAAGAGTTGCGTACGCGCTTTATCCATTGCTGCAGGGTCAATTACGGTTTGTGATTGTGAAATCACAGAAATCGCAGGCAAAGTGAGCGCTCTAGCTAACAATGCCTTATCACCTTTTTCCTCGAGACCTTGTGCAATCATCATGCCAAAGTCATCAACAAATGTAGCAATATTCTGGTCTTTATCGGCCATGATACGATCAATGGCACGTAGTGCTAATGTTTGCCCTGCTTCCCATTGATTAAATCCATCGGTATCGTGTAGTTGTAATAAGCGCAAATCATCATTACTCAAATCGGTGACTAGTTTCACAGGTGCGGAAAAGCTACGCAAGATAGATGGGATTGGGCGTGATAGGATATCAGCAAACATAAAGGTTTGCTGACGCTCTATTATTTCCAACACTTGCGTTGCTTGAATTTCATTGCCCTCCGCATCGAGCAAACCAACGGCAATTGGAATCAACAATGGTTTTTTATCAAACTGTCGTAGCGTGTCTTCTTGTGATTGTTTGAAGGTCAGTGAAAAAGTGTGCCGCGTCTCATTATAGTGACTAGAAACAGTAACGGTTGGTGTGCCGGGCTGTTTGTACCATAAGAAAAATTGTTCCATGTTGCGGCCTGATGCATCAGCCATACATTGCACAAAGTCATTACAGGTCACGGCGCGACCATCGTAACGTTCGAAATATAAATCCGTCGCTTTGCGATAAGTTTCGCCACCTAATAAGGTATGTTGCATACGGATGATTTCTGCGCCTTTTTCATAAATAGTGGTGGTATAGAAATTGCTAATTTCAATAAAACTATCTGGCTGTACTTGATGTGCGAGTGGGCTGGCATCCTCTGAAAATTGCATGCGGCGCAAACGATCGACATCATCAATCCGCTGTACAGATTGTGAATTTAAATCGGCACTAAATGTTTGGTCTCTAAAGACGGTTAAACCTTCTTTTAAGGAGAGCTGAAACCAGTCGCGGCAAGTGACACGATTACCTGTCCAGTTATGGAAATACTCATGACCAATCACGCCCTCTACACTTAAGAAGTCATTATCTGTGGCGGTTTCTTGGTGTGCGAGCACCAACTTCGTATTAAACACATTGAGCGAGGTATTTTCCATTGCCCCCATATTAAAATCACTCACTGCAACGATATTGAATAACTCTAATTGATATTCACGGCCGTAAGTTTCTTCATCCCATTGCATAGATTTTTTGAGTGATTCCATGGCATGGCCACATTGGCTTTCATCACCAGAACGCACGTAAATATGCAAGTCAACATTGCGACCTGTCATGGTAGTAAAACGGTCTTCAGTGCGCACCAAATCACCTGCGACCAATGCAAATAAATAACATGGCTTAGGGAATGGGTCATTCCAAACTATGAAGTGGCGACCATCAGCCAGCTCTCCTGTTTCAGCCAAATTACCATTGGATAACATGATAGGACATTGGGCTTTATCGCCTTCGATGCGTACAGTGAAGGTGCTTAACACATCAGGTCTATCTTGATAATACGTAATGCGTCTAAAGCCTTCTGCCTCGCACTGCGTGCAATATGTGCCTTGCGATTGATATAAACCCTCCAGCGCAGTATTGGCTGCCGGGTCGATTTCAGTGGTGATGGTTAATGTAAGTTGCTCACCTGCATTTTCAATCGTCATCCTGTCATCAGCAAGTGTATAGTCAGAAAATTGCTGGCCATCTTTTTCAACACTAACAATGGTTTGATCTTGCCCATTTAACACCAATTGATTTGATGGGTTATCAGGGTTTTGCTGATAACTCACTTTAGATGTGACAATGGTTTTGCCATCTAATAACTGAAAAATTAGATGCACATGCTCTACTTGATAAGGTACAACTTGATAGTCTTTAAGGTAGATGGTTTCGGGCTGAATCTTAGCCATCGTATTATCTGGTGTTGTCATTTTTTATGATCGATTGATTAGCTTGTGCAATAGTATAGAAGAGATTGTGACTACGCACACCCTTTTCACTGTTAAATCTAAAGTTAAATGAGGTGGTGACTAGAATAAGGGGGTGCCTACAAAAGTGTATAGCCGTAACTTGCTGGGGTGCGTCTTTTAACTAAACCTAAAGAAGCCACCATAGTTTTAAGCCTTTTTCACAAACTGTGATTTCAACTTTATGGCGCCAACCCCGTCAATTTTGCAGTTAATATCATGGTCGCCATCAGCCAGCCTGATATGCTTCACTTTAGTGCCAACTTTAACAATAGATGAAGATCCCTTTACTTTTAAGTCTTTAATCACAGTAATGGTATCGCCATCATTCAACACATTGCCATTCGCATCTTTAATCACACTTCCATCATCAGTATTTACTGCTTCACCATTTTGCGACCATTCATGTGCACATTCTGGGCAGACAAGCTGGTCTCTATCCTCATAAGTATATTCAGAACTGCATTTTGGACATTGCGGTAAAGCGCTCATTGGAAGCTCCAAAGGTTATTAATATATGGCAACATATTATAAGTGAATACGTCATAGAGTACGCTCAAATAACGATTCACACCCCCTAACAGGCTACCTAGCTGTTTCACTTTCATTGTTCATGTGTACAATAGCTAATTAACGAGGCTTGCAAAAATGAAAAACTATACTGAAGTTGAAGTATCTGAACTATCAAACACACTGGCAAAAAATAATGTGTTATTGGTGGACGTGCGGAACGATGATGAAGTGGCGCGGGGAGTGATTGAGGGTGCAATACACATTCAACTTTCTCTGCTTCCGCTTGAATATGAGAAACTAACAAGTGCTGATGCTGTAGTTTTTTATTGTCATAGCGGCATACGGTCAGCCCATGCAGCAGATTTTGCTGCTTCTAAAGGCATTAAATCTGTTTACAATTTAGTTGGTGGCGCCCTTGCTTGGGCTCAAGCAGGTTATTCACTAAGCCATAGCAGCTAGTATTAACTGCCAGTTGATTGGAAAGAAGATAATGGAATTTGATAAAGAAGTTGATGCACGCAATCTAAACTGCCCACTGCCTATTTTGCGTTGTAAAAAAGGATTAAGTGACATGGTGGCAAACCAAACCTTAAAAATTATGGCAACAGATCCGGGTTCGGAAAAAGATTTTACTGCATTTTGCACACAAACAGGTCATAAGCTATTACAGCTCGATAAAGCAGAAGGCATGTTATCATTTTATATTAAAAAGCGTAATGCTGAATAATTGTCATGGCTAAAAAATTAGCCCTCATCGCGTCAAAAGGCTCTCTCGACTGGGCTTATCCGCCATTCATATTGGCCTCGACTGCCGCTGCGCTGGGTTATAAAGTTAGCATCTTTTTTACGTTTTACGGTTTAACATTACTCAAAAAAGACATTGGTAACTTAAAGGTCTCACCCATTGGCAACCCTGCCATGCCGATGCCCGTACCAATGCCTAACTTAGCGCAAATGCTGCCCGGCATGGAAAGCATGGCAACCCTGATGATGAAGCAAAAAATTGAAAGCAAAGGCGTCGCCAGTATTCAAGAATTACGCGAGTCCTGCTTGGAAAGTGGTGTCAAACTGATTGCTTGCCAAATGACTGTCGATTTATTTGACTTTAAACCAACTGACTTTATCGATGGCATTGAATTTGGTGGTGCAGCCACTTTCTTCGAATTTGCTGGCGAGTCAGACGTCAACCTCTTTATATAAGCACTAAGGAGTGCTCTCTACTTGTTGCCAAGTGCTAACGCCTCTACATTCCAATCTTGGCAGGCATTACACCTACCTAGCTCACCGAAGATGGAAATGCACTACTCACTTGAGCAACTTATTAACAAATAATGCAGCGCTCCTATTTGCCATGATTAACCGCCTACCAAATAGTTATCCTAATTTAGCAAGTTGCGCCTCCAGCTTCTCTAAACTCGCTGAAAATTCCACCGCCCGCGCTTTTTCTTGCTCAACTACTGCCGCAGGAGCACGTGCAACAAAGTTCTCATTATTCAGCTTGCTATTAGCTTTTGCTATTTCACCTTGTAGACGACTCATTTCTTTACCTAAGCGCTCTTTCTCAGCCTCAACATCTACTTCTACCACAAGCGACAATCTTAAATTTCCAACAATAACCATCGGCGCCAATGGGTTGCTAGGTCTTGGGGTTACAGTTGGGTCTTTAATTTTAGCTAAAGCCGCTACTTTATCCTTATTAACATTAAACAGCGCCTCTTCATCTTGGCTTGCTCCGTCCATATTTGCTACAACCTCAAGAACTGGCTTAGCATTTGGATCAAGCTTGAATTCTCCGCGTAATGCACGTATTGCATCTACAATTGATTTCAACCAATTAATTTCATCCTCAGCTGCTCCATCAATCTTTTTAGGTTGTGGCACTGGGTAGGCTTCTAGCATAATGCTGTCCCCAGTACGGCCGCTCATCGGGCCAACGGTGCCCCAGATTTCTTCGGTAATAAATGGAATAATCGGGTGCGCTAAGCAGAGAATGGTTTCTAACACACGTAATAAAGTACGGCGTGTCGCACGTTGCTCAGCTTCAGAGCCAACCTGTATTTGCACCTTAGCTATTTCTAAATACCAATCGCAATA
Organism: uncultured Methylophilaceae bacterium; assembly: GCA_913009235.1. GTDB lineage: Bacteria > Pseudomonadota > Gammaproteobacteria > Burkholderiales > Methylophilaceae. The sequence goes on along the minus strand of CAJVXS010000001.1, from coordinate 17,164 downwards.
TTGATCCCACACATATTCGTAAATGGCTTTTGCAGCCAAATCAAAACGATAATCTTCAAAGGCTTTTTCAACATCTGCTTCTGTCTTTTGTAAAATAGAAACAATCCAACGATCGGCTTGGCTAAATTTCAAATAGCCATCTGGTTTGTCACTGCAAGGCTCTAGGCCACAATCTTGCCCTTCTGTATTAATCAATACAAAGCGCGTTGCATTCCATAATTTATTACAGAAGTTACGATAACCATCACAACGTTGTAAATCAAACTTGATGTCACGGCCTGGACTTGCTAAGGCAGCAAATGTGAACCTAAGTGCATCAGTACCATAAGCATTAATGCCATCAGGGAATTCTTTACGGGTACGCTTTTCAATTTTAGTCGCATCTTTTGGATTCATTAATCCCGTGGTACGTTTTTTGATTAACTCGTCCAAACTAATGCCGTCAATCAAGTCAATCGGATCCAATACATTACCCTTAGACTTAGACATCTTCGCGCCTTCAGCATCGCGAATTAAGCCATGTACATAGACATGTTTAAATGGAATTTGACCAGTGATATGTTTGGTCATCATCACCATCCGTGCGACCCAAAAGAAGATAATATCAAAGCCAGTCACCAGCACAGATGAGGGTAAGAACTGTTGCAAAGCTTGATTTTGCGCATCAATCGCCTCATCGCCCGTCCAGTCCATTGTCGAGAAAGGCCATAAGGCTGATGAGTACCAAGTATCCAGCACATCATCATCGCGCCTTAAGTTGCCGGTGTAACCCCCTTTATCCGCTTCTGCTTTTGCTTCTGCTTCATCGTGGGCAACAAAAACCTCGCCATTATCACCATGCCAAGCCGGGATTTGATGGCCCCACCATAACTGACGAGAAATACACCAGTCTTGAATATTGTTCAGCCACTGGTTGTAAGTATTCACCCAGTTTTCTGGGTAGAACTTCACCTCACCACTTTCAACAACATCTAATGCTTTTTGCGTAATGCTTTTGCCATCTGCAGTTGGTCGACTCATCCCAACAAACCATTGGTCTGTGAGCATCGGCTCAATCACGACATTTGTACGATCGCCACGTGGGACTTTTAGCTTATGTTTATCAACTTTGACTAAATAGCCTTGCGCATCCAAATCTGCCACGACTTGCTTGCGTGCAGAGAAGCGTTCTAAGCCTTGATACTGTTCAGGCGCCTCTTCGTTCACAAAACCTTCAAGGTTTAAAATACCTATCGTTGGTAATTTGTGACGCTGGCCGACCGCGTAATCGTTAAAATCATGTGCTGGCGTTACTTTTACACAGCCAGTACCAAAGTCTTTATCCACATAATCATCAGCAATAATCGGAATTTCACGATCACATAATGGTAGTTTGGCAGTTTTACCAACTAAGTGTGTATAACGCTCATCTTCTGGATGCACCATCACCGCCACATCACCCAACATTGTTTCTGGCCGTGTCGTCGCTATGGTTAGCTGCCCTGAACCATCAGCAAGTGGGTAATTGATGTGCCACATTGAGCCATCCTCTTCCTCTTGCACCACTTCTAAATCTGAAACCGCAGTGCCAAGTTTCACATCCCAGTTCACCAAACGCTTACCGCGATAAATTAAACCTTCTTTATACAAGCGCACAAAGGTTTCCGTCACTGTCTTATTCAGCTTAGGGTCCATCGTGAAACGTTCGCGCGACCAATCAGGCGACGCACCCAAGCGGCGCATTTGCTTAGTAATGTTGCCGCCTGATAACTCTTTCCATTCCCAGACTTTTTCTAAGAATTTTTCGCGGCCTAACTCATGCCGCGACACGCCTTGTGCATCCAACTGACGCTCAACAACAATCTGCGTTGCAATACCTGCATGATCGGTACCTGGTTGCCATAATGTGTTATCTCCGCGCATGCGATGATAGCGTGTCAGCGTATCCATGAGCGTTTGGTTAAAACCATGGCCCATATGCAAACTTCCTGTCACATTAGGCGGCGGTAATAAAATACTAAAATTTTCTTTAACCTCTGGATTTAATCCAGCTTCGTAATAGCCTTTACTTTCCCAAAAGGCATACCATTTACCTTCAATGGATTTCGGCTCAAAAGGTTTATCAAGTGCGTTCTCTGGTGTTTGTGTATTCGTCGTCATATACGCGGAATTTTACCACAGCCAATACAAAGACTAGCCGTATTCACCCCCCCTCATATAAAGAAAAGTTTCATCAGATTACAATTCATGCATTTCATTTCTAATAACCACCATAAATGATGCTAAGATAATCACATTATTGGCCAACTTAATTAAGCTAGGACAACATATTGATGATAGAACCGATATGGATTTGGGCTGCCTTAGGCATTGCTCTACTGACCATTGAAATGACAATGGTAGGCACCTTAGATATTTTATGGTTTGGTATTGCAGCCTTATGTGTTGCATTGGCTATATGGCTATTCCCAAACATGCCATATGCCTCACAATTCACGATGTTTGCTGTGCTCGCAATCGGTTCTCTTGCTATTTGGAGGCTGTATTACAATAAAACTGAAACTCACTCACGTATTGGACAATCACAAGGCCAAGAAATTGGCAGCACTGGCAAAGTGATTGAAGCTTGCAGTCCTGGCCAAACAGGCCGCATCCAGTTTACACAAGGCCTGATGGGCGCACGCGAATGGACAGCCGTTTCAGATGAGGCTATCAAAGCGGGAACAGAAGCAAGTGTGATTGCCGTAGAAGGCAATGCATTAAGGATCAAAGCCGTTTAATCATAATTATTAGGGAATAACCATGACGGGATTTAGTATCGTACTCATATTTTTAGCCATTATCGCCATTGTGAAAGGTGTCCGCATTGTGCCGCAAGGTGAAGAATGGGTCGTGGAACGTCTAGGCAAGTTTAGTGGTGTTATCACACCGGGTTTAACCGTCATTAACCCCGTTTTGAGCAAAGTCAGCTATAAAGTGACTACGAAAGACATTATCTTAGACATACCTCAGCAAGAAGTCATTACTGCTGACAATGCAGTGATTCTAGCGAATGCGGTTGCTTTTATTAAGGTTAGCAACATTGAACGTGCTGTATACGGCATTGAAAACTTCCGTGAAGCGATGCGCAATATGGTGCAAACAAACTTACGTTCAATAATTGGTGGTATGGATTTAAATAAGGCACTGACTTCACGTGACCGCATCAAAGCGGAATTGAAAAATGCCGTTGCTGATGAGGCTTTAGACTGGGGCTTAACCGTTAAGTCTGTAGAGATTCAGGATATTAAGCCATCAATGAATATGCAAGATGCGATGGAAAAACAAGCCGCGGCAGAGCGTGAACGCGTTGCCGTTGTCACAGAAGCTGAAGGTGCGAAAGAAGCCTTGATTCTAAATGCTGAAGCCCGTTTAGAAGCGGCAAGAAAAGATGCTGAAGCGCAAATGGTTGGTGCAAAAGCTTCCGGGGAGTCGATTAAATTCATTACAGCGGCTGCAAAAGGCAATGATGACTCTGCGACGTTCCTTCTAGGTGACCGCTATATTCAAGCCTTACAAAAAATGTCTAGCTCAGGCAACAGTAAAATTGTTGTCATGCCAGGTGATTTGGTTGGTGCAGTTAAAAACTTAGTTGGTGGTAAATAAGGACGGCAAGTAAAACCTTAACCACACACTTTACACGCAGGGTCGCGCGCAAATTTAACCGTGTGCCACTCTGCCGTTAGTGCATCTAGCATCATTAACCGCCCCTGCAAGCTCTCACCAATCCCTATTAAGCACTTCAGAGCTTCAGCTGCTTGCATAGTGCCAACCATACCAACCAATGGAGAAAATACACCATTATCCGCACAACGCAATTCTTGGCCAACACCTGCATCTGGGAATAGGCAGTGGTAACATGGGCTGGCTTTACTTCTAAAATCAAAAACCGTCACCTGCCCTTCAAATCGCACCGCAGCACCTGAAACCAACGGTTTCCTCTGTGCGAAGCAAGTACGATTAAGCATATAACGCGTCTCAGAATTATCAGAGCAATCAATCACGACATCTGCCACATTAACCAATGCAGCCATTTCTGTTTGCGTCGATTTTTTCTGCACTGCTTTCACTTCAACTTCAGGGTTAATTTGACTAATAGTGTGCTGTGCTGATAGCGCTTTATTCACACCAACCGATTCTGTGTTGTGAATAATTTGTCGCTGTAAATTAGTTAAATCCACCTTATCAAAATCACAAATCGTTAACGTGCCCACACCACTTGCCGCCAAATACAAAGCAACTGGCGAGCCCAAACCCCCAGCCCCCACAATGAGCGCATGGCTTAGGGTGAGTTTTTCTTGCCCCGCATATTCCACCTGCGGCAGCAGAATATGACGGCTATACCGTAACAGTTGATTGTCATTCACTATTTTTTTCTTTACTTTTGTACTGTTTGTTATTTAGTGTAATTGCCCTGCTGTAATCATAGCGTTATATAGAATATAAGGCGATAGCCATGTCACCGTATGAAGGTCAAACTCAAAAAAGAGATTGTGACCATGGGTGTAAAAGAAGTTGATCCTAATTTAGTCGTTGGCACCTATGTAAAACCAGGAGACTGGAATGCCATTATTAGCGATCCTGATGTAGTAGTATTAGACACGCGTAACGACTATGAAACCCATATCGGTACGTTTAAGGGTGCGATAGACCCAAAAACAACGACCTTTCGAGAGTTTCCAAAATATGTGCAAGATAATCTCGATAAGAACAAAAACAAAAAAGTCGCCACGTTTTGCACTGGTGGCATTTCCTGTCCGCATTGCTACGACAAAACCTCTGAGACCAAAAAAGCGGCGCTGGCCGAAAGACAGAAACAAGTGGTCTTAGCCAAGCAGCGTGGCGAAGCATATATCGGTGTGGATGTTGCTGCCAATAAAGAAGAGGGGCTAAGTCACTGTTGTAAAGTAGCTTATTTACTAAAAATAATTTAAATATTAACTTGTTTAATTTTGCTGGTTTTTTTAAATTTAATTACAAACAAAGAAAGCTTTTAGCAACCCTAAGAATTTTTTAAAAATGGCACCCCTGAACTTAATCTAATTTCTAAAGCTTAGGTTTACGCATTCATAAAGTGTTTTTATATTCAGTTAGAGGCATTTATGTCTCATTCAATCTTCCTAGACTACAAAGTCTTATTGTTTTATCTCTTCTATAGCAATTAGTTCTATTCAAATAGTGAGTGGAGGGGTATCAAGGCTTCTCGAGTAAGGTTTTGATATCCATTAACTACCGTACTTATTTAAAAGCCGATGTCGTATTTAAAGTACATCGCGATGGCACTGGTGTGGGCGTAGGATAGTTCTTGGTATTGGCTATGCGCACTGATTCGATGATTTGGGGCAATATCGAAGGTGGCACCTATAGAAGCAACGCCGCGGGTTTTGTTAATACGCGAGTTCAGGTCAACAGGAGTCAGTCCGGTAATCGAAGAGGACGTCGCTTGGATCTTATCGACATCATTACGGAGGGAAAATGGGGTGGCTGATGGGGCTCGAACCCACGACAACCGGAATCACAATCCGGGACTCTACCAACTGAGCTACAGCCACCATAAAACGGTCAATCTGGCCTGCCCGATAGGAATCGAACCTATAACCCCCAGCTTAGAAGGCTGGTGCTCTATCCAGTTGAGCTACGGGCAGATTTATAACTAGATGGCGCAATGCCATCATCATCGGGTAAACCAAAAAAAATTGGTCGGCGTGGAGAGATTCGAACTCCCGACATCCTGCTCCCAAAGCAGGCGCGCTACCAGGCTACGCTACACGCCGAAGAGGCAGAAATATACTGGAATTTAAGCGATTGGTCAAATCAAATATGGTAAAATGCGCAATTACTTTAACACTCCATGTGAAACACATTCATGTCAGCGCAAATCATTGATGGCAAAGCCATCTCAGTAAAATTACTAGATAGTATTAAATCTCGCATTTCAGGCCGTGTTGCCGCTGGCAAGCGCGCACCCTGTCTCGCTGTTATTTTAATTGGCGTAGACCCTGCTTCTGCTATTTATGTGCGAAATAAACGGTTAGCTTGCGAAAAAGTTGGGGTTACTTCGATCTTGCATGATTTGCCAGCTTCAACAACAGAGGCTGAGCTTCTGGCATTAATCAACAAATTGAATACAGATACCACCGTTGATGGCATTTTAGTGCAATCTCCGTTGCCTGCCCATATTAATGAAGACAAGTTAATTGAGAATATGGACGCTAATAAGGATGTTGATGGCTTTCACCCATACAACATTGGTCGCTTAGCCATCCGACAGCCTACACTACGCTCTTGCACGCCATTCGGTGTGATTAAGATGCTAGAAGCTAGCAACATCGGCCTGATGGGCTTAGATGCAGTGATAGTCGGTGTTTCTAACCATGTTGGCAGGCCCATGGCATTAGAGCTGATGTTAGCTGGCGCTACGATTACTAGCTGTCATCGCCACACCAAAAATCTTGAAGAGAATGTCAAGCGGGCAGACTTGGTAATTGCCGCGGCTGGGGCACCAGGTTTAATCAAAGGCGAATGGATTAAACCTGGTGCCGTTGTCATTGATATTGGAATTAATCGTTTAGCAGATGGTTCACTTAGCGGAGATGTTGATTTTTCTGAAGCAAAAGAGCGCGCTAGCTTTATCACCCCAGTCCCTGGCGGTGTTGGCCCGATGACAGTGGCAACATTGATGGGAAATACATTGTTAGCATTGGAGCTGAACGAAGCTAGAAGTTAGCTTCTCTGAGTAGATTCTTTGCATCTGCTATATAATCGTGTACACTCGCGCGGTTAATTCTTATACTTTTACATTACACAATTTTTTAAGTAACTTTTTAGGCACAAGATGACAGATAGAAAACCGCACAATAGTGTCACTCCTTATCAACCAAAACCTGATGAAGAGTACATGAGCAAAAGACAGCGTAAACACTTTCGCTCTATTTTAGAAATGTGGAAAACTGAGTTAAACGCAGATATTGATCGTACTGTGCTTCATATGCAAGATGAGGTTTCTACGTTTGCAGACCCTAATGATCGCGCCAGTCAAGAGTCTGATATGGCGCTTGAATTACGCAACCGCGACCGTGAGCGTAAGTTAATCAAAAAAATTGAAGGCACTCTGCGCAATATTGATGCGAATGAATATGGTTACTGCGAAAGCTGTGGTGTGGAAATTGGTTCAAGGCGCTTAGAAGCGCGTCCAACAGCCACGCTATGCATTGATTGCAAAACATTAGATGAGCTAAGAGAAAAGCAAGTCGCAAAATAACATGACTTAATATTAGCCAAGGCTGATTTACTTCAAAAGTAACACACAATAAAAAAGCCCGCTTAGCGGGCTTTTTTATTGCTAGAACTTACTACTCAGCGTCTGTAGCTGGCACTTCGATTAAAGCTTTCATGCTTAAGCGCACTTTACCTTTACCGTCGATCTCAACCACTTTCACTTTAACAGTGTCGCCCTCTTTAACGAAGTCACTCACTGCATTCACACGTTGATGTGCGATTTGTGAAATATGAACCAAACCATCCTTACCTGGAATCAATGAAACCACCGCTCCAAAGTCTAATACTTTAACAACCGGGCCTTCGTAGACCTGGCCAACTTCAACATCCGCTGTAATCTCTTTAATACGACGCTTCGCTTCCTCACCTTCTTCAGCGCTAGTACATGCAATTTTCACAGTACCGTCTTCGTCAATATCAATATTGGTATTAGTCTCTTTCGTCAACGCTTGAATCACTGCGCCGCCTTTACCAATCACGTCACGTATCTTATCTGGATTGATTTTTACTTTGATAATACGAGGTGCAAATTCTGACATCTCTGTATCAGCAGCATCTAATCCTGTTTGCATAATGCCTAAGATATGCTCACGACCTTCTTTAGCCTGCGCTAAAGCCGCCTGCATAATTTGTGCAGTAATACCAGTGATTTTAATATCCATCTGCAACGCAGTAATACCGTTCAATGAACCTGCTACTTTAAAGTCCATATCGCCCAAGTGATCTTCATCACCCAAGATGTCAGTCAACACAGCAACGCGGTTGCCTTCTTTGATTAGGCCCATTGCAATACCAGCAACTGGTGCTTTCATCGGTACGCCAGCATCCATTAACGCTAAAGTGCCGCCACAAACAGAAGCCATAGAACTAGAACCGTTTGATTCTGTAATCTCTGAAACCACTCGCATGGTGTAATCAAAGTCTTCTTTAGAGGGTAAAGCAGCAATTAATGCACGCTTAGCTAAACGACCATGACCAATTTCACGACGTTTAGGTGTTCCAACACGGCCAGTTTCACCAGTTGCGTATGGAGGGAAGTTGTAATGCAACATAAAGTTATCAGTAAACTCGCCTTGTAGAGCGTCAACTTTCTGCTCATCACGGCCAGTACCTAATGTCGCGACAACTAACGCCTGCGTCTCACCACGCGTAAATAGGGCAGAGCCATGAGTACGTGGCAACACGCCAGTACGAACAGTAATAGGGCGCACTGTGCGCGTGTCACGCCCATCAATGCGTGGGTTACCATTCAAAATTTGGCTACGCACTGTTTGTGCCTCTAAATTAAAGAATTCACTTTTAATCGCATTCGCTTCATCAGTTGAAGTTTCCTCAGTAACCAATTCATCTGTTAAACGTTTTTTTATTTCGTTTAACTTAGTTGAACGCACACCTTTTTCTTTAATTTGAAAAGCAGCATCAACATCTTCACCAATTAAGTTTTTCACTTTTTCAATTAAAGCCGTATCTGGCTCAGGTGCAGTCCAATCCCATGCATCCTTACCTGCTTCAGCAGCCAATTCATTAATCATTTTAATGACCGGCTGCATTGCATCATGACCGAATGTGACTGCACCCAACATGACTTCTTCTGAAAGCTCTTTTGCTTCAGACTCAACCATCATCACAGCCGTTTCAGTTGCCGCAACAACTAAATCTAGCTCAGTAGTCTCCATTTGTGTTTTGCTTGGGTTAAGGATGTACTCTCCTTCAATATAACCAACACGTGCAGCGCCTAATGGCCCAAAGAACGGAATGCCTGATAATGACATGGCAGCGGAAGCTCCAATAATCGCAGGAATATCCGAATCAATTTCAGGGTCTGACGACATGACTGTTGCAACAACTTGTACTTCGTTATAAAACGATGCTGGGAACAATGGACGTAACGGGCGATCGATTAAACGACTAGTTAACGTTTCTTTTTCTGAAGGACGGCCTTCACGCTTAAAGAAGCTACCAGGAATCTTACCTGCAGCGTATGTTTTTTCCATGTAATCAACAGTTAACGGGAAAAAATCTTGCCCTGCTTTAACTTCGCTACGGCTCGTCACCGCAACCATGACAACGGTATCACCATAGCTCACCATCACTGTCGCATCTGCTTGACGAGCAATCTCACCAGTTTCTAGCGTTAGCGTATGATCCCCGTACTGAATACTTTTCGTTACTTTATTAAACATTTGTTTTCCTTTTTCAACAGACTGCTATTCACTACCCAATAGCAATCAAACAATAAAAAAAGCCGACTCATCGTTAAATGCAATCGACTTTCTACACATCTATAAAAGCGAATAACGCATTTACAGAAATTATTTACGTAAACCTAATTTACCAATTAATGCTTGATAACGGCTTGCGTCTCTACCTTTAAGGTAATCTAGCAGCTTACGGCGCTGACTAACCATAGCCAACAAACCACGGCGTGAGTGATTATCTTTTTTGTTTGTTTTGAAATGCTCTGTTAAATAAGCAATGCGATTAGTTAAAAGTGCAACTTGCACTTCTGGGCTTGCCGTATCATTTGGAGCACGTTGATATTCTTTAATAATTTTTGCTGAGTCTTGCGCTGTAACTGCCATCTTTTATCCTTTTAGTTAGCGTCAATACAAACATAGCCAAGCAACCTATTTACCCAACCTGCGCTTGCATTCAATTTACATGTTTGAAATAACATGCTTCAAATCACATGATTTTAAATCAGACAAGCCGAGCATTATAGCCATAAATTGGCAAAACACCAAGCTTAATTAGTACTAAGCTTATGTTTTCATTCTGCTTTACAACCAATTTAAGCATTTTGAGTATTTATTCCGCCTTTTATGTATCAACTCGCCAATACTTAAGCACATACCCTTTAAATGGGGCCTCTAGATAATCCGTATGGGCAGGCGTCGTCTGTTCGCTTTGATAGCCATATTTCTCCATCTGCATCCCGAGTTTATTTTTTCGCCCGCGGCCCGGATCAACTAAAACAACTTCACAATTCGGCTGGCTATGGTGTTCAATGAATTTGGCTAGCTGCTCAGCATGCCCATCCTCATACAGAAGGTCGCTACCAATAATCAAATCAAAACGCCCCAAAGTATCGCAGTCTTCCGACCAATCAGCACGTTCATATTGGATATCCGCATCATGATTAAGCTCAGTGTTGCGCTGTAAAAAGAGGCCGGCCTCTGGATGATAATCGGTTGCGGTGATATCAGCGTGTTGTTTATTAAGCATTAAGCTGGTTAATGCCATGCCACAACCAATTTCCAAAATACGTTTACTATCAGTCGCATAATCATCCATATAGTGCGCCAACACTACACTTGAAGGCCATACCACTCCAAATAGTGACCATAAGGTATCGTTAATTCCAAGGTTCTTTGCGACATCATTTGGGTCACTAAACTCTTGCTTATCCCTTAGCGTGCACAAGTGGATATCGGCACTTCCGATTTCAATCGTTTGATACCTGACGCGGACTGATGTTGTCATGACGTACCCTCACTAATAAAAAAGGCAATGCCGACTACCCTTGTGGTGTGATAGATAAATGACAAAACACTAGCTGTAAGAGTAGCGTTTTATCGTAAAAGTGCAAGAATTCTAAAGTTTGAAAAGGCATGAGTGAAGGCTTTGTCGTGCCCTTACAAGTGGATCAATCGCTTTGCGGTCACTTTTCCATCTTCCAACAACTTTCCTAAGCCCAGGAAAACACCACCTTCTTCATAAACGCGTAATTCACCATCAGGAATTACGCCCGCCTCCCAAACAGCCTGGCCTTGCTTAAAGAAAAAAGCTGAGTCAGTACTAATCGTAATTTTTGGTAACACACTAATCGCCGAGTCTACTGGCAACAGCTGCGCATCACGCACTTCCATCGCAAGCGCCTCAACTTCCTCTATTGTCATCGCATCTGCAATGTCATAGCCAGCCGTTTCAGTCCTACGTAACCCCGTTAAATGTGCGTGATTATCCAGCGCATTGGCTATATCTTCTGCTAACGTGCGGATATAAGTGCCTTTACTGCAGCCAACAGTGATAATAGCCTCACCATCTAAAAAAGAATCTACCACAATTTTTGTAATAGTGACTTGCCTCGCCGGACGCTCGATTTCAATGCCAGCTCTCGCATACTCATACAAAGGCTTACCATTGTGTTTTAATGCAGAGTACATAGGGGGTGTTTGGCTTATTTCACCTAAGAATTGTTGGCAAATCTGTTCAAGCTCAACTGTGGTTATATTCACAGGCATTGTTGAAACAACGTCACCTTCAGCATCGCCCGTCGTGGTTCGAACACCGAACTTGACATTGGCAATATAAGTTTTATCAGCATTGGTCACATGTTGCGCAAACTTAGTCGCCTCGCCCAAGCAAATTGGCAGCAAACCTGTCGCAAGTGGATCTAATGTGCCTGTATGGCCTGCTTTGGTGGCTTGAAATAGCCATTTTATTTTCTGTAATGCTTGGTTTGAAGAATAGCCGAGTGGCTTATCCAGCAATAGGATGCCATCGACCTTTCTTTTAACGCGTTTGAACTGCAAAAAATTAGTCTTCTTGGCTGTCTTCGGCGCTATTCGCTAACGCCTCATCAATTAGCTTGGTCATTTTCATCCCATAGTCAGCCGAAGCATCATATTGAAAGTGCAGCTGGGGCACTTTGCGTAACAACATACGCTTTGCTACTTGCGAACGTAAAAAGCCGGATGACTTTTCTAGCCCCGCTTGCAACTCTGCTGTGCCTTCTGCCGCACTATAGAACACCTTGGCATGCTCCATATCACCTGTGACTTCCACCTCAGTCACCGTTACCATGCCTACGCGCGGATCTTTCACTGCAAACTGTAACAAATCCGCCAACTCACGGCGCATTTGTTCTGCAATGCGGCTTGACCTTGCGTATGCTTTTGCCATTAAATACCCCCTCGCTTAATCAGCTTAAAGTGATCGAGCAATCTCCAAGACTTCATACACTTCTAACAGATCACCCACTTCAAGGTCGTTATAACCTTTTAGTGATAGTCCGCATTCGAAGTTATTTTTCACTTCTTTCACATCATCTTTAAAGCGTTTCAATGAATCCAATTCACCTGCGTGAATAATCACATTGTCGCGTAATACGCGTATTTTTGATTCGCTTGTGATGCGGCCATCTCGGACATAACAGCCTGCAACCGCACCGATTTTAGAAATGCGGAATACTTCACGAATTTCAACACTGCCAATGATACTTTCACGCTGCTCTGGCGCCAACATGCCCCCAAGCGCCGCTTTAACTTCATCAACGGCTTCATAAATAATATTGTAGTAGCGCACATCAACACCATGTGCTTCAACTAACTTACGTGCACCAGTATCGGCACGCACATTAAAGCCAATCAATACCGCCTTAGAAGCCATTGCCAAGTTAACATCAGACTCACTAATTGCACCAACGCCAGTATGAATAATATTCACACGGACTTCTTCAGTCGCTAGCTTAAGCAAGCTCGTTTCTAATGCCTCGTTAGAACCTTGTACATCGGATTTAATAATCAGGCCTAGCGTTTGCACTTCACCATCAGCCATTTGGCCCATCATGTTTTCAAGTTTCACTGCTTGCTGTTTCGCAAACCTCACATCACGGGACTTACCTTGACGGAACATGGCGATTTCACGTGCTTTACGCTCATCATTCACTACAATCACTTCTTCGCCAGACGATGGCACATCAGACAAACCTAACACCTCAACAGGCATCGACGGCCCCGCCTCTTTAATTTCTGACCCTGCTTCATCTAACATAGCTCGAACACGACCATAAGTACTACCAGCAAGTAGCATATCGCCACGTTTCAATGTGCCTGATTGCACTAATATAGTAGAAACTGGACCGCGGCCCTTATCTAAACGTCCCTCAACAACCAACCCTTTAGCTGGAATGTTTTTAGCCGCTTGTAATTCCAGAACCTCAGCTTGTAGTAATACCGCTTCAAGCAGTTCATCAATGCCTTGTCCAGTTTTAGCTGAGACTTCACGGAACATGATTTCACCGCCAAGATCCTCAGGCACCACTTCTTCTGATACTAATTCCATTTTCACACGCTCTGGATCAGCCTCTGGCTTATCAATCTTATTAATCGCAACAACCAGGGGCACATTACCTGCCTTAGCATGGTGAATGGCTTCTTTTGTTTGCGGCATCACGCCGTCATCAGCAGAAACAACCAAGATAACGATATCAGTTGCTTTTGCACCACGTGCACGCATCGCGGTAAAGGCTTCATGGCCCGGCGTATCTAAGAAAGTTACCATGCCGTTTGGCGTTTCTACATGGTAAGCACCAATATGTTGCGTGATACCACCGGCTTCGTCGCCTGCAACCCTGCTGGTACGAATATAGTCGAGTAAAGATGTTTTACCGTGGTCAACATGGCCCATCACCGTCACAACTGGTGGGCGCCCTTCTAATACCGCATCTACATGCTCAGCTTCTTCTAAGAAAGTTTCAGGGTCATTTTCGGCTGCTGCAATCGCAGTATGGCCCATTTCTTCAACGATAATAATCGCTGTTTCTTGGTCAAGCACTTGGTTGATGGTAACCATCATGCCCATGCCCATTAAGGTTTTAATCACCTCATTGGCCTTCACTGCCATTTTCTTAGCCAAGTCTGAAACAGATAAAGTTTCTGGCACCAAGACTTCGTGCACTACCGCCTCAGTAGGTGCAACGAATGCGTGCTCTTCATCTCCATCTGTTTTCGATGACTTATTCTTACCTTTTTTAGAACGCCAGTCATGAGCTGTTGGTGCACCGCGCGTTTTAAAACCACGCTTACGGTTTTCTTTATCATTCCAATCTTTATTGCTGCTTTTGCCTTTTTTAGCATCTTTACTGACTGCTGGCTTAGCAGCAACACCAGCTTTTGGCGCTGGCTTATGAAGTGTTCCTTCACTTAGTTTTTTTGCTGCGACCTCTTCAGCATCTTTACGTTTTTGCTCCTCATCAAGCCTACGCTGTTTTATCGCTTCTTTGTTACGTAAATCCTCTTTCTGGAAAGCAATTAACTTTGCATGGCGCTCTGCTTCTTTTTCGCGAATCGCAATTTGCTCTGGTGTCAGCGCTTGTTTTTTACGCTTGACAACCCGACCTGGCGAAGCTTCAACTACAGGCTCTGGCACAATAGGTGCTACAACTTCTTCCACTTCAACTGGTACAGGCTCTTCTTTGACCACTTCAACTGGTACAGGCTCTTCTTTGACCACTTCAACTGGTACAGGCTCTTCTTTGACCGCTTCATTACGCTGCAACACACGTTTTTTACGCACTTCAACCTTAATTGTACGGGCTCTGCCATCCCTATCGGTTTTTTTAATCTCTGTATTTTGCTTACGTGTCAGCGTAATTTTATTTTTAGGCGCGCTTACTGCACCATGCTCTTTACGTAAGTAGCCTAGCAACGCTGCTTTATCAGCCTCACCTAATTGATCATCGACAGCAAATTTATTTACTCCCGCGCCCTTCAATTGCTCTAATAGCAAAGCGGGGGGCAGCCCCAGCTCTGTGGCGAATTGTTTAACGGTTGATTGTGCCATTTACTGCTCCAGTTTCTATACTTTTTACTACTTTAAATATTTAGTTAAGTCATGATTTGCTCGAACTAATGCTTCATCCAAAACCACAGCTTACTCAAACCAAGGTGCACGCGCTGTCATGATGAGTGTTTTTGCACGCTCCTCATCCATCCCACTCAGCTCCACCAATTCATCTGCGGCCAACTCTGCCAAGTCACTCATTGTCGCTACTTTTTTCGAAGCTAATAAAGCAGCAGTTTCATCATCCATGCCCTCCATTTTGACCAAATCTTCAGCAGGACCATCGACACTCTCTTCTTTAGCAATCGCTTCGGTTAGCAATGCTGTACGAGCACGTGAACGTAACTCATTAATCGTATCTTCATCAAACGCCTCAACTTCAGATATTTCAGCCATTGGTACATAAGCAACTTCTTCTAACGTACTAAAGCCTTCTTCTACTAAAATACCGGCCACTTCTTCATCAACGTCTAATTTTTCAATAAACAGCTGACTTATATTAGCGTATTCACCTTTAGTCTTTTGATCTGCTTCTTCTTCTGTCAGCACATTCAATGTCCACCCTGTTAGCTCCGATGCAAGTCGTACATTTTGGCCACTGCGGCCGATTGCTAACGCTAGCTGCTCTTCACCGACCACGACATCCATACTATGTACATCTTCATTCACAACAATACTCGACACCTCAGCAGGCGCCATGGCATTAATCACAAACTGCGCTGGCTCAATACTCCACAATACGATATCAACACGCTCGCCAGCCAACTCGCCCGTTACTGCTTGCACACGTGAACCACGCATACCAACACAAGTACCAACCGGGTCTAAACGCTGATCATTCGCTTTAACAGCAATTTTTGAACGCAAACCAGGGTCACGGGCCGCTGAGCGTATCTCTAACAAGCCTTCTTCGATTTCTGGCACTTCCAACTCAAACAAACGCATTAAGAAATCAGGAGCGATACGAGACAAAATTAATTGTGGCCCACGGGCGCTACGTTCGATACGTGATAAATTGGCACGAATACGATCGCCGACGCGCAGATTCTCATGTGGAATCATAGACTCACGCGGCAAAACACACTCTAGACGACCAACTTCAATCATCGCATTACCTTTTTCCATACGCTTAATAACACCAGTAACCAGTGTTTCATCACGCGCTAAGAAGTCTTCTAGGATTTGTTCACGTTCAGCTTCACGCACCTTTTGCAAGATAACTTGTTTTGCTGCTTGCGCACCAATACGACCGAACTCGATAGACTCTAAAGGCTCTTCATAGTAGTCGCCGATTTCACGATCTTTTGCACGCTCATCCTCTTCATCAAATTGGAAGTCTGAGCTTTCCAACAAATCATATTCAACATATTGCCACCTTCTAAAGGTCTCATATTCCCCTGATTCTCGGTCAATCGAAACGCGAATATCAGTATTATCTTCATGATTCTTTTTAGTCGCTGAAGCTAAAGCTAATTCCAGGGCAGTAAATACAATCTCTTCGCTCACGTTTTTTTCGTGCGCTAAGGCATCCACCAATAATAAAATATCTCGACTCATCGTCTCTCTCCAACCTAAATACAATTACTTAGCGATTTAAATGCTAACCATTAAAATTAATAAAAATCTAAAACTGCGGGCTTAATCGTGCTTTATCAATGCTCTTTAGCGGTAACGACTCAACCACGCCATCACACTCAAGCTGAACCATCCCATCGTCAAAGCCGCGTAGAATGCCAACAAAATTCTTTCTTGGCTCTTTGCCTTCAACAAGCATTGGGGCGCGCAATTTAACCTGTGCACGCTCACCTAAAAACCTAATAAAATCTTGCTCTTTCTTAATTACACGATCCATACCAGGCGAGGAAACCTCAAGCCTATCATAGTCAATCTCGTGCTCAACGGTTAATACATTGCCTAATTGATTACTTATCAACACACAGTCTTCAATAACAACACTATCTTTAACATCTTTTGGATTTAGCTTATCAATAAACACACGTAACAATTTGCCTCGATTAGACATCTCGAGGTCGACCAGCTCGAACCCAAGCTGCGTAACTGTTTTATCAATTAAACTTTCTAAACCTTGCACAAACCATCTCCAAAACTCACCCCACAAATGTCGCGGAAATAAAAAAAGGGCCTACCGCCCCTTAACAATAAGCAATTATATCAATAAATTCAGCGAATTGGAATGCATCCACTCAATTTAAAAGCACTAAAATTTTCACCAAATGCAGCAAATACATAAAGCACAAACTAAAAAAGCTCCTAACGGAGCTTTAATAGACAAATAAATAGC